>NC_018870.1:1845000-2445000 GCF_000305935.1 Thermacetogenium phaeum DSM 12270 | reverse complement strand
GTTCTCAGCGTACCTATGAGGAATTGAAACACGCGAGCTGGGATACGGTTAATGGTGAGGAAGTCCGCACGTTCTCAGCGTACCTATGAGGAATTGAAACATGGTCAAGCATTCGTGCCCGACCAAAAGCTGGGGGTTCTCAGCGTACCTATGAGGAATTGAAACCCTGGGCGGCCAGCTGGTGAAGCGGGAGAAAAACTTGGTTCTCAGCGTACCTATGAGGAATTGAAACCCAGGCTAACAAAGAGATGACGCTCGTACACCGCGTTCTCAGCGTACCTATGAGGAATTGAAACCAACAATGCCAACGATTACAGTGGCAGTGTGCACCGTTCTCAGCGTACCTATGAGGAATTGAAACAGGTTTGCTCACTACGTTGAATAGAGTTTTAGGGGGTTCTCAGCGTACCTATGAGGAATTGAAACTCTTCATCATCCCAAAACTCCCAATCGCCAAATTGAAGTTCTCAGCGTACCTATGAGGAATTGAAACGAGTGTTCTTGTATCTGCCGAGCCACATCCCTACGGGTTCTCAGCGTACCTATGAGGAATTGAAACTCTCCATCTTTCACGCTCAGCTTCAGCGCCAGGGCAATGTTCTCAGCGTACCTATGAGGAATTGAAACCAACGCAGCGGCTTCGCCTTCCGCGCGGGGGGGATGGGTTCTCAGCGTACCTATGAGGAATTGAAACCCCGGTGCCTCAATTCCCCGGCTCTCATTACAACCGTTCTCAGCGTACCTATGAGGAATTGAAACTTGTGCCATAATTGCATTCCGCAATAAGATGATAAATGTTCTCAGCGTACCTATGAGGAATTGAAACTATCTGTGATATACCGTTTCGCCTAAACTGGCATAGTTCTCAGCGTACCTATGAGGAATTGAAACCCTTCCCATACATACTCTTTATTTGTTCTATCAACTCAGTTCTCAGCGTACCTATGAGGAATTGAAACACTGCATAGCCCAGGCGAGAACGACCTTGCCAGCATTGTTCTCAGAGTACCTATGAGGAATTGAAACGGCCATGAGCGGGCAAGCACCACCTCGGATATTTATGCGTTCTCAGCGTACCTATGAGGAATTGAAACTTCTAAGGATAGCGACAGATTCGTGCGACGTTTCGAGTTCTCAGCGTACCTATGAGGAATTGAAACACTTTTGCATCTTAACCTTCTCATGTTTTTCTTTCCGTTCTCAGCGTACCTATGAGGAATTGAAACCAGGGACTGCTCAGGGGAACTGACTTCGACACAGAAGTTCTCAGCGTACCTATGAGGAATTGAAACGGTTTTGGGGGCGTCGCTTTATGCCCCCAATGTGCAGAGTTCTCAGCGTACCTATGAGGAATTGAAACTCCTGACGGCGTGGTTTATGCATACAAGGAATATTATGTTCTCAGCGTACCTGCCCTGAAAATTAGCTTCACAAAAAAGGCAATAATCAAGCAGACCCTAGGCATTAAAGGGATAATGAGACTTAAAAACGAATAAAACTAAGAGCTCGATTATGCAACCTCGATGCTCACACGATAACCCAATTGTTCTAATTGCTTAACAGCACGATTGACAACCGCTTTAGAATTTCTTTTCTCAAAATAGTCACCGCCGAGATCATGATAAGGCACTCTTCTAATCAACATGTAATAAACGCTGACCAAAATAGAATGAGCAACAGCAACAGCAGCCCTGTTAGCGCCTCTTCTGGCAGCAACACGGTGATACAGAGCGGAAAGGTAGGTGTTTTTAGTGCGGGAGGCAGCCCTGGCAGCCTGGATCAAGGTAGTGTGTAACAGCGTATTACCTTTGGTTGTTTTACCGCTCTTGCGTTTACCGGCGCTTTCATTATTGCCGGGGGCCACCCCTGCCCATGAAGACAGGTGAGCTGCGGATGGAAATCGTGACATATCTGCACCTATACAGGCTAAAATAACTTGAGAGGTTCTTCTCCCAACTCCTGGAATAGTATCCAAAAGAGCCAGCTCTGCCTCAAAAGGGCGCATCCGCTCCTCGATCTGTTGATCAAGGCGTGCAATTTCCTGATCAAGATAATCGATATGGCGCAGTTGGGCTGCTAAAAGCAATCGCTGGTGTTTTCCCACCAATCCAAACAGGGCTTGCTCCAGTTGCTCTTTCTTTTTCTTTAATTTCTTTTGTGCAAAGTCTGCGAGAACAGCGGGATCATCGATACCGGAAATGATACCTTCGATCATCGCCCTGCCGGAGACGCCGACAACATCTGTTGCCACTGATGACAGTTTAATCCCGGCGCCTTCCAGCGTTTTTTGGATACGGTTAACTTCCCTGGCACGTTCTTCGACGAGGCTTTTGCGGTAACCGACCAGTTCCCTTAATTCCCGCTGTTCTCTGTCAGGAATGTAGCTTCCTTTCAAAAGACCGTGGCGCAAGAGGTCTGCAATCCATTCGGCATCTTTGACATCGGTTTTGCGACCTGGAACGGCTTTAATATGCTTGGCGTTGACGACCAGGAGTTCCAGCTGATACTGTTCAAGGATATTATAGATCGGCTTCCAATAAACCCCGGTACTTTCCATGGCCACATGTGTACAGCCTTTGCTGGTAAGCCAGTCAGCCAGGTTTAAAAGATCTCTGGTCATGGTACCAAATGTTCTTATTTCCTTTTCATCTGGCGTAATAACGCAGGCAACGACAGAGTTTTTGTGAACGTCCAAACCACAACAGTACGGGAACACGACATCCATCAAAGATCCTCCTCGTAAGATAGTTTTTGTAACACCAATTGATCCAGCCCTTAAAAGAAGCCCGGCTTGGATCAAAAATGCTCCTTGACAACTGGAAATTGGGTATTCACTTTTGGCGGTGTTCCAGGCAAAATGTAGTCGTGAGATTATGTTCTGGGTAGGTGTTGTCCTCCTTGAGGTCCGACCTCTTAGAAAGCCTGACCCCCAGCCCATAACCTGTACCCCTGACACGTAAGTTGCGCAACTTGTCAAGATCCTGTCCAATGGTAGCAGGTTGGATAGAATAAGGTCCTGACAGGAAAGCGTTGTTTCCGGCGAGGCTGTTGACCGGTTATGGTGCCTGGGACCCCGCATAATCTTGCACAATTCCTCCCTGGGAGGGGGTGAAACTGATGAAACTGTTTGTCGGTATCGATGTCAGCATGAAAGATTTCAAGGCCCGGATGTTCGACGCAGAGGGCGAGGAGATCGCCAAGCGTATGCGTTACAAGAACGACGATCCGGGAGCCGAGTCCTTTGTTAAGTACCTGGTGGAGATCTGCGGCGCCAACGAAGTTGATTCCCTGCGGATCGGCATGGAGTCCACCTCTGTCTATGGCTGGCACCTGCAGATGCGCCTGGCTGGTGAGCCTTTGCTGGCTTCCTTTCACCCCCAGGTGTACGTCTTCAATCCCAAGGTGATCGCCAACTTCAGAAAACAGTACGTCGATATTCCAAAGGATGACTGGTTCGACTGCCTGGTGATCGCCGACCGGCTCAGGTTCGGACGGCTGCCCGAGAGCTGCCAGGTGGACTTCCGCTACCTGCCCCTCCAGCGGCTGACCAGGTTCCGTTACCACCTGATCCAGACCATCACTCGGGAGAAGAACTACTTCCTGACCAACCTGTTCCTGAAGTTCAATACCATCTGCCAGGACAAGGTGCTGAGCGACATCTTCGGGGCCACCTCGGAGGCGATCCTGACCGAGTTCCTTTCTCCGGAAGAGATTGCGGCACGACCGCTTGATGAGTTAATTGACTTCCTGATGGAGAAGGGGAAGAGTCATTTCTCCAACCCCGAAGCTACGGCCAAGGCCTTAAAGCATGCCGCAGCCTGCGCTTACAGGCTGCACGGAAGCCTCCTGGAGCCGGTGAACCTGATCCTGGCCACCAGTTTGCAGACCATCTGCACCCTGGAACAGCAGGTCAAGAGTATTGACAGGGCGATTGAGAAAGAACTGTCACACTTTCCGAACACTCTGCAGTCGATGCCGGGCATGGGGCCTGTCTGTACCGCCGGAATAATCGCCGAGATCGGCGACATCCACCGGTTCGACAACGAGAAGGCAGTCGCCAAGTTTGCCGGCCTCACCTGGCGGAAACACCAGTCAGGCGAGTTTGAAGCCGATGACACGCCGCTTACGAAAACCGGCAACGTGTACCTGCGCTATTACTTTGTGATGGCCGCCGACAGCGTGCGTAAATGGGACCCCAGGTTTGCCGAGTTCTATGCCCGTAAGTTTAAAGAGAGTTCCACTCACCACCATCGCCGTGCTTTGGTTCTGACCGCACGTAAACTCGTGCGGGTGGTTGATGCTCTGCTACGCAGCAACCAACTATACGTGCCCCAGGGGCAGAGAAAGGTGGTTTAGGTTTAGTCTGTCGGGTGGCTCTTCTGCTAATAGCAACAGCTTCATAATACCGTATCGACCGTCCAGTAGGGTTTATCCCGAAAGACCACAACGGATAAGACGCTACAGTGCGTGGAGCAGCATGCATATCACCACCTGACTATTGTCTCTCAACCGATGAACCATTTATGTTGCTTTTTTCCATTTACCTCTGGAAACAAGCTTGGTTTGGTATGCGCTTTTTTAGAAAAATTTCTTAGAAATTTTGGTCCTTGGATCTTGACATATTACCGTAAGGCTTTAGCGGCTTTGGATAGTCAGGGCTGGTGCAGTGGCCTTTGAATGAGCAATCTGCCCTGCGTGCTTCCCAGATGGGAGCAACAATCAGTGGTGCACCAGGCCGCTGGGGTCCGTCTAAGTATCGGGCTCAAAGCACCAAGGTATTTCGACCTCGTTACCAGCCGCTGAAGGTTTTATTCGACTAGCACCTATTTTCATCCTCTGTTGGTGTCACCGGAGGTGACATGATTGTCTATGAGGAATTGAAACTATTCCGTTCCTTGCATTTCTTCCAAGCATCCAGAGCGTTATCAGCGTACCTATGAGGAATTGAAACCCAAGGCAGATTATCCCAGGGAATTTGTCCCATGGTAGTTCTCAGCGTACCTATGAGGAATTGAAACCGGCATTAGAGTTAGAAAAAAAGAGGGAGAAAGCAGGTTCTCAGCGTACCTATGAGGAATTGAAACCCGCACCTACGGTTATTGCCGCAGTAACAGCATCAAGTTCTCAGCGTACCTATGAGGAATTGAAACAGGCAATAAAGGATGATGAAGGAGAGGTAAAGGGGGTTCTCAGCGTACCTATGAGGAATTGAAACTCAACTTCTTCCCCGTATACTGCGCCAACCGCGGCGTTCTCAGCGTACCTATGAGGAATTGAAACTTACAAAGGGGGCGATAGTATATGACGCTAACGGAAAGTTCTCAGCGTACCTATGAGGAATTGAAACCGACACCTCCTTAGCGGGCTGAATTTTTATCTGACGTTCTCAGCGTACCTATGAGGAATTGAAACGCGGCCAGGGGGAGAACTCCCTTCAACCCCTCTACCTGTTCTCAGCGTACCTATGAGGAATTGAAACGTGGAGTCGTTCAGGAACAAATAACCGCCAAACCTGGTTCTCAGCGTACCTATGAGGAATTGAAACGCCGGGCATGCCGAGGGGGAGATGAAAGCCAATGCGTTCTCAGCGTACCTATGAGGAATTGAAACCCGTAATCGAAGCAGATGCGGCTTGACCCCCTAAAATTGGACAATTAGTCTTTGTTGCTAACTATTTCATAAAGTATCGTTGAATTGTTTAATCGGTTAATCGGAAGGCGGTGGCCTCGACTGCCACCCCGCAGGTGGTAGGCCAGGAACTACCGACGGGGTGGCTCCGGGGAACATGTAGGCAAGGTGTGCACGCCCCGTCGGAAAACACATTTTATGCGGGGTCCCCGGCCGTCAAGGCTTCCCTGACGGCGCCGCCCAAAGACCTCCAGGGCCCACCAAAGAACATGTTACACTTTTACTGGTTTTAACTCTACCTGGTTGTTTTTCAGCAGTTGATAGCATTCCAGCGGTGGTAAGTATTTAGTTGCTGAATGAATCCGGGTTTCGTTGTAAAAGTGGATGAAGTCGACAACCGTTGCATACGCTTCGGCATAGCTGGTAAACTCATGACGCGAGCATCCTTCGCTTCACAGGACAAACCGATATGGTAAGCTACAATGCAACGGTCAAAAACGTCAATGATCGGCATGATGAAAAAGAATCTATCTTCCCCGGCAATGTAGCCGTATTTAAGATCGGCTTCCCAGAGCTGGTTGGAAGCCGTAATGACCCGGTTCCTGGCCAGCCGGCGGGGGTGTTTGCGCTTTATTTTCCGCTGCGGCCTTAAGATATCCAGTTCCTTGCAAAGCCGGTACACCTTTTTCTTGTTAATGATCAGATGAAACTTTCGGCGCAGGCAGTGGGTTAATTTTAAGTATCCATAGGCAAACCCTTCGGCAGTAATTAATTCGCACAACCATTCTTTGACCTGTTCGTTGCTCACCACCTTGTTATCGCTGGTGAAGGTATAATGGGATTTAGGCCGGCCGCCGGCAAAGATCCTGGGTTTGGGTTGGCGCTTTAAATTAGGGTAATACGTGGAGCGGCTGATCCCGATAATCCGCAAAACCAGGGAGACTTTATATCCCAAAGAGATCCATTTTTGCGCCACGGCTATTTTATCGGGAAGGGTAGGTTCGTTTTTTTTAACAAATCACGAAGAATGGCGATTTCCAGGTCTTTTTCGCCCAGCAGTTTCTTTAGTTGCTCATTCTCCTTTGTTATCTTCTTGTAATCAGGAGGAATACAGGAGCCGTTTGTTCCTGGTACCTCCTTTTGCGGGTAAAATGTGCCGTATCTTTTATAGCACCTAGCCCAGCGGGCGACCAGGCTGGGTGCAATATCATGTCTTCTGGCCACGATCGAGGCATTGCCTGTTTCCAGGGTTTCTTTCACGATCTGCATTTTCATCTCTGGTGAATATTGTTTTCTGTTCAACTAAATCATACCCCCTTACTTAACTGTAACAGATTGTGGTCTAACTGTTCAATCTCGTTAGGGGGCTAAATAGCTTGTAGGTTCCCTTGAGCAACTCTTCCTTTATTTTCGGCCAGTGTTCCTTGAGGTATGGTCGAAGGGATTTTATCTCCATACCGTCTACACCATCCGCTCCTTTGTTGCTCTTTACCCGGCGCAAGGCTCGGAGCATGTTGCTCCGCTCTAACACCTTCTCCATCAGGTCGGTACCGCCTCCGCAGGGTTGCCCCTCTACTCGTGCTCATCCAACTGCTGCTAGCTTGCTTGCCGGTTCCTGTTCGTTGGGGCCGGAGGTTTGCCGCCGGCACACCAATCGGATTCCGCCTCACAACGGACACCTTTGCCTTAAGCTAACGACTACTGCCACCTTCGTCGTTCGGGACTTTCACCTGTAAGCCTTCGCCCATGCTGGGCATGTAAAAGAAGAAAGCCCGGCTTCAAAGCCGGGGCTTGCCTCAGTTTCCGGGGTTTCTCGTTCCTTATCCCTTGCCCTCCATCTCCCTGCGTATCCCTTCTGCTATCCAGGATCGCAGCAGGGTCTGGTAGGGGATGTCCTTCCTTTTGGCGATTTCCTTGGCCGCCTCTATCTGGGACACCCGCAAACGCAGGGTTACGCGCTTTGTTTTGGACGTGGCGGCAAGCTCCGGGTCGGGCTCTGCAGGGTCATCGGGCGCCAGCACACCCCGCTCCATAGCCTCCGCAAAGCTGTGCCTGTCAAAAAACTCGGCGGCTTCTTCCTCGCTGGCGAACTCCGGTATTTCGTCACCTTTAAACTCCGGTAATTCTTTCTTCTTGGCCATGCGCTTCATTCACCTCTCTCCCTCCGGTAATAACGCCTTTCAGAGGTGCTCATATCCCTCGCAGTGATCACACGGATCACATCGCTAGACTTCAAGGCAAAAACAACGAAAAGGTAGTGCCCCGCATCTGTCCGCCCCATCGCCACCTTCAAGCCTGACCGAGCCTTGCGGATCAAAGGCCTGCTGAGGAAGACCTCTTCAACTTCCTCCGGTTTCACATTGTGCCTGGCAATGTGGTTTACGTTGCGGGAATCCCACTCGAAACGCTTTGCTTTCGCCAACTGCACCCGCTTCCATTTTAGGCCTCCGTATTGCTTCTGACAATACACCGATCCAGGCGCTTTCTTCCTGGGGGACGGAAGCGTCCGGTCCCGGTTCTGGTCCCGGCTGCTTCGGCTTTAGGGTCCGCGCCGGACGCTTGCTGGAGCCCCTCACGGCGGCGTCGAAGCAGAGACCCTTGTGCTGGCCCTGCCCCCCTTCACCGGACCAGAGCTGCAGACGCAGACATAGGAGTCCTCCGTTGAAACGCCGCAGTTGGGGTACCTAGAGGTAAAAGCATCCGTGTCCCAGACAAACCCTTTAACCCCGCCGCAGTAGGGGCACCAGGTAGTGGTGCCCAGCTTCAGGTCGGAAGGGAAGCTGCCTCCGGTCGGCTTTTCGACTACATCGGACAAAAACACTTTCTGTCGGAGATCTTTGACGTATGGGCGTGTGCAATACCAACGGCTTCCAGAGGTCGTCCCGAAGAGAACTTTAGTTGACTAAAATGTACACAAAAAGGTATGCTAAAATGGAAACAATGCTGTCTAAGGAGGGATAGGCCGTGCCGTCCACCGTGCGAGTCAGCAACAGGGCGTGGAAGGCACTGAAGGAGATCGCGGAGCAGACGGGGGAAACGATGCAGGGCGTGCTGGAGCGGGCTGTGGAAGCGTACCGCCGCCAGTGGCTGCTTGAGAGGGCCAACAAGGCTTATGCGGCCTTGAGGAGCGATCCGGAAAAGTGGGATGAAGAGGTCGCCGAGCGCAGGGAGTGGGAGGCGCCCCTGGCTGACGGCCTGGAGGGCAGCGAGTGATGGCCTCCCCGCTGCGCGGCGAAGTCTGGCTGGTGGACCTGGACCCTGTCCGCGGGCACGAACAGGCCGGGAAGCGTCCGGCCCTGGTGATCTCGGTAGATGCCTTCAACACAGGGCCAGCAGGACTTGTGATCGTTTTGCCGATGACCTCAAAAGACAAAGGTATACCGCTTCACGTGAAGGTGGATCCCCCTGAGGGGGGCGTAAAGGCAACAAGCTTCGTAAAGTGCGAGGACATCCGTTCGGTCTCAACTGAGAAGCTGGTAGCCAAACTTGGCAGGGTCTCTGCCGAAGCGATGATACTGGTGGAAGATAGGGTGCGGATACTCGTGGGCTTGTAGCTGTGTGTGCCAAAAAAACCGGCGAAACCGCCCGGCCTCTTCAGGCTTTTAGAAGAACCGCTTTTCTAAAAAGCGTAGGGAGCGGCTCAATCGCCCACTCAGTCTGGACCCTGTCGTGGTAGGGCCAGACCCAGCGGGCCTGTTTGACAAGGCCGCGGAACTCGGCGACTTCTTTCGCTCAGCACGAGGGTTTTGTTCTCTCCTTCTTGTTCTCTCTCTTCTAACAGCGCTCTCTCAACCATCATCCGCGGGGCGGGCCGGTGAAGGCTTGCCCCAATCACCATCTTTCGTGAGAATAGGTTGGGCCGATTCTAACCTGAAAGTGCGAAGCTCGGTTTTCCTCAGACCCCCTCACGAAGTGAAACTCTCTTTCCACAGCACCATTTTGTCTTTGTTTCCCTCAGAACGCTGCCATATCTTGACCACCGTCACGCGCTTGCCCGGCGGGATCCAATAGACGTTCACAAAATTTTTGAACCAGATTGCGTCTATGTAGAAGCCTGTGTCTAACTCCGCCACCCGCGCACCGCGTCAGTCGGCCAGCTACATTGCTTCTTGGTGTTCCCACACAGCCACACCGTCTACGGTAGTCCACCCCTTTATGGCCCGGTAACGCTTGCGAGTTTTGCAATGCCGGTGCCGGCCACGAGAAAGGGTTAGTAGAAAATCTTATTGGATGGGTGAGGCGTAGTTTTCTGCCCCCTGTGCCCCGGGTTGAAAGCTGGGAAGAATTAAGCAACATCCCTTTAACAGCATGCCAGAATTTACGAGGAGCACCGGATCTGTGACCGCAGCCAGACAGTTGGTGAGGCCTTCGCAGTGGAACAACAAGCCCTTACGGTGCTCCCCAAATATCAGATGGCTTATGCCGATGTGGAGATCCTGGATGTTGACCCTTTTTCCACCGTCCGTTTTGACCGGAATCGCTACTCAAAACGTCATTATGGTTGGCAACCCCAGTACAGGCAAAACGCATCTATCTATCGGTTTAGGTGTTGCTGTCTGCAGGGATGGCCACCGGGTCTGCTTATTACAGCCCCGGCTCTGGCACCGGAGTTGGCCGAAGCCCAGGATAAATACCAACTGCGCCGCATCGAGCAGGGGATCAACAAAGCGGCTCTTTTAATCGTTGATGACCTCTCATACATTACTTTCAACCGCAGACACTCAGAGTTACTATTCAAGCTCATTGCGGAGCGGACGGAGAGCGCAAGCATCATCAGCACAAACCTTGAATTTTCCCGCTGGACGGAACTATTTGAAGACCCGATGTTAACAATTTATTCTTGCCATAATCTTCTATCGGTCGGTAATAATCCTGGTTTAATCATCATATATTTAAAGGAAAACTTTTTAGGGAGGCGATTAAATGTCTGACGTGATGGATGCCTTTGAGGCTTTTTCTAGTGTCTTAACAGATAATTTCCACAAAAAGAAAGTAAATGTGGAATTTTTCTGTGGGGAATGCTGTAAAAAGGCAGTCAAGGGCAAATTGGAGCATATTGACAGACATGTAATCATTCTAGATGGGGATGAAAAGGATATCAAGGTCATAACCTTTGGGGATAAGGGTCCAATTGATATTGAATTTGTAGAAAAAATCATAATTCCCATTAAAAATATTTGTAGCGTGGAGATTCCTTCTCGTGATGATAAGCGTGAGGATTGATCCGTAATATAAAGAGAAAAACAGCCTCCGGGATTCCAATGGATGTTTTATTTAACCAGCCTAGCTGGGTTGGCTTTAGTATTACCTAAAGAATAATATCTCATGTAACTCTGTCCCATAAGGCCCCGGGGAATATTGTTACCCAAAGTCTTAAAAAGTTATGGATAAAGTCATTGCTTCTTAATGAAAAATCCTATAATATCAAGGGTTTCAAGATGTATCGAAGAAGCCTGAATACCCGAAAAGGGTCTTCTAATCCGTCGGTCGGGGGTTCGAATCCCTCCTGGGACGCCATGAGAAAAGAGAATGGCAAGGGCAAGTTAATCGCCCTTGCCATTTTAGTTGGCCAGAGATTGTTTTTCCGGGTTAAGATTTATTATTTACCATTTCTCGTGGGGTCACGAATAATTTGATCAGCCAAAGTCCCGAGAGCCCCACCAGTACATAGATGAACCTGCTGAATGCCGATAAATCCCCTCCGAAGATCGCTCCTACTAAATTGAATCTTGCCAATCCAATCAGTAACCAGTTAATTGCTCCAATAATAACTAATACAAGTGCTATTCTGTCTACGGTGCCTACATTCACGGTAGCATGCCTCCTTTCAAAGGAAAGGATGCCCGGTTATTAAGACAAATATTCGGCAAGAGGTAATTTTTCTCGGTTAGCTCAAATTTCTTGTCTAAAAAGTCCTAGCAGGAGGTTGAGTATGGCTACCAGAGGGACGATGACCTTTTAAATTATCCGGTCTTTTGTGAAGATGTCATACGCCAATTATACTTTGGCGATATTCATAAGTAAATAAGCTTTATTTTCGGGTAAAAACACAAAGGATGTCGAAAAGTTTGATATAATTCTCTATTACTCTTTATTATTATAGCTATTGTTGTAGCTGGTTGTTGCGAAAGCCATAAAATGGCTAAATGTTCCACATGATAGAGCCAATAAAGATGTTGGGGGGATGGATTGTGGCTCCAATATAGTGTTTAAGGTCGGTTGGATTTTACGGCTGTATTTGCTTTTAATTTGTAATGAGAGAAAGGAGACACAGATCATGGGAAAAATTACACGCCGTACCTTTATTAAAGGGGCAACCCTGGGATCAGCAGGGTTGGCATGTGCAGGCATATTAGCGGGGTGTGGCCGATCAGAGGAAGGCTCGCAGTCATCTCAGATATCGGGTGAAGAAGCAAAGCCGAGTTTTATGAAACCACCGGCACCTATAGCTGACAGCGAGATCAAAGAAACCGTAACAACAGATGTAGTGGTATGCGGGGCCGGCATGGCCGGTTTATGTGCTGCCATTGCCGCTGCCGAAGGTGGAGCCAAAGTTGTGCTTCTGGAAAAGGGCAATTGCACAGGTTTCCGGGGGATGGAATATGGCGCAATTGGCAGTCGGATTCAGCGGCAAAGCGGAATTAATATAAACCGCGATGAGATAATTAATGAAGTTATGCGCTGGGGAGGGTATAAGGCTGACCAGCGTGTGGTTTCACTTTGGGCGGATCATAGCGGTGAAACTATGGATTGGATAGTAGATATGGGTAAGAAGTACGGCATCGAGGCCAAACCTGTTGCGTTAGAAAGACAGGTCATCAATGGAACGTACTTCAAATACTACCCTACAGTTGCATGCGAGTTTATTCCCAATGAAGAAGCTATGGCACAGGAACCGAAGCTGCATTTTCTCACTCAACATGCTCTGAGATATATTTTGGAGAGTGCTATTAAAGATCTGGGTGTAGATCTACGGTTTAAGACACCGGCAGTGCAGCTTATTCGTAAAGGTGAGGGCCGGGTCACCGGCGTTATTGCAAAAAATGACTCTGGCTATATCAAGTTCAATGCTAGCAAAGGCGTTATTCTCTGTACCGGTGATTATGCTAACGACCCGGAAATGTTAAAAACCTATATACCCTCCTCAGAGAACATTTACGGCATTACTTATCCGAGCAAGAACAATACCGGTGATGGTCACAAGATGGGCCTCTGGGTTGGCGCGGCTATGGATGAAGGTCCGCATGCTCCCATGTATTTTGACCAGGGATTGGATGGAATGCCACCCGGCTATAAGCCGGTACCCCTTACCCGTCAGCCCTGGTTGGGGATTAATATCCTTGGTGAACGGTTTGCCAATGAAGACCTTCCTTATGGTTATGTTTCAAATAGTATGCTCAGACAACCTGGATGCATGAAATGGGTTGTGTGGGATGCGAAGTGGCCAGAAGAAGTCGACCGATTTGGCTATATTGTATGCAAGGAGATGAAGCCGCCGCTCCACGATCCCAAGGAAATTGACGATCTCATTAAAAAAGGCATTATCAAAAGTGCTAATACGATTGATGAGCTGGCACAGAAGATGGAGGTACCTGTTGAGACCTTCAAGGCCACCGTGGCAAGGTACAACGAGCTGGCAAAGCTGGGGAAGGACCTGGATTTCGGCAAACGCCCTGAGTGTCTAACGACTCTAGAGAAAGCTCCATTCTATGCAGCCAAGCTGGCGGTGTGTTTGCTAGTTACTTTGGGAGGGCTGAAGGTCAACGAAAAGTTGCAGGTGCTGGACAAGGAGAATAAGGTTATCCCCGGCCTGTATGCGGCAGGTAACACCTCGGGTAATTTCTTCTTCTATGATTACCCCATTAATGTTTGTGGAATCAGCCATGGCAGAGCCCTGACTTTTGGACGGCTCGCCGGCATGAGTGTTATGCAAAATGGTTAGTATAGGCAATAATATCCAGAGCATGGGAGCTCAGCCATTTGGGCTCCCTAAGTTTGGTTATGACCCTCTAGAGACCGTCTAACAATCTTTCTGGAAGATAGGTGACTGATAGACAGCAATAAGCCTCTAATGGCCAGCTTGAATAAATAAGGATATAAATTTTCCTGCCGCTTTGGACGAAAGAAATGATGAAGATAAATCTAAGGGAGTGTGGGCTCCTATGCAGAAAAAAGCACCGTCCGATGTTTATTATTTATTGAATGGAATGTTAGAAGAAGGGCTTTCTTTTATAGCTGCTCATTTGGGAAAGACCATTAAATATCCGGTGGTGTTTACCGATGCTATTGGAAGAATTCACTATCCAGATGAGCCGGGCAGTCCATTACGGCTTGATGATCTGTTTATAGAACTCCCAAGGGGAATGAAAGATCAGGAGTATTACTATGATGCCGATAAGAGAAATCTCTACCTGCGCATCGGAGAGACCCGGGGTACTGCCTATATAGTTATCGAAAATCTTCCCAGATCAATGGTGGCGCAGACGATAGCTGATATAGATGATAAATCCAAGTTAGCTGTTAAATACTATTTTTATAATCTGGAAAAGCTTAGACAGAGCCAGACGAGATTTAAGCAGGAATTAGTAGAGTATTTATTTTTTAAGAGCCAGTTTAATATCAGGGACTACCTTAAATTGATCCAACAGGAACTCCAACTTGATAAGCCTTATATGGCTGCCATTATGAAAGCTGATCAAGCCAACAGTAAGGTTGACTGGGAATTGCTTAGCTCCTACACCGCCCATCATCTTAAGAGAATTGGCCTGGAAATCATCCCACTGTTCTGGAATGATTCTATGATAGCCATTTTTCCGGTCAGTTATAAGAAAGATACCCTGGAGGTCGACCCAGAGTGGGTCAATCAGATTATACAGAATAGCTATAAATTCAGGGATATAGTCAGCAGGATATTTGAACAAGATATCTCTATTGCTTTCGGACAGACCTATATATTAAATGAGCTTCACAAGAGTTTTAATGAGGCACGTATTGCCATGGCTTTAGCAAGACTGATGGGAAAGAAAAAATTTGTTCAACAGTTTGCTGAAATGGGTGTATTTACCTGTATTTTTTCTGCTGATGTTAATTTATTGAGATCTTACACAATAAATACTTTGGGTAAACTATTGGACTATGATCAAGCCAATAATACCCAACTATTGGATACTTTAAGGCACTTGCTGGATAATAATATAAACTGGAAGTGCACTGCAGATCATTTATGTATCCATGTGAACACACTGGATTATCGTGTAAAAAAGGTAGAAGAGTTACTGGGAGTAGATTTTTCCACAATGGAGACCCGGGTTAATCTGTATGTAGCTATTAAAGTGTGGGATGTACTTAACATGACCGGTTTTGGAATTAAAGAAGACAGCGATAAAAAGCAATAAAGCAACCTATCTACAGCAGATAAGAGAACGCACGAATTGGGAGGGTTTCCGGTGAAAAAAAACGATGGAGAGAGGCAAAGTTTTCGCGTAAGAATCTTTAACAGAAGGCTGATTTTTGCAATAGCTCTGCTGGTGATACTCGTTGGGGCAGGTGGAGGTATTTATATGATGAAAGCCGGTGATCATCCAGCCTTCTGCGCTACATGCCATATCATGTCTTATTACGACTCCTGGAATGACAGCAATCTTCTGGTCAACAAACACGCTGAGGAGGGGCTAGAGTGCCACGACTGCCATGAGCCATCTCTGTCAACGCAGCTTGAGGAAGGGATCAAATATATAACCGGGAATTATCAAACACCGCTGGAAAAGCGTGAATTTTCGCAAGAGTTTTGTCTTAAATGCCATGATGATATGGAGAGCGTTAAGGATGCAACCGATTTTGAAGAATCAAACCCTCATGACTCACATTTGGGGGAACAAGAGTGTAACTTGTGCCACAACATGCATCAGCAGTCCCAGGTGATGTGCGCAGAGTGCCATTTTTTTGATTGGATAGATGATCTAGATGATAGCTGGGTAACGGACGAGGTGAAAAATAACTAAAAATTAGGATATTAAGGGCGATGGGTCACAGCATCGCCCTACCCCGATTTCAGGAGCTCAAGCACAAACCGGTAGAAGTTTCCCAGATACTCTATTTGCCTCTTCGTAATACTCCTCGGAATGAGGTAGGGGGGAGATTCCAGGGGTGGATGTTTAATCTGTTATTACCTTCATCGCCATTTCCAGAACGAACCCAGCGTCTTCGATGGCCCGCTCGGCGTCTTCCAGCGTGTACTCTTCCGTGGGAATGAAGTCGACATCCCCGTAAAAGGAAAACTCCCGCTCCTTACGCAGCCACTTGGAGATTTCCGCCAGCCTGTTTGCCTTAGCGGCCACCTCTTGGGGTAGCCGGGAGCGGAAGTCCACGATCAGCCTTCCGACATCATGCTGTTTTGGTGGTTCGACGCCGATCTGCCGCAAGATACCCTTGAGGGCCAGTTCTACCAGTTCCTGGGCTTCCCGCACCACGTCCGAATAGGCATCCTCTTCTAGGAGCACCGAGAGCACCTTGAATCTTTTTCTTGCTTTCAGAAGATAGCTTTGGGCCAGGGTTTTGTTGGTCATATTTCGAACTCCTCACCGGGCTTGTATTTTTCTTTCAGCACCCAGTACCAGGCACCACCCCTGTATACCTTTTTGGCTCCCAGTTCGTCGAGCCTTTTCCTCAGTTCGATTAGATAGTTTCGGAAGAAGGAGTTTTTGTCGTAAAGAATACGGGCGTCGTCCAGCATGTCCAGAAAAATCAGGCTTCCTTTCAGGACATCTCCAGGCTCCTTGATCAGGGGGGAGAGGGATGTTTCGATTCCTTTTTGCCGCATTCTTTCCAGCAGCGGCTGCAGTTTTTCCTCTACCAGTTCGAACTCTCTTACCCGCCTGATCCGGCCGGGGGGGAGGTCGTCCGCTACGATCAACAGATCGATGTCTGAATCCGGGCGCGGCGTATTGCGCCCCACGGAGCCGAAAACGGCCAGGGTTACCAGCCGCTGGCCGTAGACCTCCTCTACGGCCTTCTGCAGTTCTTTGAGGATTTCTTGGAAGCGCTCCAGGTACACTCTTTCCCCTCCGGATGCCGGCGTAAGGTAAGTGCGGCCGCCGTTTCCCGATACCATCATACCATATTTTATCAGGGATAGGGTAACCCCGGCTGCACTGCGAATTCTTATCCTTGTGAAAGCTTCTTCTCGCCTTTCCTCCTTCCGAAGGTGGGACAAGCTGCACCCAAAGGGAACTATGGTACCGCGTTGGTTGCCCTCAGCACCGACGGCAGGATCCTGGAGGACTGAAGGCGCGGACGGTAATAAGGCCAGGGGGAAGGGCTTTAGAGCCGGCAGCGCCCGGCTTGACGCAGCCTCAGATGCGGCCTGCCGTTCCGGCGGCAGGCCGGTTATTATTTCTTTCCTTATGTCCTTAGCAATGCTCTTAGCACTCTTACCGCTCGAGTGCTAATAAATTTAAAAAATTTTTTGAAGGGAGGGAGGAGTTTTATTTTCGGCGGCGAATGGAATATATCAAAAGCATACACAGTGTATACAACGAATCAATCGAAGCCTGGATTTTATGATTTTGACAGGGGTTGCCCGGAAGGGCGGATGAGAGAATTACGCTAAAAAATTCTCTAAAAAATTTTTCGGGATCCGGCAGGAGATCCGGATCTTGTCGGCGAAACAGGTTAAATGTATGGGTGCGGTAGGTAGTCGGCTTTTGGAGAGGAGAGTTCCCCCTAGGACTTAAGCGAACAAGATCCAATTGATATCAGGCTCGAGAGATGAAACTTTATTTTTTACACGAAATTGTATACCAGAAGTATAATCAAAGTATGAGATGGGTATAAAGCAGGAGCTATCGATTATTTTCATCCGCGAGCATCCGTTTTCATTTGAAGCCTCTTGAAGTGATTGGGGCCGGGGGGGAGCAGTACTCAAGCGGCAAAAAGGTTTGTTCCAAGATCTCATTAACGTCATCCATCAACGTCATCAGCATCATCCTGTGAATAATCTCTAAGGAGGAAGAGACATGGCGGATCTGAGTGTAGAAGTAGCGGGAGTAAAGTTTAAGAATCCGGTGATATTGGCATCGGCGACTCCGACGATGGACAGGTATGGGATGAAGAGGGGTATTGACGGAGGTGCGGCGGGAGCCATAGCGAAGTCGCTGTTTGGCGAGAGTGGTAAACTGGGGCGGAAATTTCCGCGGCCGCGGTTCAAACTGTTTGACTACAAAGATTACCCGGGGTATCCGAACGAACTGCCGCACGCCTTCACCCTGCACTCGCTGGAAGAGTGCTCGCACTATGGGTACGAAGAGTACATGGACGACATCAACAAAGCGAAGGACATGGTAGGAGACGAAGGGGTAATCATGGCCAGCCTATCGGGTGCGACCATGGACGAATGGGAGGCCATGTGCAAGATGGTCAATGAGACCAAAGCGGACTGGGTAGAACTGAACGTCTCCTGCCCCTTTGCGGCGGACATGGGAGTGAAGATGGGAGCTGGGGCGGTAGAACTCTGTCCTGAGATCACCAAACTGTGTGCCGGGATACTGAAGAAACCGTTCAGCGTGAAGATTTCGCCGCAGGCAGCGGATCCGGTAGCGATAGCGGAAGAAGTGGAGAAAGCGGGAGCGATGGCGGTCAATCTTTCGGCCCGCTTATCGGGGATCATGATTGACATTGAGACGGCCAGGCCGATTGGTCCCGGAGCCATGGGAGGCTGGGGAGGGCCCTACCTCATCGGCTACGGGCTGAAGATAGTGAGCCAGGCGGCGAGGAGGCTGAACATTCCGATCATAGCCGGATTGGGAGTATGGGACTGGCAGGACATCATCCGCTACACAATGGTAGGGGCCAGTCTGGTGCAGTCTGGTGCGGGGATCATGCTGCAGGGTTACAACATCAGCAAGAAGTGGGTAGAGAACATCAACGCCTGGCTGGACAGCAAGGGCTACAGCTCGCTGGACGAGATTCGGGGGGTGGCGCTGCCGAACATACTGAAGACGAGAGACATCGAGAGGGAGCCGGAAGGGGTACATGCGGTAGTAGACTTCAAGAAGTGCAACAAATGCGGTACCTGCATCAGGAGCTGCTTCTACGCTGCCATCAAGCTGACGAAAGCGGGAGCGATAGTCAACCCCGAGGTATGCGATGGCTGCGGAATGTGCATGGAAGTCTGCCCGCAGAACGCCGTCTCCATGAGCAAGGGCAGATAAGGCAGATAAGCGGCCGGAAAAACGAGAAGCTGGGTGAAAAGCATGGTTGAGTTGAAGTGTGATGTTTTGGTAATCGGGGGCGGAGCGGCGGGAAGCCGCGCCGCCTATGAAGCGAAGCGAAGGCACCCGGAGCTGAACGTAACCCTTGTCGTGGCCGGCAAGTATGGGCTGAGTGGAAGTACCAATCTGATTGCTTCGGAGAGCTTAGGGATCAACGCCCCCTTTAATTACATGGGTGACGGGGACAGCCCCGAAGTCTATCTCCAGGATATGCTGGAAACCGGCGGGGGCTTAAGCGATCCCGTGCTTTGCAGGGTCATTGCCGAAGAGGCGTGTGCCAGGATCGAAGAATTAATGGCCCTCGGCCTGCAATTTGACAGCCGGGACGGACGGCCGGTGCAGAGGAAGTTATCCGGTTGCACCAAGGCGAGGTCCTTAACCTGTGGCGGTTCTACCGGACGGGAAATCGTCGCCGTCCTTAAAAAGGCCAATGCCGCAATCGGCGTCAACGTTCTGGAAAACGCCCGCATCCTGGATCTGGTTCAAGACGACAACGGTCGCGTCTGCGGGGCTGTAGGTTTGGTCGGCGAGGAGCCGCTCCATGTATCTGCAGGAGCGGTGGTGCTGGCTACCGGTGGGGCCGGAAGGGCCTTTAGAAAGAATGTGAACCCGCCGACAGTTGAAGGTGACGGATGGGCGATGGCCTACCGGGCAGGGGCGCGGCTGGTTAATATGGAGTTTTTCCAGATCGGGCCTGCCGTGGTGAAGCCGAGGATAAAGTTCATTATCCACAGCCATATGTGGCGTCTCCGGCCGAAACTCACAAACGCACTGGGTGAAGAGTTTTTGGGGCGTTACTGTCCCACAGGCGTCGATGTCGGGGAAGTAGTCGACGCCAAGGCAATGTCCTATCCCTTTTCGGTGCGGACGATCGCCATGTACCTGGATATAGCGATATTTAAAGAGATCTTGGAGGGTCGGGGGACGCCAGATGACGGGATAATTTTTGATGTGACCCATGCGGGAGAGGAGGTCTTAAGGGTAAAGGCTCCCATCACCTATGAGTTCCTGAAGAATGCCGGGGTCGATCTGGCCCGAGAAACGATTGAACTCGGCCTGGTCGTGCAGAACTTCAATGGTGGAGTCTTGATCGATGCCGACGGCTTCACAGGTGTAGAAGGGCTCTATGCGGCGGGTGAAGTTACCGGCGGAGTCCACGGCTCGGACCGCCCCGGAGGGAACAACCTGATCGACACCCAGGTGTTCGGCTACCGGGCGGGAAGAAAGGCCGCGGAAGCAGCCTTGTGCTTCAAAGAGAAGGGCACCTGCCGGCATGCGCCAAAGGGATTGCCTGTGAAGATCGAGGGAGTGTCCCCTCAGGCCGGTGAGGAAGCAATTCTAGAAAAAAGCGCATATCTCTATTATCGGGAACTGACCGTAGTGCGCAGGGCTCAAGGTCTGAAAAAGGTTTTAGAATTTATCGACGCCCAAAAACGACAGGCGCAGAGCCAGATGCTGATTAACCGTCTCCTGGTGGGCGAGATCCTGGCTTCGGCGGCGTTAGCCAGAGAAGAGAGCCGGGGCACGCATTACCGGGAGGATTTTCCGGCTACCGGCAGTGATTGGGTCAAAAGGCTGGTTGTTTATCGGGGCCCAGACGGTGAGCTGGTAGTGAAGACGGAGAAGCTTTAACAAAGCCCCCCCCTAAACACATTAACATATAATCTTAATGGGCATGGAGCTTTGTATGAGGGGACTGCCCCGGGCAGGATGAACCTTTGAGACATGCCCAAAGCCGATGAGAAATATGATCACGGGAGATGATTAGATTGCCGTTGGATGAGCGGTATCGCCAACGTCTCGAAAGGCTGTCGACAACCAATGTTGCGGATGCGCTCGATGCCCTCGGGCTTAAAGGGGCCACCTACGGAATTCGGCCGATCTGGGAGGGTGCGTCCAAAATCGTGGGAAAAGCGGTTACCGTAAAGCTTACGGCCGCCGGGTTGACCAAGAGCAAGCATCACCTGGGGGTGAAGGCCATTGAGGCCGCAGAGCCGGGGGATGTCATCGTAGTCGACAACGGAGGGCGTCTGGATACTTCGTGCTGGGGGGGAATCCTGGCAAACGGTGCCCAGATGAAGGGCGTTTCCGGAGTGGTGATCGACGGCGCCTGCCGTGATGTCGATGATTACGTCGCAATCAAGTTCCCGGTTTACGCTCGGGGCTCGGTTGTGGCTACGGCCAGAGGAAGGATCATGGAGGAGGCCACCAACGTTCTGATCCAGTTCGGCGGTGTTCAGGTCCGTCCGGGAGATGTGGTTATCGCCGACCGCAGCGGGGTCGTCATCATACCCCAGGAGAGGCTCGACGAAGTGGTGGAGAAGGCCGAAGAACTCTTCGAAAAAGAGGAGAGCATGATCGCCGAGATCCGTGCCGGGCGTTCTATGCTGGAAGTAGACACCAAGTATAACTATGAAAAAATGCTGAAATAGAGAAGGTTACTTTCAAGCAATAACGGCCAAGGAAGTGTTGAGAATGTCGTTGAGTCGGGAAGATATCCAGAGTTTTATGAAGCTGCCGACGGGTAATGTCTGTGATGCCAACGGTAAGAGCGGAAACATGGACCCAGCGATCAAACCGATTGATCCCAAAACCAAAATGGCCGGCCCTGCGGTGACCGTGCGCTGTCAGCCCGGAGATAACCTGACGATACACAAGGCAATTTATGAGGCGGAGCCGGGATCGGTTCTGGTGATCGATGCCCATGCCTACGTCGGGGCGGGGCCGTTCGGGGAAATCATGGCCATCGCCTGCCAGGAGAGAGGGCTTGCCGGTGTGGTTATCGACGGCGCCTGCCGTGATTCCGGCGATATTGAAGAGCTGGGGTTGCCTCTCTTCTGTCGGGCCTTTAATCCAGGAGGTACGGTCAAGGAGAGCGTGGGCACCATCAACGAAGTGATCCAGTGCGGAGGGGTTGTCGTCAGACCAGGTGACATTGTCGTAGGGGATCGCGACGGCGTGGTTGTCGTGCCCCGGGAGAAGGCCGGGGAGGTTTTGGAGCGGGCCAGGGGGATAGCTGCCAGGGAGGAGAAGGTAAGGGAACTGCTCCGCCAGGGAAAGACCACTCTGGAGATATACGGGTTCGACAAGCTGCTGCAGATGAAAAGCTCTAAATAACTTCTTTCAAAACTTTTTAAAGGAGGGAGTCTAATGGCTGCAAGTGTCGGAAAAACGGATCCGGATCTCATTAAGGCTTTCAAAGAACTGGATACGACCAGCGTTTCCGATGCTCTTGACAGATTGGGAATTAGCGGAGGTTTATTGGGTATTAAGCCGATTGTTCCCGGTGTCACCATGTGCGGGCCGGCCTTTACAGTGCATTACGTTCCCTGCGGCGTGGTTAAGGGAACTGTGGGGGACTTCCTGGATGACGTCGAGCCGGGGCAGGTTGTCGTGATTGACAACGCCGGACGGGAATACTGCACCGTTTGGGGTGACCTGATGTCGCTGACCGCATCCCGCAAAGGGGTCGCCGGTACGGTTATCGACGGGGTCTGCAGGGATATAAGCGGTATTCGTGAGCTGCGTTATCCTATCTTTACCAAGGGCTTTTATATGGTGACCGGCAAGGACCGGGTTCAGGTAGATGCTGTTAATGTGCCGGTGGCGATTTCCGGAGTGCTGGTCAAACCCGGAGATATCATGCTCGGCGACGACACCGGAGTTGTGGTTATACCCCAGGAGAAAGCCGCTGAAGTATTGGATGTAGCCAGGGAGATAGCCGAAAAAGAAGAGATTATTGTCCGGGAAGTAAAAAACGGGGCTACGCTGCGTGAGGCGCGATCCCGGGTAGGGTACCACAATTTACAAACACGCCGCAAATAATGTCAGCTACAAATGTGTGAGCTAATAGCAAGAAGAGTTGCACAGTAATCGAAAATCGTATTTAGTCATTGCCACTAATCTGTCAGACGCGGCATATAAGAACAGGTCAAAGGGGAGCAAAGATGCAGTTAACCGACGAAGAGAAGAGGATGCTTGACGGTGAGTACGGCGAGGTAGTTCGGAAATCCCTGAAGATACTGGTAGCTCTGGGTGAGATCTACGGCGCCGAAAGAATGCTGAAGATCAAGAATGTCCATTCTCCCGGCGTATCCTACCGGGTCGCGGGAGATGCTGGTTTGAACTTTGTGAAGGATGCCAGCAGGGAGGGGCGCTTCACGATCCCGGTGACCCTCAACACCATCGGGATCGATTCTGAGCGCTGGGAAGAACTGGAGTATCACTTTCCGCGGTGCTTTGCCCTAAAACAGATCGAACTGCTTGACGCCTACCAGAAAATGGGAGCAATAGCTACCTATACCTGTGCCCCATACTTGACGGGCAACATTCCGGCCATGGGAGAGCACATTGCCTGGGGTGAATCCTCTGCGGTAGCTTATGTCAACTCGGTAGTCGGGGCGCGCACCAACAGAGAGGGTGGCCCCAGCGCACTGGCGGCTGCCGTAACGGGAAGGGTCCCGGAGTACGGTTTTCATCTCGAAGAAAACCGCAAAGGGAAATACCTGATCAGGGTTGACATGGAGTTGAAAACTGACAAAGATTATGCTGTTCTCGGTTACTTTGCCGGCCGGATAGCGGGAAGGGATGTTCCCGTCTTTGAGGGGATCAAATGGCGACCCACGTTGGAAAACCTCAAGGCCTTGAGTGCAGCCATCGCTTCATCTGGTGCAGTAGCCCTTTATCACATAGTGGGAGTCACACCGGAAGCACCGACTGCGGATGCGGTTATCGGGAAGCAGGAGCCCATTATATTCGGGCGCAAGGAATATCGAGAAGTCGTTGAAAAATTCACCATTAACGGTGATGTGGACTTTGTGGTTATCGGTTGCCCTCACTGTTCGATAGTGGAAATCGGTAAGGTGGCCCGGCTCCTTGAGGGGAAAAAAGTGAAGGCGGAGTTCTGGGTTTGTACGGCCAGGCAGACCAAGGTCCTGGCAGACAAAATGGGGTTGACGGAGATAATTGAAAAAGCCGGAGCGAGAATTATTTGCGATACCTGTCCGGTGCTGGCGCCGACGAGCACCAAAGGCTATAAGAAGCTGCTGACGAATTCTGGAAAGCTTGCCCATTACGCTCCGGGGCTTTGGAACTTGAAGACGGGGCTTCTGGAGATCGAAGAGTGTGTTGATGCGGCGATTAAGGGATACTGGAGTGGTAAGGCATGATCACAAAGGTCTTGACAGGTCGTAAAATCGTTGAAGGCACAGCCGAAGGTGAAGCGCTGGTGACCAGAGATCCCATCTCCTTCATGGGCAGTATCAACCCCAAAACCGGTTATGTGATTGAGAGAGGCCATGAAATTGAGGGGCAGTGCCTGAAAGGGAAGATCCTGGTCTTTCCGTCGGCGAAGGGTTCCACAGGCGGTTCCTATATGCTCTATGACCTTGTCAGAAACGGGGTTGGTCCTACAGGTATCGTTAATGCCGAAGCTGATTCGGTCGTGGTGATCGGGGCTATAGTTGCCGATTTGCCGATGGTCGATCGCATCAACATCGCAGAAATAGAGACCGGAGACCACCTGATAATTGACGGAGAAAGGGGTATTGTGAAGGTTATCAGAGAGAAATGAGGCAATAAAGCTATTTGTTGGGCCAGGTTGCCGGGTAGCGGTAAGCTTGTGGCAATTGGAAAATGACGCTTGAGATGGCGACCGGCCGGATGTAACAGCCTGTTGGGGGGAGCTCAATATGGGTTAAAAGTGAGTTTGCTGAGCAGGAAATTAATAAAAAACGATGTAAATCATTAAATGATAATCACTTATTAACAATTTTTCATGAGTTATGCCTACTCGGCAGTAACAAGCTTAAGGCTTGTCATTACGTCACAAGCGCAGGTGAAAGAGGATGGTTGTTAGAGATACTCGGCAGCAGAAGGCTTATGAATACCTGTACAACGCCATCGTTACCAACAAGTTGCCACCGGGGGTGGCGATAGCCGAACAGGAGATCTCCAATGTACTGGGGATCAGCAGGACTCCCGTACGGGAGGCCCTGAAGCAGTTGGAGGCGGAGGGATTGGTCCGGCACATTCCGCTGCGGGGTACTTTTGTTGAGGAAATTACCACACAGGACCTGGAGGAGATCTTTGCGCTGCGGGAGACGCTGGAAGTCCTGGCGTTGAAGACGGCGATCAACGATATTACCGACGAGGAGCTATATGAAATAGAGATCCTGTTGCGTTCATTAGAGTACGATAGTTCCAATGAAAAGTTTTACGACAGCGATCGCAGACTGCATGACCTGATCGTCAAGCACGGAGGCAACCGCCGCCTGGCTCAAATTCTCAATAACCTTAATTCCCAAATGGAAAGGCTGCGCCATATCGCCGCCATGAAACCGCACAGGCTCCAGCAGTCCAAGCAGGAGCACCTAGAAATTGTAGCTGCTCTCAAGATGCGTGATCTCGAAGAGGCCGAGCGGCTGTTGAGGCAGCACCTTAGGAATGTTAAGGAGAGCACAATTGAGGTGTGTAGAAAGACGTCGGAGGTATTCCGCTAGGGGGCAGGATTTTTTACTTCCAATTGTATACAAGGGGTATGTTGGCAGTATATACATAGTATAACTGCTGTATTATTGTCGTACCCCTGCAGATAAATTCAGCTGTGGAGGTGGTAGCAGGAGAGCAAAGGGTCGTCGGAGGGATGAGTTCTTATTACAAAGCTATCCAATTTTAAGTTTAGATTTTTAATAAGGAGGAAGAGACATGGCGGATCTGAGTGTAGAAGTAGCGGGAGTAAAGTTTAAGAATCCGGTGATATTGGCATCGGCGACACCGACGATGGACAGGTATGGGATGAAGAGGGGTATTGACGGAGGTGCGGCGGGAGCCATAGCGAAGTCGCTGTTTGGCGAGAGTGGTAAACTGGGGCGGAAATTTCCGCGGCCGCGGTTCAAACTGTTTGACTACAAAGATTACCCGGGGTATCCGAACGAACTGCCGCACGCCTTCACCCTGCACTCGCTGGAAGAGTGCTCGCACTATGGGTACGAAGAGTACATGGACGACATCAACAAAGCGAAGGACATGGTAGGAGACGAAGGGGTAATCATGGCCAGCCTATCGGGTGCGACCATGGACGAATGGGAGGCCATGTGCAAGATGGTCAATGAGACCAAAGCGGACTGGGTAGAACTGAACGTCTCCTGCCCCTTTGCGGCGGACATGGGAGTGAAGATGGGAGCTGGGGCGGTAGAACTCTGTCCTGAGATCACCAAACTGTGTGCCGGGATACTGAAGAAACCGTTCAGCGTGAAGATTTCGCCGCAGGCAGCGGATCCGGTAGCGATAGCGGAAGAAGTGGAGAAAGCGGGAGCGATGGCGGTCAATCTTTCGGCCCGCTTATCGGGGATCATGATTGACATTGAGACGGCCAGGCCGATTGGTCCCGGAGCCATGGGAGGCTGGGGAGGGCCCTACCTCATCGGCTACGGGCTGAAGATAGTGAGCCAGGCGGCGAGGAGGCTGAACATTCCGATCATAGCCGGATTGGGAGTATGGGACTGGCAGGACATCATCCGCTACACAATGGTAGGGGCCAGTCTGGTGCAGTCTGGTGCGGGGATCATGCTGCAGGGTTACAACATCAGCAAGAAGTGGGTAGAGAACATCAACGCCTGGCTGGACAGCAAGGGCTACAGCTCGCTGGACGAGATTCGGGGGGTGGCGCTGCCGAACATACTGAAGACGAGAGACATCGAGAGGGAGCCGGAAGGGGTACATGCGGTAGTAGACTTCAAGAAGTGCAACAAATGCGGTACCTGCATCAGGAGCTGCTTCTATGCTGCCATCAAGCTGACGAAAGCGGGAGCGATAGTCAACCCCGAGGTATGCGATGGCTGCGGAATGTGCATGGAAGTCTGCCCGCAGAACGCCGTCTCCATGAGCAAGGGCAAATAGTTAAACTGTTAATGTCGTGCAACCCAATATTAGTTAGGGTAGTACCAATTATATAAGGAGGATTAATGGATGTACGATCTCAGGTCATTTTTGAAGTCACTGGAAAATAATAGTGAGCATCTGGTCAGGGTGAAAAAAGAGGTCGCTCCGAAGTTCGAGGCTACCGGTGTGCTCCAGAAGCTGGAGGAGCAGCGGAAGTATCCTGCAGTTTTATTCGAAAAAGTTAAGGATTCAGATATCCCCGTGGTCAGCAACCTTTTTGCGGACCGTGAGCGCATTGCCATGGCCTTCGGCACGACAGGGGAAGACCTGAACAGGGTGCTGCGGGAAAGGGAAGCCAATCCCCTGGAGCCGGTAATGGTTGAAGATGCCCCTGTGCAGGAAGTCGTCTGGACCGGGGATCAGGTCGATTTGACCAAACTGCCGCTGTTCACCCATAACGAAAAGGACGCCGGGCCGTACATCACCGCCGGTATGCTGGTTGGCAAGGACCCGGAGACGGGTATCCGCAACGTGGGTATTTACAGGCATATGCTGCAGGGTAAAAACCAGATCGGCATTCACCTGGCTGAGACCGGTCATGGACGCCTGATCTTCGACAAGTACATGGACAGGGGAGAGCCGGAGCCTGTGGCCATAACCATAGGCCATCACCCCCTTGTCTACATGGGAGCGCTCAGTTTTGTGCCGTACGGTGTGGACGAGTACACCATTATGGGCGGTTATATGCAGGAGCCGCTGCGCCTGGTAAAATGCAAGACCGTTGATTTAGAGGTTCCGGCGGATGCCGAGATTGTTCTCGAGGGAATGATCTACCCGGGAGATACGGCGATGGACGGGCCCTTCGGGGAATACACCACCGTTTACGGCAAGGTCAGGGAAAACCCGTTTATCAGGATCACTGCCATAACCATGCGCAAGAACCCGATCTACCTGGATGTTTTCTCCGGCCACATCGATCACCAACTCCTCGGTGGGACGCCGCGGTTGAGCACCATCTACCGGACCGTCCGGGCCGCCTGCCCAACGGTGAAGGATGTTTATATGCCTCCGTCCGGCTGCTGCCGTTTCACCTGCTATATCAGCATCAAGAAGCGGCATGAAGGGGAAGCCAAGAACGCTATCGCCGCAGCTATCGGCGCCGATCCGTTCATTAAGTTGTGTGTGGTTGTCGACGATGATGTGGACATCTTCAATGATTCCGCCGTGCTGCTGGCGCTAAGCACCCGTTTAAGACCGCAGGGCAACGTCTTCGTCATCCCGAACGCCAAGACCAATGCTCTCGACCCGACCTGCACCAATGAGCTGCTGGTGACCAAGATCGGCATCGACGCCACCAAGCCGCTCGAGGGGTGGCCGGAAACCGTCAATGTGCCCGGAGCAAAGGATCTGGATCTGTCGCAGTATCTGTAATAAGAGCCGTTCAACCCGGGAAGAGCGACCTTTGGCCGCTGCTTCCCTCCCCTTTTATAGGGGGGCTGCAATAGGAGCACTGAGTGGGATAGGGGTGCAAGAGTTGCCTGCCAACAGGTAAAGCATTTTATAAAAATAAAAAAAGAAGGGGGTTAACCCAGTGCCGAAAAAGGTGTTTACCTGGTTCGTCTTTCCTGTCCTGTTGATCTTTGCCGTAGTTGTTTTTCTCGGCGGTTGCAGTCAGGGTCAGAACGAGTCAAAAGGCGGAACGAATGACGGCGGTAAAAAGGTTGTAATGAGGGTTGCCACTCCGACGACCAATGATCCGCAAACTCACGAGATGGAACTATTCAAGGAAGTTGTTGAGAAGAAGAGCAACGGCAGGATAGAGGTGCAGCTTTACCCGTCTTGTCAGTTGGGAAGCAACGCCCAGATGCTGCAGGGGCTGCAGGCCGGGACCATTCACGGTCTGTTGGAACCCACGGCTTTCCTGGGAGGCTTTTGTGATGTTTTGACTGTCGTCGACCTGCCCTACTTTTTCCCCGACGTCTGGACGGCGACGGAAATGCTCAACGGGCCGGCAGGCGATGATTTGCGCAGTTACCTGGAGGAACGCGGTCTGGTGGCCGCCAGTTTTTACTCCTACGGTGACCGCGTTTTACTCCTGAAATTCCCCGTCGACAGCATGGATTCGTTTAAAGGGAAAAAGGTCCGCATCATGGGAGCAAAGGTGCTGATCGATGAAATCAACAGCTGGGGTGGTACCGGGGTTCCGATGGATGTGCCGGAATTGTACACGGCACTGCAGCAGGGAGCTATTGACGGATTGGAAAGCGCTCCACAGTTCTTCTGGATGGGGAAATACTACGAAGTGGCCAAATACATCTTTTACGAACCGAAAGGTGCCGAGGTTACAATATTTATGATGAACAAGAAGTGGCTTGAAGGGCTTCCCTCCGACTTAAGGGAGATCATCCTGGAGAGCGCCAAGGAAATCCAGCCCAATGCTGAGAAGTTTGCCAGGGAGCTGCAGCAGAAAGCCCTCGATGATATGAAGGCGGCAGGAGTGCAGGTAATCGAAGCCTCTCCCCAGCTGAGAGCCCAGCTTGAAGAAGCAAGCAAGGTGGTCCACGAGACGTTTTTGAAGGATAACCCGGACGCCAAACCGATCTATGAGAGTCTCAAGAAAGCGATAGGTAGTTAATTTCAGCCGCGGGGTGGCCGGTCTCCAAAGCCGGCCACCCCGCAGGCAGTCAGCGGATGGCAATTTACTTTAAAGGAGCGAAGAAATCTGTGGTCCAGCTGCGAAAGCATCTCCGAAGGATATTAACATGCCTGGATAGCATTTCTGGCGTCTTACTGCTGGTATGTACCGCAAGCGCTTTTATTAATGTTGTCGCCCGCTATGTCTTCAGCAGGCCTTTCGTCTGGGGGGAAGAGGTCAGCGTTTTGGCCCTGGTCTGGATGGTCTATCTCTCCCAGGGGCTGCTGGAAAATGACAATGAACAGCTGGCGATGACCGCCCTATACCGGGCATTGGGGGAAAAGGTCAGACGTGCCGTTGACGTGTTGAGGTGTGCGGTAACCGTTTTTCTGAGCGGGTATCTCCTCTACGCCGGAATGGTCATCGTGATGCGCAACGGGGAATTAAATATGACCACCCAAGCGATCGGTTTCCCCTTGTGGATCGCCTACCTGGTCATCCCTCTGGCGCTCGCCTGCATGATAATGGCGAGACTGGTGCATCCCATCACTGATGCCCCTGCAGCGGAGGTCGTCGGGATGAAGGAGGATGAGGGCACATGTTCTGGGGTATAGCCATCCTCATAATCTGCATTGTTATGGGCCTGCCCATTTATGTCGGTCTTCTGGGAGCCGGGCTGTACATCCTGCTGATAGTGCAGCAGATCCCGATCGATATGGTCATCACAGGGCTGTACGACGGTGTCGCCAAGTTCACTTTGACGGCGGTCCCCTTTTTCCTGTTGGCCGGGTCCTTCATGGAAAAGAGTTCTTTTGCGGACAGGCTGGTGAAGAGTTTTACGCCCTGGCTGGTTAAGGTAAGGGGCGGGATTCCGATCGCCGCCATTCTTGCCAACGAGCTTTTCGGTGCCATGTCCGGTTCGGCTCCGGCGGCTGCGGGTACTATAGGAAGGGTTATGTTTCCTGTTGTTTCGAAGAGCAACAGCGAAAAGTTCGCGCTTGGTATGTTCGCCTCTGCAGGCGCCCTGGCCATCGTCATGCCGCCGAGCATTAATATGATCCTGTTCGCGACGGCAACCAATGCCTCCATCGGAGCCCTGTTTCTGGCCGGGGTGGTGCCCGCTATCATTATCGGCGTCTGCCTGTGCAGTTACATCTGGTTTGTGAGCAAGCCCGCAGGTCAAGATGTCAAGTTTGATCTCAAATACGCTGCCAAAATGACATTAAAGGGACTGCCGGTGTTGATACTCCCCGTTATCGTGCTGGGCGGGATCTACAAAGGGGCATTTACCCCGACCGAGGCGGGAGCGGTCTCGGCAGTTTACGCTTTCCTGCTGCCGTTCCTCTTTTACAAGGAGCTGAAACCTCCTGTGATAAAGGAATGTATCAAGGACACAACCAAACTAACCGGGCAGATCTTTATTCTGATAGCTGCCAGCACGGTCTTCTCCCAGGCGCTGGCGATGGCCCAGGTGCCGGAGATGCTGAAGCAGGCCTTAAACGGGCTGAGCCCGCTTATGTTCCTGATGCTTCTGAACGTTATTTTGATAATCGTCGGCTGCTTTTTCGATCCCACGTCGGCAGTGCTGGTCCTGGCGCCTGTCGTGGCACCGGTAGCGGCTTCACTGGGGATCGATCTCCTGCATCTCGGGATCGTCTTTACGGTGAACCTGGCCATCGGTATGTTCACGCCGCCGTTCGGCTTGAATTTGTATGTAATCCAAAGTATTTTCAAGAGGCGTTTGGAGGATATTGCCAGGGCGGTCCCGCCCTTCTTTGTCGTGTTTATTATAGCCTTGATCATCATCACATACTTCCCGCAGCTGTACCTCTGGCTGCCGAAGATGTCGATGGTGCAGTAGGGATGCTATTAGCAACCTGCTTTGAATTTGAGGTACAATAATATCTGTTTTAGGGGGTACACTCGTGGCGCCGGCTTTTGGATGTACATGATCAGCGAGATCTAGCCAGGCCCAAGTCGATTCGAGTTTTTGAGGGCGCAGATGGTAAATTCTCACTAGCTGAGTAACTTAACTAATAACAGAGGTAAAGGGGAGCTACTCGTGCTTGGTGCCTATCTCATGCTGTTGGGTGTATCCCTTATCTGGAGTACAAACTTTATTATCGGAAAGGCCCTGGCGGCATCCGTACCCCCGTTTACCATAATGGCCTGCCGTGCCTTGCTGGCGTCCATAATTTTGGGCGGCTGGCTGCTGTCCAGGCGCAGGAAGCTCCCTCCTGCAGGTAGTTTTGTGCAGTTTTTGATTTTAGGCTTAACCGGTGTGTTTTTGTTCAACAGCCTTATCTATACCAGTTTGCGCTACACCAGCGCCGTTAATGCCACAATTATCAATGCTTTTTGCCCGATTGTGACGATATTTATGGGCGTTCTTATGCTGAGCGAAAAGGTTTCTATGCAACAGTATCTGGGAGCTTTGATATCCTTAGCCGGCATTTTTTTGATAGCCAGTCACGGCTCCTGGGCAAACATCGTTAATCTGTCGTTCAACAATGGAGACCTGATCGTCCTGGCGGATACCGTTATCTGGGCGTTTTTTTCGGTTTACGGGAAAAAGGTGATGCAAACAACAGGCCCGATGGAAACCGTTGCTTACAGCACGCTGGCGGCGCTGCCATTTTGTCTGATTGCCGCTGCTCTGGAATTGAGGGACTATAATTTTGCCGCTTTAACCTGGCCTGTGGTTTCAGGGATGCTGTATCTCGGACTGTTTGCTTCTGTTATCGCTTTAATCTGGTGGTACACGGGGATCCACCGTCTCGGAGTTGCCGTTGCCGCAATTTTCTACAACCTGATACCTGTTTTCGCCATGGTTATCGCGGCTCTGTTCCTCCGGGAAGAGATTCACTATTATCAGTTGATCGGGTGTTTTTTCGTGCTCATCGGCATCGTCCTTTCCTCTCAGAATAAGAAAGAGCAATTGCCGGAGAGGGTGGATGGTGCCGGGGCAAAATCATAGTATGCCGGTATCAATGGGTGGGCAAAAGATATCACTTTCAAAAGGAGAGGCGAGATGGCAAAAAAAAGGTTGATCGTTGCCATAACCGGCGCTACCGGAGCGATCTACGGGATCAGAACGCTCGAGGCTCTGCGCGATAGCGAAGGGGTGGAGACCCATCTCGTTATGAGCCGCTGGGCCGAGAAGACGATATCCCTGGAAACGCCTTATCAACCGGAGCAGGTTATGAAGATGGCCGACTACTGCTATGATGTGGAGGATGTCGGAGCACGCATTGCAAGCGGTTCCTTTCCTGTTTCCGGAATGGTGATCGTCCCCTGCAGTATGAAAACCGTCGCCGCCGTTGCGCACGGCTATACGGATAACCTGGTGGCCCGGGCTGCCGATGTCATTTTGAAGGAGCGGCGCCGCCTTATCCTCGTAGCCAGGGAGACCCCGTTGAACGAGATCCATCTTGAGAACCTGCTCAAGCTGACCAGGGCCGGCGCGATCATTGTTCCCCCGGTGCCGGCTTTCTATAACAGGCCGCAAACCATTGATGATCTGGTCATGCATCTCGTAAGCAGGATTCTGGATCTTCTGGAGATACCCAACAACTACACGCGGCGCTGGGGTGAATTGGTGGAAATCAAGTCCGAACAGGGACTGTGATAGATTTCGGATGGAGCACCGCAGTGAGTGCAGGTTGCATGAATTAAAAAGCTCTATCTGACCCTTGTTGTTCTTCTCTATTCCAAGTACAAAGAGGTGGATTCTTTATGGATTCCAAACCTGTCGAAGGGGAGCGCAAGGTCTTTATGACCGGGAACGAGGCGGTGGCCTGGGCTGCCCTGGCCGCCGGAGCCGAGATCATGTACGGCTACCCGATCACCCCGCAAAACGAGATCATGCAGTACTGGACGAGGCTCGCCCCGCGCTACAAGAGGAAGTTTCTGCAGACTGAGGACGAGCTGTCTGCCGGGTTCACCACGATTGGCGGTGTGCTCTCGGGCAAGCGCGCCTTCACCGCCACCGCCGGGCCGGGGAACGTGCTGATGCAGGAACCGATGTCGATGGCGGAAGCCATGCGCATCCCTACAGTCGTTGTCATTCAGCAGCGCGGTGGCCCATCCACCGCTACGGTGATCTACTCCCAGCAGGAGGTTACCCTCACCTGCTACGGCGGCAACGGGGAGGGGCTGCGGGTTGTCTATTCAACATCGTCGCACCAGGAGCTTTATGACTACACGATTAAGGCCTTCAACACGGCCTGGAAGTACCGTTTTCCCACATTCGTGCTTTCCGACGGCTACCAGGCCAAGATGAGGGAATCGTTGTATATCTACGATCCCGTCGCCCGCGGCATAGAGATGGTTCCTACGGAACCCTTTCTCGGCCGATCCGGGACCCCCGGGGTGGACAGGCCCCCGGCCCATCTCCGCAACACCTACAACGTCGAGGAGGAGCTGCTGGAGGTCCTGGAACGGGATATAGAGGAGTATGAAAAAGCCGCTCCTGAGATAATGGAATATGACACCTTTAATACCGACGGTGCCGATCTGCTGGTCATAGCCCACGGCGTTGTCTTCCGTTCCGCCGCCATGGCAGTTCAAGAAATGGCTGCAGAGGGCAAGAAAATCGGCTACTTCCGGCCGATTACTTTAAGGCCTTTTCCTAAAGAGCAGCTGCGTCAGGCGGCCGCCCAGGCGAAGCAGCTGTTGGTTGTGGAATCTGCCTACGGCCAGCTCCTGAAAATCGTCCGGGATAACCTCTACGGCATGGATGTGCCCATCAAGACCCTGCTCAAGCCCGGTGTCGGCCTGACTCCCGAGGAAATCGGCGAGCTTGCCGTTGTGCTCTTGAGCGGAAAGGAGTGCGACTAGGAGTGCAGGTAACGGAGAAGCTGATCGTAGAGCCTAAGATGCCTAAAAGCTGGAACCGGGCATCCAAGCCCCACAAGTTCTGCCCCGGATGCGGCCACGGGCTGGTTCTCAAAGCGCTCGGTGAGGCAATAGACGAGCTGGGGATCCAGGACCGGGTGGTGTTTGGATGCGATATCGGATGCTCCCTTTTGTCCTGGGACTTTTTCAATGTCGATACCGTCCAGACCCATCACGGGAGAACAACACCCGTTATGGTCGGGATCAAGCGGGCCAATCCGGAGCTTATCACCATCGCCTACATGGGGGACGGAGGCGGCTACGCCATCGGTTCCCAGCACCTGGTCAACGCCGCCAACCGGAATGATCTGATAACGGTGATCCTGGTCAACAACACCGTCTACGCCATGACCGGTGGACAGATGGCACCTACCACCATGCCCGATCAGAAGACGGAGACCACTCCCTACGGGCGGGATATCAAGGATGCCGGCTACCCGATGCTCGGCCCCGAGATGGTGGCGGCCATTTCCCATGAGGGGGCGTATGTCGCCAGGGGGACCATCGCCAGGTTCCGCCAGCTGAAGAAATACATCATGAAGGCCCTGGTGAACCAGATGACCGGCAGAGGTTTCTCCTTCGTCGAGGCCCTCTCCACCTGCCCCACCAACTGGCGCACCAATGCTGAGAAGACCTGGGACTTCGTGGAAAACGTCATGCCCCGGTATTTCCCTACCGGCGAATTCCGGGTCACCGGCGGGAGGGAGGAGTAAGAGATGGGTAAGACAGTCAAGATCGTCCTTGCCGGGGAAGGCGGTCAGGGTGTGCAGTCGGTAGCCCAGATCCTCACGGATGCCGCCGCTCTGGAAGGCAAAGAGATCCTCTATATCCCCAACTTTGGAGTCGAGCAGAGGGGTGGCGTCTCCATCGCCTATGTCCAGATCGGAGATGAGAGGATCGGTGCGCCCAAGTTCAAGACCGGGGATATCGTCATCGCCCTCAGCGATCGGGCGGTGCGCCGGATCAGGATGCATTCCGGCCCCTCGACTCTCTTTGTCTATGATTCCAGCATCCAAGGCGTAGAGAACGACCTCCCCCAAAATGCCAGGAAGATCCTGGTGATCCCCGCTCTGGAGACCGCCAACAAGGAACTGCACCCGCGGGTGTTTAACGTCCTGATCATGGGCGCCGTCATCGGAGCAACGGGAGTAACCACGGTGGAGAAGGCCAAAGAGGCCATCGAGAACAGGCTCGGTTACAAGTTCGAAAAAGACCCCGACCTCCGGGAGCTCAACTTCCGCGCCCTGGAGAAGGGTGTCGCCATGGTGGCGGAAATGGGGGTGCAATAAATGGAGCAGCAGACAGCGGCCGGCTACTCGCATAAGGCTTTCAGCACCGAAGTAGGCAAGGGAAAGGCGTTGTTTACCATCTTTGCGGGGCTCTGTAAGGGGTGCGGCCTCTGCAGGGAAAAGTGCCCTGAGCGCGCCCTGGAGTGGTCGCATAACCTGGGTGTGTACGGGACGCCGACGGTTGCTCCCACTGCCGAACTCTGTAAGGCCTGCCGCATCTGTGAGCAGGTCTGCCCCGACTGTGCGATTGCTATTACGAGGTTAAAAAGGGATTGAGTTTTGACGCAGAAGACGCCGCTGAGGCGTGAGATTTTAAAAAAATTCTCCCGGGGTGTTGACCTTGAACGGTTCAAAAGATGTGGAAAAGATCATTGCCAGGCGTAAAAGCCAGCATGTAGAAATTGCTCTCCGAGAGGACGTAGAATACCGCTTTCCAGGCTCCGGTTTTGATGATTTTCAGCTTGAGCATTGTGCCCTTCCGGAGATTGCCCTCTCGGAAATCGACACCTCGGGAGTATTTCTCAACAAAACCATTTCCATGCCCCTGCTCATCTCTCCCATTACCGGAGGCACCGAGGATACCTTTCCGATCGTTAAGGCCCTGGCGGAGATCGCCCAGGAAAAGAAGTTGGCCCTTAGTGTGGGCTCCCAGCGCATCGCTCTGGAACACGCCTCCTGTGAGAATTATTTTGGCATCAGAAAATCCGCTCCCGATGTGCCTCTGCTCGCCAATCTCGGGGCGGTTCAGTTGAACTACGGCCTCAATGCCGGGCATTGCCAGAAAGCGGTGGACATGCTGGAAGCCGATGCCCTGGTCCTCCATTTGAATCCCCTTCACGAATGCCTGCAGCAGGAGGGGAACACGGATTTTGGAAACCTTCTCCCCAAAATAGAGGAGGTCGTCAAGTCGCTGTCCGTGCCGGTGATCGTCAAAGAGGTGGGTTTCGGCATCTCCGCGGAGGTTGCCCGGAAGCTGGCGGCGATTGGTGTTTACGCTGTTGACATTGCCGGATCGGGAGGAACCTGCTGGCCGCTGATCGAGGCCCGCAGGGCGCAGTCTGAAGAAGGGAAACAACTGGCCGCTGCCTTTGTTTCCTGGGGATTGCCGACCGCCCATTTGCTCCATGAGTACAGGAAGAACCGACACCTGGTGCAGGTTCCGGTTATTGCCAGCGGTGGCATCCGGAGCGGCATCGATATCGCCAAATCCATTGCCATGGGGGCCTCGCTGGCCGGTATCGGACTGCCTTTCTTGAGAGCTGCGGCGGCCGGAGTCGAGGAACTGGCTGCGCTCGTTGAGCGGCTGAGAAGGGAACTGGTTGTGGCGATGTTCTGCGCCGGGGCCAGGAATATCCGGGAATTGAGCCGCACCAGGGTTATCCCTGTCAACAGGGGACTGCGGGAGGATCCCGCGACAGGTGGTAACCCCGGCGGAGGCGGCTTAAAAGGTGATGGGGAGCTTTCATAGCTCCCCATCACCTTATATATTCTTCTCCGCTGCATCAAAGTCCACTGCATCAAAGCCCCCGTTTGTTCCTTGTCTATTGGGGCAGGGTGATCCTCTCCTTCCTTTCTTGCACGGCCAGCTCGAGCTCCTGCAGTTCCTTATCCTCGCATTCTGCGGATCGATGGTATTGAGCGGCACCAGGGGGTTGCGGTAGTTGGGGAGGCGCAGTTCCCGGTTCCCCTGGAACAATCCGCAGTCCACCACCAGCCTCAACCGCTCCGTTTCCAAAAGGAAACAGGAGCCCGTTACGGTGCAGGCTTTAACGATTTTCCGGGCCAATACCTTTAAAATCTAGGAAAAATTAATCCGGAGTTCGACAGTCCATAGACAAACAGAAGGCCGGAAGCCGCATGGGACACAGAATTCAGTGAATATGTTTTTAAAGGTGTGTTACTAGGCGTTTTTCTTAGCTGTGGGGTTAATGGAGAAGAGAAGTGGCGGTTCTTTGACGGCTAACGCCTTGAATATCTGCTTCTGAGCAGGGGTGGTTTCGGTCCGCTGCCGTACCTGACCGGCTGTTCCGCTGAACTCTCCCAGCTGCATTCTCTGCAGGGTGGCCCTGAGGCTGCACCAGGTTTGCCCCGTTCTGTTCTCGGCAATCCTGATCAGCAAGAGCGCCAGCCAGCAGAGGAGCACATGGGAGCGGATGCGGTCTTCCAGGCGGTGGTAGACCGGGCGCAGCTCCAACCGGGACTTAAGGGTACGAAAGGCGTCTTCCACCAGCAGCAGCTGTTTGTAGCCCAGGGCGACATCTTCGGCGGAGAGGGTGTCGTCCGAGGTGCGCAGCAGGTATTTGCCGTCGAGTTTTTCTTCTTCCCTGATCTTGGCCCGGTCGATCTTCGGCAGGCTGCGGGAGTCCAGCTTCAGGTAGCGGCCGTAGACCGGATGGGCCATGAGTTCGCAGACTGCTTTGGCATGTGTCTTAATATGGGGAAGCTGTTCCTCCAGTTCCTTGATAATTTTTTCCCGCCTGGCTTTGTCCCGGGCAGCCTCTTCGGGGTTGCGCACCAGGATGTAGCGCTCCCTGGCCTCGCCGTTTCCGACGACGATCTCCTTGACTTCCAGGTTGTCCCGCACCGTCTGGTAGCGGCCTCCCCGCTTTAAGGCTTGCACGGTATTTTCCTTGCCGCTGCGCAGCTTCTCCCCGGCTATGTAGTGACCTCCCGCCCGCTGCAGGCAGCGCAGGTTGTCTTCGGAGTTGAACCCCCGGTCCAGCACGGTGATGACCCGGCCCAGCTTCCAGCCTATGAGGTCCTTCTTTACCTGTTCGACCACAGAGATGTCGGCGGTGTTGCCCGGCCACACCCAGCAGCGCACCGGGATGCCGTCCCTGGTGACGGCCAGGCCGATCACGGCCTGCGGCAGATCCGGCCGGTGGTCCTTGGAGTGCCCCCGGCGCCGCAGTCCGCCATCCTCATCTTCGTCCTCGATCTCAAAGTAGGTGGAGGTGGTGTCGAAGTAAAGGATGTCTACTTCCAGGTTGAGCAGGTTGGCCACGGAGTAATAAACCTGCTTCTGCAGTTCGGCTTCGTTCTCCAGAAGAAAGTCCATCGCCCGGTAGAGCTGCTGCAGGGGTATTTCCTCTACGCCCGGGATCACGGCGTCCTCTTTCACCCATTCTTCCACTCCGCGCTTGGACATGGGATCAAGGGCGCGGTTCGCTGCCATGGCAAAGATGGCTCTTTCTACCGGGGTCTTGTACTGCCGCTTCTTGAGCAGGGTTTCAAGTACGCCTTTGATCCCCAGCTCTTCCCAGAGCCTGTCCAGGACCCAGGCTCCTCCCAGTGGACGGCTGGTGATAAATTTGAGGGGTGCTGCACCTGTTTCCGCTTCATAACGCAGGGTCTCCCCGGGCCCCAGGAACCGGTTGATGCTCTTTACTAGACGCTTTAATGCCTCCCGGTCGACCTCCTCTTCACGCCCGAAGTTGAAGAGCACTTTGGCCTTGGCGCACCTGGCCTGGGGGTCCCATTGATTATGGGCAAGCTGGATGTAGCGGACGACGGAGCCGTCTTTGTTCTTGCGCTGGATGGTTCGGATGTACATGCCCACATTATACCACACATACCATCCATACAACAAGAGATATAACACAAAACGTGTGCCTATGCATTTTTCGCTTTTTCTCCACTCCCAAACCCGCTAACCCTTGATATTAAAGGATCGCTCTTCAAAAATTTCGCTCTGAATGCCTCGGTACTGTCGAACTCCGGTAATAGAAGGGGATTTTGAGAGGCCGGTTGCCGTTAAGGGGGCGGAGCTGCTCCGGGGCAGATAAGAAAGAGGTTTCCCGCGCAAAATAAGCACAAAATAAGAGAGTTTAAGGGGGTACAGCTATGAACGCGGAGATGAACCGGAACGAAATGATCGGCAGGATCGTGGATTTTGTGAGAGAACACGGGGAATCCCAGGCCACCGTGGCCGTTTGTCGCAGGGTTCTCGGCTACTACCCGGAGCAATTCGACTCCAAGACGCTGTCTCAGCTGCGTGCAAGCCTGGCAAAAGCCGGGCAGGAGGAGGTCGAATCCTGTTATTACCTGATCATGTAGGGAAACCCATTGACAGGAAAGCCTGGTTCATGCTATAAAGGAAAAAAATGAACAGCGCAGCTTGAGACGAGGGGAGAGCAGTTGAGGAGAGCTGAGCAAAGCTTCGAGTGGAGTTTCAGCGGACGGATGAGCCGGGCTTTGCAGGCCCGGTTTTATTTTGTCAGGGGAGAGGAGGTGCCCGGGCCGGCCGCAGTTCGGTCCGGTGTCAGGATGGCCAAAAGTCTAACGGAACGTACTCTGATCGATTTTGAGAAGCTCCAGAACTCCCAGTTTCCGGCCCTGCGGAAGGTGCTGGAGCTCGTCTACGACAAGAGCAGCTTTTACAGGGATAAGCTGTCGGCGGCGGGGATCAGGCCGGAGGACATTCGCACCCCGGAGGATTTTGCCCGTGTACCCTTTACGGTGAAGCAGGAGCTGCGTCAGTACCCCATCGAGTACCTGCGGTCGGCCGACGAGGAGGAGATCGTCAGGATCCACGCCTCATCAGGTACCACCGGCAAGCCCATCATCATCCCCTATACGAGAAATGATGTGGATACCTTTGCCGAGTTGATGGCCCGCTGTCTGCGCTATGCTGGTGTGGGAAGGCGCGACCGCGTTCAGATAACCCCGGGCTACGGGCTCTGGACTGCCGGGATCGGCTTTCAGGCAGGTACGGAGAGGCTCGGGGCGATGGCCATTCCCATGGGGCCGGGGAACACCGAGAAGCAGCTGGAGATGATGGTGGACCTGAAGTCCACGGTCATCATCGGCACGGCATCTTACGGGCTCCTGCTGGCAGAGGAGATCGCCAAAAGGGGTTTAAGGGACCGCATCTCTCTGCGGATCGGCATCTTCGGTTCGGAGCGCTGGGGGGAGAAGATGCGGCAGCGCATTTCATCCATCCTGAACATCGATATCTTCGATATTTACGGGTTAACCGAGATCTACGGCCCCGGCATCGGCATCGACTGCCCCTGCCACGCCGGTATTCACTACTGGAGCGATTGCCTTTACTTTGAGATCATCGACCCGGATACCGGGGAGGTCCTCCCCCCCGGTAGGGAAGGCGAACTGGTCATCACTACCCTGACTAAAGAAGGGATGCCGTTGGTGCGTTACCGCACCAGGGATATCACCCGCATCCTCCCGGAGGCCTGCCCCTGCGGCAGCCCCTACCCCATGATCGACCGGATCCTGGGGCGCAGCGACGAGTCCTTCAAGGTCAAAGGGGTGCTGGTCTTCCCCGGGCAGATTGATGACGCCTTAAAACTCACCCCGGGAGCAAGTAGCGAGTACCAGGTGATTCTTTCCCGCCGGAACGGGAAGGATGCCATCCTCATCCGGGTGGAGGGGGAGCCGGGGGCGGACCCGGTAGAAACGGCGGCAGCCTGCAGGAGGAACATCAAGAGGGTGATCGGGATCCAGGCCGACGTCGAGATCGTTCCCTGCGGCAGCCTCCCCAGAAGTGAGAAGAAGACGAAGAGGGTCTTCGACCGGAGAGAGGTCTGATCCTTTGGGAGTTACCCTTCTTCTCTAAAGTGCCCGAGGGGGGCGAAGGGTAAGAAAAACGATTGGTTTTCCTCTCAGGACCCGGACGGGTAAGTCCGGGTCTTGATTCATTTAGGGGGAAGATACCGGTTACCCTGGCCGGCCGCTGTTAAAGCATACTTAACAAATGCTACGGGGGGCGGAGCTTTAAGGTAGAGGCGGGAGCACATTCACAAAGCGGGTTAAAGGATTCCGCCTCTTCGATGGAGAATTGGTTATTGATGAGGCAGGAAATAAGGAGGGAAGTAGTGAGTTGCAGCAGAAGGTGATTTTATCGGGAAATGAAGCCGTCGCCCGGGGTGCCTGGGAGGCGGGTGTCGGCCTGGGAATCGGCTATCCGGGGACTCCCAGCACGGAGATCGTGGAAGCCCTGGCGGAAATCAAGGGGCCCGAGGTGGCCTGGACGGTCAATGAAAAGGTAGCCCTGGAAGAGGCGTACGGGGCCTGCGTCAGCGGCTGGCGCGCCCTGGTGACCATGAAGCACGTTGGTCTCAATGTGGCCGCAGACCCCCTCTTTACGATAGCCTACATGGGTGTCAACGGCGGCCTGGTGATCGCCGTTGCCGATGACCCGGGGATGCACAGCTCTCAAAACGAACAGGACAACAGGTGGTATGCCCTGCATGCCAAGGTTCCCATGCTGGAGCCGGGCGACAGCCGGGAGTGCCTCCACTTTGCCAGGTTGGCCTTTGAGTTGAGCGAGCGCTATGACGTGCCCTTTCTCCTGCGCCTGGTGACGCGGGTCAGCCACTCCCGGGGGCTTGTGGATATCGATCCGGAGATGGAATACCGGAGGGCACAGCGGCCCTATGAGCGCAATGTTCCGAAATTTGTGGTTCTGCCGGCCCATGCCCGCCAGAGGCGGCTGGTATTGGAGAAAAACCTTGCCAGCCTCTTACGGGATCAGGACGCCCGTTCCGTCAACGTCATGGAGATCACCGGCTCTGAAGTGGGGATCATCACCTCAGGCGCTTCTTACAACTACGTCAAGGAGGCTTACGGGGACAGGTACTCCGTCCTCAAACTGGGGCTCGTCTACCCCCTTGACCGGGAGGTGATCCTGGAGTTTGCCCGCAGGGTGAAAAGGGTTTATGTTGTGGAGGAGCTCGACCCTTATCTGGAGGAGAGCGTCCGCGCCCTCGGGGTTAGCTGCGAAGGCAAGAAGTACATCTCTCCGTTCTTTGAGCTGAACCCCCAGCTGGTGGCCGCCTCCCTCTCCGCAGCCGGGCTGGAACCGGTTGAACCCCTGGATCCTGCAGCGACAGAACCCGCCCCCGGCGTTCCGGCACGCCCGCCCATCCTCTGCGCCGGCTGCCCCCACAGGGCCTTCTTTTACCTGGCCAAGAAGGAAAAGGTGATGGTGGTCGGGGACATCGGCTGTTATACCCTGGGTGCCGCGCCGCCACTGGACGGCATCGACGTTTCCGCCTGTATGGGGGGCGGTTTTTCCATCGCCCTCGGTCTGAGCATGAACTGCCCCGAAGGGGAGAAGGTATTCGGGGTTTTGGGGGATTCCACCTTTTATCATTCCGGGATCACCGGAGCCGTAGACGCCATATTCAACAAGAGGGCAATCGTCCCGGTTGTTCTGGATAACCGGATAACGGCCATGACCGGGCATCAGGAGAACCCGGGGACCGGCCGCAACCTGAGCGGGGAATCGGTCTTCGTTCAGGAACCGGAGCGCATCTTCCGGGCGGTGGGCTTCGACCGGGTGCTAACCGTCAATGCCTACGACCTGAGGGGGATCCGGGAGGCCATCAGGGATGCCAAAACCTCTGCGGACAGTGTGGCCATTGTGATCAAGGCTCCCTGCTGGCTGATCAGGGGTGTCCGGAAAGGCAGCTGCCGGGAGGTTGCGGTGGATTCCTGCAAGAAGTGCAAGAGCTGCCTGCGCCTGGGGTGTCCGGCCATTTCCCTGGACGAAGAGGGGTTCCCGTCCATCGATCCCCTCAGCTGTGCCGGGTGCGGTGTCTGCGAACAGGTCTGCAAGCACGATGCCATCAAAACCAGGGATGAGGAGGGGATGCGGTAATGGGACGGGACACGAGAAGGATCATGTTTGCCGGCGTCGGCGGCCAGGGGATCATTCTGGCCACCAGGGTGCTGGCAGGAGGCTTGATTGCCGCCGGTTATGATGTGAAGAGCTCCGAGGTGCACGGAATGGCCCAGCGGGGGGGAAGCGTCGTCACCCAGCTCAGTTTCGGCACTAAGGTTTACTCCCCCCTGGTGGGAGCGGGTGCCGTTGATATTCTGGTGAGCATGGAGAGGCTGGAGGCCCTGCGCTACGTCCACTTTTTAAAAAGAAACGGCACCCTGCTGGTGAATTTGAAGAAGATCCCCTCCCTGCCGGTCCTGACCGGGTCTGTTGCCTACCCGGAGGATCTGGTCGATCGCCTGAAGGCCTATCCGGTATCCCTTTATCTGGTAGACGCCGATCGGGAGGCGGAAAAGCTGGGGAATATCAGGGTGATGAATATCGTCCTGTTGGGCGGCCTGGTGAAACTGGCCGGCCTGGAGGGCGTCGTCGACTGGCCGGAGGTTATCGCCCGCTCGGTGAAGCCGCAGTACCGGGAGATCAACGTGAGGGCCTTCGAAGCCGGCAAGAGGCTGGTTTAAGCTTATCTCTGGGATTCATTACCGTCACAATTTCCCGCCGACGGGATCCAAAGGGGCGCCTGTGCTGTGCCCCTACCTGTCATCCCTGCGACTCCGTAAAAGGTGTAGCGGCGACAACCGGGGACGGCTGTTCTTTGGTCCGTGGCGTTTGGGCATCTTCCGGGATGGAAGCGGAGGGTACGGCACATAATATGGCAAACAGGGGGGAACTCTCTTGTTTGTTCACTACGATCCGGGCAAACAGCAAAAACCCATCAAAATCTGGCTGGAGGATCTGAGCCAGGTGGATGAGGGGTGCCTGCAGCAGGCGGTCAACCTCTCCAATTTGCCCTTCGTCTATAAGTGGCCGGCCCTGATGCCCGACTGCCATGAGGGGTACGGGATGCCCATCGGGGGGGTCATCGCTACCGAGGGGGTGATTATCCCCAATGCCGTGGGGGTGGACATCGGCTGCGGGATCTGCTTCGTGAGGACCGGTGTCCCCGCATCCATCCTTAAAGAGGTGGATACCGGCGGTAGGGGGAAGCTGATCCAGGCCGTTGTCGAGGAGATCTTGCGCGCCGTTCCTACTGGGTTCGCCCACCACAAGAGGAAGATGCCCTGCTCCGTCCTCGACCGCGTCGGTGACTACCTTTCCGGGGACCTCATGGTGCCGGAGCTGGAGCCGGAGATCGATTCCGGCTATTACCAGGTGGGCACTCTTGGAGGGGGGAACCACTTTATCGAGATCCAGGAGGACGAGCACGGCCGGGCCGGACTGATGGTGCACTCGGGCAGCAGGAACTTCGGCTACAAGATCTGCAACCACTTCAATAAGGTGGCCAGGAACCTCAATGCCCGGATGGGATCGCCGATCCCCCCTTCTTACGATCTGGCCTACCTCCCCGTTGACTCCAGGGAGGGGCGTCAGTACCTGGCCTGGATGCAGCTGGCTCAGGATTTTGCGAAGGAGAACCGCTCTCTCATCATGAAGCGGGTGCAGGAGATCTTCAGCGACTACCTGAGCAGGTATGCCGGGATCCAGGAGGTATCGCTGGAGCCCCCGGTGAACTGCCATCACAACTATGCCTCCCGTGAGCGCCACTACGGGAAGGATCTCTGGGTGCACCGCAAGGGGGCGATCCGTGCCGGACGGGGAGAGATGGGAGTGATCCCCGGAGCGATGGGGAGCTCTTCCTACGTCGTTGAGGGGTTGGGAAACCCGGAGAGCTTTTGTTCCTGCTCCCACGGGGCGGGAAGGCTCTGCTCCCGGAAGAAGGCCAAGGAGACCTACCCGGTCCAGCAGGTCATTGAAGACCTCAAGCAAAGAGGGGTCACCCTGGGGAAGCATAAAAAAGGGGATGTCGCTGAGGAGTGCCGGATGGCCTACAAGGACATCGATTCTGTGCTGGAGCAGGAACGCGACTTGGTGCGCCCGGTTCTGAAGCTTGTCACCATCGGGGTGGTCAAAGGGTGAGGGGTGGTCAAAGCCGGCCTTTTAGCCCACCTCCTTACCCAGATAGGCCTCAATGACGTCCGGGTTGTGCTGTACCTCTTGAGGTGTTCCTGAGGCGATCTTCTGTCCGTAGTTGAGGACGTCCACGTGATCGGAGATGTTCATGACGAAGCTCATGTCGTGCTCCACGAGCATGATGGTGATCCCCATGTCTCTGATGTTCTGTACCACCTCCATCAGAGTTTGTTTTTCCTGGGGGTTCATCCCGGCCGCCGGTTCGTCCAGGAGCAGGAGGACTGGGTCCGCTGCCAGCGCCCGGGCGATCTCCAGGCGGCGCTGCTCTCCGTAGGGAAGATTTTTGGCCAACTCCTCCCTTTTATCCAGCAGGTCGACCGCCCGCAGGGCTTCGCACGCCCTTTCCTCTATCTCCTTTTCCTCTTTTTTAACACCGGGAAGGCGGGTGATCGCCCCGAGCATTCCGGTGCGCCCGCGGCAGTGGCGCCCGATCCGGGTGTTGTCGAGTACGGAGAGATTCTTGAAGAGGCGGATGTTCTGAAAGGTGCGGGCAATTCCCAGGGCGGTGATCCTGTAAGGCTTGAGCCCGGTGATGTCCCGGCCCTGGAAATAGACCTTCCCTGCTGACGGCTTGTAGAGCCCGGTGATCATGTTGAAAATGGTGCTCTTCCCGGCTCCGTTGGGGCCGATGAGGGCGCTGATCCACCCTTTTTCCACCCTCAGGCTGACGTGGTCGACGGCCATCAGCCCGCCGAACTGAATGGTGATATCCTTAAGCTCCAGCAGTGCGGTCATTGTTGCCGTACCCCTCCTGCATCCTTAATCCGTACAGCTTTTGCCAGCCTGCGGCGGTAGATGTCCAGCAGCAGCTTCCTGAAGTCAACGCCGCCCAGCAGCCCGTGGGGGCGGAAGATCATCATGCAGACCATCAGGGCGCTGTAGATGAGCATCCGGTATTCCTTGACGAAGCGCAGGAATTCGGGGGCCAGGGTGAGCACCGTGGTGCCCAGAATCGTCCCCGGGACACTTCCCAGCCCTCCCAGCACCACGAAGTTTAACAGTTCGAAGGACCTGGATACCCCGAAGTCGGCTGGGTTCAGGTACTGGATCAGGTGGGCATAGAGCCCTCCGCCGATTCCGGCAAAAAAGGTGCCTGTGGCGAAGGCCTTAACCTTATAGAGCAGGGTGTTGACCCCCATGGCCTCCGCGGCCAGCTCATCCTCTCTGATGGCCATCAGGGCGCGCCCGAAGCGGGAGTTGTGAATCCTGTACATGCAGGCGATCGACAGAACGGCGATCACCAGCACCACGGCCAAACTGGTATTCCTGGGGATTCCGGCGAGCCCGCGGGCACCCCCGGTGATCTTCAGGTTGATGAAGACGATCCTGATGATTTCGGCAAAGCCCAGGGTGGTGATCCCCAGGTAATCGCCGGTCAGGCGCAGGGATGGGAACCCCAGCAGGAGCCCCACCAGCCCTGCAGCGAGCCCTCCCAGAATCACGTTGAGGAGGAAAGGGGTCTGCAGGTGAAGGCTCAGCAGGGCAGCCGTATACGCCCCGATGCTCATAAACCCGGCGTGTCCGAAGGAAAACTGGCCGGTAATGCCTGTGATCAGGTGGAGGCCGAGAGCTGTGATCAGGTAGACCCCGGTGAGGGTGAGGACCTGGTTGATGTAAGGGTCGTTGAAAAATCCGGTTATTGCTTCCATGATCTGCCTACACCTTCCTTTGGATTGGGCGTCCCAGGATTCCCGTGGGTTTTACCAGAAGCACCAGGATCAACAGCGCAAAGGCAATGGCATCGCGGTAGGTGCCGAATCCCACCGCTACCCCCATCACTTCTGCCACTCCCAGGAAAATTCCACCGAGCATGGCTCCGGGGATGCTCCCGATGCCCCCGAGAACGGCGGCACAGAAGCACTTCAGCCCGACGATAACCCCCATCAGGGGATGGACGGAGTTGAAGTACATTCCGACCAGGACGCCGCCTGCACCGGCCAGGGCGGCGCCGATGGCGAAGGTGAAGGAGATGATCCGGTTGACGTTGATCCCCATCAGATTGGCCGTTTCGTAACTTTCCGATGTCGCCCGCATGGCCTTGCCCACTTTAGTAAACTTGACGGTCAGGTGCAGGGCTACCATGAGGATGCTGGAGACCAGCAGGATGACTATCTGCACCAGAGAGAACTTCACCGTGGCCACGGTGTAGATGGTGTCCTTGACGATCTCCGGGAATCCCTGGGCGTTGGGCCCCATAATCAGGGTCATCAGTGTCTGCAGGAAGAGAGAAACACCCAGGGCAGAAATCAGCGGGGCAAGGCGCGTCGATCCTCGCAGAGGACGGTAGGCCACCCTTTCGATCAGGACGGCCAGAGGAACGCAGACCAGGATCGCCGAGAGCATGGCGATAAAAAAGTTCACCTTGTAATAGAGTACCATGAGGAGGCCGGTGAAGGCGCCGATCATATAGACTTCTCCGTGGGCGAAGTTGATGAGCTGGATAATCCCGTAAACCATGGTGTAGCCCAGAGCGATCAGGGCATAGGTCGCCCCCAAAGTGATGCCGTTTATGAGCTGCTGCGGCAGTAACTGTAAAAAGGTTTGGACCTGTTCCATATTCAAGAAGCCGCCTTCCAAATATAGGTTAAAGCACAGGCAAGGGGAATGGCTCCCCTGCCTGCACCGAAATTGAAATTAGGATTCTGGTTCACTCTGTGTCCGCTCCTGACACGGAGTGTGTGGCTGCCGGACAACGGCAGCACCGGCCGTCGGGCGTTGAACTAAAAGATGAAATTCGAATCCGGCCGCCTGCGTCGACCGCCCGGCGGCCTTTAAGTGGTGAGCTACCCGAATCAACTGTTGACATCGATGGCCGCCTTAACCACAAACTGACCGTTTTTAACCTCCAGGATGTATACGGGGCTCTTGATGGGTTCCCTGTTCTCATCCAGGGTGATGGTGCCGGTCACTCCCTCCCAGTTCTTGGTTTTGGCAAGCGCATCCCGGAATTTGGTGGGATCGCTGCTGTTGGCTTCCTTCATGGCGTCCGCCAGCCACATCACCGCGTCGTAGCCCTGAGCGGCGAACATGTCCGGGAGTTTGTTGTTGTTTCTGGCTTTATATTTCTCGATGAAAGCCTTGGTTTTTTCGTTGGCTCGCTCCATGTCCACGGCAAAGCCGGTGTAAACCATGCTGCCTTCGGCAGCAGCGCCGCCCAGCTCATACAGCTCCTTGCCCAGCAGTCCGTCACCGCCGGCTATTACCTGTTTCAACCCCTGCTTGCGCATCTCCTTCAAGAAGAGCGCTCCTTCGGTATAGTAACCGGTGAAGATGACCCCGTCGAAGTCTTTTTTAGAAAGGGAGGTTACCACGGCGCTGAAGTTGGTGTCACCCTCCATGATCGTCTCTTCCGCTACGATTTCGATCCCGTATTTGGCCAGTGCGGGGCGGAAGATCTCCGTCAGGGACTCGCTGTAGTCCAGTCCGGTGGTCGTCACCAGGGCGATCTTCTTCCAGCCCAGCTCCTCGGCCAGGTACTTTACCATACCGGGAGCCGCTACCACATCGGGGAGGCAGTCCCGGAAGATGTAGTCGCCGATTTCCAGCACCCCCGTCCCCACGGCGCCGGCGGACATGAGGACGATCTTGTTTTCCTGGCAGATGGGGGCTACCGACTTGGTGATCCCCGTCGTCGGATCACCGACGATGGCTACGACCCCCTGGGTGATCAGCTTCTGAGTAACGCTGACCGCCTGCGAGATGTTGCTGCCGTGGTCGCCTTCGACGATTACCAGCTTTTTCCCTAAGACCCCACCTGCTTCATTGATCTCTTCAACGGCCATTTCCATGCCCTTCAAGGTTTCAATACCGTAATGGGCGTGGTTGCCGGTTTTACCTCCAAGAAAACCGATCTTTATGGTGTCCCCGGTCTCTGAGGATGTCTGGGAGCTGCCGCATCCCGCCACCAGCAGGGCCAGGGAACATAAAGCCACTAAAAATGTTAAAATAAATCCCTTCTTCAACGTCTTACCTCCTTTTCCTTAAAGACGGTAAAGTAATTAAATACCAGATTCATTCTTGCCCTCCCTCTATCAATAATCACTCCCTTCCAGGCAAAAATAAAAAGACCTTTAAAAAGGATAAATTCAACAAAAATTCAGAAAAACCTTTCTTATTTGCGAATTTTGAGACCGTTATTTTCTCGCCTCTTCATCCCGTGCTGTAGCGAGAAAGAGATAAATCCCGCTTATAATGACCAGGCCTCCGAGCAGCTGTAGTGAGCCGGGTATTTCCCCGAAGATCAGGTAGGCGAGGATGCTGGCTCCGACCGGTTCCCCCAGGATGCTGACGGAAACCACCATCGTTTTGACATAGCGCAAAGCCCAGTTGGAAACCGTGTGGCCGCCGATGGTGGGGATGACCGCCAGAGCGAGAAACCACAGCCAGTCCAGGGGGGGATAGGGATAAAGGGGAATGCGGGCGCAGAGAGTGAAGACCAAAAGAAAGGCCGCCGCCGTGCCGTAAACCAGGAAGACGTAGGGGAAGAGAGAGAGCTTCCCCCGCAGGTTACGGCCGAGGAGGAAGTAAAAGGCTATAAAAAAGGCTCCCGAAAAGGCCAGGATATCACCCAGCAGGGCCTCTCCCCCGATCCGGAAGTCTCCCATCCCCACCAGCACGCTCCCGGTCAGGGCCAGGGCCGCTCCGGTCAGGGTCTTCGGACCGAACTTTTCTTTAAGAAAGAGGAAGCCCAGCGTCACTACGAAGAGTGGCTGCATGGTAACAAGCACCGTGGAGCTGGCAATGGATGTGTACTCCAGTGAAGTGATCCATGACCAGAAGTGGAGGGCCAGAAACAGGCCGGCGGTTAACGCCGCAACCAGGTCGCGTCCGGCAACCCGGCGGAGTTCGGCGCGCCCGGAGCGGGAGAGAGCGAAAGGGGCGATGATGAGCAGGGTGAAGCCCATGCGGTAAAAGGCGATAACCAGCGGCGGGGCGCTGGCCAGCCTCGTAAATATCGACCCAAAGGAAATGGCCCCTACCGACAGGATAACTGCCAGATAGGGGTTTATCGGCGGTTTTTCGCTGTTTTCCAAGCCGGTCGCCTCCCGCTTGCGAATCTGACAAAAAAATAAAAAACCTCTTCTTAATAACGGATTCCGTATCTTTTTCTCTTCTGCTCTCTTTCTTGAAAATCGAGCCGCCTGTTAACTTGCCGCAGAGGGCTGCCGACCGCTCTTTAGGCTTTTCCAGAAGGTGCCTTTTGACATCCCTTTTGATTCGGCCGCTTGCCTGTGCTCCTTCGTCCAGGGCGGCAGAAGCAACCTTCAAGGTTGTGCTGTGCCGGCAAAAAAGCTTTTCTGCCGGCACTGCCGGAGGCATGGCGTCCTGCGGCCTCCTGCAGCGGTCTTCTGCTTTGTAGCAGGGTAGCTGGATGGGTACCTGTTTTCTATTCGAGGGCGTGGTGCCGTTTTCCTCTTGGTGAGCAGGGCGCAAAAAGCTCCTTCTGACGCTCTCTCCTCATCGGTGAAAAGGCTCTCGAGGGTTAAAGGCATATCGAAAGCGGCTTTAGGCCAGGCTTTAAATTTTAGAATTCGGGAGGGAAATACACTCCGGGATGTGTAGCGATTGGAATATCCGGGTTGGCTCAATGGGGTTGTGGAGAGGCTTAACAGGACATACGGAGAAGAGTTTTGAGAGTGCTATGAGGGCGAGACAAATCTAGGAGAAATGCGGCCGTGCAACTCTTGACAAGAGGGGTTTCAGCGTTTAAAATGTTAACTGCTAAGCTACTTACCGTGATGGTGGGTGTAGCTCAGTCGGCTAGAGCATCAGGTTGTGGCCCTGAGGGTCGTGGGTTCGAGTCCCATCACCCACCCCATTTCTGCGGTGGGGCGTAGCCAAGTGGTAAGGCACGGGACTTTGGATCCTGGATGCGAAGGTTCGAATCCTTCCGCCCCAGCCAATCGAGCGCAAAGGAATTTAAATATTAAATAAAAGTTAAATAGCAATATCTGCGCCATTAGCTCAACTGGTAGAGCAGCTGACTCTTAATCAGAAGGTTGGGGGTTCGACTCCCTCATGGCGCACCAAATAAGGCCTCCGAAACCCGGAGGCCTTATTTAAATGTGCGCCCGGCATGGGCGTTAACTTGGTGGTGAAAGTCCACTGCAGGCGAGGCAGCACGAGTCTGCTAGCCAAGGGCAAGGGTGTCCATCGCGAGGTGGAATCCGAAGGAAGCCGGCGGCAAAACCACGGCCTGATGAACAAGAACCCCATAAGAGGCTACGCCGTTCGGATGAGCTGGCGTTACACAGCGAAATCCCAGGCAGACATAAGGACGGCGGGGTATATGGGGCGGGCGCGGGGTGAAGGTTAACGCTCTTACCCGGGGAGGCCTGCCGGATAAGCCAGGCAAAGCTGGTAACCCGTGTCGAAAGGCGCGGCTGAGCCGGCAGGAGTCAGCAGAGGGCATAGTACCCTGGGGGACATGAACTCCAGGGGAAGGCCCGAACATCAAGACAGAGGTGAGACCGATGAGTTCGCGAGAAGGTCGAAGACTCTAGATTTCCCCGAGAGGGGCCTGCCTGCGGGAGGAAGTGGTGAAGCCAGGGGGGACCGCAGGAGGGCCGAGCTCTTCTCCGGCACGAGGCGGGGCGGCACCTCGCGGAGGACAAGGTAGCGGCCTGAACGCTATTCTCTTCTTCGTCAAGCTTGGTGAACCGCCGGATGCGGACCCGCATGTCCGGTGGTGTGAGAGGACGGGGGCTAGCCGCCCCCTCCTACTCGATGTTTATTTGACCACAATTTTTCCGATTATTCCGCGGGAGGGCCGGACGCCTCCCTGTAAAGGTCATAACCTATGGTAACCGGGCCGTCTTCGCTTTCCCAGACGGCTTCTTAGGAAGATAACTCCCCAATTCTCCTGCACCAAATGCCAGTCGGATGATCGTAAGATAACCAAAGCCTCTGCCATGAAGATACATCAAGTTCACCCGCCGGTCTACCGCTCGACTCCCGATTCCAGGCCGGACAGGACGATGGCTCGCTTCGGGACAGCTCTGGGATGCTGTGTAACAAGTTGCGAACTGCTTCTGCCAATCGCAGCGTTTGGCCTCGCTACAAATCCATTCCATCGAAACTCATAAGGTGTCTGTACTCGCATCCCGACCTGTCATCCTTGCTTCGCCTGTCCTGTTACCCGGCCTTCCATAGGCCGCTCGCCGGTAGACCCGTCGGGTATTTTCATGCTCTGTTGGTGCCGCCGGTTGCGGCATGGTGGTCTACGATGTAAAACAACCGACCAAAGCCGCAGACGATTGGCAAGTAAGCCGATTTTATAGCCAGCTCTCTGCACGTCATTAACCGGTTGCTCCGTCGGACATCCCCGTAATTGACGGCAATTTTTCGAATTGATGGGATTTTCCCCATAAAGGACTTTTTTTGTCTATCTTGAATTAGTATTTAGAAAAAGCCTTTGGGGGTGTCGCTGGTGTTATCGAGACTGCAGGAGGCAATCTACCTCAAGAACCATCCGGTGGCCGTCCTCTGGTCTGATGAGCTTCCCTCCGGTGCAATTACTCCAGGCAAAGGACATGAGGAAGGTTGCGTTGTCGCTCTGGCCCGCCGGGTGGCCTACGAGGGTGTCGTTGCCGCTATCGGGCGGGATAATTACGGGTGCCGTGGTGCCGGATATCATCTGGGTTTTGTTGAGAAGCTCTTCCCGAACTTCCGCTACTTCCTTTCCTGCGGCCTGCCCGGCAAAGTGCGGGGTGAAGGCTATAAAAAAACGCCGGAACTGGTGGATGCCTGGCTGAGTGGATTCAAACCGCTTCCCGCTGCGGCGGACTACTGCATTATGAAGCCGGTTGGCCTTCTGTCGGCAGAGGAGAAGCCGGAGTCGGTGTTTTTCCTGGTCAAACCGGATCAGCTGGCGGCGCTCATCGTGCTTGCCAATTACGACCTGCCGGGAAATGACGGAGTGATCGCTCCCTTCGGGTCCGGATGTGACAGTATTATCCTGTTTCCCCGCCTGGAACGGAGAGGCAGTAAAAGAGGGATCGTTGCCCTTACCGATATCTCCGTGCGCGGTATTCTACCCCCGGATGTTCTGGGGTTTGCGGTTCCTTTCGAGAGGGCACTGGAAATGGAGAACAATGTGCCCGGGAGCTTCCTGGAGCGGGAGGATTGGCTGGAGGTCAGTAGAAGGCTGTAAGCGGCGTTGTAATGGCAGCCCTTCGGGAACCTGATGCCCGAAGAGGTCTAATAATTCCACAATTAGGTAAAATACCCCTGATTTGACGGCGTAATCTTATATTAAGGGGGATAGAGCCGTTGCCGCAAGAGGTTTTGTTGAGCCTTAAAAACATCAGTAAAACTTACACCATGGGTGAAGTCCAAGTAGAGGCACTCAAAGAAACCTCTTTGGATATTTACAAGGGGGAGCTGCTGGTAATCCTGGGCCCCAGCGGCTCGGGCAAGAGCACCCTGTTGAATCTGATGGGGGGTATAGATAGGCCCGACGGCGGGGAGATAATTTTTGATACCCGCCCCCTGACCAATGCCCGGGAAAAAGAGCTGACTCTGTACCGCAGGAGGGATGTCGGCTTTGTATTCCAGTTTTACAACCTGATCCCCGATCTGACCGCAGCCGAAAACGTAGCACTGGCCGCCGAGCTGGTGGCAGAGCCGTTGGCCGTTGACGAAGTGCTGCGGGATGTCGGCCTCTTCGAGCGGAGGGATCACTTTCCTTCCCAGTTGAGCGGCGGTGAACAGCAGAGGGTGGCCATTGCCCGGGCGATCGTGAAGCGCCCCAGGCTCCTGCTGTGCGATGAACCCACCGGTGCCCTGGATTACGAAACCGGGAAGATGATTTTAAAGCTCTTGTCCGGGGTCCGGGAAAAGTATGCCGGTACGGTAGTGATTGTTACCCATAACACCGCCATCGGCGGTATGGCCGAGCGGGTGGCGCGCATGCGCAGCGGACAGGTGGTGGACGTCTCTGTGAATGCCTGCCCGCTGCCGCCGGAAAGGATTGACTGGTAATGAGCATCCTTGCCCGCAAACTGCTGCGAACCATTGGGAGAACCCGCGGCCAGTTTTTTGCCCTGGTGCTCGTCATCAGTCTCGGGGTCATGATCTATATCAGTATGAACATGGCGTATTTAAACCTGAGCCGCTCCCAACAGCGGTTTTATCAGGAGAACCGCTTCGCCGATTACACTTTTGTGGTGGCCAGAGCACCGGAATCGGTGGTGGCCAGGGTGGAGGCCGTACCCGGAGTGGTTAAGGCCACCGGGCGTATTCAGAAGGACGTACACATTGTGAAAGAAGGGAACCGGTGGGCAACAGGACGCATGACGGGTTACCCGCTCCCCCTTGAGGGTGAGGTGAACAGCCTGCAGCTGTTATCTGGGAGCTGGTTTGACCTGGAAAGTCCGGATCGGATCGGGGTGCTTGTGGATCCCCAGTACGCCCAGGCGAACGGCATCACCCCCGGCCGGGAGATCGAGGTGATCGCCAACGGAAGGAAGATTGCCCTCACGGTGACCGGCGTTGCTACGAGTCCGGAATTCGTCTATCCCTTGAAAGATGCCGGATCGCTTATTCCGGAACCCGAGCGCTTTGGGATTATCATGGTCCCCCAAGCCCATGCCCAGCAGATTCTGGGGCTGTCGGGGCAGATCAACCAGATCCTGGTGGATCTGGCGCCGGGGGCGGATGAGGAGAGGATTAAGGGGCAGATTGAAGACATTTTAGAACCCTATGGCAATCTGGCCAGTTATCCGCGCCGGGACCAACAGAGCCATGCCATGCTGCAGGCGGAGCTGGATGGACTGCAGCTGATTGCCGGTTCGATCCCCTTCATCTTTTTCCTGATCGCGGCAGGGATTCAGTTTATCATTCTCATCCGTCTGATTCGCTCCCAGCGGGTGCCGATAGGGGTTATGAAGGCGCTGGGATATGATAACAACCGGATTATGTGGCACTACACGGGCTATGCCCTGGCGGTCAGTTTGACGGGCGCCGCTGCAGGAACCGCTTTAGGGGTGGGGCTGGCCGCCCTGATGACCGGTATCTATGTTCAGTATTTCAACCTGCCTGATATCACCAGCCGGGTTGACATTCGAGTGATATTATACAGCTTCTTGATAACCTCCCTGGTAGGTATTTCCTCCGGCCTGCTGGCATCCCGGTCGGTGATTGCCGTTAATCCGGCAGAGGCGATGCGGCCACAGCCTCCTGCTGCCGGCAGGCGTACCCCTATCGAGGGATGGGCTTGGCTGTGGAGGCGGTTGAACGGCAGCTGGAAGATGAGCCTGCGCTCCATCTTCAGAAACCGGGTTCGCTTTGCGGTTACCGTTTTGGGAGTCATGGTCTCGGCGATTTTGCTGGTTTTTTCCTGCTTCACCAACGATGCCATCGATTTTCTCATCGATCAGAATTTTCGACAGGTCAACCGCTACGATTATCAGGTTCGCTTTAGCGGTCCGGTTAAATATGCGGAGCTTTCGGACTGGACCCGGTGGGATGAAGTCCAGCGTATGGAGCCAGTGCTGGAGCTGCCGGTCAAGATTCGTGTGCGGGGGCGAACGGAGGATGAGCTGCTTATGGGTCTGGAACCTTCCGGGCGGCTGAAACGGGTTTACGATAAGTACGGGCGAGAGCACCGTATTCCCGAAGAAGGCATCCTGATCAGCAGCCAGGTGGCCGAAAAGCTGGGATTGAAGGTGGGGGATGAAGTTACCGTAGAAGCCACCCTGGAGCAGGGATTCTCCCGCGCCTCCCAGCTGAACGTAATCGGGATATACCATCCCATGACCGGGAGCGGTTCTTTTGTCTCCCTTACGACTGCCAACCGCCTCTTGGGTGAGAAGGATGTAGTAAGCTCCGTTTTGTTGAAGCTGGATGCCGCGGAGATGAGTTCGGTTGAAGAGCGTATAAGAGATATGGGACGGGTGGCTTCTCTGACCAGTCTCTCCCAGGAAAGGGAAGCATTTGAACAGTTGCTGGGGACAGCAGCGGCTTCTATCGCCTTTATGATGTTGTTTGCCGGGCTCTTGGGGCTGGCGATCGTCTATAACACGTCGGTCATGGCCTTTAACGAGCGGCAGCGGGAGCTGGCTTCGATGCGGATTCTCGGATATTCTCAAAGGGATGTGGCGGGATTGCTGCAAAAAGAGACCTGGATCCAGGCATTGCTGGGAATTGCGCTGGGGTTACCTGCAGGAAAAGCTACCGGTGCGGCGTATGTATCCAGTTTCAGTACAGAGCTATACAGCTTTCCGGCCATTATTTACCCACGCACCTATTTGATAGCCGCCGCGGCTGCCCTGTTTTTCGTCTGGATCGGGCAGCGGTTGGCACTGCGCAGGTTAGGCAAGCTGGATATGACGGAAGCGCTGAAAGGCTTTGATTAAGGGGGAGGGCAAAGATGAAGAAAAAAGCCCTGGTTGTGGGGGTAGTTGTGCTGGCCGTCCTCGCAGCAGCTGCAGCCTTAGTTCTGGCCGGCGGAGGACAGCAGGTTGAGGTGGTCAAGGCGACCAGAGGGGTTCTTACTCTGACGGTGGAGGAGACCGGGTACGTTCGGGCGGTCGACGAAAGCAGGGTGCAGGCGTCTCAGGCCGCCCGGGTGATTGAGGTGCTGGTTGAACCGGGAGATACTGTGGAGCCGGGGGAAACTTTGATGCGCCTTGCCAGTCCGGAACTGCTGGCCGCTGTGGAAGAGACGCGCTCTCAGCTGTTACGGTGTGAAGCGGAACTGCAGGATGCCGAATTGAACGCCGAGCAGCTGCGGGCGGAGCTGGAGCAGGCGGAGGAAGACCTGGCCAGAAAGAAAAGCCTGCTGGATTCGGGGGCGCTTACCCGGGTGGAGTATGAGCAGGCCGAGCTGGAGGTGACCAGGTTAAGAAACAGCCTGCTGCGGCAGGAAGCGGCTAGAGAAGGATTAAACAATGAGCTTGCCGGTCTTCGTAAGATGCTGGCGAGCCAGGAGGAAAGGGTTCGGGAATTGCAGGTGGTCAGCCCGATCGGGGGGACGGTGCTGGATCTACCGGTAAAAACCGGGCAGGTAGTGTCGCCGGGCACTTTGCTCGCCCAGGTAGGTTCGGAGAACCGCCTGGAGGTCGAGGTCGAGCTGTTGAGCGACGACCTGCGGATGGTGAAGGAAGGCCAGACCGCCCGGATTACCGCTCCGGTGCTGGGTGAGCGCACCCTCACCGGGAAGGTCAGCAAGATTCATCCCCGTGCCTATGAAAGGACTTCGGCCCTGGGGGTGGTTCAGCGCAGGGTTCCGGTGACGATTGCTCTGGATGAGAGCGGCAACTTAAAGCCGGGTTATGAGGTCAGGGTGTCCATAGAAACCCTTCGCAAGGAGGGAGTTCTCCTGCTTCCTCGGGAGTCCGTGCGGTTGGCCGCCGACGGCAGCTACCGGGTTCTCGCCCTGGTGAACGGCCGTCTTGAGGAGCGGGTCATTCAGGTGGGGGAGAAGAACCAGCAGGTGGTGGAGGTAATCAAAGGGATTAAACCCGGCGAGAGCGTGGTCAGGGACGGAAGCCAGGAGTTGAAGGAGGGGACGCGGGTCAAGCCGGTGCCGGCCGGGAGTTAGCCGGCAGGTATCCCTTTGATTGCGGTCGGCCTTTTGAGTCCGCTTTTCTCCACATAATTGCTGTGTTTACCCCAAATGGGCAAAGGAAGACGGCTCACTTCGGGACAGCTCTGGGATGCTGCGTAACAAGTTGCCTGTCCTGTTACCCGGCCTTCCATAGGTCGCTCGCCGGTAGACCCGTCGGGTATTTTCATGCTCTGTTGGTGCCGCCCCAGGCGGCGTGAGGGTCTGCCCTATTATTCCTTCTGGACTCACCAACCAACTAAAGAACCTTAACGTTTTGCCTTCGTCCAGGAGAACTGACAAGCCCAATTCACATGATGAGCGATTTTAAAATTTAGGTATTTGGAGCGACGGGGATTTCTAAGTAAAAGGAAACGCCCCTTTTTTCTTCATTGACAGCCCATATTTTGGCATTATGCAAAGCAGCAACACGCTGGACAACAGCCAAGCCGAGCCCAAACTCGCCGTTGGGCCCTTTTTTGAATTTTTGAAACAGTGTCTCAATGACTTTCTTATCAATATGTGGCCCGTCGTTCCAGATGCGCAGTAGAGCATTTTTGTTACCATTGGTGGGACAGGATAGAGAAACTGTGATTTGTTCTTTGGCATAGCGGATCTGGTTATCAAACAAATTTTCCAAAGCTACCTGCCATTGCTGCGGATCTCCTTTAATCTTGGTGGGAGAAAGCTTCAACGACCAATTCACTTCACTGCGAAGCCAGCGCATCTTTTCTACCACTTCTTTGATCAATTCGCTTAATTCAAATACTTCCCCTTCCGTTCGGTGTGTAGCCAGGTAATCGAGCTTAGTCAAATAAAGAAGATTACGAATAAGCGTTTCCAGCCTTTTCGCTTCTTCTTCGATCACCTGAACTGTGCTTGTTAAATCCCCTTTGGGATAAATTCCGTCCAAGATCGACTGGACATAACTCCGAATCACCATCACAGGGGTTTTCAGCTCATGGGACACGTGCTGGAGAAACGACTGCTGAAGTTCATCTTGCTGAATTAGCTGTTTTCGCAATTGCTCTATGGATTCCCCTAACCTGCCGATCTCGTCTTTGCGCTGCAATAAGATGGGTTCCTGCCACTCGCGATTGGCAAGCTTTTTCACCCGCTTTTCTAAAGCAACCAGCGGGTTTGACAAGTATCTTGCCAATCCAAGAGCAGGGAACCAACTAAGCATGAAAACCAAACTCATTATTAATAGTAACTTCCTAAAAAGGGTTTGAACCAAATCTTGGCGATACGAGTCCCACATGTAGGAGACAAGAAAAATCTCTTCTCCCCAAATTTGGCTCCTTGTCACCACATAAAAGAGTTTCCTGCCGGCAACTTGTCCGCTGTCTCTCTGGCTATCTTTGGTCTGCTCTCTTATCTGATCCCTTAGTTCATTTAGAAATTCTTGGGGAAGCTGAGGACCGCGAAAAAAAATGAAACTTTCTCTTTCAGGGACAAATATCAAATGATTGACTGCACGAATGTCATCCAGCGGTTGGCCTTGGTTGGCGAAAAGACTCGCCTCCCAAATCTCTCTGTTAAGCTCGGTTCTGGTAAACAAAAATCGTTGGGCGCTTTCGATAGTAGCATAAATTTCTTTGGTAAAAAAGTCCCGCAAGATCCAGGGGAAGAGAACAGACAGCAATACGGAAATGCTCAAGGTAATAGCTGCAAAGACTAACCAGATTTGCAATGACAACGGAAGATTTTTCATGATCTCACCATCCGGTAACCGTAGCCGTAGATCGTTTCGATGCGCAGTTCGGGCATTTTCTTGCGCAGCCGTCTGACCAAATCGTCAACCACGCGTTCTGTTCCGAAATAGTCTGCACCCCAGATATGATCGAGTATTTGTTCCCTTGACAATGCTTGTCCTTGATTTTTGGCAAAGAAAAGCAAGAGGGCGAATTCCTTGGAGGTCAACTCGACGATCTCTTCACCTAGCTTAACTGTTCTGCTGGCTTCATCAATGTAGTAGGGTGGAATTGTGAGGACTGGGTTTCCGGTCTGTTTCCCGGGAGGCATGTACACGCGCTCCAATAATTTCCGGGTGCGGATCACCAACTCGCGGGGTAGAAAAGGTTTCGGCAGATAATCGTCACTTCCCATTTCCAGACCAACGACACGGTCGATATCAGCGTCGCGGGCAGAGATGAAAATTATGGGAACATGCGGGGAAAAAGCTTTAATTTCTTTGATAAGGTGGTAGCCGTCGATATCAGGGAGCATAATATCCAATATCCACAAATGGGGAGGATCGCTGATGGCCTGTCTTGCTGCTTCTCCGGTTAAAAAGGGAAAAACCTGCCACCCTTCTCTTTGTAAATAGGTAGTAAGCACAGAATTAAGATTTTCATCATCCTCCACCAAATAAATTCGAAAAGTCATCTTCTGACCACCTCAACTTAGATTATAACAAAAAGGACGTGCTTTTCTTGACACGTCCTTTTTGATGAAATCCGAAGAGTTGGATTGAGGGGAGGCACTAAATTTTTAACTGTCGAGCTCTTTTTAGGTGCACTCCAAGCAATTAGATGATAGAGGAGGCATTAATTTAAGTTTCTAATTGAGACTGCTCCTGCCGCAATTGCTGGATCTCTTCCCGGAACTGCTCACGTGTTATCTCTCCGTTCTTCAGTTTTTCTCTCAGCTCTGCGATCTTCTCCTTGACTTCGTCGGGAAGATCCGCAGGGATTCCTCTTCCTCTGAACTGGAACCCTTCAGGCAGGATCTGTTGCATCTCTTCACAGAACTGCTCGCGTGTTATCTCTCCATTCTTCAGCTTCTCTCTTAGTTCTGCAACCTTTTCCTTGACCTCGTCGGGAAGATCCGCAGGGATTCCTCTTCCTCTGAACTGGAACCCTTCAGGCAGGATCTGTTGCATCTCTTCACAGAACTGCTCGCGTGTTATCTCTCCGTTTTTGAGCTTCTCTCTCAGTTCTTCGATTTTGGCCTTCACCTCATCAGGAAGTTCACTTATTTTTTCGAGCCACCCGTTTCTAGATTGCTTCTGTTCGGCAACTGCTGCTCCCCTCGAGCTTTTCCCAGCATCTCCACTAGTAGCTGCGAACGCTACCGTAGACATCGAAAGTGCAAGGATAAGGGTTATTGGGATGATGGTTTTTTTCCAGTTAATTTGAAACCACCCCTTTCACAATTATTATTTTCGAGTGCCTCCCGCATCGATAGTATGTGACAGAAATGCGGAAGAATTATAAAAAGTTTATGGGAAATTGTTAAATCCTTATCTCAGACAAGATATCCGTGTTCACTTTCACGTTTCATAATTTCCCATAATTTTTTCATAGTTTTTCCACATTTCACCGGTAGAATTTCTCAAGAGCGTGTTCTTCTGAAGCTGTTCTAGATCACGGTACCCGTTTAGGGAATTATTACCAAAAGGGGGTTTAGCACCATTAGAGGTAGCAGAAAGGACTCTAAAAGGCTTGTATTGCCTAAATCTGAGTAATGAGGTGGTGATATGAAGAACAACAGAATTGCCAGTTTCAATAGTTTGCTGTTAATCCTGATTTTCTTACTTTTTTCTATGTCAACCATGAGCTGTAGCAGTGGCACGGAAAACCAACAAACAGAAGGCCAAACACAGAGCAAAGCCGAAAGTCTCGTTACCAGTGAAAACATCGATGTTCCAAGAGAAAAACCGGACCTGATAGGGAAGGTAAAAGATATTGTTGGTAATGAAGTGACAGTTTACAAAGTTGAAATAGCAGAGGCGACAGAGCAAGAGACTCAAGAAAACAGCCAAGGAACAGTAGCAGACGAAACGAACCAAAACAGCCAAGACCTCAGGAGAGCAAACAGATCCTTCGACCTGAAGGTAACTGAAGAAACCGAAACGTTTATCATCCCTGTAGGCACTCCTATAGTCACAATGCAAAGGGGAACCAACGAAATCAAGACAGTTGCCCTAACTGAAATAAAGAAGGACGAGTTACTGCGCGTCTGGAAAAAGAACAACACAGTTATATTTGTGCAGGTAATGAGCGGAAGTAGTGAAAGGTCAACGAACCAAAATGGAGAAGCGACAGATAGAAAGGGTGGAGCAGAAGGCCCTCCAGGAGGCCCACCGTTAGGTCTTCCCTTGGGAGGTCCACAATGAGCAAAAGTCCTAATAAGTGGATCATTGATGCCCGGAATATTGTTAAAGTATACCAGAGTGGCTCTGAAGAATTGAAGGTTCTTGATAATATCAGTTTAACCGTACAAGAAAACGACTTTGTCGCCATTCTAGGACCTTCCGGATCAGGAAAATCCACTTTACTAAACATACTAGGATGCCTGGATCTTCCGACTTCTGGACAGTATTTTTTGGACGGAATTGATGTCCTTAAAGCCAGGGACAATCAATTAGCTGAGATCCGCAACAAGAAAGTCGGGTTTGTTTTTCAGCAGTTTAACCTTTTACCCAGGTTAACCGTACTTCAGAACGTTACCCTTCCCTTGCTCTATCGGGGAGTGAACGAAGACGAAGCTGTTGCTTCAGCCAAGGAGAAGTTGAAACAACTGGGGCTAGATCATAGACTAGATCACCGACCCTCTCAACTATCAGGAGGAGAGCAACAAAGGGTAGCCATTGCCAGGGCAATCATAGGTAGCCCTCGTTTGATTCTGGCAGATGAGCCAACCGGAAACCTGGATAGCAAGTCAAGAGAAAATGTCATGGAAATATTTCAAGAACTTGATGGACAGGGGAACACGATAGTAATGATTACCCATGATCCTGAAGTGGCAGAACGGGCGAAAAAGGTGCTTTACATCCGTGATGGTAAAATCCTTGAGAGTGATCGGAAGTCTGGGGGTTAAAAATGTGGTTCAGCTAAAAGGCAACAAGCGCCTGTGGGCCCTTGTAATTGTGATTGTGTTAGCGGTAGTCTCAACAATTCTGTGGTTATTACAACAGAGTAAAAGCGAGAAAGAAACAGTCCGATATGAGCAAACGAGAGTAAAAAGGGGTGATATCCTCGTCGGGTTCGATTCTGATGGCAGCATCGAATTTTCCAAAGTTAACCTAAGGTTCAATGTCAGTGGCACAATTTCTGAGATATTGGTTACTGAGGGAGATAAGGTTAAGAAAGGTGACCCGATCGCCAGACTGGACAGTCAGGATTACCAGAACCAATACCAGTTGGCCTTAGCCAACCTCCAAAAAGCTCAGGAGGATAAAACAAAAAGCCTTTTAGATTACGAACTCAAGATCAAAAACCTCGAAAACGAATTGCAGCAACTAAAAGATGAATACCAGGAGATGGAAGCTCTACCTGAGGCGTACTCTGCTAATGAGGTCAAAATAAAGAAAGCAGAGATAGAAACCAAAGAGTTGGAATATCAAAAACTGCTCAAGGAATATGAAATGCTGAAGAACCAGGAGTCAAGCGAATACGAACTCCAAGTAAAAATGGCCAGAGATAATTTGGGAAATACAATCTTGTATGCACCGGTTTCAGGTGTTGTCTTAGATTTGTCAAAAAAGGTGGGGGAACGCATCACCGAGGACCAGGACTTCGTTACGATCCACGAAAATAACAAAGTCCAAGCAACGACAGATGTGATCGAGTACGATATCAGTCAAATCGAAGTCGGACAGAAAGTATATGTGACAGTCGAAGCCCTGCCTGACCAAAAGTTTGTGGGCAGAGTAAGCAAAATAAACTTTCTGGCATCTGATGATTCTTCTGGTTTAGTAAATTACAGTGTTGTTGTCGATATTGAGAACCCCAGTCCTGAATTGAAAGACGGGATGACCTGCGTGATTACCTTTGTCAGAAAAGAAGTGCAAAACTGCTTGATAGTGCCGTACGAGGCCGTTAAGATGGTCAATGGAAAACAGGTTGTGCTGGTCGTTGATGAAAATGGTCAAATGAGTGAAAGAGAGATCAAGACAGGTTTTACAGATGGTAACAGTGTCGAGGTTCTAGAAGGCCTTAAGGAAGGCGAAATTGTGGCTTACCCGAAGAGGGGTTGATTGATTTGAGGATGAAACACCTGGTCAAGTTGGCCTTGGTTAACATTTACCAAAACAAAACCCGGACCTTCCTGAGCACACTGGGAGTGATTGTCGGGACAGCAACGATCTTTTTGGTGATCGCCATCGGCAAAGGTGGAGAGGCTCAGGTAAGTGAACAGTTTTCCAAACTGAATGTTGGGACAATTATAGTTCGGTCCGCCATGAGAGGAAAAGTGGTGGACCCCTTAACCGAAAAAGATGCCGAGTTGTTCGCCCAGAGTGAGTACATCGCCAGTGCTTTTCCGGTTTTGTTCGGAAACGGAGACATCAGCTATGCCAATTATTCTCAACAAAGCGGTTTTATCGCGATTTATCCTGAGTTCCAGGAAAAAAACAATTTAACAGTTTGGCAGGGAAGGCCGCTTGGTGATGAAGATGAAGAAAACAGAAACAAGTGCGTGGTCTTAGGGGGCGAGTTGGCGTATGTGCTCACTGATGGCAATCCTTCGGAAATACTTGGGCAAACCATAACCATTAATCACCGAAAATTTGAAGTAGTGGGGATATACAACAGGGTAGGGGATTCTGGCTCAGGGATGAGTTACGATGATTCTGCGTTTTTGCCCTACACGGTGGGAAAAAGGTATCTGTTGGGTAAAAGCGCTAATCCCACCATTTTCGTCCAGGCAACAGAGCTGGAGGCAGTACAGTTGGCCGTAGAGGATATAACAAGTGTCCTTAATGAGACCCATCGGGGGGGAGGAGCGGAACAATTTCGCATCTTAGATGCAGGGAGCAGACTGGCGGCAGCTCAAGAATCAGCCAGAACCATGTCTTTGCTGTTGTTGGCAGTAGCGACAGTGGTCTTGATCGTAAGCGGAATCGGGATCATGAATGTAATGTTTGTAACAGTTAAGGAAAGAACCAAGGAAATCGGGATCTTGAAAGCTATTGGTGCCAGGAAAAGGGAAATATTAAGCCAGTTTCTTCTGGAGGCAGTGATTATCAGCTTGGTAGGGGGGTTACTAGGAGTTGTCTTCGGTTATTTTGCTGTTCCTCTGCTCGAGTTTCTTGACCTCCCTGCTCTCCCTTCAGTAACCGGTGTTTTATTAGGATTGCTCTTCTCTGTAATTACAGGCATCTTCTTTGGGTTTTATCCAGCCTTACAGGCTGCTGGTTTGAATCCAATAGAGGCTTTAAGATATGAGTGAGGGAGAATATATGAAAGTAAAATTGATTTTGGTGTTGACGCTACTGTTTGTGTTGAGTGGTTATGCTTTCGGATACGCTTCAGAGGATATTACTTCGAATGGTTCAGAGAACGTAATTACCTTAGAGCAAGCCAAGGAACTGGCCAGGAAAAACGGCAGAAACCTCAAAAAGTACGAAATCAACACCGAAAAAGCGAGATATCAACTATACCAGATCGATGAAGAATATGGAGATGCCGAGGATGAATATGACTATCTAGTGTACAGGATAAACAGTCTGAGTGAGGAATACTCTGAACTTCGCTCTAAATTAGCAGAATTAAATGAAGGCGACACATCTGGTGACATTAGTGTGGAAGATATCGAAAAAAGGATGGACGAAATCCAAAAAGAAAGGGATTCTCTTTGGGATAGGATAGATCAGCAGGCCGATGTTGTAGAGTCTTTATCAGACCAAAAAGAGAATGCAGAGAACCAGTACGAGGATGCAGTTGTCGAAGAAGAAAACTTTGAGAAACAGCTAGATTACATAGTTGAGGAACTATACACAACAATACTGAAACAGGAGAAAAGTTTGAATTCCTTAAGCAAAGAGTACGAGATAAAACAAGTTTTGCTTGAAATGGAGAAGACAAAATTGGAAATCGGCAGGAGCACCCAATACAGGGTAGGCGAGTTATCGGCCGAGTTGGCAACTGTAAGCAACAGGATAGAGGAATTGCAAGACTCGATTAATGCATCAAAGGGAAAACTGAATGACATCATGGGGAGAGATTATGATGCTGAGTTAACCCTGACTCCTTTTGAAGTTCCCGACAGCAATGAAATCCCTGATGTCGGAACATTATTATCAAGGGCTTCTCAAGAGTATTACCAGATGCCCCAGCTCGAAAGGGAGATTGAGCAGAAAAAAGAAGACCTGGATGATGTTGACGAAGATACTTACCAAGATGAATTATTGGAACTGGAAATTGAAGAATTAAAACTCCAGTTGGAAGAGGAGAAGTACAAGGTGATAGAAGCTGTTAAGAGTCTGGTGGCAGGGTTCGAAGCCAAACAGAAAAACTATCAACTGTCTCTGGCTAATTATGAAAAGGCGAAGAAGAATTATGAGTGGGACCAGAAGAGATTCGAGATGGGGCGAATTTCTAAAATGGAGTTGCTCCAGAGTGAGCTCAATTTGTTGAACAGTGAAAGTGAAAAAATTGCTGCTGAGTATGCTCTCTATTTAGCCAGGCGCCTTTTAGAGTTAGCAGAAGATGGAATACTATTATAAGTGTTCTTCTTTTACAAGAACGTCGGCGTCATAACTGCACGGATACTGGTATCGGGTGTCGATCAGATGGAGAGAGAGGTCATCGATGTAGCACGGACTCTGGGGGATAACACTGCTCAGGCCTATTTCCGTGTTGTTTTGCCGACGATGGGGGAAGCCCTGTTTTCCGGTTTTATCCTGGGTTTTTCCCGCTCTATTAGTGAGTTTGCCGCAGTTATTATGTTCGGTGGTAACCTGCCCGGTTCCACTCAGGTGCTGGCGTCTTATGTCTTTACCAAAGTAGAAGTAGGGGAGCTGGACATGGCGGTAACAGCAGCTGTTTTTTGTGTTTTACTCTCCCTGTTAATTGTGTCATTGCTCGGTTTCAGGAGGGTTAAACATGCTTAAACTAGAAGGTATCAAGAAGAGTTACGGCAGGGAACGAGCACAGCTATCAAAGCAGATGCAGTTTGGCCCGCTTCCTTGTTCCTCGCCCCCGGGTTATGCTCCTGGACGAGCCGTTAAATGGAATGGATACGGCGCTCAAGGAGAAAATGCTCCCTGAGTTCAGAAAGGCGCTGAAGGCAGCAGGTGTCCCGGTTCTCTTCGTAACCCATGATGCAGGAGAAGCAGAATTGATAGCAGACAGTTTTGCGGTGATCACCGGCGGTCGGGTGTATTCAGTGAACGGCTGCCGGGAAGCCTTCGAGCTGATGCGCAACCACAGCTGAGCTTGCAGGGAGAACTGTTTTTAAGCCCGGCTGCTCTTGTCTAGACGGCCGGGCTTGCTTTTAGGAAAACTTCCAGACCGGGAGTTGATCCGGAGTTCAAAGCTGCATCTTTTTTGGGTCGCTTCGGATAAGTTGAATATGAGATAATACCACTAGAGAAGAAAAGGAAATCGGGAAGAATTGGGCGAAAATTGGGTATAGCTTTGTTTATTTTGAGGGGGATTTATCGTGAATATCGAAAGGTTAAGAGAGAAGAGGGAGGCATACAGGAAAGCTGTATTACGGCTCAAAGAGGCTTTGGATGAGGATAGCTCCAATCCTTTGCTTTATGACGGAGTGATTCAGCGCTTTGAATTTACTTATGAATTGGCTTGGAAGTTGATGAAGGCTTATCTTGAATATGAAGGTATTGCGGAGGTTAGTTCGCCGCGGGCGGCTTTTAAAGAAGCATTCGCAGCGGGGTTGATCTTTGAGGGAGATGTCTGGATTGATATGATAGGCGATCGTAATTTGGCGGCCCATACATATAACGAAGAGATGGCAAAGGAAATTTACGGCAGGATTAAAGAGAAGTATTTTAAACAGTTCGTTGCTTTTGGCGCCAGGATGGCGGAGGTGACCAAATGAATTTCGGACTGCCGGAGCATATCCTGCAGGCAATTCTCAAAGAACTGAAGAAGAGGGAAAACATAACCCGTGCGGTCATCTTCGGATCCCGGGCGGCGAATAATTATCAATACAATTCTGATATCGATCTGGCCGTCTACTGTGAGGGGAAGCTGCCCTCCGGGCTGTGGGTGGATTTGGACGAGGCGGCGGGGATCTACAAAGTCGATTTGGTGGACATGGACAGCCACCTGGATGAAAAGCTGCGTCGGCGCATCGAGGAGCAAGGGGTGGAGATTTACAGGCGCCGCTAGCCGGGCTTTTCTAAAAAGTTTTTCATCTGATTTACGGTTTGTTTACAATTTTATTATAATTGCCGGTTATACTGTGGGCGGGAAAGGAAGGCCGGTGAATAGAGATAAGAAAGGAGGGAAGGCTGCCTCCCGAGATGACCGGCAGACTTTCTAAAAATAGGGACAAAAGGGGATGATGCCGTGAAGAGGAAGAAATTGCTTATTATGGCAGCTGTTTTGGTTCTGGTGCTGGGGATAGCGGGGGGAGCATTTGCGGCCGCTTCCAATGACAGTACGCTTCCCGGGAATGATGACCAGTGGAAACCGCCGGTATTGAGCGTAAACCCCACCGACGAACAGTTGAACAAACTGCGGGAACTCAGAACCGAGTGCTTCAACGAGACTCAGAATATCCGCAGCGAACTGCAGAAAAAGGTTTTCGAATTGAGGAACCTTTATCTTGACAACAATCCGGATCAGGATGAGATAGCGTCCAAGAGGGCCGAGATAGATGAGCTCCGCAGCCAGCTCCAGGATACCAGGGAAGAATACCGCCGGCAGATGAGCGAGATCTTCACCCAGGAGCAGCTCGACCAGCTTGGTCAAATGAGAGGATGCGGCGGCTGCCTGGGTGTGGGCTGCGGTATGGGCTTTGGAGGTAAAGGGGGACGTGGTCCCGGCTGCCCGTGGAGGGCACAATCACAGTCAAACACGCAATAGGATAACTCCCGGCGGGATAACCTTCGGCTTTGCAGAGGGATGGTTTCGCCTTCCCTCTTTTTCCTGCTCCTTTTCTTTGCCTGTCAGATTTTTTACCCGCCTGATGCTTATGGTAATTCCGGCTCATATCCGTATGCAGGCCAGATTTCTGCCGCCAGGCTCCGCAGGCGCTCCCGATAGCAATAAGGGGCGCGGCAGGCTGCCTCAAAAAGGAGGCGCGCTTCCGGTCGGTGCCTGCGGATCACGGCCCTGAGATTGGATACGGCCGCTGGGTAAAAATTTAAGGGGTCGTAGCTGACTTCGGGGACGCCGGCCGCTTTTGCTTTTTTGAGAATGGTGGCCAGGTTTTCCTCGGTATCGGCCAGACCGGGCACTACCGGAGAGATGAAGATCCACGTCCTGATCCCCGCTGCGGCAAGACGGGCGAGCGCCTGGAAGCGGCGCTCGGGGGGAGCTGCTCCCGGCTCCAGCAGTCTGGCCAGCCGGGGGTCGGTGGTGGTGATCGTCAGTCCTACCTCTATCCGGGGGAGCTTTTTTAAAAGGTCGAGATCCCGGAGCACCAGGTCGGATTTGGTGAGGATCTCGACGGCCAGGTCCGTCCCTGAGAGCAGTTCCAGGCAGGAGCGTGTCAGGCGGTATTTTCTTTCTACAGGCTGATAGGGATCGGTAACACTGGAGAGGATGACACGCCCGCGTTTGCCCTTGCGCAGCTCCGCGTTAAGACGATCTGCGAAATTCACCTTGACCTGCACGAAGGAACCCCATTCCTCCGGGATGTCACAAAATCTTTTCATAAAACTGGCGTAACAGTAGAGACAACCGTGACCGCACCCCGTATAAGGATTGAGACAGTAATCGATGCCGGGAATACCACAGCGGCTCAAAGCGCTGCGGCATTCCTTTTCGGTAACCAGCACGGCCTCCCGCTCCCTTTCCCGATAAAGTAAAGCCGTTTTCTCTCCTTCTATGTTAGCATAATGGTTGGAGGTTTACCCGATTTCTAAAAGGAGACGCAGGGGCGTGACCTGCGGCCTCCTGCCTTACAGAAAAACGGAAAGGGGCGGTGAGAGAATGATTGGGGGAAGGCCAAAAATCGGCCGGGAAGAGGCCTTGTCGCCGCCGAAGAAATTATTTCTTTATTCAGTACTGCAGCGGTTATAATATACGAAAAGTCTGTCGGCACGGGGGAAGCGGTTTGAGAAAAAAGAAAGAAAAAACAGCCGTTGCTATAACGACTATCACCGGTTACAGCCATGCCGGGGAGGGGGTGGGCAGATATCAGGGGAAGCCGGTCTTCATACCCCAGGCGGCCAGAGGGGAGAGGGTACGCTTTGCAATAACCGAAAATAAGAAGGATTTCGCAAGAGGAGTGCTTCTGGAAGTCCTTGAACCGGTTGCATGGAGGGAAAGGGCGCACTGCCCGGCATATCAGAACTGCGGTGGCTGCCAGCTGCTGCATCTCAATTACGAGGAACAGCTGTATTTCAAACAGGAGCGCGTCACCTCGGCCTTAAGGCGGATCGGCGGGTTAAGGGGTGTTTCCGTTAAGCCCGTCTTGGGAATGGATAGCCCCTGGCACTACCGCCATACGGCGCGTTTTCACGTCGGCCAGATCGTCGGCCGCAGGGCGGAACTGGGGTTTTACCGCTTCCAAAGCCACACCCTGGAGCAGATAAAAGCCTGTCCTCTGTTGCCAGCCGACTTCTTTCCTCTGCTGGACGCCGTTGCCCGCTTTTTAGGAGGTCTCGAAGGTGCTTTTAGGATTCAGGTCCGTCAGGTGGTGCTGCGCAAAGGGAGGGCGACGGGTGAATTCCTGGTGCAGCTGCTTGCCGACGCTTTTCCGAAAGAAATCGATCGGCTGCATCTGAACTCCCTGGTGGCCGGGTTTCCGCATTTAAAGGGGATTGTCATCAGCTTGCTCCGGCAGTCGCAAGCCGGGAGAGGAAAAGCGGCGGAGATGGTCATCCACGGTCGGGATTACTACACAGAGGAGATATCCGGCACCAGCTTTCGCGTACCGGCCGGAGCCTTCTTTCAGAACAACCCTTCCCAAACGGAAGTTCTGGTCAGAACTGTTTCCTCCTTTTTAGACCCGCAGCCGCAGCAAACCCTTCTCGACCTCTACTGCGGTGTGGGGCTTTTTGCACACTCACTTGCTCCCGGGGTGAAGGAAGTTTGCGGTATCGAAGAGAACGAGAAAGCTGTGTCCGCTGCCGTCGAAAATGCCGCCATCAATGGCCGTAAAAATGTCCGCTTTATCAGGGGGAAAGTGGAAACCGCTCTGCCGCGGCTCTTCCGGCAAGGCATCAGGCCCGATGCGGTGATCCTCGATCCACCCCGCCAGGGGAGTGACCGGCAGACCTTGGCCGAAATCTGCGGCATGTCTCCGGAGAAAATAGTGTATGTTTCCTGTGACCCCGCCACCCTGGCCAGGGATCTGGCCCTGTTAGTGGAGTGGGGCTACGAAGTCAGAGAGGTTCAGCCGATTGATATGTTTCCCCATACCCATCACGTTGAGTGCGTGGTATTGATGTCACGTATAAAAGATTGACTTTGCTGAAAACCCTTATATATCAAGGGTTTTAGCACACATGGGTATGAAACTCATTGTGTGAAAAACATGAAAATATCGCTTCGTGGAAACAAGTCTATAAAGGCAGTATTTGATAGTCAAGTGGTCAGGTTAGATGTCATAGCCCCGCGAGTGGTCGGGTTAGATGTCAGCTTTCGCGAGTGGACGATTTAGATGTTTTTTTAGAATTTTTTGAGGTTGTGTGGTCAGGATAGATGTATTTATAAACGAAGTGTCACGTTTAAATACCGGATCATATGAATTTAGTCACTTTATTGACTGCCCCCAAGGCTTAATTTCTTGGGTGGCAGTCTTTTTAAATTTTTAATGAAATTACTCAAAAGTTATTGACATATGCCATAAACGGAGTATAATAAGAATAGATGGCATATGCCAGAAACTAAAAGGAGGTGAAAAACATGCCGAGAAGAGACGGAACCGGTCCAATGGGTGCGGGATCAATGACTGGAAGAGGATTAGGGCTTTGCACAGGTGCTAATGCAGTTAAGTACGGAGCTGGTCTCGGAATGGGATTAGGTCTTGGACTTGCTTGCAGACGTGGTTTCGGTCGTGGCTTTGGTAGAGGATTTGCATTTAACCATACCTCCTCAAAAACACAAAAAGAGCTGCTGAACGAACAGAAAACCATTTTGCAGGATCGACTCGAAGTTATTGATAAGCAATTGGAGAACCTATAATGAGCATCAGAAATAACCGGAGGACGCTCTGGTTATTTCTGATTAGAATGGAGGTGATGAATTATGGCGAGACCGATGAAGTGGAGAAAAGTTTGCTGTTTGCCTGAAAGTAATAGATTTGGGCCTCTTGATTCACCTGCCGACGCAGAAAACCATGTAAATATGACTGTTGACGAATATGAAACCATAAGACTTATCGATTTGGAAGGCTTCACTCAAGAAGAGTGCGCCAAGCAAATGAATATTGCTCGTAGCACCGTTCAAGGCATTTATATCGAGGCCAGAAAAAAGCTGGCTGAATCTTTAGTAAATGGAAAGGTGCTTTTGATTGAGGGTGGCGAATACCGGCTTTGCGAAGGATTAGGGAATGGTTGTGGTCGTGGCTGTCATAGGCATAGGCGTGGAGGGCGCTTTACTGTTGATGAGGATAGAGGTGGTTGATCATATATTCAGAAAAAGTAATCGAGCATTTTATGTGTCCGCAAAATGCCCATAGTATGCCCGATGCAGATGCTGAAGGAAGCTACGGTGATCCTTCCTGCGGAGATTATCTGACCGTTTATTTAAAGGTGAAAGATAACCGCATAGAAGAAATCAGCTATCTTGTATTTGGTTGTTGTGCTTCAATTGCAACATCCAGTATGACATCGGTATTAGCAAAGGGTAAAACCTTAGAGGAAGCATTTAATATTACGGAAGAAGATATTATCCAGGCTTTAGATGGACTTCCTGAAAATAAGGTTCATTGCTCAAATTTAGGTGTGAGTGCGCTACGCAGCGCAATTGAGAATTATTTAAACAAAAATAGAACGGAGGATTCTTATGAAAATAGCAATTCCAGTAGATGAGAAAACTTTGGAGTCGAATGTATGTGTATCCTTTGGACGTACTCCCTATTTTCTTATTTATGATGTAGAAACTAAGGAAAGTATATTTATTGACAACAGTGCGGCAACAAGCACAGGAGGTGCCGGGATTAAAGCTGCACAAATAATAGTAGATAACAAAGCAAGTGCTTTACTCACTCCCCGCTTAGGTGCAAATGCTGCTGACGTGCTAAAACCCGCTGAAATCAAAATCTATAAAACGGCAACTACTTCAGCCAAAAATAATATTGATGCTTTTATCGATGGGAAATTACCTTTGTTGGATGAATTTCATGCCGGATTTCACGGGCACGGGGGCAATTAATATGAGAATAGCTGTGCTAAGCGGCAAGGGCGGCACAGGAAAAACACTGGTATCGGTGAATTTAGCAGCGATAGCGAAAGCATCCACATATATAGACTGTGATGTAGAAGAGCCGAATGGACATCTGTTTTTTAAGCCTGAAGGAATTCAAGAAGAAGAAATATCAGTAAAGATTCCAGAAGTTGATCATGAGTTATGCAATGGATGTCGAAAGTGCGTTGATTTTTGCAACTTTAACGCCCTTGCCTATATTAAAAACAAACTGATTGTCTTTGACGATGTGTGCCACTCCTGCGGTGGCTGTATCTTGGTTTGTCCTGCAAGGGCACTATCAGAGAAAGCAAAGGTTATTGGCAAAATTAAAAAAGGTGTTTCTGGCGAAGTGGCGGTATGGACAGGAGTATTGAACACCGGTGAAGCTACGGGTATTCCTATCATAAAAAAGCTACTTGAGGAAAGTTCGGAAGTAAATAAGCAGACATTTATCGACTGTCCACCAGGAAGCGCTTGTATCGTGATGGAGAGCATCAAAGATGCGGACTATTGCATACTGGTGGCTGAGCCGACATTGTTTGGTGTTCATAACCTCAATATGGTATACGATCTGGTCAAGTTATTTAATAAGCCATTTGGGGTGCTTCTTAACAAATGTTTGGAAGGAGAAAATCCTGCTGAGAAGTTTTGCTTGGAAAAAAATATCAAGATTTTAGGCAGGATTCCATTTGACAATGAACTTGGAACCTTGAACTCAAATGCGGAAATCGCCGTTAATAAAAATGAGGAATACCGGGAATTGTTTTCTTCTCTGCTTAACAATGTGACAAAGGAGGTGCAGCATGAAACAACTACTAATCCTTAGTGGTAAAGGCGGCACCGGAAAAACGACAATAGCAAGTGCGTTTATAAAGCTTGCTGATGCCAAAGCATATGCGGATTGTGATGTAGATGCGCCTAACCTGCACCTCATTACCGGATGGAGTGTTAAACCTGCAAAAAAAGATTATTATGGGCTACCAAAAGCAGTGATAGATCCGGAACTTTGCATTAAATGCGATCAGTGTAGGCAAAACTGCCGATTTGATGCTATTTCAATAGATGAAAAATACAAAGTGGATCATTTCGCATGTGAAGGCTGCGGCGTTTGTGAGTATGTTTGTCCTGTGGAAGCGATAACTATGAAACCGGCAGTGGCCGGGGAATTGATGCTGTATTCTGATGGAGAAAAAGTTTTTTCAACAGCGCAACTAAAAATGGGCAGTGGTACCTCCGGAATGCTTGTAACTGAGGTGAAAAAGCAAATGAAGGCTGCGGCAGCCGATGCGGAACTTGCCATTATTGATGGATCTCCCGGAATAGGCTGTCCTGTCATCGCATCACTTAGTGGTGTGGATATGGTTTTGATAGTCGCAGAACCTTCTATATCAGGTATCAGCGATATGGAGCGCATTATAAATACAGCAGCGAAATTCGGGACGAAGACAGCGGTATGTATCAACAAATATGATACCAGCATTGAAAACACAGAAAAGATTGAACGGTTTTGTAAAAAACAAGGGCTGCCTTTTATCGGTAGGATACCTTTCGACTCCAATGCCGTGAAAGCGATTAATAATGGTCAAACCGTTGTAGATATAGACTGCATATCGGGGACGGCGGTTAAAGAGGTTTATCACAAAACAATGAATCTACTCTTTGAAAAAGGTGGTGGCTAAAGTCATGCTTATTAAAACGTTGGTTGAAAACACCTCGATATCAAAAGACTTTGGCAGCGAGCATGGCCTTAGCCTGTATATAGAAACAAAGAAACATAAAATATTGTTTGATGTGGGCGCAAGCGAGCTGTTTCTTCAAAATGCAAAAAAGCTTAATGTGAATATTGCTGATGTTGACTTTCTTGTGATTTCGCATGGACACTATGACCACGGCGGGGGGGCTAAAAACCTTTTTGAAAGAAAACAAAAAAGCCGAGGTATTTCTACATCGACTCGCTTTTGAAAAGCACTATGCTATTCGTCCAAATGATGAATTGGAATTTATCGGTCTTGATGAAGAACTGAATCAAAACAAACAAATTATTCTCACATCAGACCGTTTCTTTATTAACAGTGGAATCCAAGTATTCTCTAATATCGTCCAAAAAGAGCCACGCCCAAAATCAAACAGTGGTTTGCTCAAGGAATATAAGGGGCAAACGATAGCTGATATCTTTGCACATGAACAAAACCTCGTGGTAGAGGAAGACGGGAAAACCCTATTAGTAACAGGCTGCGCTCATAATGGTATCATAAATATACTTGAGCATTTTCACACGCTAAAAGGTAGAATGCCGGGCTATGTGATAGGTGGATTTCATCTTTCCAGCCGCTCAGGCGGAAACGAGGACTCTGAAATGATAGATAGAATTGGTAAATACCTAATGGGTACAAAAGCAAAGTTTTACACCTGCCATTGTACAGATGTCGAGCCTTATAAAAGGCTGAAAGCTATTATGGGTGATAGCATCGATTATCTGTCAGCAGGCAGTGAAATTGAAATCTAAATAAAAGGAGCAAGATTATGAGCGAAAATTGCAATCAAAGCTGTAGCAGTTGTTCGGAGGACTGCGCAGAAAGAAAAGAACAAAAAACAGATTTCTCCGAGAAGCTGCATGAGATGAGCAGTGTAAAAAAGGTCATCGGTGTTGTCAGCGGTAAAGGCGGAGTTGGAAAATCACTTGTCACTTCCATGCTTGCGGTTACCATGAACAGGATGAACTATCATACTGCCATTCTTGATGCGGACATTACCGGGCCTTCTATCCCAAAAGCCTTTGGTATCAGGGAGAAAGCCTCGGGCAGCGAATTTGGCCTATTCCCTGTTAAAACAAAGACTGGGATTGATATTATGTCTGTAAATTTGCTTTTGGAAAATGATACGGATCCGGTTGTCTGGAGAGGGCCGATTATTGCCGGTACAGTAAAGCAGTTTTGGACAGATGTTATTTGGAGCGATGTAGATTTTATGTTCATCGATATGCCGCCGGGCACCGGCGATGTTCCCCTTACGGTATTTCAGTCCATTGCTGTTGACGGGATTATCGTTGTGACCTCACCGCAGGAACTTGTATCCATGATTGTTTCAAAGGCTGTTAATATGGCTGAGATGATGAATATCCCTATTATCGGTCTGGTAGAAAACATGTCCTATTTTAGATGTCCCGATAACGGCAAGGACTATCAGATATTTGGCGAAAGTCACATTGAAGAAATTGCAGATAAACATAATTTAAAAGTTCTTGCAAAATTACCTATTGACCCCAAAATTTCAACCGCTTGTGACAAGGGTATGATAGAGCTTTTCGATGGCAATTGGCTTGAGTCGGTTGCAAAAATATTAGAAAAAATGGAGGAAAAGTAAAATGAAAATTGCAGTAGCGAGCGAAAATGGAATGGTGACAGAGCACTTTGGACATTGCGAGAGTTTTATGATTTTTGATACTGAAAACAATCAAATCGTCAAGAGCGAAACCGTTGCTAACCCCGGACATAAGCCTGGATTCTTGCCTAACTTTCTTGCCGATCGTGGTGTAAATGTCATTATCAGCGGTGGTATGGGCGGAGGTGCAGTCGAGATTTTTAATGTAAGGAACGTTGAAGTTGTTGTAGGAGCTTCTGGCGACGCGAAAACTGCTGTAGAAAATTATCTGAAGGGTGAGCTTAAGACAACAGGTTCCGTCTGCCATGAACATCAGCATCACGATGAATGTGAAAATTGAGAAATATTTCATTATTATTGGTAATTTGTGTAGATAAATGTTATAATTAATGTGCAATATATTTTGTCCATGATTTAATTTAAATATAAATCCAAAAAAATAAAGGAGGTTTGAAAATGGCAAAATACATATGTTCCGTATGTGGATTTGTCTACGACGAAGCAAAAGGCATTCCCGATGCAGGCATTGCTGCGGGTACAAGGTGGGAAGACCTGCCTGAGGATTGGGTCTGTCCGCTATGTGGTGCGACAAAATCCGAATTTGAGAAACAGGGTGAATCAGATATGACCCCGAAAAAGGAGCCGATATCTGTAATTGAGTCACCTGTAGATATGAAGGAGATGTCCCCCTTAGAAGTTAGTGCACTTTGCACGAATCTTGCACGTGGGTGTGAAAAACAGTACAAGCCCGAAGAAGCAACTCTATTTAATGAACTGGCTGGTTATTTTAAATCGGTATCAGCACCGACCGAAGACCCGCATTTCAGTAAGCTACTTGACCTTATTGAAAAGGACCTTAAGCAGGGCTTCCCAAATGCCAATGCTGTGGCAACTGATGCAAAGGATAGAGGTGCGCTCCGTGCTCTTGTCTGGAGCGAGAAGGTAACTCGGATTTTGAAATCTATTATAAGTAGATATCAAAAAGAGGGCGACGCAATGTTGGAGAATACAGGCGTTTATGTCTGTACTATCTGCGGATTTGTGTACATAGGAGATAAGCTGCCGGAGGTTTGCCCTGTTTGCAAGGTACCCAATTGGAAATTTGAAAAGATTGAGGGGAGGCAATAAAAATGGCTGATAAATATGCAGTAAGAAATATACGTTTGTGTACAAAGGACTGTCTATGCCTTTATGTCTGTCCTACCGGGGCGACCGATACAGAAAACAGTATAATTGATGTTGATAAGTGCATCGGCTGCGGCGATTGTGCGGATGCCTGCCCATCCGGAGCAATTTCAATGGTACCGAAAGAGTATCCGAAGCAGCAAAATAAAACCCAGCCTGTTATCGATGCGCTGAAAGCGTTGACGCGCAGCAAGTCGGAACAGGAGAATATAGTCGCGGGACTTCCCGGGAAACTGGCTGTCGCCATCGAAAAATCTAATCATATTATGGCGGAGGATATTATCCGTGAAGCGGGATATATGCTGCCACAAAGCGAGAACGCTCAGGAATTCTTACAATCACTTCTGGGAGAAAAACAGCCGGAAGGTTTCCCAAAAGAAACTGTTAAAAAATTATTAGAAGCTTTTAATAAAAGCGAGGAGGACAAAAACATGAGTGAAAATAAGACACTTAAAAATTTGATGGCTGCATTTACTGGAGAAGCCGAAGCAAACAGAAAGTATACAGCCTATGCCAAGAAAGCCGAAAAAGACGGAAATCTCAATGCAGCGAAATTGTTTAGAGCTGCAGCTGACGCCGAAACCATTCACGCACTAAAGCATTTTGAAGTGGCCGGAAAAATTGGTTCAACGGCAGATAACTTGAAGGATGGGATTAACGGCGAAACCTATGAATATAAAGAAATGTATCCTCCTTTCGTAAAACAAGCAGAAGCTGAAGGTAATAAGGCTGCCGCTATGTCATTTACATTTGCTATGAAAGCGGAAGAGGTTCATGCCGGTCTTTACAAGGATGCACTGGAGAACCTTGATAATACAGAAGAAGTCTTTTATTATCTTTGCCCTGTCTGTGGAAATATCGAGAAGTTTCAGCCTGAAAAATGCAGTATTTGTGGCGTTCCGGGGGATAAATTTATTAAGTATTAAATCTGAGTTAATGAATAAAAAACTTATTGATATCCAATGTTAATAAGAGCAAGACACTCTATGTTTCATAGAGTGCCTTGCTCATTTTTACTCTATTCATTCACATCCACCGTTAAGCCGGACTTAAATTCCACAGTGAATTTATCCTCGTGGATGCTGACCTTTTCAATAAGCCGTCGGACAAGCTTCTCGTCATATTCGGCGAGGGCGGTGGATTGCTTTTTTAGGAATGTGCTCATATCAGCCATACGCTTTTTAAGTTCATCACGGTTGGCGTTTTCAAGAAGCAGCTTCTGCTTTTGGTCACGAAGGCGGTGAATCTCATCACCGACTTTATCATAATCGGCATTGGAGGTGGCAAGCTTCAGCAGTTCCGTTTGCAGTTCCTCAAGCCGCTTATCGATATCCGCTAAGGCCTTGTCGCTTTCTCTATTTATGACAGTGGCGATGTTGTCCCGTAGCGTAGTGAGGAAAGAGTCCTTGTCACAGAGCGTCTGATTAATAGCGGTGACCAGCACTTGCTCGATGGTGCTCTCCAATACCGTGCGGGCATCGCAGAACAAGCCTGTATTTTCTAATCGACTGACACAGCGCCAGACGATGGATTTCTTCCCGCGGTTATTCCAATGCACCCTGCGAAAAACCTCGCCACATTTGCCGCAAATGACTATCTGAGCGAAGACGTGGTTGCTGCTAAAGGTTCTGGTCTTTCCGTTCGGGCTTGTGTGTACAATACGGCGGCGGATAAGCTCTTCCTGCACCTGCATGAAAATTTCACGCGGGATAATGGCTTCATGGCTATTTTCTACATAGTATTGAGGAACAATGCCGTTGTTCTTAACGCGTTTCTTTGTTAGAAAGTCAACGGTATAAGTTTTCTGCAAAAGGGCATCCCCAATATATTTTTCGTTCCGCAGGATGTGGTTTATATTGCTGGTATGCCATCTTTCATTGCCTGCTCCGTTTAAAATTCCATCAGCTTCTAATCCACGGGCTATCTTTAGCATACTAGCGCCTTCAAGGTATTCTCGGTAGATGCGTTTTACAATTTCAGCTTCCTCGGGAACAATCACTAGATGTTTGTTTTCATCCTTGGTATAACCGAGAAACCGGGCGCAGTTGATTTGGATTTCACCTTGTTGATATCGGTATTGCAAGCCTAGCTTAACATTCTGGCTTAAGGACTGACTTTCCTGTTGGGCGAGAGAGGCCATGATCGTAATCATTACCTCACCTTTGGAATCCATGGTGTTTATGTTTTCTTTCTCAAAATAGACCGGAATGTTCTTGTCCTTAAGTTGACGGATATATTTCAAACAATCCAGTGTGTTTCGGGCAAAGCGGCTAATGGACTTTGTGATGATCATATCGATATTACCGGCCATACACTCGTCAATCATGCGGTTGAATTCTTCACGCTTCTTAGTATTGGTACCGGAAATGCCGTCATCAGCAAATATTCCTGCCAGCATCCAGTCGGGGTGCCCTTGTATGTAGGCAGTGTAATGCTCAATCTGTGTGTCATAGCTGGTAGCCTGCTCCTCGCTGTCTGTGGAAACACGGCAGTAAGCAGCAACGCGTAGTTTCGGTTTTTCCTCGTCCTTGCTCTTGCGAGTATGCTTCCTGGCCGGAATAACTGTGACATTTTTACTGACTGCCATAATTTTCCACATCCGTTTCAATTAAACTGTAGGCGTATTCCGCCTGTCCGAATGGGTCGTCGAATTCTTCTGTTCCCTCTTTCATGCGAAAGGTGGTAGGATAGACGACCTCTTTTTCTTGTTTAAACTTTTTGGTACGACCGAGTCTTTCCGCCCGCATAATTCGTTCCGCCTCGGCAGTGTTGAAAGTGTCCTGATCAATAATCGGCGGATAAAACTCATCACCGAGGTATCGGGTATTTCGTAGCATTCTGCCGATACCGGAATGGAAAGCTTTAATACCTGCTTTCTTAGCTGCTGTCACCAAGGAATCGCCGCTCAGGTAAGATTGGAACAATGTTTTTATCTGCTCTGCAGCCTCTTTATCAATTACGGCTTTTCCGTTTTCAATACGGTAGCCAAATGGTGTATGACTCATTTACCTCACCAGCCTTTCTTTTAGCGTAATGCTGCGAATGTCAATAAAATATTGAGCCAGTCGCCAGAAAAATTTTGATCCACTTTCGCCAGAAAAAAAGTGAGCCATTTACGCTCGAAACGCTGAAAAAATATTGAGCCACCTTTAATGAACCAAACCAGCGTTTATGCCGCCGAAAGCTTCTTGATAATGAGTGCATGGTATGTTAGGCTGGCCAGCCAGGCATCAACCCCCTAGCGAAGCCCGGCTCCTTGTTCAGCAAGGGTTGTGCCGCTGATGCCAGACAACATACCATGAGAGGCTCATTGTCAAGAAGACCGTGGAATAAATGCGGTGGGGCAGATTCATTGTCCTTGTTTCATTTTGGATATCGTCTGCTCAAGACGATAAGATTCTTGAACATTCATATTCAGTATGAAAGATCGAAAGGTGACTCTGTCGATTAAAGCTGCAACCATAATTTCATTTTCGAACAGCTCAGTCCAGCGAGAAAACTCAAGGTTTGTGGTAATAATCACACTGGCTCTTTCTGAGCGGTCTGATATAACCTGAAACAGCATTTCAGATTGATGGCGGTTAAAGGTAAGATAACTTAGTTCATCAATGATCAGCAGATCAATCTTAGCAAGACTCTTTTCCAGCTTGGAGAGCCGGCGGAATTCAATAGCTTCTGCAAGTTCGTTGGCGAGGTTAACCGCAGTGTAAAATTTGACATTGAACCCGGCATAACAGGCTTTCATACCTAAGCCTATAGCCAAATGTGTTTTCCCTGAGCCCGGATTGCCGATCATTACGACATTTTGTCGGTTGTTTATGAAGTCACAAGATGATAGTTCCCTTACAAAGGCTTCAGATACATGCTCAAGCCTGCTGAATTCAAACTCATCCAAAGATTTTGTGATTGGAAAACCGGCTTTTTTTATCCTTCGCCTTTGACTTGTTTCCTGGCGTTGGTTAAGTTCCTGTTTCATCAACTGACACAAGAACTGATCATAACCGTCACTGGGGGCTAACTGCCTTATGACATTCTCGTACCTTGAAAAAGTAGGAGTTCTAAGCTGTTTGGCATATAGCCTGATGGTCTCTTTTACAGGGTTTATCTCGCTCATACCACAGCATCTCCTTTCATAAGAGAGTCATATTTATCAAACTGCGGCCGAGCTACTTTAATATCAATATCAGGCTGAATCTTTGCAGGGGTGAAGTTGGGCATTAGATAGGCCTGTATCTGTTCTACAGATATTTCAGGGCTCTGTACATGGCTTATGGCGGCTATCAGTTTCTCTTCACCATAGTCAACTAAAAGGCGTATGAGCTTCACCATCTCTTGCGGACCGGATAATTTTCTGCCAATTTCAATGAGTTCAGCGGATATACTGTCCTTGACGGGTTTGGCGTTAAATACACTCCTTGGACGTTTCTCTATGAGATCAATGTAATGTTCGAGACGATACATGGTTTTGTTTCTTTCATAGCAGCGAGTATATCGTGCTATCTCCGTATTTCGGTAAAACATTGCAACTTCGTTGCCGAAACCCTTGATACTGACCTCCTTGCCGGCATACTGACAAGGGATTGAATAGTTGTTGTGGTCAAATCTGACAGTTGAGAAACTGTCAGCCCTTACTGTTATGGTTTTGCTTGAATCGAATTTATAGCGTGGCAGTTGTGTCATATGCGCCCTTGAGACCGCTGCCATTTCGCCGACAGTTGACGGCTTGCCCTTTATCTTGTGGTTGCGGTATTTAAGGCATCTGTTCATCAACTCGTTGTTAAGCTCTTGTATGGAGTTTACTCTGGGAATCGGAACGAAGATATTTCGTCTGACCCAGCCTACCAGGCCCTCGACCAGGCCTTTTTCATGACCAGCCGCAACGTTACAAAACTCACATTGGAAAGCATAGTGGGCAGACAATGCTTTGTATTTATCCTGAACCTTTGCGTGTGCTCCAAAGCCTTCTTTGACTGCAACCTTGGCGTTATCAAAAATGACACGCTTTGAGACTCCCCCGAAGTATTCGAAACCGGAGATTTGAGCTTCCAAAAAGCTTTCTTCATTCTGGCGGTAGAATGCGGCACAATAAATATCAGCGCTATAGCATTCCCTCATGCAAAATATGTTTACTGTTATTTTCTTGCCGGCAAGATATATCTTTGCTTCTCCCCAGTCAATTTGAATGGCTTCACCAGGATCATATGCCAATGGAATAAATGCATCTGTTTTAGTTTCTCTTAGCTGGGCCACTACCTCTCGGATCGTTGATTCTCCGCCGGTAAAACCTTTTTCATCAACCAACCGATCGTAAATTCTTTTGGCCGTATGCCTTTGTTTTTTAATATTCTCAGTTTCATCCTGAGCAAGACATTCTTTTATGAATGCTATTACATCCTCAGTTATTACATAGGGTTTTCGGCCACTTATCCCTTGCCTTTCCCATGGCACATGCGATCCATCATAGTATTTCTTTACTGTGTTGCGTGATATCCCAAGGGCTTTGGCGATTGCCCTTTGACCCATTCCTTCATGCTCATGGAGATATCGGATTCTTTCATAAATTTCCACTTCTATTGACACCCTTTCGCCCCCTGTATATCAGATTGCTTTACCCTCTGAATTATACAGGTTTTTTATTAGAAGTGGCTCACTTTTTTTCTGGCGTTTTCCTCTTTATTGGCTCACTATTATTGTAGCATTTATAGACAAAAACCGCAAAAGCACTGGGGATTACCTATTCTTCTGTCAGCAAATACTGGAATATGAGCGAAGAAGATTATGTAAGGGAAGCTGAAAAGGAAAGGTACCACATGGATAACTACCGCCAGTACATACTGGAACATTTGAAAATTTGTCCACAAATGAGGGATACAAACATCTATCTCAAATTGGTGGAGGCCTTCCCTGATCTACAAGTTAAACGAGCTACATTCTACCGCTATATGAAAGCCTTAAGGGAACAGCACGGTTATCCGCATGCCAGTAAACGTAAAACCTCACCCCGTGAAATTTCTCCACCGGGATATGAAGCGCAGGCGGATTTTGGTCAATACAAACTTAAGGACATGTACGGGCGAATTGTACGAATATATTTCTTCTGCATGGTTCTGAGTTATAGCAGAATGAAATTTGTTTATTTTTCACCGGATCCCTTTACAACCAAAACAGCCATTAAAGCTCATAACTATGCATTCCAATATTTTGGAGGAAGTACACAGACTATTCTTTATGACCTTGACCGTGTCTATGTAGTCAGTGAAAATCTGGGGAATATCATATTCGTACCCACATTTGAAGAATATGTTAAGCGTATAGGTTACAATGTTTTGCTATGTAGACCAAGAGATCCTCAAAGTAAAGGCAAGGTTGAAGAGGTGATTGGATACATAAAGCAAAGTTTTTTTGAGGGCAGGATATACACCGGAATTGATTGCCTTAACAGTGCTGCCCTTGCATGGTTAGATAGGGAAGGCAACGGGCGAATACATACTGTGGCCAGAAAAGTACCGCGTGAAATGTTCATGGAAGAGCAAAAATACCTGTTCCATGTCAAACCTTATTCCGAAGTATCAAGCACTGTTGCCTCCTTTGATAAGGATGGAGTGGTAAGTTATAAAGGCAACCGTTATCAGATTAATACAGGTATGATGGATGCTCATAAACGCATTCGCATCGAAGATGATGGTGAAATGCTTTTGTTCTATGATGCTGAAACAAATGATTTATTGGCTAAATATCCAGTCACAGAAGATACCGGGCAGTTGTTCAAACCAGAAGAAAATTACAGCAGAGACAGGGTTTCTTTAACCATCATAAAACAATATTTTGCAGAATACGAAATAGCTCAGGAATTCATTCGCCGGATGGAGCAGCAACAGCCGAAATATTTTAATACACATTGCATTCGATTATACCGGATGACAAAGTTTTATACAATTGGACAATTGCTTGATGGAATAGAATACTGCATTGATACTGAACGCTGCAGTGCCTATGAGCTTTTGGCTTATCTCATGTATCAGTACGGAGAGCATATAGCTAAGAAGTTTTTGCCGAATCAGCAGTATTTTAACCATTTGGCGAGGAGTAAAGAAATAAGGAGGGAAATCGATGGCTGATATAACAGAAATCCGTGAATTGGCCCAAAAGCTCAACCTTTGGAATATCGCAAGAGGATACATTGATTTGAACGATGAGAAACTATCAAACCTTGACTATCTTAAGATGGTGTTAGAAAAAGAATTGGAGATTAGGGCCAGACAAAAACACACCAGGCTGAGGAAGGCAAGTAAGCTTCCAAACAAAGCATTTGACGTATCGAACTCAAACAAGGGCTTAAAATGGCAGATTAAACAGTTATCCAACCTGACATGGCTTAAGGAAGAGCAAAATTTAATCCTGCTGGGAAAATGCGGGACGGGTAAGACCGGTCTTGCAGCGCAGCTTGGAGAAACTGCAATCAGCAATGGACATAAAACCTATTATGCGCCTTTTCTATTTAGCCCCCTAACGAGATTGGACAGTTAGACCACAATCTGTTACAGTTAAGTAAGGGGGTATGATTTAGTTGAACAGAAAACAATATTCACCAGAGATGAAAATGCAGATCGTGAAAGAAACCCTGGAAACGGGCAATGCCTCGATCGTGGCCAGAAGACATGATATTGCACCCAGCCTGGTCGCCCGCTGGGCAAGGTGCTATAAAAGATACGGCACATTTTACCCGCAAAAGGAGGTACCAGGAACAAACGGCTCCTGTATTCCTCCTGATTACAAGAAGATAACAAAGGAGAATGAACAACTAAAGAAACTGCTGGGCGAAAAAGACCTGGAAATCGCCATTCTTCGTGATTTGTTAAAAAAACGAACCTACCCTTCCCGATAAAATAGCCGTGGCGCAAAAATGGATCTCTTTGGGATATAAAGTCTCCCTGGTTTTGCGGATTATCGGGATCAGCCGTTCCACGTATTACGCTAATTTAAAGCGCCAACCCAAACCCAGGATCTTTGCCGGCGGCCGGCCTAAATCCCATTATACCTTCACCAGCGATAACAAGGTGGTGAGCAACGAACAGGTCAAAGAATGGTTGTGCGAATTAATTACCGCCGAAGGGTTTGCCTATGGATACTTAAAATTAACCCACTGCCTGCGCCGGAAGTTTCACCTGATCATTAACAAGAAAAAGGTGTACCGGCTTTGCAAGGAACTGGATATCTTAAGGCCGCAGCGGAAAATAAAGCGCAAACATCCCCGCCGGCTGGCCAGGAACCGGGTCATTACGGCTTCCAACCAGCTCTGGGAAGCCGATCTTAAATACGGCTACATTGCCGGGGAAGACAGATTCTTTTTCATTATGCCGATTATTGACGTTTTTGACCGTTGCATTGTAGCTTACCATATCGGTTTGTCCTGTGAAGCGAAGGATGCTGTAATCACCTTTAAAAACGCTCTTTTTAAACGGCAATTATACACAGCTGAACAAAAACCAATCTTCAGATCCGATAACGGGCCGCAGTTTATCAGCAACCTTTTCGAGGGACGTGCCTGGAACTTGGCATCGAGCACGAAAGGATTCCCTTTAAAACACCCAATTTAAACGCTCATATCGAGTCATTTAACGCTATCTTGGAGGAGGAATGCCTATCGCGTCATGAGTTTGCCAGCTATGCCGAAGCGTATGCAACGGTTGTCGACTTTATCCGCTTTTACAACGAAACCCGGATTCATTCAGCAACTAAATACTTACCACCGCTGGAATGCTATCAACTGCTGAAAAACAACCAGGTAGAGTTAAAACCAGTAAAAGTTTAACATGTTCTTTGGTGGGCCCTGGAGGTCTTTGGGCGGCGCCGTCAGGGAAGCCTTGACGGCCGGGGACCCCGGAGATGGTAAAATGTGTTTTCCGACGGGGCGTGCACACCTTGCCTACATGTTCCCCGGAGCCACCCCGTCGGTAGTTCCTGGCCTACCACCTGCGGGGTGGCAGTCAAGGCCGCCGCCTTCCGACTAAACAATTCAATGATACTTTATGAAATAGTTAGCAATAAAGACTAATTGTCCAATTTTAGGGGGTCAAGCCGTTTTGATAATTTTATCGCAGTGGCAGAAAAGAAAGCCACAAATCCAAAAGCAGAAGCGATCTTTTCTTATATGCAGGAATGTGACTTAATTATTATTGATGATGTCTTTTATGTGGAACCAACCAGGGCAGAACTGCAGGTTTTCTACCGGGCAGTTACCTTTCTTAATGAAACCAGAAGCATTATTTTTATAACCAATCGTGAACTGTCAGCATGGATAGATGCAGCCGAAGACAAGCACCTTTGCCAGACTTTATTGGACAGGATAACGGCCAATTGTCAAATTGTTCATTTGACTGACAAGTAAATAAAAACACTCACTTCTTTTTTCATAGGGGCAAATATCTCATTTGAAAACAATGCCGAAAAACGGCTTAAAATAGATGCAAAAAATCTCACGAAATTCAAAGAACTGCTTAGCTTTTGAGATTCTCTGCAGTTTATAGGGTAGGGGGGCCTAGATCTCTACCGCTTTTCACCCCGGAAACGGGCGTGGGGTCACGCGCGAAAAATCGCAGTTTCAAACGGGGTATATCCCCTGTTTATTTTTACATGAATCGAGGTGATGTGTATGGCAAAGGACGGTACCAACCGCGGCGGGGCACGTATCGGTGCAGGACAGAAGAAAAAGCCTCTGGCGGATAAGATTTTGGAAGGAAACCCCGGCAGACGAAAGCTCATGGTAATGGAGTTTACGGATGTTGCGGAACTGGAAGGAGAGAGCATGCCGCCACCGAGGGATTATCTTGCTGCAAAGCAGAAGAACGGAAAAACAACACTGGCGGTGGAAATATACGAAAAAACATGGCAGTGGCTTAAGGAACGCAGGTGTGTTCACCTTATCCCTGCGCAGCTTATAGAGCAATATGCCCAGAGTGTGGCGCGGTGGATCCAGTGCGAGGAATGTATCACTGAATTTGGCTTTCTTGCTAAGCATCCGACAACTGGCAATGCCATCCCGTCACCTTATGTGGCTATGAGTCAAAGCTTCATGAAACAGACCAATAACCTGTGGTATCAAATTTATCAAGTCGTGCGGGAAAACTGTGCTACCGAATACAAGGGGGCCACTCCCCACGACGATGTGATGGAAAAACTACTGACAGCCAGGAGGGGTGGCTGATGCATAAAACAAATTCAATCTTTCTTAGGGAACTAAGAAAATATAAAGACCATTTAACGAAGCAGCAGTTTAAGACTCTGCGGGGACAAGTAATAAACGGAGATTGTGAGGGCGCAAAAAAGGGTCTTAAGAAAATATTGAACAGGAGAATGCAGTATGAACATACAAAAAATATCTGTTGAAAAACTTAATCCAGCAGCATACAACCCGCGCAAGGATTTAAAACCTGGCGATAAGGAATATGAAAAGCTAAAACGGTCAATAGAGGAATTTGGCTATGTGGAGCCTGTTATCTGGAACCAAAAAACAGGTAATGTGGTAGGCGGGCATCAACGCTTAAAGGTTTTGCTGGACTTGGGACAGACTGAGATAGACTGCGTTGTAGTGGATCTTGACCCGCAGAGAGAAAAAGCGCTTAATCTTGCTCTTAATAAGATTCAGGGAGAGTGGGACGAGAATAAACTGGCTGAACTGATGGCTGAGTTGGACGCAGGTGCATTTGATGTTTCGCTTACAGGGTTTGACGCTTCTGAAATAGACGAACTGCTTAACCGATGGTACTCCAAAGAGGCGATACAAGACAGCTTTGACATAGATAAAGCGCATGGGGAAATTGTGCAGCGCGAGCCGGTAACAAAGCGGGGCGATATCTGGCTTCTCGGAAACCACCGTTTGATGTGTGGTGACTCTACGAGCGAGGCTGACTTCGCAAAGCTCATGGACGGGGGTCACGCGCAGATGGCGGTTACCTCCCCGCCTTACGGGGTAGGCAAAGAATATGAGAAAGCCGGAATCGAGCCTTGGTTTGAAACCGTGCGCCCGGTGATTAGAAACTTGTGCAGGCATGCGGATATTGTCTGCTGGAACCTGGGAGACCTTTACGCTACCGGCTCCCAGTTTATTGAACCCACCAGCGTATACAGCGTAAATATGTTTTTGGACAATGGCTACCGACCTATCTGGATCCGCATCTGGAAGAAGCAGGGGCAAAACTTCGGCGTAGGCCCCTATCACCTTGTTTCAAACAAGCCGGTTCAGCAGTATGAGTATATTTCAGCGTTCAGCAATAAAGGCGAGGCTGAGGAGTATAACGATCAGGAATATGTGTGGCTTTCGGCCTTTGCAGGGCACAGTTATAAATTTGTGAAACGGCTTACAAAGGAAGAACGTAAGAAGTGGGGCTATGCGGGCATATGGGAGATGACGACTGTCCGGGCAAACAAGGAGCATCCTGCAATGTTCCCTGTGGAGCTTCCATGGCGGTGCATCAAAATGCACAGCGACAAAGGCGGTATTGTGCTTGAACCGTTTTCCGGCAGCGGCACCACTATAATTGCGGCTGAACAGACCGAGCGTAAATGCTACGCGATGGAGCTATCCCCTGTTTACTGTGATTTGGCTGTTAAGCGCTGGGAGGACTTCACCGGCGAAAAAGCCATAAAATTGGAGGGTTAAGATTTATGGATATACTGAAAATACCAACAGAAAAACTAAAACCTTCTAAATATAATCCGCGGAAAGATTTAAAGCCTGGTGACCCTGAATATGAAAAATTACGTCGGTCTATTGAAGAGTTTGGATATGTAGAGCCGGTTATATGGAATAAACGCACCGGGAACATTGTCGGCGGACATCAGCGTTATAAAGTACTTACAGCTTTGGGGTATAAGGAGATCGACTGTGTTGTAGTTGATTTGGATGAACAGCGGGAAAAGGCGCTCAATGTTGCACTGAATAAAATCAGCGGCGAGTTTGATATTCCGCTTTTGACTGATCTGCTTATGGATTTAAATGAAGATGGCTTTGATGTTTCTCTTACCGGGTTTGATGCTGCGGAAATTGATGAGTTGTTCCGTGATAAAACAATCGCTAATGTCAAAGAGGATAATTTCGATACAGAAAAGGCAATTGCAGAGATTAAAATTCCGGTTACCAAAAAGGGCGACATATGGGTACTTGGCAGCCACCGTCTGATGTGCGGCGATAGCGCCATGCTTTCAGATGTGCAAAAGCTGATGGACGGCAAAAAGGCGAGATTTGTTTTCACCGACCCGCCCTGGAATGTTGATTACGGTTCAGATACCAGACATCCGAGCTGGAAGCCGAGGCAAATTCTAAACGACAGGATGAGCACCGAGGAATTCGGCGCTTTTTTATTGCGCGCTTTTAACTGTATGCGCGAGGTTTCGGAGGCCGGATGCATGACCTATGTGGTGATGTCCGCGCAGGAATGGGGCAACGTTATGAACGCCCTGCGGGAGGCAGGGTACCACTGGTCGAGCACAATTATATGGAAAAAAGACAGCTTGGTACTATCAAGAAAGGACTATCATACCCAGTACGAGCCGATCTGGTACGGCTGGCTGGAGGGGACGCGCCTTTGCCCGCTTAAAGACCGCAAGCAGTCGGATGTCTGGGAGATACCCCGCCCGAAAGTATCGGAGGAGCACCCTACCATGAAGCCGGTATCGCTTGTAGCAAAGGCAATGCTCAACAGTTCCCGTGCGGGAGATTTGGCGCTTGATTTATTCGGAGGTTCCGGCACGACAATGATTGCGGCGCAGCAGACAGGGCGGGTTTGTTTTATGATGGAGCTTGACCCGAAATACTGTGATGTGATTGTAAAGCGCTATGTTTCACAATTTGGCGCAGATTCAGTATTCTTGGTAACATGTAGTGAAAAAATACCTTACGCGGAAACACAGATTGATTAAAAATGTCCTTGCTTTCCCCTCAAAACAGAGCGTTAATGTACCCCACCAAAAAGGAAAGGTGGGATTTTTTATGGGAATCAAAAATGTTTTAGCTTATTTGAGGGGAGGTGTATGGCATGAGCAATAACAGCTTTCGCTTTTCACAGAAGGTTATAGGTCAGGAGAGAAAAGCTATTGCCTCGGTCATAGCTGAAGCCATTGAAGGCCAGGTGCGCTATGCCGGAGCGCCGGGGTTTGCTTATGAGGTAAACGACGGTATCTCTACAGATAGCTGGACGGTTGACAGGGACAGTGTGGTTCACTCACCGAAAATCAGTCTTAATGAAATCAAAAGCATCCGTTCCGTTATTGACGCGCTGAATATGGCGGGCTTATCAGCAGAGGGAACCATGAGAATTACTCTTTATTTTGAGGGCTTTGGCGAGACAAGCCTTGAAAACCTTAGAAATATGCTGGCCAGCAAAGAGACATTGATAAAGAAAGCGCTGTCGTTTGACCGAGAACTTGAAGTCTTGGCTGAAAATGACGAGATTGCCTTCCCTTTCTGGAACGCGACTTTAAATGCCGACGAGGTACAGACGTATATCACACTGGCAAAGCAGATGGCAGAACAGGCAAAAGCGCAGAAGCGAGTGCTGCGCACTGAAAAACCGGCAGATAATGAAAAATATGCTTTTCGCTGTTTCTTGCTTCGGCTGGGATTTATAGGAGATGATTTCAAAACCGAACGCAAGGTGCTGCTTTCAAGGCTGTCAGGCAACGGGGCGTACCGGAAAGGCAGAGCAAAGGCGGTGGATGAGAATGAATGATTTTCATAGCACCGCCTTCTTTGTCAAGCATCCGTTTAGGATTGAGGATCTAAAGGTGCCGCATCGGTATGAGATGAGGAAACGATTCGCAGTTGTGAAGACCATCGAGCTTTCAAAGATTGACTATGAGAACTTCATTGCAGACCTATGCGTCGACCGCTTGTTTATTGAGGAAAACAAAGGGCTTTGCCGCATTGACGAGGACGGAGTGTGGCTTTGCTTGCTGGTTAAGCGACGGGGACAATCTGACGGAGTGCTGGTAATGCCGGACGGTAGGGATTATCCAAAGTACGCCGCATATTATCCTGGAGAGGAGGACGAGCAATGAGTGTAAGAGACTTTCCTTCAAAAGAAACAGTCCTTCACCTTAAAGAGCAGTATCCGCCGGGAACACGCGTTGAGCTTATCTGCATGAATGATCCGTATTCTAAGCTGAAACCGGGAGACCAAGGAACAGTATCTTTCGTGGATGATATCGGAACTGTTCATATCAACTGGGACTGCGGTTCTTCTTTGGGTGCAGCTTATGGTGTAGATATGATCAGAAAGCTGTAAATGTACACAAATTAAGATACGAAAAATCGTCCAAAATCCAGCGGAAACTCATGCAGAATTGCCTTGCTATCCTGTGTTTTCAATGGCCTAATGTACACTGCCAAAGGGCAAAAAACACAGAGAAAGCGAGGAGAAAGCGCAATGCTTACAACGAGATTTGGAATCGAGGTAGAATTAACAGGGATTACAAGGAAGCAGGCGGCCAAAACTGCAGCAGCTTTTCTTGGCGGGAGGATTGAATCCAGCGGAGATTATTACGATACCCAAAAGGTTATTGCGCCGGACGGACGGGTATGGAAATTCATGAGTGACGGGAGCATCCGGACTCAGAAAAAGGAGCGCGGTCGGATTGTAACGGCTGGCCGGGAATATAGTGTCGAGTTGGTAAGTCCGATACTGACATACCGCGAGGACATTGAAACCCTGCAGGAATTGATAAGGAGGCTTCGCAAGGCGGGAGGTTTTGCAAACACAAGCTGTGGAATTCATATCCATATAGACGGTGCAGACCACACACCGCGAAGCATCCGTAATTTTATCAACATTATCGCCAGCAAGAATGACCTTTTCTATAAAGCATTGCAGATTGAGCCGGACAGGATGCGGTTTTGTAAAAAGATGGATGCGGCACTGGTTGAGAAGATGAATCGGCGTAAGCCCAAAACCATGGCGGCGATTGAGAGCATCTGGTACGAAGGTTACAGCGAAAGCCGAAGCACCCATTACCATAATAGCAGGTACCACTTTTTGAACCTGCACAGCTTTTTTAATGGCAATGGGACAATTGAGCTTCGAGGCTTTAACAGCGAACTTCATGCGGGAAAAATTAGAAGCTACATAGTGCTTGCCCTTGCGTTAAACCATCAGGCGTTAACGCAAAAATGCGCTTCCAGCAAGAAGCCGCAGGTTGAAAATGAGAAATTTGCCATGCGGACATACCTCAACCGCATAGGACTTATTGGTGATGAGTTCAAAAACTGCCGGGAGCACCTTTGCAAACACCTCGACGGCAACGCGGCATGGCGGTTTCGGGCAGCATAGATAACCGGGTGCTGGGGGCGGAGAGCCGCCCCTAGCCTGCGGTACACACAAGGAGGATGATACGATGAGCAAAGAAAAAGGAACCATATATTTAGCATACGGAAGCAACCTGAACTTGAAGCAAATGGCATACCGCTGTCCAACGGCGAAGGTGTTGGGGAGTGCAAAACTCACAGGATACCGGCTGTTATTCAGAGGAGGGAATGGCGGCGCAGTAGCGACAATAGAAAAACAAAAAGGTGAAAGAGTACCAGTACTGCTTTGGAGAATCATGCCTAATGATGAGAAGGCGCTGGACAGATATGAAGGTTATCCGCATCTATACCGGAAAGAAACGGTTAAGGTACGTTTTAAAGGGCAGTGGGTACCCGCAATGGTGTATATCATGAATGAAGGTAGACCTTTGGGAGCACCGGGTCGTTACTATTACGAGGTGATTCGGCAGGGCTATATAGATGCGGGTTTTGATATTTCGTTTCTCAATAAAGCGGTAAGAGATTCAATTTCAGCGGCAGAGAAGTCAGAGGTGTAGGACATGGGTAACGAGAATCTGATAACTGATAAGATTTATCGGCAGATTATGGCCATACGGGACAGCGGTGCCTGTAATATGTTTGACTTGCCAAGAGTACAGGAAGAGGCATACAAAAAGGGTTTTTATGAATTGGTGGTATTTCTTAATGAACACAAGAAAGAATATGCTGAGTTTATCCTGACAGGCAAACGATAACGATAATAGCGTAACAGATTTCATAGAAATCCACTAATGAGAGGAACTTCGTCCATGAGGTTCCTTTTTTCTTGCTCAACTTTAGGAAAGGAGGCGGCAAAGCTGCGGAAGTTAAAGCGTTATAAGCCAACGAAGTTTATGGCGGAAGGTTCCCGATACGACAAGGAAGCGGCGGATGCCGCTGTTACTTTTATAAACTGCCTGAAGCATACCAAGGGTGAATGGTATGGAATGCCTTTTGAATTAATTGACTGGCAGGAACAGATTGTCCGGGACATATTCGGAATCTTGAAACCTAATGGATACAGGCAGTTTAACACTGCCTATATAGAAATTCCAAAAAAGCAGGGGAAACAGCTTGCCCTAGACACGCCTATCCCCACGCCGGACGGCTGGAAACGGATGGGGGAACTAAAGCAGGGAGACGTTGTATTTGATGAAAACGGAAGTCCCTGTCATGTTCTTGCCCTTAGCGAGATTGATGATACCGAACAGGCATACAGGCTTACGTTCGGCGACGGCAGCTCCATCATTGCCGGAGCAAGGCACTTGTGGAAAGTGCAGGTCATTAACAATGGGCGAAAGGAAAGGCTTCTTCAAACACAGCAGATGTATGAGGCTTTTTCCGCTTATCGAAAACGTCACAAGGACGCTCCCTTCCGTTCCATATACCGAATACCTGTTGCCGGAGCTTTAAAGCTGCCGGACGCCAAACTGCCGGTAGATCCGTATCTTTATGGCTACTGGCTGGGAAATGGGTGCGCCACCAGGCCGGAGATAACGATTCGCACATGCGACGTCGCGGGTGTGCTTAAAAGGATACCATATGAAGTGTCTTCCCTATGGAAAAACGTCGGCGACAGCGTGGTCGTGCGCATACCTGTTTTGAAAAGCGTACTATTAAAGTCCCATCACAGCAAGCATATCCCTTCGGAGTATTTGAGGGCTTCCGAAAATCAGCGCTGGGAACTCTTGCAGGGGCTTATGGATTCCGACGGCTGCATAGGAAAATTAAAAGCGCAAAGCATCTATGTCAGCACAGAAAAACAGCTTGCCTTGGACGTCCGTGAACTGTTATGGAGCCTCGGCATAAAAAACTCAATGACGGAAAGCCCGTCGCAGCGCTGCGGCAAGCCTACCGGCAAAACGCTTTATACAATCAGGTTCACATCATTTGCAGATCTGCCCACAAGCGGGCTTGCAAGAAAATTGTGCCGCCGCAAGGAAACAGGCTCATCCCCGACCCGATCCAATTACCACTATATCCATTCCATAGAGCCTGTAAAGGAGCGCATACCAATGCGGTGCATTCAGGTGAGCTCGCCGTCCCGCCAGTATTTGGCAGGGACTTCCATGGTGCCTACGCACAATTCCGAGCTTGCGGCGGCCATCGCCTTATACCTGACCTGCGGTGATTTCGAGCATGGCGGCGAGGTTTACGGATGTGCATCTGACCGTCAGCAGGCATCCATCGTTTTTGACGTTGCGGTTGACATGGTGGAACAGTGCCCGGCATTAAAGTCCCGGATTAAACCGATGCTGTCACAGAAGCGGCTGGTATATAAACCGTTAGGCAGTTTTTATCAGGTGCTTTCAGCGGAAGCATATACGAAACATGGCCTAAACGTCCATGGTGTGGTATTTGACGAACTTCATGCCCAGCCAAACCGGGATCTTTATGATGTAATGCTTCACGGATCTGGCGATGCAAGGAAGCAGCCGTTATTTTTCCTGATTACGACTGCTGGCACCGACCGCAATTCCATCTGCTGGGAAGTGCATCAAAAGGCAGAGGATATTTTGCAGGGACGCAAGATAGACCCGACTTTCTACCCTGTTATCTACAGCGCATCCGATACCGACGACTGGACAAGTGAAAAGGTATGGAGAAAGGTTAATCCGTCACTAGGCATTACAGTTGACATCGAAAAACTGAGGGTGGCTTGTGAAAATGCCAAGCAAAACCCCGCAGAGGAAAATTTATTCCGTCAGCTCCGCTTAAATCAGTGGGTGAAACAATCGTTACGCTGGATGCAAATGGATAAATGGGATAAGTGTGCATTTCCTGTTGATGCAGAAAAACTGCGCGGCAGAACCTGTTACGGAGGGCTTGACCTGTCATCTACTACCGATATTACAGCCTTTGTACTGGTGTTTCTGCCGCTTGATGAATCGGACAAATATCAGATCCTGCCTTTTTTCTGGATACCGGAGGAGAACATCGACCAGCGTGTGCGGAGAGATCATGTACCGTATGATGTCTGGGAGAGGCAAGGCTTTTTATATACCACCGAGGGTAACGTGGTGCATTACGGTTTTATCGAGACATTTATTGAGGAACTCGGTATGAAATATAACATTAAGGAAATAGCCTTTGACCGCTGGGGCGCAATTCAGATGACGCAAAACCTCGAGGCTTTGGGGTTTACGGTTGTTCCATTCGGTCAGGGTTTCAAGGATATGTCGCCGCCTACAAAAGAGTTGATGAAGCTGACATTGGAAGAACGCATCGCCCATGGTGGTAATCCAGTACTGCGGTGGATGATGGACAATATCTATGTCAAAACCGATCCCGCCGGAAACATTAAGCCGGATAAAGAAAAATCCACCGAGAGAATAGATGGTGCGGTAGCGTTAATTATGGCGCTTGACCGCGCGTTAAGGCATGGAGGAGAAAATATCGGTTCAGTCTATGATGAGCGTGGGCTTTTAATACTCTAAATTTCTTCTATAGTTCGAACAATCCGCATTGAAGCCGTACCGGTTTTTTCATAACAGGATGCTGAAGTAAAGTATTTAGCGGGTGTAGCCTTAGGTAAGTCTTTTTGAATGCTAGGTTCATAACCAAATGGTGCAAGAATCGACTTTACCATACGACCGATGACAGTTCTTGTGAAACCGTCCCTTAAGTCTATGGTGGGGTTATTGCTATTATCAAAAAAGCTCTCGACTTCGCTGACACAAGCTGATAATGCTGGCTTGCCTGCATTTGAAGCATCTATCATAGCAATTATGTTTTCTTCTTTCGAGAGAATGTTGAAAATAGCAATTGCATCAGGATTATTGGCAAATTTTGAGCAATTAGGATTTTCCTTGAGAAAATCATTAAAAGTAGCTTTCATTATACAAATCCCCTTTCAGGTAGTTAATTTTACATATGTAATATAACATATGTAAAATTAGATGTCAATGAGTTATTTATAAAAAGTATTATCGGAGAGTGATGCCTATGAATATCTTTTCCCGTTTGTTCAAAGCAAGGGACAAGCCGAAAAACAGCCTGTTCGGTAATGCATATAGCTTTTTCTTCGGCGGCACATCCAGCGGAAAAGCTGTCAATGAGCGGACTGCTATGCAGACAACTGCAGTGTATGCCTGTGTAAGGATACTTGCAGAAGCCATCGCCGGGCTTCCGCTTCATGTGTACCGCTATAAAGAAGACGGTGGCAAAGAAAAAGCGTTGACCCACCCGCTCTATTATTTACTCCATGACGAACCAAACCCTGAGATGACTTCATTCGTGTTCCGAGAAACACTGATGAGTCATCTTCTTTTATGGGGAAATGCTTACGCTCAAATTATTAGGGACGGTTCCGGACGAGTGCTGGCGCTTTATCCCCTTTTGCCAAACAAAATGACGGTAGACAGGGCTCCAAACGGAGAACTGTTTTACACTTATCGGCGCGACAGCGATGAGAGTAGGGTTAATCCAAAAGCAGGCCTTATATACCTTCGAAGTGATGAGGTTCTTCACATCCCGGGACTCGGTTTTGACGGACTGATCGGATACTCCCCTATTGCTATGGCCAAGAATGCCATAGGCATGGCTATTGCCTGTGAAGAGTACGGAGCATCCTTTTTTGCCAACGGTGCAAATCCGGGTGGCGTTCTGGAACATCCCGGTGTATTAAAGGATCCGGCAAAGGTGCGTGAAAGCTGGAACGCTGTCTATCAAGGAAGTGCCAATGCTCACCGCATTGCAGTTCTGGAAGAGGGAATGAAGTTTCAACCAATCGGCATTCCACCCGAACAGGCACAGTTTTTAGAGACAAGAAAGTTTCAGATAAATGAAATTGCTCGGATATTCCGAGTACCTCCCCATATGGTTGGAGATCTTGAAAAGTCAAGCTTTTCAAACATCGAACAGCAATCTCTGGAATTTGTTAAATACACGCTTGACCCGTGGGTGGTGCGTTGGGAACAGGCTCTCCAAAAAGCGCTGCTTTTACCATCAGAGAAGCGGGCATACTTTGTCAAATTCAATGTAGATGGCCTTCTGCGCGGTGATTATGCAAGCCGCATGAATGGTTATGCTGTAGCTCGCCAGAACGGCTGGATGTCTGCTAACGATATCCGCGAGCTTGAGGACATGAACCGGATTCCGGCGGAGTTGGGTGGAGATCTGTATCTTGTTAACGGTAACATGACCAGGCTTGCCGATGCAGGTGCCTTTGCAGGCAAAAACAATGCTAAAACGGAGGGATCAAAAGTTGAACAAATCACAAAAACCAAAACCGGTTCGCCGCTTCTGGAACTGGATACAAAACGATGATGGCAGCCGGACATTATATATTGACGGCCCAATAGCTGAAGAAAGCTGGCTGGGAGACGAAGTAACTCCCAAACAGTTCAAATCAGAGCTGTTGTCCGGAGAGGGTGATATAACGATCTGGATCAACAGCCCTGGCGGAGATATATTTGCAGCTAATCAAATTTACAACATGCTTATGGATTACAAAGGCAAAGTGACGGTAAAGATTGACGGTATTGCAGCCAGCGCCGCTTCGGTCATAGCTATGGCCGGAGGTGACGTCTTTATGTCACCAGTCAGCATGATGATGATTCACAACCCTATGACGATAGCCATCGGTGATACAGAAGAAATGGAGAAAGCTATCGCAATGCTGGAAGAAATAAAGGAATCCATCATCAACGCTTATGAACTGAAAACCGGACTTTCCAGGGCAAAAATATCGCACCTAATGGATGCAGAAAGCTGGTTTAACGCAAGAAAAGCGGTGGAACTTGGCTTTGCCGATGGAATCTTGTTTATGGAGGATGAATCATTCCCATCCGAATTTGAAGTATCAGGAGGAATGATCTTCAGCAGGCAGGCAGTAACAAATTCCATCCTGCAAAAGCTTAAACCAAAAGAGAAACCAAAAGGAACACCAATTGAGTCGCTTGAAAAGCGGCTTTTTTTATTAAAACCTTAAGGAGGATTTGATTATGAGCAAAATACTGGAACTGCGTGAAAAACGCGCTAAAGTATGGGAAGCTGCTAAAGCTTTCCTCGACAGCAAACGCGGGAACGACGGACTGCTTTCACTTGAGGATACCGCGACTTATGAAAAAATGGAAGCCGACGTTATTGCGCTGGGCAAAGAAATAGAGCGTCTTGAGCGTCAGGCTGCCATAGATTTGGAACTGTCAAAACCGTTGAATATTCCTATTACAGACAAACCCACTTCCATATCTGGCAACAATGAAAAAACCGGACGTGCCAGCGATGAGTACAGGCAGTCTTTCTGGAACATGATGCGTGGCAGGCGCAAATATGACGTACACAACGCGCTGCAGATTGGAGAGGACACCGAAGGTGGATATCTTGTTCCCGACGACTTTGAGCGTACTCTTGTGGAAGCACTGGAGGAGGAGAATATCTTTAGGCAGATTGCCAATGTTATTACCACGTCCAGCGGCGACAAGAAAATTCCTGTGGTGGCAAGCAAGGGTACTGCATCTTGGGTGGATGAGGAAGGCCAGATTCCCGAAAGCGACGATTCCTTTGCTCAGGTATCCATCGGCGCATATAAGCTGGCTACTATGATCAAGGTGTCAGAGGAATTGTTAAACGACAGTGTATTTAACCTTGAACAGTATATCGCCAAAGAGTTCGCCCGCCGAATCGGAGCAAAAGAGGAGGAAGCATTTTTTATCGGCGACGGATCTGGCAAGCCAACCGGTATCTTGGCGGATAACGGCGGTGGCGAAATAGGAGTAACCGCGGCGAGTGCGACAGCCATTACCCTTGACGAGATCATGGACTTGTTCTACAGCCTAAAGTCTCCGTACCGCAGGAACGCTGTATTCATTATGAATGATTCGACAATTAAAGCTATAAGGAAGCTCAAAGACAACAACGGTCAGTATCTCTGGCAGCCTTCTGTAACTGCTGGAACACCGGATACTATCCTCAATCGTCCAGTTAAAACTTCTGCATTCATGCCAGTCATTGCCGCCGGAGCAAAAACGATTGTATTCGGCGATTTTTCTTATTACTGGGTGGCAGACCGTCAGGGCAGGGTATTTAAGCGGCTTAATGAGTTGTATGCTGCGACCGGACAAGTTGGATTCATGGCAACACAACGTGTAGATGGCAAACTGGTACTGTCTGAAGCAGTCAAGATACTGCAGCAGAAATCAGCTTAATGAAAACGGAGGTGCCGCGGCATGGAACTTTTGGAGAAGGTTAAAGCAAACCTCATATTGCAGCACAGCGAAGATGACGCACTTCTGCAGGACTATATCAAAGCCGCAGTTGCCTATGCGGAAAGCTACCAGAAAAAGCCGGAAGGATATTATGCCGAAAACCCCATGCCGCCTACTACTGAGCAGGCTGTCATTATGCTGTCGAGCCATTTTTATGAAAGCAGGGATGGCTCGACGGCTGGCTTTTTTGGGGATAGTGTGCAGGCAGGACAGCAGGTATGGAATACAGCTAATCTATTGCTGCGGCTTGACCGGGATTGGAAGGTGTAAATATGGGTCTTGGGAAAATGAATACTTTCGTGGACATTATCTCAGTCAAGCCGGTTAAGGACGGTGAGGGTTTTACTGAAAAAGGTGATGTCATTCTTGCTTCGGTAAGGGCATACAAGGAAGATAGGCATGGCAGTGAAAAATGGGCAAACAGGGCGGCGTTTTCGCAGGCGTCTGCCCTGTTCCGCTTCCGTAGGATCCCTAACCTTGAAATTACTACAGATCTTGTACTCGTTTGCATCGATGGCAGGTACAACATTATCAGTGTAGAGGATGTGAAGGGACGCGGAATGTATATTGAGGTGCTTGCGGAAAAGGTGAAATCAAGCAAAGCATAAAAGGAGGGGCTGCAACGTGGCTAAGGTGGAAGTTAAAATGCCGGAAGAGTTCTTGCTCAAGTTATCCAGACTTGGAGAAAGAACAGACGAAATCATACCTAAGGTGCTGGAAGCAGGCGGGGAAGTGGTTCTTTCAAAAGTGAAGTCCAATCTTCAGTCAGTTATCGGGAACGGCACTAAATATCCGTCCAGAGCAACCGGTGAATTGGTAAATGCTTTGGGACTCTCTCCTGCCAAACAGGACAGGGATGGAAACCACAACATAAAAATCGGCTTTACTGAACCAAGGAAGGATGGGGAAAGCAATGCGAAGATTGCTAATATTATTGAGTATGGCAAGTCCGGGCAGCCTCCAAGGCCCTTTTTGAAACCGGCAAAATCAGCTACAAGGAAGTCCTGCATCGAAGCAATGAAATCAAGACTGGAACAGGAGCTGGGTCGTATATGAGCATATTGTCAGAATTAAACTCGTTATTGGATGGTTTGGGTATCCCCATTGAAACCGGGGTATTTAGCGGTGTACCGCCGGATGAGTACCTTGTCATTACTCCGATGACAGATACATTTGAGGTTTTTGCAGACAACCGGCCTCAGGTAGAAACCCAGGAGGTAAGGTTGTCTTTATTTATAAAGGGAAACTACACTGCCCGTAAAAACGAAATAGTGAACACATTGCTCCAAGCAGGCTTTACCATTACCGACAGGCGGTATATAGGCCATGAGGACGGTACCGGCTATCACCACTATGCCATTGATGTGGCAAAAGAGTATGAAGTAAAGGAGGAATGAAAAACATGGCCACAATCGGACTGGACAGGTTATATTATGCCAAAATAACTGAGAATGAAAACGGAGAAGAGACATACGACACTCCTGTTCCGCTGGCTAAGGCTATTACGGCAGAACTTTCTGTGGAGCTAGCAGAGGCGACACTTTATGCCGATGACGGGGCGGCAGAAGTGGTCAAGGAATTTCAAAGCGGCACACTGACTCTTGGTGTTGCAGATATCGGAGTAGACGCTGCTGAGGTTTTGACGGGAGCCACCCTTGATGACAATAAGGTGCTGATTTCCACCAGTGAGGATGGAGGTGCGCCTGTGGCAATTGGCTTTAGAGCCAAGAAAGCTAACGGCAAGTACAGGTATTTTTGGCTTTACAGGGTTAAATTCGGAATCCCGGCGACAAATCTGCAGACGAAGGGCGACAGCATTACCTTTTCGACACCCACCATTGAAGGGACAGTCATGAGACGTAACAAACCAGATGGCCAGGGAAAGCACCCTTGGAAGGCGGAGGTCAGCGAAGACGATCCCGGTGTATCGCCTGAAACTATTACCGGCTGGTATACGGAAGTTTATGAGCCGGTATTTGCTGTGGGAGGAGGCAGTGAATGATGCAGGATAATGACAGAAGCGCGATTATCAAAATCGGCGATGAAGAATATCAGCTTATACTAACCACTAAAGCGACAAAGGAGATTGCAAAAAGATACGGCGGTCTTGAAAACCTCGGCACAAAACTGATGAAAACCGAGAACTTCGAAATGGCTCTTGACGAAGTGGTGTGGCTGATTACACTGCTGGCCAACCAGAGCATTTTGATACACAACCTCAAAAATCAAGAAAAGCGTGAACTCCTTACCGAAGAGACAGTGGAACTTCTCACATCTCCTTTGGAACTGGCAGCATATAAAAACGCTATTATGGAAGCAATGTTCAAGGGGACCAAAAGAAACGTTGAAAGTGAGGATGATTTAAAAAACACACCGGCCGAGTGAGCGATGAGGAATCGTTCACTCGGCTTTTATATTACGGCACTGTCCAGCTTAATCGTTCAGAGGAAGAAGTATGGCTCATGCCTATTGGATACCTGCTTGATTTATGGGAGTGCCATAAGCAGTTTTTAGGACTGTCCAAACCGAAGCGTATGCTGACCATTGATGATGTGATACCTTACGGAATTTAAAAATTTTGCAGGAAAGGAGGCGGTTATGTGGCAGACAATTTTGGCCTGAAGATCGGGATTGAAGGCGAAAAGGAATTTAAAAACGCCATTCGTGAGATCAACCAAAGTTTTAAGGTACTGGGTAGCGAAATGAACCTGGTCGCATCTCAGTTTGATAAGCAGGATAAGTCAGTTGAAGCTGTTACTGCAAGAAACAAGGTGCTTAACAAAGAGATCGAATTGCAGAAAGAAAAAATAGCTACTTTGGAGAAAGCGCTTGCCAACGCCGCCTCCTCTTTCGGGGAGACCGACAAGCGGACGCAGTCCTGGCAGATACAGCTCAACAACGCCAAAGCCGAGCTGAACAAAATGGAGCGCGAACTCGAACAGTCTGCTGAAAGTGCAGATGAACTTGGGGACGAATTGAAGGAAAGTGGAGACAATGCCGAAAAATCCAGCTCGAAATTTGAGAAGCTGGGCAGCGTTCTTAAAGGTGTTGGCGCGGCTATGGGTGCTGCAGCGGCCGCAGCGGGCGCGGCTGCCATCAAGCTGGGAAAAGAGGTCGTGGAGCAGTTTGGTGAGCTTGAGCAGAACCTTGGCGGTTCTGAAGCTGTGTTTGGAGAATATGCTGCACGTATCCAAAAAACGGGAGAAGAAGCCTACAAGAATCTGGGCTTGTCCCAATCCGAGTACCTTGCCACCGCCAACAAAATGGGCGCACTGTTTCAGGGTGCTGGTGTCGATCAGCAAAAAAGTCTGGAGCTTACTGAGAAGGCCATGCAACGGGCGGCAGATATGGCTTCGGTTATGGGCATTGACATGCAGACTGCCATGGAATCCATCGCTGGCGCAGCCAAGGGTAACTTCACCATGATGGATAATCTGGGCGTCGCCATGAACGCCACTACCATCGAAGCTTATGCTCTTGCAAAAGGGCTGGATTTTGCCTGGAATAGCGCAACCAATGCCGAAAAGGCCGAGATCGCCATGCAGATGTTTTTTGAAAAAACCGAACAGTATGCTGGCAACTTCGCAAGAGAGTCTACCCAGACCATCAGCGGTTCCATTGGTCTTTTACAAGCCTCTCTAAGTTCATTTATAGCAGGACTTGGCAATGCGAACGCTGATATGACGAACCTAACACAAAATCTTGTGGATGCCTTTCAGGCTGTAGTTAAAAATATTGTACCGGTTTTGGAAAATATAGTGGCTGCTCTGCCGGAGGCAACCGGTGCAATTATCTCAGCAGTCAAAGATCTGCTTCCCGTGCTGTTGCAAACTGTAACTGAATTGTTCTCTCAGGTGCTTCAAACTCTCTTGAGCCTGCTGCCGGAGCTGATCCCGGCGGCAGTAGATGCAGTCATGACCATTGCAGGTACACTCATTGATAACCTGCCTTTACTCATTGATGCGGCGGTACAGCTAATCACAGCGTTGGTAATGGGGCTTGGAGAAGCATTACCTGAGCTAATTCCAGCAGCGGTTCAAGCAGTGATCACCATTGTGCAAGGGCTGCTGGATAATATGGACAAAATCCTTGAAGCTGCTTTTACATTGATTCAAGGACTGGCGCAGGGACTTTTAAATGCATTGCCAGAACTAATTGAAGCACTGCCGAGGATAATTACAACAATCATTGACTTTGTGACGAACAATATGCCGAAGATCATAGAATTGGGAATTACGCTTATCGTACAGCTTGCTGCCGGGCTAGTGAAAGCCATTCCAGAACTAGTAAAGTCTTTACCTCAGATTGTTGCGGCTATTATAGAAGGTTTGGGCAAGGCGGTTGTTTCAGTGGTTGAGATTGGTAAGAACATTGTAAAAGGCATCTGGGAAGGTATTAAAAGCCTTGGTAGCTGGATTAAGGATAAGGTTTCCGGTTTCTTTTCCGGTATTGTTGATGGAGTAAAGAATTTTCTTGGAATCAGATCTCCGTCCACTGTTTTTGAAGGCATTGGCGGCAATATGGCACTGGGTATTGGTGAGGGATTTGACAAGGCTATGGCCAGAGTGGCGGACGATATGCAAAATGCAGTGCCGACAGATTTTAATATATCGCCTGGGTTTACCAGCGCAGACGCAACAGGATTATTTAGTCCGTCGCGAATCGCAATTGAAGTACCCATATATCTTGATGCCAAGGAAATTGCCAGGGTAATTACACCTACAATATCCGAAATTCTAAGCAGGCGATCCCTGCAAAACCTGCGTGCTCAAGGGGTGCAAATCTGATGAGTGAGTTTATTTATGACGGTATAAGAAGCAGAGAGAAAAAAATATTGCTTCAGAAAGTGCATGATTCAATTTTGCCGGGAATCCAGAGCAGAATAACTGAACTTCCGGGACGATGCGGTGCAATATACCAGGGTTATCACTTGGGAGCTAGGGAGATTAAAATCGATATAGCCTTTGTTTGCTCAAACCGGCAGGACCTTCGAATGAGAATTTTTGAGGCAGCAGCATGGCTGGATCCCGGGAAGGGCCCTAGACAGCTAATTCTGCCGGACATTCCGGATAAAGCCGTAAATGCAGTGCTGTTGGGCACTACCGAGCTTGAAAGAATTGCAACCGTCGGAAAGGGAAGCCTTACCTTCCTCTGCCCGGACCCATTTTATTATTCAATAGACGGGCAACATTATCTTTTTAGCGGTATAACAGGAGGACAACAACTTGTTTTGAACAATCCTGGAACTTGTCCGGAAGTCCCTGTAATCACCATCCGCAATAATGCGGCGCTTCCTGATAACTTATGCCCCAACCCCGGCTTTGAAAAAGACACCACTGGCTGGATCTTTCAGGCAACCGAGGGGTCCTCCGGCAGCCTCACCCGGGATACAACGGAAAAATATGCCGGAGCTGCTTCGGGCAGGCTGCAGAAGAACAATACAACCAGCGCCATCCCTCGCTGCTACTTCACCATGACAGGCTACCAGGCAGGGCATGCGTATCCTTTTAAGGCAAGAGTAAAGTCGCAGGTTAATAACGGACTTACAGTCTATGCGGAAGAAGAAACTACCAACTGGCAGTATCCTCAGATATCAGGGACAATGTTGTCCGGGACAGCCGGCAGTTGGAATGAGATTACCGGAACGGTTATTCCGACCGACCCAGGCGGTACTGTGTTTGTGTTCTTTGAGGCAAGGGTTGCGCAAAGCTATGCAAGCTGGATAGATGAAGTGGAACTTCTCTCTGATAACCCAAATGTAGTAATAAAGCCGGGAATTCAGCTGGGAAGCAGGTTTTTGAGGTATAGTGGAAACCTTTATGCAGGCGATGAACTAATACTTGATCTTGACCATTGGACGGCAAAAGTGAACGGGATTAATGTGTTGAAGGATATGGAAGGAGATTTCTTCGAACTGGCATCTGGCAATAACTCACTAACCTTTTTGGCTGATGCAGGAATTGCAGAGACAGAGACAACCATATACGGGAGGTGGCTCTAGTGTTTGATGGCTTTAAGCTGTATTCTCCAAACAGGGAACTTTTAGGATATCTCAAGGATGTGCTCAGCGCTTCGGTAGAACATGAAATCAATAAACTGTCCCAAATGGAAATCGAGCTTGTTCCCGATAAAACAGCAATCACCCCGGGTATGTTTCTGGAATGGGACGGGCAGGATTATCTGATCCAAACAGTTACGGACATTAAGGACGCCAAAGGAAATTACGCCCGCATTACGGCAGAAATTGCATCCACCGAGCTGCTGGGAGATATACTTCCCTCCCTTGAATTAAACGTAAGGACAGCGGCAGAAGCCCTCACAGAAATTCTTGGCGGCAACCGTTTCGGATGGACAGTGGGTACGGTAGAAGTTGAAGGGACGGCCTCGATGGGAAAACAGGAATACAAATCCCGTCTGGAGCTTTTGCTGGAAGTTCCAAAGCTCTGGGGCGGGGTGCTTGCCTGGGACACGAAGAGCAAAAAGGTAGATTTACTGAACAGTTTGGGCACAGATAACGGAGTAAGGCTCTCCTACCGGAAAAACTTAAAGGAATTGGAGCGGACAGTTGACCGCAGGGAGTTTGGCACCCGGCTGTATGCCCTAGGCAAAGATAATCTCACTACTGCAGGAGTTAATGGAACAGGACTTGATTACATTGACGCAGATACTGCCGCTGCTTACGGCATACACGACTATGTTTGGAAAACTGATATCACAAGCGGGGACCGGCTTTATGCGGCAGCTCTTGCAAAGATTGAACTTATCAAACAACCCAGGTGTTCGTATATAGTTAAAGTTGCTGATTTGTCGATCCTTGTCGGGTATGAAGACTATGCCCTTTCATTAGGGGACACCGTATGGATCAAAGATGAGGACCTTGGAATTGAAGCGAAAAGCACCGTAGTGAAAGTGACCGAATACCCGCTTTGGCCGGAGGAAAAGGAAATGGTCATTGACACCGTACCCTTAAGCTATCGGCAGATGGAATACAACCTGGCTAAACTTTTGCAAACGGTGGAGGAGAGCAAGGATGTATGGGACAGGGCAAGACTGATTGAAGAAGATACTCTGGCCGAATATGGCATGAAAGACTATGGGCAAAATGTAGAGTTTACTTTTTCCAACAGCTACTATCAGCAGCCGGTGATCTTCGCATCTCTTCAGAAAGTAAATGCCGAAGCGAATGAACCTCTATCGGCATTTATGCTTCAAACTGAAGCAATAACAGGATTGGACGAGTACAATAACTTAATATATACGGGTGCAAGGGTGAAGGTTATCGGGGGGCCCGCTTCACTTCCTGGATACAAGATTAATCTTCTTGCCTTCTGCACCGACCCTGCGGGAGCGTGATGCTATGCAGGACAAAGCTTGGTATATCCCGGTTCTTGCCTATCACGAAATAGGGACTGAGCAGTGGTACTACAACACCCCGGAGCAGTTTGCGTGGCATATTAAATGGCTTTATGAGAACGGTTATAAGGCAATCCATATAAAGGATTATGTGGACTATTGGAAAGGATTGCTTGATGAAAATGACCTTCCGGCAAAGCCTGTGCTTATTGTATTTGATGATGCGAGAGCCGGGGTGTACCGCTATGCTTATCCGGTATTAAAGCAATATAACATGCCTTTTACGGTGTTTGTTATCGGTGGCTCTGTTGAAAAACAGGATTTTATGACCTTTGCCCAGCTTAAAGATATGGTTGAAAGCGGGCTCTGTACTCTGGGCAGCCATTCATACGGGCTTCACTATTTTGACCTGGATGATGCGGAAGGGAACAGTGAAAGCGCTTTTGCTTGCCGCCTTTGGCAGGATAATGGCATATATGCGTATTTAAATCAAGGGGAAAACTATCCTCTTTCACAATACTGGGCCCTGCCCATTGCTGGTACCGGAAAAAGTCCAAGCGGTGAGCTTTTCCCCATAGAAAGTTATGTTGGATTTTATGCAGACAAGACAATGACTGTTAACCGAATCCTCTTAAAATTTGCCACACATCTTCCTACTGAAACTTGTTATGATCTTGTAGTGCGGGTGAGCATCGGAGGAAAGACAGGTGCTGCCGGGATAGCAGGTGAAACAGTAGTAGCGGAAAATTGGCATCCAAAGCAGGAACCGTTGGACCTTTACGATGCGAGCCTCGGCATTTCCTGGCCGGTAGGAAGGTACGATATCATCCGTTTTGACCAGCCTTATACTGTTCAAGCGGGGAATTGGTATAACCTGCGATTTTTTACTAAAAACATTTCTGACAAACAGCAGGAGCTGCGTCTCTTTATGGACCCTAGCCTGTTTAATGTGGAAAACTGTGCTACCAACAGTTACGAGAGTGATTATGACAGGGTAGGATCATGGGCAATACATCATGGACTTCCAATGCTTATACTTTCAGACGGTACTGGAAGTAAAGAAAATGAAAATGCGTATATTGCCAGAATCGATGCGGATACAGCGAGGCTGAAAAGGACGATTGAAGAATACGCAGGGGATTGTGTTTCGTTTGAAAGGCAGGATCCTATTGAAAATATTGAAACCCCTAATAGTTCAATTGCTATGCCGCTTTTTGGCGCTTCCTGGACAGAAACGGAGGATATTCTTGACCCGGTAACCGGAGAGAAAATCGGGGAAAGCCCGGCTGGCAGCTTTGAAAAGGTGGAAACCTGCTTAAAAGTAGTATTTGATAGAAGCTTTACCACTAGGAAGCTTGTTTTTAATCCAGCTATGCCCTTTGGCATTGGCTATGTAGCCTTGTGTGACGTATATATCGGCGACTGGAACGAAGGCGTTCCTGGCAATTTTACTCTGTTAAGAAAGGGCTTTACTCCTAACCAGAAATGGCGGGAAATTCACACACTGGAAATAGAATTTGATGATCAGAAAACCTGTTTTATTCAGGCAGGACATGAATACTGCCTTAAGTTTATCACTCGAAACAGCGCTAGGAATGAAGGCGGGGAGGTAGAAGGGGTATTTTGCATTTCCGGGAGATATGATCCTGAAAGTTCAGAGGCAACAGGTTTTTGGAACAGCAGGGCGGCCGGTGGAGTCAAGGAGGCGGCGGTCAATCCCGACCTGTGGTTTGTGAGCGAAGAGAGCAGCTACCCGGAAGGGGCATATATCCCGCCGGTATGGACGTTGGCTTTTCCTTTCGGGGCCAATAATGAAACATTGAGAGGGAATCAAAGTAGCCACAACATGGAGGCCATGTTTACCATCCAGGCAGGAGTGCTTGATACCCGCCAGAACCACAACCCCGCTGCCATCACTGCCATGGATGAAATTCCCCGCGTGATGATGTTAAACGATGCTCTGATGCCGCCTTTTGCTGACCTGATTAAACTCCATACCTTTGAAATGTTCTGCCCTCAAAAACCCAAGCCCCCACTTTCCATATACGGCTATGTAATAAACCGGGAATGGGGCTGCTATTCCTTGCGGGAAAACAAAGACATTATTGATATAGCTATATTTGACGGATATAACTTTACAGGGGATTTAAATTTGGCAGGGGATATAAACCCGGACAAGACATGGTGGCAGAGCATGGGTAAACCGGCTTATGCTGTATTTGGAAATTACGGAGAGAATGGTTGGGATCCGGATATAGCATCGCAGGTTTTTTTAAATCCTCAAGTAAGTATACAGGCTATAGCAGATACCCTTATCAATGAAGGCTGGGATGGAGTGTGTATCGATTTTGAGGAAGTAAAAGAGACAGACAGGGAAGCTGCAAGCGCATGGTTTAAGGAGCTGGCTCAAAAACTCCATACTGGCATGGGCAAATGCTATGAACTGATGGTGGCAGCACCTTATCCTTATTCCGGTGACAGCCAGTGGGATGCATGGTTTGATTACTGCGAAATAGCAAAGTGGGCGGATAAAATATCTCCCATGACCTATCTTGACCATGGGCCTTGGACTAAACCCGGGCCTATTACGAATTTAGAAAAATTCAAGCGTCGGTATATGACGCTCCTGAAACTTATTCCAAGGCATAAGCTCGTAGGCGGCATTGGGCTGTTCGGTTGTTTGTGGAGTGAGGAGATGACGGCAGAGCAGAATCTGTTGGAGCTTGCAACATGGATCGCAGGAAGAAGAATACTTTTGCCGGAGAAAGACTACGAGGACAAGCAGTGGAAAGCTAAGAGCACCGATGGAGAAACATGGTTTGCTGCTGGGGATACAATAGGCGAATTGCTGGAATGGCTTCATGAAAAGAAAATACGGAGCATCGTCCTGTGGAAGCTGGACGATGACGATTTTTCGTTCTGGAAGAAGGGGAAAAGGATAAACGTCTACAGGCCTAATTTCAAGTTAAGGAAGATGGGATAATAACTTTACAAATATAGGCTAAAAACTTAGTTAAAGCGCTTTGCTTTAAGGCAGGGCGCTTTTTTATATGCAAAATTCAAGTTGAACGGAGGGTTAAGACAATGAAAACAGTATGGAACTGGATACAGGCGGTTTTTACTGCTATTGGCGGATTTCTTGGCTGGTTTCTTGGAGGGCTGGATGGATTTTTATATGCTCTCGTCGCTTTTGTAACTATTGACTATGTGACCGGAGTGATGTGTGCCGTTGTAGACAGAAAGCTTTCGAGTGAAATCGGGGCCAAGGGCATCTTTAAGAAGGTACTTATTTTTGTACTTGTGGGTGTGGGACACATAATCGACAGCCAGGTGCTCGGCAATGGCGGGGCAATCCGGACAGCGGTGATTTTCTTTTACCTAAGTAATGAAGGAGTTTCAATTCTTGAGAATGCAGCACATATAGGACTGCCCATTCCTGAAAAGCTGAAGAACGCATTGGAACAACTGCATGGCCGCTCAAATGAGGAGGATGAAAAGAAATGAAGCTTTTTACTAAATACATGACGCGAAACGATTGCTATACAGCAGGCCGCAAAATCACGCCTAAAGGAATCATGGTACATTCGACGGCTGTGCCGGGTGTAATGGCGGCCGACTGGTTTAGCCGCTGGAACAAATCCTATAAAGCCGGCGAAACAAATAGGCAGGTATGTGTACATGCTTTTGTAGACGATAAAGAGATTTGGCAATACCTGCCTTGGGATCATCGCGGGTGGCATGCGGGAGGAGCAGCCAACAATACCCATATTGGCTTTGAAATCTGTGAGCCTGCTGGGTTTTCGTATAAATCCGGGTCGGTAATGGTCGGCTATGATACAGCTAAGCAGGAGGCCTACTTCCGAAAAGCGTGGCAGAATGCGGTTGAACTCTGCGTTATGCTCTGCAAGAAGTACGGTCTTAATGAGAATGACATCATCTGCCACTCCGAGGGATATAAGCTCGGTATTGCCAGCAACCATGCTGATGTGATGCACTGGTTTCCCAAGCATGGTGAGAATATGGATACTTTCCGTAAAGCAGTAAAAAAAGCGCTGGAGAACAGTACAGATACCAATACTGATATTGGAATTGGAGATATGGTGGAGTTTAAGGACAGTGTAAAGAATTACTACCCCGGCAGTGTGGAAGTTCCAACGTGGGTCAAAAATGACTATTACCACAGGGTCACACAGACTTTATACAAAGGCAAGCCGGTCATAAAAGGCGGCAAAGAATGTGTATTGCTTGGCAAAAAGGTTAAGAAATCCGGCGGTCAAGAGATTGCAGGCATAAACACTTGGGTAGCAAAAGAAAACCTTGTAATTGTAAACAGCATTCCTGATAACAAGGGCAATAGAACCTATACAGTGCAAAAAGGCGACACCTTATGGAGAATAGCAGAAAAAGAACTCGGTAGAGGAACAAGATATCCGGAGATTAAGAAACTCAATGGCCTGACTTCAGATACTATTTACCCCGGACAAGTTCTCAAATTGCCGGAATAACGATAAAGGACAGCCAATCGCGGCTGTCCTAAGTTTTTATAGGAGGTGCTTGAATGATAGAGGCGGCTAATCATTTACCATATAACCCGCAGGAAACGAACTATACAAAGATAACACAGGAGGAAATTCAAAGAGAGGTTGATTACTGGCGGGCATACAAAATTCTGCAGAGGATGCTTAAGGCGGGACTGATTTCAGAAGAAGAATTCAACAAAATCGACAAGTTGAACCGCAAAACTTTCTCGCCGATGTATGCACAGCTTATGGCCTAATTAGCTTGCTATTAGCGGCACACAGAGGTAACATGTCACATGCCCAAAGGAGGTGAAAACAGTGAGAAAGGTAACAAGGATTGATGGAAACAATGCTCTCCAAGCTTTCAAGCCAAAGGTGAGGGTAGCGGCTTATTGCAGGGTTTCAACAGACAGTGATGAACAAATGGCAAGCCTGGAAGCGCAAAAGGACCATTATGAATCCTATATAAAAGCAAATCCTGATTGGGAATTTGCAGGGATTTACTATGATGAAGGCATTTCAGGCACAAAAAAGGAAAACCGAACTGGACTTTTAAGGCTGCTTGCAGATTGTGAAAACAAGAAAATTGACTTTATTATAACCAAGTCAGTCAGCAGATTTGCCAGAAATACAACCGACTGCATTGAGATGGTGCGAAAACTTACTGATCTCGGTGTTTTCATCTATTTCGAGAAAGAGAATATAAACACGCAGCGCATGGAAGGCGAATTGGTGCTGACAATTTTGAGCAGCCTTGCAGAAAACGAGTCATTATCCATTGCAGAAAATAGTAAGTGGTCTATCAGGCGCAGGTTCCAAAACGGAACATACAAAATTTCGTATCCTCCCTATGGTTACGATTATGTGGATGGAAAGCTATTTATCAATAAAGAACAGGCTGAAATCGTAAAGCGGATTTTTTCCGAGGCTTTGGACGGTAAAGGCACACAGATAATTGCAGATGGGCTAAATTCGGATAAAATCCCAACAAAGAGAGGTTCACACTGGACAGCGACCACTATCCGCGGTATCCTTAGCAATGAAAAATATACCGGGGATGTCCTTCTGCAAAAGACCTATACAGATGAGAATTTTAAGCGGCATTATAATCGTGGGGAAAAAGATCAATACATGATAAAAGATCATCATGAAGCCATTATATCCCATGAGGAATTTGAAGCCGTCAAAGAAATATTGAAGCAAAGAGGTAAAGAAAAAGGCGTAATCAAGGGAAGCAGTAAATATCAAAACCGCTACCCTTTCTCGGGGAAAATCAAATGCGCAGAATGTGGCAGCAATTTTAAGCGTCGAATTCATGGCAGCGGTGACTGTAAATATATTGCATGGTGCTGCACAAAGCACATAAAGGACGCATCAAGCTGTTCCATGAAGTTTGTAAGAGAGGATGCAATCCATCAGGCCTTTGTTGTTATGATTAATAAGCTTATTTTCGGTCATAAGTTCATTCTAAAACCATTGTTGCAAAGCTTGAAGAAATCAAATTACTCAGATAACATAACTAAGATTCAGGAACTGGAAACTAAAATCAAAGAAAATACAGAGCGGGTTCAGGTGATTATGGGACTTATGGCCAAAGGATACCTGGAACCCGCTCTTTTTAATACACAGAAAAATGAGCTGCTCAAAGAAGCGGCTTTATTAAAAGGACAAAGAGAAGCATTAAAACGCGTAATCGATGGAGGCATGACTACTCTTGTTGAGGTAGAAAAGCTTTTTAAATTTGCAACGAAGGCTGAAAAGCAGATTGATGCATTTGATATCGAAATATTTGAGGATTTTACCCGCGAAATCATTGTGTTTTCACAGGAGGAAATAGGTTTCAAAATGAAATGCGGGTTGAACTTAAGGGAAAGGTTGATGAAATGATGAGCCATATACCTTTTGGATATACCATTCAAAACGGCAAGGCTGTTGTTAACGAAAAGGAAGCGGTTAAGATAAAGGAGCTGTTTGGGGCTTATCTTTCCGGGCTTTCTTTAACTGAAGCGGCCAAAAACGCGGGTATTAAGCGCTGCCATACATCTATTGCAAGAATGCTGACAGATAAACGGTATGTTGAGGATAAATTTTATCCGCCAATTATCAGCAGGGACACATTCGAAAAAGCACAACTTGAAAGACGCAGACGAGCTGAGGCGCTTGGCAGGATTTATGAACATAAAGGAAATGAAAAGAAATGCCTGAATTTTAGGTTTCATGCTTCAATGCCAGATAATCTATACGATGATCCATTTCAGCAGGCAGAGTATGCTTATAGTCTTATCAAGAGCGAGGTGATTTTAGATGACAACCAGGAATGTTACGATAATTCCTGCTCGTAAGCGAATTGGGAATAGTGCAAAGGCCGAGGAATTGCCTAAGCTTCGGGTGGCAGCCTATTGCCGTGTTTCTACGGACAGCGAAGAGCAGGCAACCAGTTATGAAGCACAGATCGAACATTACACCAATTACATTAAAAGCAATCCGGAATGGGAGTTAGCCGGCATATTTGCGGATGAAGGGATTACTGGAACCAACACGAAAAAGCGTGAAGAGTTTAACCGGATGATAGAAGAATGTATGCAGGGCAAAATCGATATGATAATTACGAAATCTATCAGCCGTTTTGCAAGAAATACGCTGGACTGCCTAAAGTACATAAGGCAGCTTAAAGAAAAAAATATTCCAGTTTACTTTGAAAAGGAAAATATAAACACATTGGATTCCAAAGGGGAAATCCTGCTGACCATTATGGCTTCTTTGGCGCAGCAAGAAAGCCAATCGTTAAGCCAGAATGTAAAACTGGGTATTCAGTACCGATATCAGCAAGGAAAAATCCATATTAATCACAACCGGTTTCTTGGCTATACAAAGGATAAGGATGGCAATTTAGTTATCGTACCTGAAGAAGCAGAGATCGTTAAACGCATTTACAGAGAATACCTTGAAGGTTCCAGTATGCTACAGATAGCAAGAGGTCTGGAAGCTGACGGAATTCTGACAGGTGCAGGCAATCACAGATGGCATACCAGCACCATCAATAAGATTTTGAGGAATGAAAAATATATCGGTGATGCGCTGTTGCAGAAAACCTATACGGTAGATTTTTTATCGAAGAAAAGGGTACCTAATAACGGTATAGTTCCTCAATACTATGTAGAAAACAGCCATGAGCCCATAATCCCGCGTGAAATCTTTATGCAGGTTCAGGAACAGCTTGTCAAAAGAAGATGTGTGCATATAAGTAAGAACGGAAAGAAGAGAAACTATAGCAATAATCATCCTTTATCACAGATGGTCTTTTGCGGCAACTGTCATGAAATATTCCGCAGGGTTCATTGGAATAACCGAGGAAAGAAATCAATTGTATGGAGATGCGTCAGCCGATTAGAAAACACTGGTTTGTTTTGTACCGCTTCCACTATACTTGAAGATACGCTTAAAGAGAAAATTATAGAAGCCATTAATGTAGCGGTAAGCGGAAAAAACTCTTTTCTGGCCATACTGAAGAAGAATATTGAAACCGTACTAAGCGCGGATTTGGATGAGAGTACAGCAGATATTGATAAAAGGCTGGAAGAACTCCAAACCGAGTTGATCCAAAAGGCAAATTCAAAGGAAAGCTATGATAATATTGTCAATGAAATTTACCGACTACGTGATCTAAGGCAAGAAACTCTTTCGAGAAATGCTCTCCGCAAAGATAAGCGGGATCGGATTGCTGAGATGACGGACTTCCTTAACACGCAAACGGGTGATATTACGGAGTTTGATGATAAACTGGTCAGAAAACTGATTGAAAAAGTGATTGTATATGATGATAGGTTAGTGGTTGAGTTTAAGTCTGGGTTAGAAATAGAAGTGAATCTATAAGATTGTAATAAGATTGCCGCCAGTTGAGGAGGAAACCTTCTTAATTGGCGGCATTTCTTTTTATACAAATATATAAACAAATATATAGACAAAAAGGCCAATTCGATGTATAATCATGGTAACATACCTAGACGGTAGAGGTGAAAAATATGGACGTAAAAATAGATAGCTTAATTCCTTTTGATTCATTACGAACAGATCTGGAGCATGTTTTTTCAGTTGTAGAAAAGAACGGAAAAGTTGTTCTTCTTAAAGATAATAAGCCTGCTTATATTGTGCTGAAATACGATGAAAAGGGCATAGTTGATGAAAATATCGCAGACAAGCATGCTAACTATACACTTCAGGAAGCTATGAAAATAGTTTTATCAGAGGCTGATAACAAAACTATGCACGCATCCGAACTTGCAGATGAAATATATAAACGTAAGTTGTATTTGCAGAAAAACGGGAAGAAAGCACAGTATACTCAGATTAGGGCAAGGTGTGGGCATTACCCGGATATGTTTGAAGCTCTTCCGGGTAATATTATCAGGCTGAAGCAATCATAATTTTGAAAGAAAAAAGAGTAGGGGGATATTTTTATGGAAAACGAAATTAAGTTGTTGTCAATTAATGAAATAATAAAAGAAAAATTCCTTATCCCTTCATACCAAAGGGGATATAGGTGGGAAAAACGCCAAGTAACAGAACTGCTCGATGATATTTGGGAATTCTCCCAACAAGAAAGAAAAAAAGATGAGTTTTATTGCTTGCAACCTATAGTAGTAAAGAAAAATGGCGACAAGTGGGAGGTAATTGACGGACAGCAACGATTAACTACAATCTACATAATTTTGTATTTTTTAGGTAGAAAAAGATATGACATAGAATTTGAGACAAGAGAAAAAAGCAAAGAATTTCTACAGAATATCGATGTATCAAATACATCAAATATTGATTACTTTTTTATAGGACAGGCATATAAAACTATCAAAGAATGGTTTGAGTATAAAGAAAATGTTGAATCAGAATACACTGTTAGAGATGAATTTAGCATTGCATTAGGTAAGCTTACCAAAATAATCTGGTATGAAGTTAATGATGGTTCTAATCCCATAAATATTTTTACTAGGCTTAACATCGGGAAAATACCACTTACAAATGCGGAACTTATAAAAGCATTATTTTTACAAAAATCAAACAAGAATAATAACGATAATGACACTTTTAGGTTAAAACAATTAGAAATAGCTAGTGAGTGGGACAGAATTGAATATACTCTTCAAAATGACGAGTTTTGGAGCTTTATTAATAAAGAATTTAATGATATGCCAACAAGAATCGAATATATTTTTAATGCAATGGCTAAGAAAAGTTCAAGAGGGGATGACTTTTATACTTTTAGGTATTTTAATGAAAGATTAAGGCAACGCAGTGTTCAAGAGATTTGGGATGAAGTTAAGGCTTACTTTTTAACATTTGAAGATTGGTTTAATGACAGGGAATTATTCCATTTAATAGGTTATCTTGTAACTTGCGGAGAGAGAATTGAGCAACTCAAAGATGCAGCTGAAGGAAAAAGCAAAACTGAGTTTAGAAAATATATTGATAACAAAATCAGGCAACACGTTAATTATAAGATATCAGAACTGGATTATGAAAAGAACTCGAATGAAATTAAAAAAGTACTTCTACTATTTAATATAGAAACAATACTTAGAATGAAAACACACAATTATCGTTTTTCTTTTAATTCTTATAAAAGAGGAAAATGGAGCATTGAACACATTCACGCCCAGAATACTGACGGTTTGAGTACAGTAAAACAGTGGATGGCGTGGATTGAGGATCATATAAAAAGTTTAGAAAGAATTAATGCAAACAAATACAAAGAAGTCATTGAAAGAATGAAGTCTATAAATGAGGATAATATAAGTGCTGAATTATTTAATAAATTATTCGAAGAAGTTCAGAACTGTTTTAAAGACCAATTTAGTGATGATATGCATTTAATAAATAACCTAACTCTACTGGATAAGGACTTAAATAGCAGACTTGGCAATTCATTCTTTGATGTAAAGCGTGATATTATTATAAAAATGGATAAGGAAGGCTATTTTATCCCTATTTGTACTAGAAATGTATTTTTGAAGTATTATAGTAAGAATGCATCACATTTGCATTTTTGGGGTCCTGAAGACAGGAAGGATTACTATGATGAGATAATACATACTTTACAGAAATATTTGCCTAATCAAGCGGAGGTGAATAGTGATGCAAACAACTAAGTATACATTTTGGAAGCTAATAAATGAGTATAGAATTGAAATACCAATTATACAGAGAGATTATGCCCAAGGAAGAAATGTTGATAAAATACCAGAAATAAGGAAGGAATTTCTTGAAAGCCTTTATAATGCAATAGTTAATGAGAGCAATACATTAGATTTTGATTTTGTATACGGTTCTATAGAAGAACGAGAAGGGGATAAGGTATTACTGCCATTAGATGGACAGCAGAGATTGACCACTCTCTTTTTATTACATTGGTATCTTGCCACAAAGGAAAATAAAACTAGCAAGATAAAAGGTATACTTTCAAAATTTACTTATGAGACCAGAATAAGCTCTCGGGACTTCTGCTATTCGCTAGTAGAAAAAGGTGTTAAATATGATCTTGGCAAAGAAAATGATAAAATATCTGATTTAATTAAAGATGCTCACTGGTTTTATATGTCATGGATAAAAGATCCAACTATAAAATCAATGCTAACAATGCTTGATGATATTCATCTGACTTTTAGGGATACTCAAGATTGCTTTGAAAAACTAATACGTGATATTAATTCAGATCCTCCAATAACATTTAGATTTTTGGAACTTAAAAACTTTGGCTTAACTGATAACTTGTACATAAAAATGAATGCTAGAGGAAAACCTTTAACGGATTTTGAAAACTTTAAAGCAAAATTTACTCAGATAATTGATGATGTGTTGCCAGAAAAGCTTCTGGATTTTTCTTTAAAGATAGATAACGCCTGGACAGATGTTTTCTGGAAGTATAAAGAAGCCAATACTATCGATAATCCTTTTATGCGATATATATATTTTATTACAGAAATGCTTTATGTTGAAAACCAGAATGTATTACCTACAACAAATCCATTTTTATATAATGAAAATAATGTACCTAAAATCAATTATGAATTGATAAAATCTGTATATAGCAGGAAGGAGAACATTGAATTCTTAATAGATTCTCTTGATTTTTGGATAAAAATTCAAATGGATCCGGATAAATTTATTGACAACATTTTTTCAGAAAAATATGAAAAAGGTAAGCTGGTCATTTTTGATGGTAAAAGTAATCTTTGGAAAAGGTGTTTAAAGGGTGATTCTTTTGGAATAGCAGAAAAAATATTGCTTTATTCACTACTAAAACGTTGTATTTTTTTAAATCAGTACAGTTATAGTGTTGATTTAGTGGAATTTTTAAGAGTTATTCGAAATCTGCTGATGAGAGTACGTCAAGCGGTTAATACCAGATATACAAGCAATTTGCGTTTTGACTTTATGAAGAGACAGTTAAAAGATGTGACTGACTTGCTTATACAAAATCAAAATGTTTATCAAATATTAACTCAAAAGGGATTCAGTATGCCTGGATTTAGTAAAGATTCCGTAGATTCGGAAATAAAAAAGGCTACACTGATTGTTAATAATATAAATTTAAAAGAAAAAATTCATAAACTAGAAGACAATCCATTATTTAAAGGATGTATTGATAATGTTTTGGAAATAGTTGTAGGAAACCCCGCTATAGATTTGGATTCAATTATAACTGACATATGGTCAAACAATAGTTCAACCGTTATAAAAGCTTTACTTTCGATAGGAGATTATTCTGTTATTATAGGTTACAGTCAACTTGGTGCAAGAAAGTACTTTGGAGGAGATGGAGAATGGAATATTATTCTTACAAGGACCACAAACGAATCACAGAAAATCAAAGAAATACTAAAGGAATTTATATGTAAATATATTACAATAAAGGGTTCCACTTCAGAAGAGAAATTGAAAAATATAATTATTGATTATTTAAAACAAGCAAAAAGGGATTGGAGATATTACTTTATAAAATATGGAGGGTTTGTTGATAATAAAAAAAATCTTTATGCATGGCTAAATGAATATGAGTTGAGAAAACTTAATGGAAACTCGCTACTGGCTTACCACATCAATCCATATGTCAGGACGGTCGCTTTGAAAATTGCAGATAAAACCATTTGTAATGTTAATGAGTGCTATGGTATATACAGTGATCTTAGTCCGCTGAAATTAAGAAATAATATAACTCTGGAAAGCCTCAAAGACGGCTGGAAAGTAAAATTTCCTGAAGATTATGTTTCGAGGAATGGAAAACAAGAGTTTAATAATTTAATTGCTATCGCTAATTCTAAAAATGAGTACTGGCTAAAGGAAACTGATGACAAAGATAGGATTGAAATAGCTGTTGAATTCATAAAGGCTTTGGCCTAGAGTCTTTATTTCACTTGACTGGTATTACACACTATAAAGATGATGAAACTTCAAGAAAAAATTAAGGGCAAATCAATAAATCGTAAAAGAACAGGAAATAAGCAGATGCTTATTTGAAAAAGTTGATTTGTTCCCTTGAACGTTCGTTTTCGGGGAAAATGCCCAAAAACCCATTGATATATTCCCACGAACGCAAGGTTCAAAAAACAGCCCAAGACATCAATCCAAGCGGCTCGTTCCATGTTGAGTGCGTGGTATTGATGCAAAATGTAAAAAATAAATAAGAGCCTGAAAAACGGCTTGAATGTAGGGTTTTTGTCCCACGATGAACTGCACGCCGATTTGATGCGCTGGCTTGAGACTCTTGATAAGTCTCCATCTGCCGATCAAATGACTGAACTGTTGCTTGGGCTATACAAAAAGATCACCCTTTACAAAAAAGCCTTGATGCCGATGAATTGCGTGGGGCTATTGAATGAAGCTGATAAGCGTGTATCGGATTTCTCAAAGGGAATGAAGTTGCGATTAAACTTTGCCACAAAATGTACGACGCCACCGAACTGTGCGACCGTGTAGCCTTTATTGTAGATGGCAAGCTTAAGGCATTCGCCGCACATGCTGCTTTTCTTTTCCGTTTTCCAAATAGGTGTACCGGATTTAAATGCATCCTTTGCCATGATCAGACACGCAGAGCCTCACCACCTGATTCACCAGTAGGTATCCCCAGCACTTGTATTTTTCACCCAAATGTTTGTGTTCCAGGATGGCCATCGTTTTACCGCTAGGCAGGAATTTTTTGTTTTGTGTCGAATCAATATTCCAAAACAGTGGCTGAAGCCACTTTCCAAAAGAAATCAGGCCACGAAGGTCTTGAGCCTTGTAGAAACAGGGCAGGACTTCCGTGGCTTTTGTTTTTTATCTGCTGAGCCTGGGAGGCAGGCGGCTGCGATGGTTGTGATCGCACCTTCTCCGATTCCAATGAGGGTGTGCCATTTTACCATGGCTGGGAAGACGGCCCCAAGTGGTGACATTCCGGAGAGAGCAAGTTCGCTAGCGCAGGCAGCAGCAGCGAGGATTACTGGCACCCAGGAGCCTATGAAGGTAGCTGCGAGGTCTCCCAGGCGTGTAGTCCAGAGACGGGATATTGCTTGGTACAGTAGCCTGTTAAAGGAGCAATTACAGCCATATTCAGAATGTTTGCTCCCAGGTTAGTGATTCCACCATCAAGGAAGACAAACCTGGAGAGCGATAATGACGGTCATCGTCACACATGCAGCCCAGGGTCCCAATACAGTGGCAGCCAGGACAGCGCCCACGAGATGTCCCGAGGTGCCCCGGGCGATGGGGAAGTTGACCATCTGAGCGGCAAAAATAAAGGCAGCGATCGCACCCATAAGGGGGATTTGATGTTCTTGAAGCGTTTCTTTTGTTTTTAGCACTCCGTAGGTGAGGGCTGCTCCTCCTAATGCCCAGCATGCACCCCAGGTCTTCGCATCAAGAAAACCGTCTGGAATATGCAAACCACTACACCTCCTTATGAGATTTGAAGATTTTAAGGAAATTAAAAAGACCACGAGGACCTCCTGCCTCTACAGGATTCGACCTTCGTGGTCTTGATTCGAAGCTTTTTTAATTCCGTTTCTTTAGGTAGCGGCAGTTGACGGCACCGGACTTTTTTCCACCCGGAGCCGCTGCTGTCCTGCCTGTCAGGAGGTGCACCAACAGGACGGGGCGGTCACCTACGAACACAAAGTCGTCACCTGCCAGATAGTGGGCGGCAAACCGCCGCTCATCTTAGGTCATGAACCGATTATGCCGGGGGAAGGCGAGACCACTGCTGCCAAGAGGCTGATTGACTGGCTCTATAAGGTCTACAAGCACTTTGCCGACATAGTGGTGGTTGATGCCGGCTTTGCCAAAGCCCCATTCATCAATTATTTGCTCAACAAAAACATCCACACAGTAGTCCGCTTAAAAGATGACCGCATGCACATAGTCAGAGATGCGGAAGGGATATTCAGCCGCCAGGTACCGACCAAACAATGGCGTGAAGACAAGAACACCAGCACTCATACAGACATCACCGCCTGGGATGAAGAACAATTCGAAACCTGGGACGGAGTAGAAAAGCCCTTAAGAGTCGTCAAGTTCATCGAGATCAAACACGGCCATGCAATAGTGGGCGGCAAACTGAAGGAAGCTCTCCAGAAGCGGGAGATCCTGGTGGCCACTACCTTAAGCAAACAGGAAGCAACACCGGAACTGATCCGGGAGATCATCCACCGGAGGTGGGAGATAGAAAACACGGGCTTTCATGAACTCAAAGGCAACTGGAACATGGAACACTGCTACATCCATCAGGAAGTCGCCTCTCAAGTAATCCTGTGGTTCATGCTTTTGGCGGTCAACCTTTTCTGGCTGTTCCTGTACAGGAACAGGCGCAGCTACAAGAATAGCGGCTTCAGCCAAGAGAGATAGCGGAAAAGATGCGCAATGCTCTGGAGTATATCAGGGACAGGAGCCTGGCGCATTATCTCTTTGACACAGGCTAGCATAAAAGGCGGCTTTTTGGGATGTAGCAGGCACCATGACAAATAAAGAGCTTTCGAAACGTTCCCTAAAAAAGTTATTTTAGGGAAGAGGGGTTCTTTACACTCTTTACCAGGAGCCGGAGCTGGAAGCCTTGTGGCTGTTGGGGTGCAGGTATGGTATATACTGGAAGCGCGATCTCTGTCTAAGTCAAGTGATCTTGTTTACTTTTTTTCGACAGGAAAGAGCATCCTAACCCTTTCTTTCCGGGTTCTGGTAACTATTTCCACTTGGGAATCTTTCCTTCATTAATAGCTGCGACCGCAGATGGTGAGGCTCTGAGTGGGGAACGAGCCCCAGGGAAAGATTCAGTGCTACTTTCCAGCGTAGGTCATATCGGGCGCCTTGCCTCGGCTTCCCGGTCGGATACTCCTTCATAAAACTGTAGAAGAAGGATTTTGACCAGGCGGCTAGGTGGTATCGAGGGCCTTCCGCAGGAAGCATAGTATCCCTGTTTTTTTCGGCATGCGAGCTTCCCAAAGTTTTTGCAATTCGGCTCATGGTCATAAGGGGAAATCCTCCTCAGTTCTTTTCTGAGGAAGATTATCCCTTAAACTCGAGCACAGTGCCAAGGTGGGTTGTATTTGACGCTTACGGTGTTTTATGGGATACCTCTAAGTTTAGGCTTCTTTGTTTTTTCGTGCCGGTTCGCTTTGGGTACCGGAGAAGAGAGCTGCAAAGGCGGTGAGGGCGGCTCCCGCCAGGTAGGAGTATTTTAAACCGGCAAAGAAAAAAGCTGCTTGGCTGCCGTCGAGGCTGGTTTGAGCTATGACCGGCGGAGGCACTAATGAGTAGAGGATCAATCCGGCGGTGGCGATACCTAAGGCTATACCTGTGTTGCGGGCGGTGGCCAGGACACCGGAGTCCAGATGCGGCCGGGGTACGGTGCCCATAATTGCGCTGTTGTTGGGGGACTGAAAGATGCCGGTGCCGATGCCGAAAAGCGCCAGGCGCCATCCGACGGTTGCTGTTGAGGCGGCTGATGGGAGAAAGGACATGGCCCACCATGGCCAGGGCGCAAATTGCCGCCCCTAACGTTGCCGGCAGCCTGGTGCGATCCGGTCGGAGAGGGCACCGCTGAAGGGAAAATTCAGGATGTCGCTGAGTGCCCAGGGAGAAGGTTCTGTACTTGAAAAGGGCCAGATTCATCATGGGCTGCGGGGAGTGCGCCTCAATAAAAAATGTTCCTGAAATAACAGCCAGGGCCAGGATGAGTCCGGTGGTTAAGCTGAACCCCAGCTGCTGGGTTTGATTGATAAAATAAAGGAAAGTGAAAAGGAAGAGAAAGGCAGTTGCTGCGCCGGCGGTATCCATCCTGCCGGATTGCCCCTTCAACTCAGGGAGCACCTTCCCGGCATAGAGCAGCCCGGCAATGCCTATAGGGATATTGATTAAAAGGCCAACTGCCCTGAAAATACATCAAGTTCACCCGCCGGTCTACCGCTCGACTCCCGATTCCAGGCCGGACAGGACGACGGCTCGCTTCGGGACAGCTCTGGGATGCTGCGTACGCCCAGGGTAGGCCCGAGAGCCAGTCCGGCAGAAACGCTGATGGCATTTATTCCTAAGGCCCGCCCGCGTTCCTGTGGGGGTCCCTTTGTTTTCCTACCCTCTTCCGGGGCGGAAGAGCAGTTCTTGGATCGTCACCAATTTCTTTCATTATACTTTACTTTTATTAATACTTCATTAATACTTCATCAGATAAAAGGCATTTGTTCGAGATTCGGGACGTCAACAACCGCTATAATAAACAGGGGAAGGTGTTTAAAAAGCGTTCCGCTGGTGCTGCCGCCTTTGACGACCCCTTAAATAAAACAAGGTGAGGTGCCCGCTCTTCACGTTCGTGGGTGGGCGGCCTGTGGTCGGCGAAAGGGGTTATCTCAGCTTACCGGATCGAAATTGTTACCTGATGGCAGACGGCAGAAAGAGGATTAAAGCAGAACTTACAGGAGATAATCATCATGGGAAGGGGAGTGATCTTTTTGCCGAAATTCATCGTCGGGGTGATGGGTGGTGGGGAAAATGTCTCTGCTGAGACGGTGCAGACGGCCTACCGGCTCGGCAAGATGATCGCCCAGAAGGGCTGGGTGCTTCTCTGTGGGGGGCGTCCTGCCGGCGTCATGGAGGCCTCTGCCAGGGGGGCAAAGGATGCGGGAGGCCTGACGGTGGGGATCCTGCCGGACATGGATAAGGGCGGGGCCTCGAGATACATCGACATTGCCATAGCCACCGGGATGGGGGACGGGCGCAATTATATCAATGCCCTTTCTAGCGACATTGTCGTGGCGCTGCCGGGGAGGGCGGGAACCGTTTCCGAGATTGCGCTGGCTCTGAAGAACGGGAGAAAGGTGATTCTCCTGGCTTTCGATCCGGGAGTGGTTTTTGACTGCTACCGAGATGAGGGGTTGTTAATCACTGCCGACACGCCGGAGGAGGCGATCCGCCTGATCGAGGAGTTTTGCCCGGCGCGGTGACGGCTCGGTATTGCTGAAGCATAAACTCGCGTTAGGAATGCCATTTTCGGGTAGATTTCTACCCGCAGCAGGTGGTATGATTGAGAAAGGCAGAAGCGCTGCTTTTTATCCGGGGTGTGGTGTCAGTTCCCCGGATTGACGATGGGTAATATTATAAAAAGATCGAGCTACCGATGGATTGGCTGACGGGGCTGTTCGGGGGCAAATTGGGGGTGGACGGTATGCTCACCGCGCTTTTAAAGCTCCTCGTTAATACGGGAGGGTTTTATCTGACTGCATTATTGTTCCCGGGGCTCACATATGCGTCTCCGGCTACTCTGCTCTGGGCGGGGATAGTGTTGGGTGTCGTGAACATTCTGGTGCGCCCGGTTTTAATGCTGCTGACAATGCCAATTAACATCCTGACCTTTGGGCTGTTTACGCTGGTGGTCAACACTTTGATGGTGATGCTGACCGGTCTCTTGATTCCCGGCTTGCATATCCCGGGGTTCCTGCATGCGTTTACTGTGGCAATCATCATTTCTCTGTTGAACGTGCTTTTCTTCTAGACAGGGAGGACGAGATTTTGCCGTAGGGCTGATACCCTTTTGGAAAGGGAATATTATTCACGGGTTTGTTGGCGGAAAGCAGGACGAAAGAGGAAAATATCTGGAAGGGCAGGTGGCCGTGGTGTTCGTCATCGACCGTTTTGAAGGTGACTGGGCTGTGATAGAGCTGGATCGCCTTACTTTTAACATTCCGAAGGTGCTGCTCCCGGAAGGGGCGCGGGAAGGGGATGTGATTGAGATTAAAGTTTCCGTCAACAAAAAGGCGACAGCGAAAAGGAGGAAGACAGCCCAAAAGATGATGAATGAGCTCTTTGAGGGTTAACGGGAAAGTGATGCCGGGGAAATTGATCGGAAAGTCGTTGCTGGGGCTATTTCAGCGGTGCGGATGCCGGATCCTGGCCAGGTTGGTTGCCCTGTTACTGCTGGCCGTCCTTTCGATAGCCCTCATAACAGGATGCGCCTTGCCGGAGCAGCCTCCCGGAGCGGAAACCTCGGGTGGGCAGGGAGAAATGGCGGGATCTCCTTCTACCGGGCAAGAGCCCGCCGCTGCCGGGGATGAATCTTCAGATGCTGGAGAAGGCGTTCTGCGCGCCCATTTTCTGGATGTCGGGCAGGGGGATGCCATTTTTCTCGAGCTGCCCGATGGTCGGGTGATGCTGATCGATGCCGGCCCCAATGAGGCAGGAACAAAGGTGGTTTCCTACCTCAGGGAGCACGGTGTAAAAAGGATTGACTTTCTTATCGCCACTCACCCCCATGCCGATCACATCGGGGGAATGGACGCCGTGATTCGGTCCTTTGATATCGGCGCTGTTTACATGCCCCGGGTGGCTACCGGAACGAAGACCTTTGAGGAAGTGCTGCTGGCTTTAAAGGAAAAGGGCTTGAAGGCCAAGGAGGCGAAGAGCGGAGTTTCTATTCCAGTAGGGGAGGGGCTGGCGGCCGAATTTATCGCTCCCCGTGGTTCCGGTTATGAGGATTTGAACAACTGGTCGTCGGTGCTCAGGGTGTGCTACGGGGATGTAGCCCTGCTTTTCACCGGGGATGCAGAGGCGGAGTCGGAAATGGAGATGCTGGAGGCAGGGATTCCTCTGCGGGCGGATCTCTTGAAGGTGGCTCACCATGGCAGCTCCAGCTCTACCACTCCCCGGTTCCTGCAGGCTGTGAGGCCGAAGTACGCCGTTATCTCCGTGGGGGCGGGGAACGACTACGGGCACCCCCATAAGGAAACGCTGAAGAATCTGGAGAAGGCCGGGGTACAGGTTTACCGAACCGATCGCTGCGGCACGGTTGTTTTCCGTTCGGACGGCCGCACCCTGGCGGTCGAGAGCCGGGAAAAATAGCATTTCGGGCTGCTGTTGAGCCGTTTGAGAGAAGTTTAGTTTAGTACTGCCGGCGGTTGTGCAAAAAAGGGGTGTTGATGATATGGAAGAACTGATCGAAGCGGCTCGTTTGGCTCTGAAGACCTGTCTCGGGGTGCGGCCTAGGGAGGATGTCCTGGTGGTCACGGATGACGCGCTCCGGGACGTAGGCGAGGGGTTTTATCTTGCTGCAAAAGAGATAGGGGCAGAGGCGGTGCTCCTCTCCATGCAGCCGCGGGAGATTTCCGGCGCCGAGCCCCCGGCGGTGGTTGCAGAAGCCATGAAAGCCGCACGGGTGGTGGTAGTGCCCACCTCCAAGTCCCTTTCTCACACCAGGGCGCGGCGTGCCGCCACCGAGAAGGGCGCCCGGATTGCCACCCTTCCCGGTGCAACTAAAGAGATGCTGGTGCGCGCCTTGAACGTGAATTATCAAGAGATGGCCGGAGAGTGCGCCCGCTTCGCCGGGATGCTCACCGACGGTGCCGAAGCTCTGTTGACGAGCCCCTCAGGTACCCATCTGAGCTTTTCCATCGCCCGCAGGAGAGGATACCCGGACGCAGGAATTTATACCGAGCCGGGGAGTTTCGGAAACCTTCCCGCCGGGGAGGCCTGCATCGCTCCTGTTGAGGGGACGGCGGAAGGGGTACTGGTGATCGACGGCTCCCTGGCGGGATGGGGGCTGCTGGAGGAGCCGCTGACGTTGCAGATCAGAGGGGGACAGGCCGTCGAGGCCAGGGGCGGCCGGGCGGCGGACTGGCTTGTCGACGTCTGGCGGCGCTACGGGGAGCCGGCGCGCCTGGTTGCCGAACTGGGAGTGGGCTTCAACCCCCGGGCCGCAGTTACTGGCAAAGTGCTCGAAGATGAAAAAGCAAAAGGGACGGCCCACATTGCGCTGGGGGACAATATGAGCATGGACGGGCACAACGAGGCGCCCGTCCACCTTGACGGGGTACTCAGGCGGCCGACCCTCATTCTGGACGGACGGATCGTCATGGACAAAGGAGAGCCGATCTGGTAGCGGCTCATCGGCGAGGGCGTTTGATGCTCTTTATTTTGTAGCAGAAGGTGCCCCCTGGTGCTTTGACCATTACTTTCTCGCCGGGCTTTCTCATGAGCAGGGATTTTCCCACCGGGGAGAGGTAAGAGATATCGCCGTTTTCCGCGGTGCTTAAATATATATTGATCGAACAGCTTTGCAAATTCGTTGCGTTCTGCAGACGGTTCCGGGAAGTATTCCTGAAGGAACCGGTTTTTCCTCTCCTCGATCTCCACCAGATGCCTGACCAGGTTTTCGAAAGTCGATCTGGAAAACCTGAATTTCCGAGACATACTGATCGGCCTCCTTTCTTAAGACCCATTTAATGGTTAACTGCTCTAAAAAAGCATGCGGGCATCTAGCCGCTCAAGGCTAGATGCCCACTTGTTAGCAATCTAACAGTTTGTGACGAATATTGTCAATGGTGTTTCAATTTGCCAGTTATTGTCTTGATTCGAACTGCAATTATTACCGCGGATGTATATAATTAAATTATGAGCCATCCGACCGGATAAAGAACAGGGGATGTTTAGAAAATCGCGCTTTCCGTTGGAGGCAGTTTTTGTTCTGTTAGGAAAGGATTATCTAGAGAAAGGGAAGTATGGCTTAATATCGGTGATTGAAAACACCGAATCCTGAAGATGGTGATTGACAGGTAGAACGGGTGGGGTAGATGAGGGATTTTCTTTCCGAACGGCTGATACCCGTCGCCGTTACGGCTGTCCTAAAAACACTGCATGATGCTGGATATGATGCCTGTGTGGGCGGGGGATGCCTCCGGGATTGTCTGCTGGGGCTGCGGCCCCTGGAGTGGGAGGTTGTCACGAGCGCCCCGCCGGCGCTGCTCGATGCGTTTTTTGACAGGGTTGTTCCGGTAGAGGGTAAGTCCGAGCGCCTGGTTTACAGCGGGGATCTCTCCGTCAGAGTGGCAGGGCCGGAGGGCGCCGGTAGAGGCGAAGGACATGGCAGGCAGGTGGGCGTGGCTGCCGTCATCCAAAGGCAGGGTTTTACGGTAAATGCCCTGGCCTGGGATCCCTTTTCCGGGGAACTGATCGACCCCTGGAAGACTGCCGATCTCCTGAAAGCGGGGATCGGCATCATTCAGACGGCGGGTGACCCTGCCGGGGTGTTCCGGGAGGATCCGCTCCGCCTGCTGGAGGCCGTCTATTTGATGAAGCGCTTTGACGATGCCGGTTGCGAATGGCGGCTGGAACCTGCCACCGGGGAGGCTCTCAGGTCATGTTCCTCCGCAGTCCGGGAGGTGCCTCCGGGAAGGATCCGGCCCTGGCTCAACAGGATCATCACCGGAAAGAGGCCTGACATTTACTTCGAGGAGATGAAAAAGAGCGGCCTGCTGGATGTTATCCTGCCGGAGCTTGCCGCCACCTGCGGGATTATGCAGAACGACTATCACATCAAGGATGTCTTCGGCCACACCCTTCTCGTTTTAAAGGAGATCCGTCCGGAGCTGCACCTGCGCTGGGCGGCTCTTCTGCACGACATCGGGAAGCCCCGCTGCATCAGCTTTGAAGACGGCACCATCCATTTTTACGGGCACCAGGCCATCGGCTCGTCCATGGCCTACCAGATCTTAAAAAGGCTGGGCTTTGACAGGGATTTTATTAAGAGGGTGGTCTTTCTCGTCCACCGCCACATGTACCCCTACCCGAGGACGAGGAAGGCAGTAAGAAGGTTCATCAACCGGGTCGGACTGAGGACCCTGGCCGATCTGCTGGAGCTGCGCAGGGCGGATATACTGGGCGGCAGATACAAAAATCTGTCCCGGTTGAGGCATTTTCAAAGAGAAATCGATGCCGTTCTCTGGGAGCTTCCTCCCTTTTCTCTCAAGGATCTGGCCGTTAACGGGTACGACGTCATGGATGCTCTGGGGGTGAAGCCGGGGCCTGTGGTCGGTCGTGCCCTCCGTTTCCTCTTTGAAAGGGTTCTGGAAGACCCGGATTTGAACGACCGGGAGGCGCTGCTGAAGCTCTTAAAGGAGGAATTTTTGCCGGCTGCTGCCGGAGAGGCTTCAGCTCCCGGAAGCCAGGGAACTGCTGGCGCTTCACGAGCGGCGCCGACGAAATAGGGGCAGTTCCTCAATCACGGGTTCTCACAACCCTTGTGGTGTTGTTTGAGAACCCTTGGCGACAGGCGGGGGCGAAAAGGCCGCCGGCCGGCGGGGGCGGCGTAAGAGAACTGGGCTTGAGAGTGATGGGTGCCTCAGTTAGGCGATTCTGCCTCGCGGCGCCGTCTGCCGGGGGAAAAGGTCCAGGTGGTGGAAGCGGCGCGGGGGCTCTCACCACTGGGGGGATGGCGCGGGGCGTGCACGATGGTGACGCTGTTCAGTACTTTCTCCTCGATTTCCACCGGTTTTCCATCCCGATACCTCCAGATCCGGAGTTCCACCCGGGGGATGACCGCGGTCACTTCGGAGGGAACGGGCAATGTGGAGAGGCGGGAAACCCTCATTGTTATCCCCATGATGTCGATGGTTATTTCATCCTTCTGCAGGGCCACTTTCACCACCCTCCGCCGTTCCCGCTGCTGTTCCAGTATATGCAGGTTATGGCTGCGGTGGTACCGGAAGGATAAACAGGGGGCGCTTTCCTATCCCGCCTGTGGAACCCGGGCTATTACGTGGGCACGGCCACTTATTGCACATAGCCACAACCAGCCTTATTGCGGAGTGCGTGCGGTGGGGCGTGAAAGAAATAGCTAAACCTGTCATATCCCTGTGGGGTAATCAAAACATCCAATCGAAAGCGGCGGGGACTGTACACCTGCTCCTGCGGATGGAAAGCACAGGCTGATGTAAACGGCGCCCTCAACATCTTTGAAAGGGCTTTCCAGGTATCTCCCGTGAAGGGGAGTAGTGGCCGTGTGGCGCGGCCCGCGGCCGTGTCATACCGATTGGGATGGCACGGTGTCGTTGAACCGGAGCGCAGGGGATAAGTCCCTGTGTGCATCTGCTTGAGGATGCCCCTCAATTTATTGAGGGGAGGACGTCACGGAGTTTTCCTGAGGATGACGAATGGCGTCTGCTCATCGGCATTTCCGGCGGGGTTATTGCGAAACACATCGAGAAGCAGTTTTTCGCTTACATCCGGTGTCATCGCCAGGATCTCTGTTCGGCCCAGGTCGTTGGCATCGATAACGGCGGCTCCCACCCCGAATCTCTTCTTGATGCCGTTGACTGCCTTCTGCGGTTCCCGGGGCCCCAGGACGATGTACTTGTCAAAAGGGGGGATCGTGCCGGTGATGTCGTCGACGAGGGCCGCCTGTCGCCCGGCAAGGCGGTAGAAGTCACCCCGGCGCCTGAAGAGAATCCTGCTCAGGGAGCCCACCAGGAAGGCGAAGACGGTGCGGAGCACTCCCTCCTCGTTCATGACCGCTTGTAAGGCGAAGGGGGAGGAGAGGCTGCCGTCCTGATGGATAAACTGGGAGATGAGGCGCGCCCACAGTCCCGGTTTGACCTCCTCGGGTCTGACGATGCGCCCCTGAGAGATGGCCAGAGCGCTTTCGGCGATCACCAGCACATCCCCCTTCCGGAGGTGAGGAGCGGCATAGGTGGCGATCACCTCCAGAAGGTCGTCTTCAGGTGTGATCAGCTTGGTAGGCACGGGAATCGCCTGAAAAGGCATCAGCATCGACCACCTTTGCCTATCTTACCGGCCCCCATTCTTTTCGGCCAGATCGAAGGATATTTCTGCTAGCATCCAGTCAATCCCTTTTCTACCAACTACCTGGTAGTAGATGAGAATGGTGATGCGGGGTGCTTCTCTGACGACCAGGGGCAGCTCCAGCCGGCTGCGGATGACGACCTCCAGTTCGGTGAGCATGCTGTCATTTTTTTTCAGGAGCAGGGACTCCCAGTATCCGTTTTCTCGCATCTTTTCCCGCAGCAGGCGGATTCGGGGGAGGATTTCCAGTTCCTTCATAATCTTTCCGCAGTAGACGGGCTGGCAGAAGACATTGTTGACCATTCCCTGCTGCTTTCCCCTGTTGGTCAGGGGAATCAGGCAGCGGCAGCGGATTTCCCGGGCAGGAATGTCGTGCCTCACTTCGATATCACTTACCGCAGCTGTTTCAAAGAGGATGTTGTGGTTCCCCACCTGCCGGTAGTAAAAGGCCAACGCTGCAGAAAGGGTGCCGGCGCAGGCCAGCAGGGCGATGAGAAATCCCACCCTTGGGCGCCTCCTTTTGCTCGGTCATCCTTTAATCTGTATGCTGCCGGATATTTCTTTATAACCGTCCCCGGGTAGGGAAGCACCCTTTGTGCCCCACCCCCATATAATAAAGCGTACAAATCGGCGAGGAGGCGAGCCTGTGTTACCGGTTCCGAGCAAGTTTACCCTGGTGGTGGGACACGGGGAGGGAAGCACCCCGTTAAATGCCTTTGATGCCGCTCTTATCGATGCCGGCATCGGCAACCTGAACCTGATCAGGGTGAGCAGTATTCTGCCGCCCGGCGCCAGGTTCTTTCCCGAACTCCGGATACCACCGGGAACCTTGACCCCCACTGCATACGGATACCTTACCAGCAGCAGGCCGGGGGAGGTGGTGGCAGCGGCCATCGGGGTGGGGTTCAGCAGCGATACTTACGGTGTCATCATGGAATACGAGGGCTTCTGCACCAAAGCGGAGGCGGAAACCCGCGTGCGGGCGATGGTCGAGGATGGCTTCCGGGCGCGCGGGATAACCTTAAAGGATCTTTTGGTTTTGGGCATCGATCACCGCGTGGAAAAAATCGGATGTGCCCTGGCGGCGGCTGTTCTCGGTTACTGATGCGGTGGGAGGCCTTGGGAAGGGCGGGGAGAGGAATTGGAGGAAAACCCTTTGTTGACGCTAAAAAGCCTGCTGATGTATAATGGTTAAAACAGTGAGATGTATCTTTCGGCCGAACTAGCGGTTTGAAGCCGGATGATGCAGGTGCTGTGCTATTGAACTTGGTTGGGGGGGAGGGAAAATTGGTCATGGCTGAAGTCAGGGTTGGCAAGAACGAATCACTGGATAGTGCCCTGCGGCGCTTTAAACGCTCCTGCCAGAAAGCCGGGGTTCTGGTCGAGGTCAGAAAGCGGGAGCACTACATGAAGCCGAGTGTGCGAAGGAAGAAAAAGTCCGAGGCAGCACGCAAACGCCGCTGGTCCTAAGGGGTGTTGACCATGTCGCTTCAGGAGCGCCTTTATGAAGACATGAAAAAAGCCCTCAAAGAGCGCGAAGCAGGAAAACTCCAGCTTTCCGTGATTCGCATGGCCCGCTCAGCCATCAAGAACCGCTCCATTGAGCTCGGGCGCGAGCTTACCGATGAGGATGTCATCGAGGTCCTGGCCAAAGAGGTCAAGATGCGCCGGGAAGCCCTTGCGGAATACCGCCGTGCCGGGCGCCAGGAGGCGGTGGCGGAGCTGGAAGCGGAAATTGCGATTTTAGAGAAGTACCTTCCCCGCCAGTTAGACAGGAATGAGATAGTGCAGATGGCGCGTGAGGCCATAGCAGCCACAGGAGCCCAAAGTGAGCGTGATTTAGGGAAAGTCATGGGCGTGCTGATGCCCAAACTTAAGGGTCGTGCCGACGGAAAACTGGTTAATGAAGTTGTCCGGGAGATTCTTAAAGACGGGCAGCGGTGAAGTGAGTGTTTAAAGCTGGTATTTGCCGGCGGGTGGATGACGCCCGCCTTTATTGTTTCAGCAACCCACCTGTTATCTTTCCCTTTTGGTGAGCATAAAATGGGAAAGAAAGGTGGGATTTTTTTGTCCAGGGACGGCAAGAAGCGGGTGGAACATCTTCTGTCGCACGTTTTTGAGCTTCCTAAAGACCTGGTTATGGATCTGCCGCGGATTACCATGCTGGGGGACATGCAGGTGCATGTGGAAAATCACCGGGGGATCATCGAGTATGCAAAGGAAAAAATTCGCATCAGTACCGGCTGCGGTGAGTTGCTCATCAACGGGAGCGGTCTCGTGCTGCGCAACATTCTCCCCGATGAAATCGTAGTCGACGGCAGGATCAGGAGCATTGCCATCCTGGAGTAGCTTTAGCAGGAGGGGAAGGGGAGGTTGTGTTTATCAGAAAACTTTGGGCTTATCTGCTGGGCTATCTGATCCTGGTGATCAAAGGGGAACATCCGGAGCGCTTGATTAACCTGGCCTATACCAGGGGCGTTCACCTTTGGGATCTCTGTTGGATCGACGCCGGCACCTTGACGGCCAAGGTTTACGCCTCTTCCTTCCGGACCCTGCGCCACATAGCCAAAAAAGCGGGGTGTAGGCTGCGAATCCGCCGCAAGAGGGGGCTTCCGTTCCTTTTGTTCCGCCTTCGGCGCCGCCGGATGTTGCTGGTCGGTGCGGTTGTTTTTTGCCTCATCCTCTACTGTCTTTCCTCTTTCATCTGGACGGTTGAGGTGAGCGGCACGCGCCGGATCTCGCAGCAGAAGGTTAAGGAGCTGGCAGCGGAAGCGGGCTTGCGTCCGGGGAGCATCCGCTTTCAGGTGCAGCGGGATGAGGTTGTCGATCACCTCCTGCGAGAGCTGCCGGAGATCGCCTATGCCGAGGTGAATGTGGGGCCAAGGTCGCGAATCAGGATCTCCGAGAAGCAGCTTCCGGAGCCCGGTGTTGGCTACTGCCATATCGTGGCCGAGAAGGAAGGGGTGATCGAGAGCGTGCTCACCCTTGCCGGGCAGCCGCTGGTAAGGGAGGGGGACGTTGTCCGGAAAGGCCAGGTGCTGATTTCCGGGGAGATCTCCCCTGCTCCACCCGGGCAGGATGAGCAGCAAGGGGAGCAGCTCCCTCCCCGGCAGGAGCCGCGCTTTGTGCAGGCCCGCGGGATCGTCCACGCCCGCGTCTGGTATCGCTTCTACGGGGAGGCCGCTCTGGAGGAAATCCAGGAGCGGTTAACCGGCAGGAAGACCCTCATCTTCAGAATCAAAGTGCCCGGGAAAGAGGTTATCGTTTACGGCCCCCGGGAGGTTCCCTATCAATTTTGCCGGCTCCGGACGCACCGGTACAAATTGCAGCGCTGGAGAAATATTTCTTTGCCCGTCGAATTTGTTACAATAGAAGCAGAGGAAGTGCGCCACCAGCACGTCCGGAGAAGCTACGAGGAAGCGGTCGAAATGGCTGCAGAGCGCGCCAGGGAAAGAGCGGATCGCGGTCTTCCCCGGGAAGCGGTGACGGTCAGGCGCCGGTATAAGGTTCTGGGAGGCGATGAGGATCCCGTTCGGGTGGTTCTCACCGTAGAAACCAGGGAATCGATCGGGGTCATCAGGAAGTTTCGTCCTGAAAATCAAACAGACAAGACAGGGGGTAAAGAAGGAGTTTGACCTGCTGCGAGGAAGCCAAGATAAGGGTAGAGGATAACAGCGCTGCAGTTAACCTTTTCGGAAGTCTGGACGCCAATCTCAAGTTTATTGAGGAAAAGAGTTCCACTAAGATCATCGCCCGGGGTGATGAGATTATTATCCGGGGGGATAAGGGGGCGGTGCGGCGGACCCTTGAGCTTTTTGAACAGTTGATAGCCTGGAGCCGAAAGGGGAACCCCGTTACGATCACCGATATCAATTATGCCTGGCATCTCGTGGAGGAGCATTCGCGGGAAAAACTGGTTGACATCCGTTCCGAGGTCCTTCTGACTAACTACCGGGGGAAGCCCGTCCGACCGAAGACCGCCGGGCAGCTGCGCTACATCCAGGCGATCAAAAGCCACGATCTGGTCTTTGCCATCGGCCCTGCAGGGACCGGAAAGACCTATCTGGCCGTTGTGATGGCTGTACGGGCATTTAAGAATAAAGAAGTCAGCAGGATTGTTCTCGTCCGCCCCGCCGTTGAGGCCGGAGAAAAACTCGGGTTTTTGCCGGGGGACATTCAGGAGAAGGTCGATCCCTACTTGCGCCCGCTTTACGACGGTCTCTACAACGTCCTGGGAGCGGAGCAGGCGCAGCGCCACTTGGAGCGCAATATTTTCGAGGTCGCCCCTCTCGCTTACATGCGGGGGCGCACCCTGGATGACTCCTTTGTCATTCTTGATGAAGCCCAAAACACAACTCCCGAACAGATGAAGATGTTTTTGACCCGTCTCGGGTTCGGCTCCAAGGCGGTAGTTACGGGGGACGTCACCCAGATCGACCTGCCCAAAGGGCAGTCTTCCGGGTTGGTGGAGGTGCAAAAGGTTCTGCGGGGTGTCGAAGGGGCGGCTTTTGTCTTTCTGACCGGTGAAGATGTAATCAGGCATCCGCTGGTGCAGAAGATCGTAGAAGCCTATGAGCGTTACGAAGCGGGGATAAGGTGATTTTCCTCAACTTCCTGGGGAGTGACTGGATCCAATGAATCTGCTGAAGGGGTTTAGCTGGTTCCGGCGGTTCGGCTCCAGTGGCAGCTGGCCGGTTTTCCGCCGGGTGGGATGGGGGCTTCTGTTCTTCCTGGTAACTGCCTTTATCGTCGGCAGCGGATACTTTTCCAGAGGTTACTCGCTGAAAGAGGGACAGATCAGCCCTGTTAATATTTATGCGCCCCGCACCATTGTTTATGTGGATGAAATAGAGACCGAGCGCCTCCGTCGTGAGGCTGCCGCCCGGGTGGAAAAGTCCTACCGTGAAGATACCCGGGTGCCGGTGCTGGTTGAAGAGAAGATAGAAAAGTTTTTCGCCACCGTTAAGGAGTTGCGGGACGCCGATCTGCCGCCGGAAGAGCGCCTTTCCCGCCTCCGCACCTATTTTGTCCAGGAGATAGGTGTGCCGTCGTCGGAGCTAGAAGTGACCCCTGCGAGTTCGCTTCTGTCCCTCCTCCAGGGGAGTGACGAGGAGCTGGCGGAAGCGGAGGCTTTTTGCAAAAGTGCCGTCCAGGAGGAGCTCAGCTATGGTTTAATGGATGATGCTCTGCCCAACGCCAGGGAAAACCTGGCGGAAAGGGTAGCCCTCTCCTCCCTTCCGCCCTCCTGGCAGCCTTCAGTGTCATTGCTGCTGATGCACACCATCCGGCCCAATCTCGTCTTCGATCGGGAGACCTATAACAGGAGGGTTGAGGAGGCGCGGGCGGCGATTCCGCCTGTGGAACGCACCTACAGAGCGGGTCAGGTGATCGTCCGGGAGGGCAATCCCATCACCCAGGCCGATCTGATGGTCCTGCGCCAGCTCGGCCTGCTGCGGGAGCGCCCGCTCTGGCCGCGCCTCATCGGCGTCAGCTTCTTCGTCTTCCTGATGGGGATCTTGATTTTCCTTTACCTATACAAGTTCCGCAGGGAGCTCTTAAGGCAGGAGCAGCGCATCATTCTCTACGGGTTTATCTTTGTTCTGACGGCCCTCGTTGCCAAAGGGGTGTCGGTGATCCGGATCAGTACTCAGCCGGAGCTCGCCAATCTCACAGGCTACCTGGTTCCGGTGGCAGGGGGAGCCATTTTGATCACCGTTTTGCTGGATAAGGGGTTGGCGGTTTTCACCTCATTCTTTTTCAGCCTGCTGGTGGGAGTGATGACCGACGGCCAGCTTAATTTCATCATGGCCGGCTTCGTGGGGTGTCTGGCCGGGATTTACAGCATGTACGGGCTGAGCGACAGATCCGGCCTGATCAGAGGTGGGGTTTATGTTTCCCTGGCCAATGTTGCGGTTATAATTATTATAGGCTTGCTGAACGATACCGCTCTGACCACAGTTTTCGCCGGCGCAGGGATGGGGGTGCTTAACGGATTCCTGTCCTCTGTGCTGGCGGTGGGCTTGCTTCCTTACCTGGAAGCGGCCTTTGGAATCACCAGTTCGGTTCGCCTGCTGGAGCTGGCCAATCCCGGGCAGCCTTTGCTGAAACGCCTGCTCACCGAGGCACCCGGCACTTACCACCACAGCATCCTCGTCGGGAACCTGGCGGAGGCGGCAGCAGAAGCGGTGCAGGCCGACCCGCTGCTGGTGCGTGTGGGAGCGTATTACCACGACATCGGTAAACTCAAGAGGCCCTATTTTTTTATCGAGAACCAGATCGCCAGGGAGAATCCGCATGATAAGATCGCTCCCAGCCTCAGCACGTTGATCATCACTTCCCACGTTAAGGACGGGCTAGAGCTGGCGCGGGAGTACAAGCTCCCCCCCGAGATTCAGGGGATCATCGAACAGCACCATGGTACGAGCCTCGTCGCCTACTTTTACCAGAAGGCATTGGAGAGCGAGCGTTCGGAGCTGGTCACCGAGGCTGAGTTTCGCTACGACTCTAAGAAGCCCCAGAGCAAGGAGGCAGCCCTGGTGATGCTGGCCGACGGCGTGGAGGCGGCCATCCGCTCTCTCCAGAAGCCGACGCCGGGCCGCCTGGAAAGCCTGACCAGAAAGATCATCAAGGAGAAGCTGCAGGACGGCCAGCTGGATGAGTGCGACCTGACTTTCAAGGATCTCAACAGGATCGCCGCCGCTTTCGTGCGGGTCTTAGGTGGAATATTTCACTCCCGCATTGAGTATCCGGAGCCTGCCCTGATCAGTGAACTGGAAAGGAGAAGGTCTCGAGGTGCAGTTGCTAATCAGTAATGAACAGAATGAAGTGGAGATGACGGATGAGACCAAGGAGTTGTTGCGAAGAGCCCTGGAAGAGGTGCTGCGGGAGGAAGGCTTCTCGCCGGAGTTTATCGAGGCGGCTGAGGTCAGCATGGTTCTCGTGGACGACACCAGAATGGCAGAACTCAATAAAATGTACCGCGGGATAGACGGCACCACCGATGTTCTCTCCTTCCCGATGCTGGAAGGGGAGGAGGATCCGGAGGCCGATGAGCTCTTTAGCGAGTTTCTGCTCGGGGATATCGTCGTCTCCGTACCCCGTGCCCGGGAGCAGGCCCGGGAGGGCGGCCACTCTCTGGAGAAAGAAATGGCCTTTCTGGCGGTTCACAGCATGCTGCACCTGTTGGGTTATGACCACGAGAGGTCGGGGGAGGAAGAGGCCCTGATGCGGGAAAAAGAAGAAAGTGTGATGGCACGCCTGGAGGCCGGTGGGCGCGGATGAGGGGGAGGCGCAGTTTTCGGGAGAGCTTCCAGAATGCAGCAGCTGGTTTCCGCTACTGCCTTGCCACTCAGAGAAATATGAAGGTGCACCTGGCCGCCGCCGTCCTCGTTCTCCTGTTGTCGGTGGGGATCGGGTTAAGCCGCCTGGAATTCGCCCTGGTGTTCTTTGCCATCGGTTTGGTTCTGGTGGCCGAAATGTTGAATACGGCGGTGGAGAAGACGGTCGATATATATGTCGATACCTACCACCCCGGTGCCCGGCTGGCCAAGCACATCGCCGCCGGGGCGGTGCTGGTTGCCGCCGCCAATGCGGCAATCACAGGGCTGATTGTTTTTCTCCCCCATTTCCGCGTCCTTTGGTAGGGAGGCGAGGGGAGGACAGGGGATGAAGGGGATCGGTGATCGGGAACTGCTGTTGAAGGCTCGGGAAGCGGCCAGGATGGCCTACGCCCCCTACTCCGGCTTTCCTGTGGGTGCTGCCTTGCTCGCCAGCAGCGGGCTCATTTTTCCAGGATGCAACATCGAAAATGCCTCCTACGGCCTGACCGTCTGCGCCGAACGAGTGGCCCTCTTCCGGGCCGTCAGTTCGGGGGAGCGGGAGCTGGTGAAACTCGCCCTTTGGGCGCCGGTTCCCTGCTGGCCGTGCGGCGCCTGCCTGCAGTGCCTGGCGGAGTTTGCCCCCGGGCTGCGGATCGTGCGGCAAGGAGAAAAAGGGGAGCTCCAAGAAAAGGGGCTGGGGGAGCTTTTGACGGCTGCCTTTTCTCTGCAGTGTCCGCCCGGAGGCTGTATTTAGAAAGGAGTGTTTTTCATCAGGTCGGGATTCGTGTGCCTCGTCGGGAGGCCCAATGTGGGAAAGTCGACGTTGCTGAACCGGTTTGTCGGCCGCAAGGTCGCCATTGTGTCCGATAAACCGCAGACAACGAGGAACCGTATCCTGGGGATCCTTACCACTGAGGATGCCCAGGCTGTGTTTATCGATACACCGGGCATCCACAAGCCCCGCCATAAACTGGGGGCATACATGACCCGGATTGCCCAGAACACCCTGGAGGAGGTGGATCTGGTGCTCTACGTTGTGGATGCCTCCGTGCCGCCAGGGGCCGGGGAGGAGTACATCCTGGCTCTGCTGCGAAGGGTGAGCACCCCGGTGATTCTTGCCTTGAACAAGATCGATCTCGTCAAAAAGCAGGAGCTACTTCCCCTCATTGAGTGGTTCTCGGAACGGGGAAATTTCCTGGAGGTGATTCCTGTATCCGCTCTCACCGGAGAGAATATCGAAAGCTTAAACCGGTCGATACTTGAGAATCTGCCGGAAGGGCCTTTTTATTACCCTGTGGAAATGGTGACCGATCAGCCGGAGCGGTTTATCGCCGCGGAGATCATCAGGGAAAAGGTGCTCAACCTTACCCGGGAGGAGGTCCCGCACTCGGTCGTCGTCGTTGTCGAAGATATGCAGGAACGCCCGAACGGTATGCTTTACCTGGCAGCGGTGGTTTACGTGGAGCGCGATTCGCAGAAAGGGATCCTGATCGGCAAGGGAGGAAAGATGCTAAAGGAGATCGGTCGCCTGGCCAGGGAGGAGCTGGAGGTCATCTTCGGGAACAGGATTTACCTCGAGCTCTGGGTGAAGGTGAAGAAGGGCTGGCGGGATGATGAAGCAGCCCTGCGTTCCTTCGGATATGAGTAAACGAAAGGGAGTTATGTCTTGATGGTGAATCTGGCGCCCTTTATCGAGCATACCTTGCTGCGCCCTGATGCCGTGGCCGAAGATTATGAACGCCTCTGCCGGGAGGCCTGTGAGTGCGGGTTCTACGGGGTCTGCGTACCGCCGCAGAGAGTAGGACTGGCCCGTTCTCTGCTCGCCGGCAGCGCTGTCAGGGTGGTTACGGTGGCGGGTTTCCCTTTCGGATTTCAGGATCTTGCTGCCAAAGAAAAAGAGGTGGAAGAGGCGCTTGCAGAAGGGGCGGATGAGGTCGATGCCGTGATCCACATCGGTGCCCTGAAAGAGGGGCGCTTAGACGAGGTCGGGAGAGAGGTTTCGGCGTTAGTTAAGGTTGTCTCTTCCGCCGGAAAGGGGGAGGGGCGGCCGCTTCTCAAGATGATCATCGAAACCTGCTATCTGACCGATGAGGAAAAGGTGGCGGCGGCATGGTTGATTCGGGATGCGGGTGCGGATTTCGTCAAGACCTCCACCGGCTTTGGGCCGGGTGGGGCGACCGTGGAGGATGTGGCCCTTCTTATCCGGGCGACCGGAGGGGAGCTGCGGGTCAAGGCTTCAGGAGGCATCAGAACGAAGGAGCAGGCCCTGGCCCTGATCACCGCCGGGGCGGCGCGACTGGGAACCAGCCGCGGCCCGGATCTGGTGAAGTGATTAGAGGCAGTTTCCGGGAATGATTTCTTTTCGGGAATACACTTCATAGCACCTCCGGGCTAAGATGGGGCGGAGGATGCTGATAGCGATCGGGGGATTCCCGAAGGGCAGGGAATGCCTTTTTGTCGTTTGAGCTGATGACGAGGCAGGGTACGGTAATATAAAAGAGGAAACCCTTATAAAACCGGAGGTTTTGGAGGAGAATTTTGAGGAAAGGGCGGTTGGCGATGGGGAAAAAGATCGTGGTCGGGATCGGCAACCTCTTGCTCAAGGATGACGGGGTGGGCGTGCATGTGATCCGCGCCCTTGAGGGGAAGTCCCTCTCCCCTGAGGTAGAGCTGATCGACGGGGGGACGGCGGGTTGCGACCTGCTGCCGCTCCTGGCGGGGGCCGAGAAGATCATAGTTGTCGATGCCCTCCAGGGGGGAGGCCCGCCGGGAGCCATCTATCGCCTGACGCCTGAAGACTGCGGGCGTCAGAGCGGGGACGGCACCATCTCCCTTCACGACCTCGGCATTCTGGTGGCCTTCCACGACCTGCAGATGCTCGAGGGTAAGCCCGTCCCGGCCGTGATTATCGGGGTGGAGCCCGGGGAGATCGGCGTGGGGATGGAGTTGACTCCTCAGGTGAAGGCGACTATTCCCCGGGTGCTGGAGCTCATCGAGCAGGAACTGGAGCGCTGATGTCACGAATTACCAGAATATTTCCCAGATTACTCCTGGTCAAATCATGGCAGGCATGGTAAATTAGATTCAAAAGTTCCTGCAGGGAGGGAGCCGTCCACCTAGGGTTGACGGCGGGAAAGATGATCAAAATTTTACGGTTGATGCGAAAGTGGCGCCTGCTGACGGGAGTTTTCTGCCTTTTGATGGCTCTTTTTCTGGGATGGCCGGCTCCTGTAGATGCTTACACCGTCCTTAAGGAGGAGGTCTTTTCGGAGCCGGTGGCGGCAGGGGTGACCCTGCAAACGTACAGGCAGATGACTGATGAAGGGCTTCTCAAGATTTATGTTCTGAACGTCGATCTGACCAACCCCTACATTAAGATCGACACCATTATCGGCGCCGACAACCGCACCTTTGAAAAAGCCTCTCCGGTGCTCTCCAAGGCCGGGGCGGCCGGGGCGGTGGCGGCCGTCAACGGCGATTTCTTCCACCTGACAGAGGGTAAGCATCCTCTCGGTTTTACGGTCCAAAATGGTGAAGTTCTGACGACCCCGATGCTCTGGGGGGACTTCAACGCCTTCGCCCTCACAAGAGATCTCAGCCCCTTTATCGGCCGCTTTTCGTTTGCCGGTGAGGTCCGGGTGATCCCTCCCGAAGGAAATGGCGATCCTGCAAGCTTTCCCCTCTCCGGGATCAACAAACCGCGCTACTCGGCGCGGGTAGATGGACAAGTGGTGGTTTCCGACACCAACCGGCTTCAAATGTACAACAGGGTTTGGGGGCCGGTTAGCCGGGGTGCTCAGGCGGATCTCCCCGGCTGGACAGAAGTGGTTGTGGAAGATGGGAGAGTCATGGAGATGAGGATCGACCAGCCGCCTGTGGAGATCCCGGCTGATGGTTTTATCCTGTGCGGGCACGGGGAGGCCGCCCGTTTCCTGCAGGAGCACTGCCTCCCGGGGGCGCAGGTGGATGTCGACTGTGAGATCACACCGCTGGGGGAGGAAATCCAGACGGCCATTGGAGGCAAGGATCTGCTGGTAGTGGACGGCTGGGTCGCCCCCTCATTTAGCAAAGAACTGGAAGGAAAGTTCGCCCGTACCGCTGTGGCTTATTCGCGGGACGGCAAGCGCCTGTACCTGGTGGCCGTGGAGGGCGGCAAGGGCAGCCGCGGGATGCGTCTTCAGGAGCTGGCCGGCTTTCTGGTAGAGAGACTCGGCGCCTGGAATGCCATCAATCTGGACGGTGGAGGATCGACGACCATGGTCGCCCGGCCTCTGGGTGAAACCGGGTTGGCCCTCGTCAATACCCCTGCCCAGGGATCGCAGCGCTCGGTTCCCAATGCCCTGGGGGTGTTTTCCACCGCTCCTGCCGGAGAGCTGTCCGGGCTTGTTATCAGGGGGCCTGAGGAGGTGCTCGCCGGACTGGATTATTCTTACAAGGTAAGCGGCTACGACCAGTATTACAACCCCTTCACCGTTGACCAGGAAAATGTGACCTGGAGGATCGTCAAGGGTTCCGGGAGTATCGAGGGAGGCGTATTGAGGGCCGACCAGGGCGGGGCGCTGGTGATCGAAGCCTCTTACGGGGATGTCCGCGAGGAATTTGCGGTTAAGGCTCTGGGTGCCGCCGATCTCAAGGGCCTGGAGATCCAGCCGGGTGTCGTGAAGGTCGACCCCGGCAAGACGGTTTCCTTGAAGGTCAGGGCGCTCGGAAAGGACGGGAGAAGCTGGGACATCCCCGGCGGCAGGATCCGCTGGGAGATCACGGGAGCGGTCGGAACCATCAACAATGGGGTGTTTACGGCCGGCAGTGAGGATGCCGCCGGGCAGATCAAGGCCCACTTCCTGGGCCTGACGGCTGTAATTCCTGTAACCGTAGGCACACCGGTACCTGAAGATGTGCGCAATCACTGGGCATTGCCCCAGGTCAAAGAACTGCTGAAACGCGGTGTTGTCAGTGGCTACCCTGACGGTACTTTCCGCCCCGACCGGATGGTGACGAGGGGAGAGTTTGTGGTCATGCTTGCCAATGCACTGGATTGGACCGCGCCCTCTGTGGAGCTTCCCTTCAAGGACGAGATTCCCGACTGGGTCCGGCCCTGCCTGCAGGCTGCCTACGGTAAAGGTGTTGTCAGCGGTTTTCCGGACGGGACGTTTCGGCCGGATCAGAAGATCACCCGTGCCGAACTGGCGGTGATGGTGGCAGGGGCGCTGAATCTCCCCGCTGCGGAAAAGACGGTGGCCTTTGAGGATGCCGGGAAGATTCCCTCCTGGGCACGGGATGCCGTGCAGCGCGTGGCCGCAGCGGGGCTGATGGTCGGTTACGGAGGTTATTTCCGCCCGTTGGATAACGCCACCAGGGCGGAGGTGGCGGCGGTAATCTGTGCGGTTTTAACCGCCAACCCTTGAAAAATCAATCCTGTCTATAAGTAACGGTCAATGGGGGGATTGAATGAGGAAGGGCAGGCGGGTTGCCATTTTGGCCGTGCGCTTTGGCAACGGCCACTGGCAGGCCGCTCAGGCTTTAAAAACTGCTCTGGAAGAAGCCGACCCCACCATAGTGGTGGATGTCCGCAATTACCTGACCTTTGTGGGGCATCTCTTTGAGCTTCTTACCAGGGTGATTTATCACGATCTGATGATTCGTTTTCCCGGGATCTACAGAGTGTTCTTCTCCTTTACCAACAACCTGCATTCCGGTTCTTTTCTGCAGAGGCTGATCAATTCCTGCGGTTCCCGCAACTTCCTTCGTTACCTCAAGAAAACCGCTCCCTGCTTGATCATCAGCACCTTCCCGATTCCGTCCGCCGTTACCGCCGAGCTGAAAAGGAAGGGGTTGATCAGCTGCCCTTTGGTGACCGTGATCACCGATTATACCCTGCACCGCCAGTGGATTCAGCCGGGTACCGACCTCTACATTGTGGCGACCCGGGAGATGGCCGAGGAGCTGGAGAGATACGGGGTTTCCCCGCAATCCTTGGCCGTCCTGGGTATACCTGTTGCTCCCGGTCTGAAAGGCCGGACCGGGAAGGGTATCGGGAGGCTGCTACCGGCACTGCCGGCGGAATGCTACGATTTTCCCCTTGTCCTGGTGATCAACGGCGCCACCAACTTCAGGGGGGAACTCCCGGCGCTCTGCCGGATGCTGGCCGACTTTCCCATATCCCTGGTGGCGGTGGTGCTGGCCGTTGGGCGCCCCTCTCTGCGGGTCCGTCTGCGCCGGATGGTGGGGAAGGGGCGCAACCCGGTTTTTATCATGGGTTATTCCCGGGAGCTGCCATCTTTTCTGGAGCTGGCCACCTGTGTCATAAGCAAGGCCGGCGGGATGACGGTGAGCGAGGCCCTGGTTAAGGAATTGCCCCTGATCATTTACCGCCCCCTCCCCTGCCAGGAGGAGAAGAACCGCGACTATTTGGTGTCTTCCGGAGCGGCCCTCACTGCCGAGGATTTGGTGGAGCTTGAAGAGTGCCTGCGAGAGGTGCTCCTCAGACCCCATCTCTGCAGCCGGATGAGGGCAGCGGCGCGGCGCCTGCGCCGGCCGGATGCCGCAAGGGAGGCCGCCCGCCTCCTGCTGGCGTATCGGAAGTAGGGCCTTACTTTTGCTTCAGGCAGAGAAGCTGAGACGCAGGTGGCGGCTTCTCATTGACAGAGAGCAGCCAGAAAAAATATAATAATCCTGTTATAATAGTGTTTTTTCCATTTTTTCAAGAGGTTGAGGCGGCAGAAAGTCTAAGCCGACTGGGAGAGGGGGCATATTGACTTGATCGAGGTCAGGAACCTTACCAAGATTTACACTGCCCCAGGGCAAAAGATCGTCGCCCTCGATGACGTCAGCCTTCGTGTGGAAAAGGGGGAGATCTTCGGAATTATCGGATTGAGCGGTGCCGGCAAGAGCACCCTTATCCGCTGCATTAATATGCTGGAGAAGCCCACCAGGGGCTCTGTTTTTGTCGACGGAGTGGAGATTACGGCTCTTAATGAAAAGGAGTTGCGAAGAGCCAGACAGAAAATAGGGATGATCTTCCAGCACTTCAACCTTCTTTCCTCCCGGACGGTCTTCGACAACGTGATGTTCCCCCTGGAGATAGCCGGGATTCCCAGGAAGCAGGCTGCAGAGCGTGTTCGGGAACTGCTCGATCTGGTGGGCCTGGCCGATAAGGCGGATGTATATCCTGCCCAGCTGAGCGGTGGTCAGAAGCAGCGCGTGGGCATTGCCCGGGCTCTGGCCAGCTCTCCCAAACTGCTGCTGTCCGATGAGGCCACCTCTGCCCTCGACCCTCAGACCACCCGTTCCATCCTCAACCTGCTTAAGGATATTAACCGTAAGTTTAACCTCACCATTCTGCTGATCACCCACGATATGAATGTCATTAAGGAGGCCTGCGACCGGGTGGCGGTTATAGCCGATTCCCGCATTGTGGAGGTAGGGAATGTCCTCGATGTATTTTCCAATCCTCAGACGGAGACCTCCCGGAGCTTCGTCGATACGGTAATCAACAGGGATATTCCGGCGGATTTACTGCAGCGCTCCGGCGGCTGCGATTCCGGCACCATTTCCTATCTGGTGCGAGTCTCCTTTATCGGGGCCTCTGCCGGTAAGCCGCTGATTTCCTCCATGGTGAAAAGGTACGATGTCACGGCCAATATCATTTACGGGAAGATTGACCGCGTTAAGGATACACCCTTCGGTTACCTGACTCTGGAACTGTCTGGCCCCTCCGGGCAGTTGAATGAGGCCCTGGCCTTTTTGCGGAACAACGGGCTGGAAGTGGAGGTGCTGGAAGATGTTTGACCTGGCAGCGAACGCCTGGGTGGTGGACAGGGTCCTGCTGGCCACGTGGGAGACCATTTACATGGTGGCCATCTCCACATTTATGAGCTATGTCTTCGGTCTTCCCCTCGGCGTGATTTTGGTCGTTACCTCCGAGGGGCACATACTGGAAAACAGATGGATCAACAGCGTCATCGGTTCCATCGTCAACGCTACCCGCTCAGTTCCCTTTATCATCTTTTTGATCCTGATCATTCCCCTTACCCGGTTGATCGTGGGGACATCCATCGGAACCGTTGCTTCCATAGTTCCACTGACCCTGGCGGCGATCCCCTTCGTCGCCAGGCTTGTGGAAACGTCGCTCAAGGAAATCGAGTGGGGGCTCGTCGAGGCGGCGCTCTCCATGGGGGCGAGCGCCTGGCAGGTGATCTCCAAGGTGCTGATCCCGGAGGCCCTGCCCTCTCTTCTGCGCGGTGTCGCCATTACAACTATCAACCTGGTCGGCTACTCGGCGATGGCGGGTGTTGTGGGGGGAGGTGGTCTGGGAACGCTGGCTTACTATTACGGCTATCAACGCTACCAAAATACGGTGATGTGGATAACAGTTATCGTGTTGATTGTGCTGGTGCAGCTGGTGCAGATGCTGGGGGACGCCTCGGCAGCAAAAATCACTAACAGGAGGAGGTAGAGCGGTGAAGAGACTTTTTGCACTGATCTTTTGTTTCGCTTTATTGTTCGGGTTGGCCGCAGGGTGCGGGCAAAGGGAGACCGAAGAGCCGGAAAACGGAGCGACGGCGACGACTAAGCTGGTAGTAGGGGCCACCGCCAAGCCCCACGCCGAGATTCTGGAAGTGATCAAGCCCATGCTCAAGGAGCAGGGGATCGAACTGGAAATCAGGGAGTTCACGGATTATGTGCTGCTGAACCCGGCCCTTGAGGACGGCCAGATCGACGCTAACTTCTTCCAGCACATCCCTTATCTCGAGGACTACAACAAAGAGAACAACGCCGATCTCGTCTGGACGGTGAAGGTTCACAACGAGCCGATGGGGGTTTACTCGAAGAAATACCAGAAGGTTGAGGATTTCCCCAATGGAGCTACTGTCGGTATCCCCAATGACACGACAAATGGCGGGCGTGCCCTGATGGTTCTGGAGCGGTCCGGGATCATCAAGCTGAGAGAGGGTGCGGGGCTGACTGCCACCGAGAAGGACATCGTTGACAACCCGAAAAACCTCAAAATCCAGATGATGGATGCGGCGATGCTCCCCAGAGCCTTAGATGATCTGGACGCCTGCGTCATCAACAGCAACTACGCTCTGGAGGCCGGCCTCAACCCAGTCAAGGATTCCATCTTCATGGAGCCCAAGGACTCACCCTTCGCCAACGTGCTGGTGGTGCGGCCGGAGGATAAGGATAAAGAGGCCATCAAGAAGCTGGGTGAGGCCTTACAGTCTCCCCAGGTGAAGCAGTTCCTGGAGGAAAAGTACCAGGGAAGCTGTGTCCCGGCTTTCTAACGGCAATGAGAGCCGACAGGGCTTCTAGGCAAAAAAGAGAGAACCGCGCTGAAAGTTCTCTCTTTTTTATTCGGCCCCTGCGCCGCGATTGTTAACCCCCCGTTTTTACAAACAGAGCGTCTCCGTTTCTTCTGCCCTCTTACCGGGGGGTTGAACCTCCCCTTGGAAAACTTTTGTGCCCTTATTTCGATGTTGGAACGTAGAAAACCCGCTTGTTAACGGATGTCGTTGTTACTCTGCCGGATGCGCTCAACCCTTCGAGGTGCTTGATCACTTCTGTGATATGGATGCCCAGGCTTTTTGCAATGTCTTCGGCTGTGCACGGCCTCCTGTTCAGCAGGGCCAGGATATTCTCTTCATCCTCGGCGTGGGGAGCTGTGATGTGGGGTTCCTCATCTCCTTTCTCGCTGATGATGTCCACCTCCCCGGGGATGAGCGCCTTCAGGGCGATCATTTGCTCCGGAGGGATCGTAAGGGCGTACTCCTCTGCAGGTGGCCGGGACACTGTATTCAGCTGAACCCGGGCGGGGCCGATTCTTTCGATAAGGGATGCTATTTTCTTCACTTCGGAAGGTATTCCCGTAACTCCACCCAGCAGCAGAACCTCCAGCCAGACCTCTCCTGAAAAACGTTTGGTGAATTCGGCGAGGCCTTTAATCATGTTCTCAAACGAGATTTCCTCATGCGGGCGGTTGACGTATTGGAAGAGGTGCTCATCCCCGGCATCCAGGGAGGGGAGGACGAGGTCGGCAGCCATCAGAGCATCTTGGACTTCCTTTACCCAGAGCAGCGAGCCGTTGGTGAGAACGGCCAACGGAACATCTGTCAGACTTTTGATCCTTTCAATCAGTTCTCCGATGCAGGCGTTCAGCGTCGGCTCCCCAGACCCTGCCAGGCTGATGTAGTCAGGGGTTTCTCCGGTAGCAAGCTTTTCTTCTAGTTCCGAAAGAATGGCGTCGACGGAGACATATTCCTTTCGCTCGACGGTTTTAGCGGTGGTACGCCCCAGCTGGCAGTACACACAATCGTAGGTGCAGGTTTTGAAAGGTACCAAATCAATTCCCAGCGATCGGCCCAGGCGCCGTGAGGGAACAGGGCCGTAGATGTATTTATAGCTGACTGCTTTCATCAGTTCTTTATTCTCCTTCGCATGATGGTTTGCCGCAGCGCTCGGATCGACCACAGCAGGTTCTTCCGCTTTGTTCCAGCGAACATTCCTCCCTTCCAGGCCCCGGCCGGTCGCGGCGCTGCCCCTTGAGTATAAACCCGGCACCGCCGCTGATTAGCCTGTGCACCTTTCCCCGGCATTCCGGGCAGTCCGTCAACGGTGCTTCGGTTACGGCCTGCTGCCGTTCAAACCTGATGCCGCATCTTTCGCATACGTATTCATACGTCGGCATAAGCAACCATCCTTCCCATTAAATTGTTTTTTCCTTTAACGAATATGCCTGTTGAGGAGAAAAGGCTGTTGTAGAATAAAGAAGAGACACGTGCAGGGTTCTGCACGTGCCTGTCCTCTTATTCTTCTCCGGCTTTGCCTAGCTCTTTCAGGCGCTTTTCTATTCTTTTGAGCTCTTCCCTGATGACTTCTGCCTGATTTTTCAAAAATGTTGCTTCCTGCTCGGGGCCGGCGGCATAGAAGGGGCGCCCGTAAAAAGGAGCAGCCCATTGCCAACTCCAGGCCCGTCCCCACCACCTCCTGCCGAATCCGGAGGGATTCATGAAACCGGGAACGGGAAATCCGGCACAGTATCCGGCGGCCCTTCCTGTCATCGGACCAAGGCCCCACGGACCAGTTCCATCACCTCTAGGCATTGTTCACACCTCCTTGCTAATAAAGGATTACAGGATAACGGTTAATGACCCATGGCCGCGGCAGATAAAGGGGTGCTGACCAACCGGGATGGTATAGGCGTGCCCGGCCGGGCAATCCCGCTGCGTAATACAGCCGACACCAACCCCGACCGCGGCCGAAACCGAACCTTCCTCCACTTCCCCACCAGGGCATGTTTTGCGCCTCCCTCCCGGGAAATTGTTATGGGCATATGCCCATATTCAGTGTATCCGCTCGTTTCCCGAATGGTCAAGCCTGAATTGCCGGGTAAAATAGGTAAAATAAGAGCGGCGAGATTTGTTGTCCATAAATAGCCCTTGAGGCTTCCTATAGCTCCACTTTTCTTGGCCGCATGATTGATTTTCTTGTTGGGAGTTATTGCCTGCACGCTGTTAAAATAAAAAGGTCATATGCCATTAATAAACCGGTTGGGGGGATCGGATTGGAACTGGCCTGCGTAAAAATAACGGTGCTCTGTGAAAATACTGTCGGTGTCCCTGCCGGCCTGGTGGGAGAGTGGGGACTGGCCATGCTCGTGGAAGCGGCCGGCAAAAAGCTCTTGTTTGATACCGGGGAACAGGGTGCGGTGATCAATAACGCCGCAGCCTTGGGGGTAGACCTGCGCGCTGTGGATGCTCTGGTCATGAGCCACGGACACTACGACCACGCCGGCGGCATGCGGGCTTTGTTGCGTTATCGGGGGAGGCTTCCTGTTTACCTTCATCCCGATTTCTTTATTCCCCGTTATTCCTCTACGCCGCGTGAGCATTACATCGGAGTTCCTTACAGGCGGGAGGAGCTGGAGAGCCTCGGGGCGAATTTCGCGTTTTCCCGCGAGCCTTTGGAAATCGTGCCGGGCGTCTGGTTTAGCGGGGAGGTGCCGCGGAAAACCCCTTTCGAAAAGGGGGATAACGCTCTGTTTCATCTTAAAGACGGCAGCAAGGTGAGCGATCCCGTCCGTGATGACGTGAGCCTCTTCTGCGTTACAAAAGGGGGCCTTTTGATCGTGGTGGGCTGCGCTCACGCCGGAATAGTAAACATTGTGGAACACGCCCGCCGGGTGACCGGCCGCAATCAGGTCTACGGTATCATAGGCGGTACCCACTTAGGGGCGGTTTCCGAGGCGCAGAGGGAGGCCACTATAGAATACTTGAAGAAGTTGGATCTGAAGTTCCTGGCCGTCAATCACTGCAGCGGAATGCCGGTGATCGCAGAGCTGTTTCGCCTATTTCGTTCTGAATTCCATTTCGCCTCGGCCGGGACTGTTTTTAAGTTAGAATTCTAAAAATGCATTAAAATAGAAGTTGATCGACAGCGTGGTTATTCCTCTAGGCCTTTTGGGAGACTTGTGGTGTGCCGGAAAAATATGAGGCTTTGAAGGAGATGATGCCGATGAAGGAAGGTTTGGTGGTCGGGGTCTGTGTAAGCGAGAAGCGAGGCACTGGAAAGGTAAATGTTGGGAAGGGGTACCTTGCGAAGGATTACGGGCTGATCGGGGATGCCCATGCCGGTTCCGAGAGGCCGCTCAGCATCCTGCCGCTGGAGCTCATCGAACGGGTTGCTTCGGAGAAGGGGATTAAGGCGAACCCCGGAGACTTTGCCGAAAATATTACCGTAAAGGGCATCGACATGGGAGGGATCCGCCCGGGAACACGGATGTCGATAGGTGAGGCGGAGGTAGAGGTTATTCAAATCGGCAAGGAGATCGACGCCTCCCACACTTTCTCCTTTCACGGTATCGCCCTCCTGGTCTCAGAGGGGTGCTTTTGCCGGGTTGTGCGCAGCGGCAGAGTAAAGATCGGCGATTCCGTCCGCCTGCTGGAAGAGTTTAACTGAAGGCTTTAGCGGCTCCGTTACCAAAAAATATCCCGCGCATCCACTTGCTTTCTTGTAGGAAGTGTGTTATAGTCATAAACGAAAAGGGCAAATGCCCATTAAGTGGGGTGTTCGTCGTATTGAGTATAGTTCCCGGCAACCGTTAAACGCCGGTAGAGTCTTTCCGGCTGTAAGGGAATGTAATCCTTGAGTGCGGGAAGGGAACACGTGAGAGGCGTTAGAGAAAGGCATAGCGCCAGAGGAAGGAGGTGTTGAAGTATGCCTCGCGGCAGGCACTACTTCGGACCGGGATTCTGGAAAGGCGGGCCCGGCCCTGCACCTTGGGCAGGCGGATGGTGGGGAGGCAACCCTGCGCCTTTCTGCCGGTTTTTCCCCTGGCTTCCCAGACACTGGTGGGCATACCCGGGATGGGGGTTTGATGCAGGATGGCTGCCGGGGTACTGGGGAGCAGAGCAGGACTGGAAGGAGAATGAGGCAGCAGTTCTCAAGCAGCAGGCGGCCTTTTTAGAAAAACAGTTAGAAGAGATCAACAGGCGCCTGGGAGAACTGGGAGAACAGAAATAAAAATAATCTAAAGAAACAGGTCGTTTCTTCCAGCTGCCTACCCCCCCTTCAATTAGGGAGCAAGAGGCATATTCTCCCTCTGTCCCACGATGTTCTTTCTCCTGAGAGAGACGGGGAGCATCGTGGTTTTTCTTGTTGGCGCGGCATCCTTTGTCGGTCTTGGTCTTTCGCACATAGAGATTACGCAAAGCATCCGACTGGATGGGGTTGATTTGAATCGGGAGTCGAGCGGTAGACCGGCAGGGTATGCGCTCTATTTTCATGACAGTATCCAGTTTCACTTAACAGCCGGGCTTACCTTTGATAAAATGAGAAGGGTTGTTTTAGCGCTGTCTGGAGGCGGCTCTCTTCTCCGGCGGTGAACGGCTCTTCGCCGGAAATTAGTTTATGAGAGCTGGTCGGGCAGACCCGAGTGTGCTGTATTGCTGGAGACGTCAGATAAATGCCAAAAAAGAGGCTTGGCCAATTTTTATTTGGGAGGCGCATCAAGTGAGTAAAAAAGAATCTGCTTGCGATTCCTGCCCTTCGAAAAGCGAGAACTGCGAGGCTGGCTGCGACCGGAAGAATATGATTAAGCCTCAAGAGGGGATTAAATCGGTAATTGCCGTCATGAGCGGCAAAGGCGGGGTTGGCAAATCGACGGTTACCGCCCTGCTGGCAGGCTTCATGGCGAAAAAAGGGCACGAGGTGGGCATCCTCGACGGTGACATCACCGGGCCGAGCATTCCGCGCCTGCTGGGGCTCAAGGGAGGCAGGATCGGCGCCGGTCAGCGCGGGCTGATACCCTACCGGACGGAGCTGGGCGTCAAGGTGATGTCCCTGAACCTCTTTTTCGAGCGGGAGGATGAGGCTGTGATCTGGAGGGGTCCCATGCTCGCCGGGGCCGTCAAGCAGTTCTGGGAGGACGTCGACTGGGGGGAACTGGATTTTCTCTTTGTGGACCTGCCGCCGGGGACGGGCGACGTGCCCCTCACCGTGCTCCAGAGCCTTCCGCTGGACGGGGTGATCATCGTCTTCTCCCCGCAGGATCTGGCGATCATGATCGTCAAAAAGGCGCTGCGGATGGTCCGCACTCTCGACGTTCCCGTCATTGGTTTCGTGGAAAATATGGCCTACCTGGAGTGCCCGGAGTGTGGCAAGGTAATTTATCCTTACGGAAAGCCGAAGGGGAGTCAGGTGAGCGAAGAAACGGGTGTTCCCGTTCTGGCAACCCTTCCCATTCAGCCCTCTTACACGAGCTTCGGTGACCAGGGCAAGCTGGAAATGCTGGAAACGCCGGAGTTTGAGCAGCTGGCGGATCGCCTGGAGAAGGTCGCGGCCTGCGGCTCTGAAGCAATAAGCAATAATTAGCTCATTCTGACGGCGGAGTCCGTCCGTCGCTTTTACTAACGATCGGGAGGAGTAAACCGGTGCTGAAGATAAAAAACCGTCCCTTCTTCTGCTCCTGGAGCGGGGGAAAGGATTCCTGCTTTGCGCTTTACCATGCTCTCCGGGCGGGAGGGCAGCCGCGCTACCTTTTTACTATGCTTTCGGAAGAGGGAGAGCATTCCCGCGCCCACGCCCTGCCCTTAACGCTGCTTCGGAAACAGGCGGCGGCGCTGGGAATTCCGCTGGTGACGGCAGCCGCCTCCTGGGATGACTACGAAAGGGTATATACCGACCAGTTGAGGGAATTCCAAAGAGAGGGAGTAGAAGTGGGGGTCTTTGGCGACATCGACCTGGAGGAGCACCGCCAGTGGGTGGAAAGAGTCTGCGCCGGGGTGGGGCTTGAGGCCTGCCTGCCTCTCTGGAAGAGGCGGCGGCGGGAGCTGGTGGAGGAGTTTATCGACCTGGGTTTCCGGGCGGTGATCGTCGTGGTCAAAGAGGAGCGAATGGACGCCCGTTTTCTGGGGAGGGTGCTGGATCGCCCACTGTTGGCAGAGCTGGAGCGCGAAGGGGTCGATGCGGCCGGGGAGAACGGGGAGTATCACACGGTTATCACCGGTGGGCCGCTCTTTGCGCAGCCGCTCAGGCTTGAAGTCAAAGGCCGGGTGTCCCGGGATGGATATGCCTTTTTGGAAGTTGAATGAGACTGTGAATTCAGCAAAACTTTTGCAGATGCAGAATTTGAATTTATAAATTTATAGAATTATAGCGACATGCCGGAAGAAGAGAGCCTGGGAAGAGGGATGACCGGGCTCTCTTCTTTTTTGAAAGGCCGGTGGCACAGCGCAGTTAAGCGGCAGAGGCGCACAACCGGCCCGGTAGGTACTGCCCGTTTTTTTATCAACCTGTAATATCTGGAGTTGCTTTGCAGTAATAGGTAATAGATGCGCGGAAATGATAAAACGGTCATTTATGGGAGGAGGTAATGGTATGAGGCGGCAGTTCGGGTGGTGGGTTGTGCTGGCTCTGGCGTCGTTCCTGATTTTCGGGAGTGTGCCGCCGGCACTGGCGAAGGATGTGGTAGCGAGCGCGGGAAGAACGGAGAAAGGCGCTGGGATCACACTGGAAGAGGCCATCATGGTGGCGAAGCGGTTTGTGCAGGTACCGGATGAGTACCAGAATTTTCAACCAGGTTACTGTGAGGGAGACGAGGTTTTTTGGGAGCTGCGGTGGAGCAGTGATAATCCTGAAGGGGGAGATGTCACCGCCAGGGTCAATGCCAGGACCGGGGAACTCTGGGGGTTTACCCGCTGGGACCCGCAGCCGGGAAAGATAAGGCGCGGCCTTCCCAAGCTGACCCGTGCCGACGCCCAGGAGATCGCCTGTAATTTTTTGAAAGAGGCGCTTCCGGGCTATTTTGGGAATCTGCAGCTTGTTGAGGATGACAGCTTTCCCTATATCAGTCTGAGGGAGACGGCTACGCCCTCTTACAACATCAATTTTGTCCGGTTGCAGAACGGGATCCCCTTCCGGGAAAATAGTGCCAGTGTGGAAGTGGACGCCAACACCGGTGAGATCTTAAGCTTTTATTTTAACTGGAACAGCAGGCTGGATTTTCCCAAAGCGGAGGGCGTTATGGAGGAGGAACGGGCAAAAACCCTGTGGCGCCAGAACGCTCGGGTGGAACTGATTTACGTGATGCAGGGGGGAGAGGATAGAAAGGATGCCACCCCGCGTCTTGTTTTTGCTCCCGGACAGGGGGAATTGATGATCGATGCCCGAACCGGTGAGGTTCTCAAACCCGAGGATTTTTATTACGGCGATCTGGTAGGGGGTGCCGGCGGGGCGGAGTCAAACGCAGCCCGGCGCAGAGAAGCACCTCTGACGCCGGCGGAGCAGGCCGCTCTGGACGAGATGGGAAAATTGATTGCAAAAGAGAAGGCCCTCGATGCCGCCCGCTCTCTGGTTGGCATACCCCAGGGAATGGAGCTGGAAGGGGCGGAGCTCCGGGAGGAGTATTTCACAGGTCGCAAGGTCTGGAACTTCAACTGGAGGAACAAGAAGACCGAAGAAGGGCTTAACGTGCGCGTCGATGCCGTGAAAGGGGATGTTATCGGTTTCAGGTTCTTCAACCCGGACCCTCTGCAAGATAAGGAGCCCGGTTACGGCGAGGCTCAGGCCCGGAAGGCTTCAAAAGAGCTGCTGGAGAGGGTAGCCCGGGGATACCTGAAAGAACTTGAGGAGCTCCGGGTGGTGCCTGTCCCCGGCAGGTTTCCGGTTGTCAGGTCCACCGGGGCCCCGGAGGATCCCCGGCCGGTGGGCTTCAGGGTCACCGCCCGGAGACTGGTTAAAGGCATTCCCTTTATCAACGACGGGGTGGAAATCTATTACGATGCCTGCCAGGGCAGGATAACGAGCTATGAGCTCACCTGGAGCGATGGGGACTTTCCGGAGGCGCGGGGAGTTATCGGCAGGGAACAGGCGGAGAATGTCCTGCTGGGAAGGGATAATCTAACGCTGAGCTACTGCCGGGAGTTCCCCACCGCCTATAATACGAATGCGGACCGCCCGCTCCGCCTTGTCTACACCCTGGATTTCCGCAAAGCACCGGCTTATGTGGATGCCTTCAGCGGGACCGGCCTGGACTACGACTTCCAGCCCAAGGACAAGTCCGGACAGGTCTTCTCCGACCTCAACGGGCTTTCCGGTGCCGGGGAGATTGACCTGCTGGTGAAGGCGAGGGTTATCCCCGTTTACGAGCAGAAGTTTCACCCGCAGGAACAGCTTATCCAGCGTGATTTTCTGATCTGGCTGGTGCGGGCTACAGGGTGGCCCTCGGCTCCTGCCGGAACTCCGGAGAAGGAGTTTGAAAAAGCATATCGCAATGCCTTGCTCATGGGCATTCTGAAGCCTGGTGAGAAATACCTGCCCGGCGAACCTCTAAGCAGGCTCACCATGGCCAGGCTGGCCGTGCGCGCTATAGGCTGGGAGGAGGCGGCGCAGCTTTCCGGGATCTGGTCGCTTCCCGGAAGCGTCAAGGGTCTGCCCCAGGAGGACACTGGGTATGTTGCCCTGGCGTCCGGGCTTGGCCTTTTGGATCTGACCGGTAAGGATGTTGACCTGGGGGCGGGTCTTTCCCGAAGCGACGGTGCCCTGGCCATCTACAGGCTGTTAAAATAAGCTCGCAGATCGTTGCTCTGAGATCGGCAACAGGGATGACTCCCTGTTGCCTGATCCCCGGCTTCGCCTGCGGTGGCAGTTCTGCCCGGTGCCGGGATGGCCTTATCTCGTGATGGGGGAGGCCGTCCCGGGCTGCAGGAAGATACTGCCGTCGTTCCACATGAACCGGGCACACGCCCGGGTGTGCTCTTAAAATTAACAGGAGACCAGCATGCCGCCTCCGGCGGCACCAACAGAGGAACGAAAAAAGGGGTTATCCTTATCGGCGCAGCGACCTTATGGAGGTTTTTACTCGCCCTTGACGAAAGGAGCAGCAAACGGCAGTCGAATCGAGACAGAATGTCGAGATAGGCGACTCTGCGCCAGGGAAGGCGCATAGGAGCCGGTCGGCTGCTTATCTATCGACGAGTGTTAGGGCGAGTTAAACCAAAAGATCCGGGAGCAAGCGCAAGGATAAACCGGAACGTATTTTCATGGCAGAAAAGAACGGAATGATGCTGCAACCGGTGGCTCGGTTAACCGCTCCTGATATATGAGCAAGGCTTAAGAGTACCAGCGAGATCCAACAAAAACCTGGACTGCAGCCGGAGCAAAGAGGCAGCTAGGGAGCCTCTCACCTAGTGCGGAGGATCAACCCAAAAGCAAGATACAAAGGGAACAACCGGATGGTTGTTTCTTTTTTTATATGGATCTTCCCAGATGTTGTAATCAGTTCTTGCGTTCTGATATTGTGAGCAGCGCTTGCGTTCCCGTGTTCCTTGTGTTAAATTATTCTTATAAGGGCATATGCCAATTAACGGTTGCGTGAAACGAATGGCAGTAAACCGGTTAAGGAGGTTGGGAAAGTGAGGATCGGTATAACCGCTACCGGAAAAGACCTGGAATCATTGATGGATCCGCGCTTTGGAAGGTGTGCTTACTTTCTCCTGGTGGATCCGGAAACGATGGAGTGTCAAGGAATGGAAAACCCCGGCAGTACGGCCGGGGGCGGGGCCGGCATTCAGGCGGCACAGGCATTTTTAAAATCGGGTGCTGAGGTCTTGATAACCGGGCAGTGCGGTCCCAATGCCTTTGAGGTACTGTCTGCCGGTGGTGTTAAAGTCTACCAGGCGCCGGAAGTGAAGGTCAGGGAGGTCGTCGAGCTTTATAAAAAGGGGGAGCTGACCGAAATCGGCGCTCCGGGACCGGCACATCGAGGGATGGGACGCCGATGATTATTTCCGTTTTAAGCGGCAAAGGGGGCACCGGCAAGACAACCGTTGCCGTAAACACGGCGTTTTCTCTGGCTGCCAAAGGGGAAAAGGTTCTGCTGGTGGACGCCGACGTGGAGGAACCCAATGCCGCTTTGTATCTGAAGCCTGATTTGCAGGAATCGGCGGGCGTATCTCTCTTAGTGCCGCAGATCGATGAGGGACGCTGTGACTATTGCGGTAGGTGCTCCGACTTCTGCCAGTTTAATGCTCTGGCCGTGGCCGGGAGCAGTATGATGACCTTCCCGGAGCTCTGTCACGGCTGCGGAGGATGCGCCTTGGTCTGTCCCAACCAGGCAATTAGGGAGGTTCCCAGGGAGATCGGTGTGATTGAGAAGGGCTGGGCCGACGGCATCGAGTTCTGGCAGGGACGCCTCCATGTCGGGGAACCGCTGGCGGTTCCTATAACGCGGGCGCTTAAAGATGGCCTGGCAGATATTGAGGATGAACGGGTCGTCATCATCGATGCTCCTGCCGGCGCCTCCTGCTCCGTAATTGAGGCCGTCAGAGACAGCGACTTTGCCCTGCTGGTGACCGAACCTACCCCCTTTGGGCGCCATGATTTGGAGATAGCGCTGCGGTTGATGCAGCACCTGCGGCTGCCGCACGGTGTCGTGATCAACCGCGCCGGAACGGATAACAGCATCATCGCAGAGCTGTGCCGGGAGCGGAAAATTCCGGTCCTTCTCGAGATAGGGTTCAGCGCTCACCTGGCGGAGTTGGGTTCGCAGGGGATTCCCTTTAGTAAGGCCTTGCCTTACTGGCAGGACAAATTCTACGGGATGTATCAGTCCTTAAAGGAGTGCAACTCATGCGCCAGCTCGTGGTAATCAGCGGAAAAGGTGGAACCGGGAAGACTACGGTTACGGCTGCCTTCATTGCCCTTGCCGGGAAGGCGGTCGTCGCCGACGCCGATGTCGAGGCTCCTAACCAGCACTTGCTGCTTCAACCGGAGGTGCGGGAAAGGCGAGACTTTATCGGGGCAAAGATGGCGGTCAAGGATGCCGGGAAGTGCGATCGCTGTGGGAGATGCCAGGAACACTGCCGGTTCCAGGCCATTCAGGAAATGGAGGTCGACCCTACGCGCTGTGAGGGGTGTGGGGTCTGCGTTGCCGTCTGCCCAACGGGAGCGCTGCGCCTGGAGGATGAAGTGACCGGCACCCTCATGACCTCGGAGACGGAGTATGGGCCGTTCTCCCATGCCCTGCTGGAAATCGGAGCTGAGGGATCGGGAAAACTGGTGACCGAGGTGCGCCGCAATGCCGAATCCCTCCGGGGAGAGGAGCCCCTGTTGATTATCGACGGATCACCCGGGATCGGCTGCCCGGTGATCGCTTCCCTGAGCGGTACCGACCTTGCCCTGATCGTGACAGAACCCTCCGTTTCCGGGCTACACGATCTGGAGCGGATCCTCAAGGTGGCACGGCACTTCGGCGTGAACGCCCTTGTGTGCATTAACAAGTGGGATCTGTGTCCGGAGCTGAGCAGAAAGATCGAGAGCTTCTGTGAGGATGAAGGTGTGGAAATGGTTGGTAAAATTCCCTTCGATCCCGGAGTGCTGGATGTCGTTAAACAGAGGCTGCCTGTTAAAGACTTGTTGAAAACCAGGGCGGGGGAGGCCCTGGTGATGATATGGGATGCTGTCAACAAGCGACTGTTTGAGGAAAACACCTTTGAACAATAATAAGTAATGAGGAGGAGAACAGATGAAGATTGCCATACCATCGCAGGGTAACAGCGTCTGCCCGCACTTTGGGCACTGCGAACAATTTCTGATCGCTGAAGTGCAGGATGGAAAAGTGATCGGCAAAGAGACCGTTGCTGCTCCTCCCCACGAACCGGGGTTGCTGCCTCGTTATCTTGCCGGTAAGGGAGTTGACGTGGTGATCGCCGGAGGCATGGGTTCGCGTGCCCAACAGCTGTTCGCACAGCAGAATATTCGGGTGATCACGGGGGCCAGCGGGCTAATTGATGATGTTCTGGCGGCGTTTCTCGGGGGAAACCTGGAGACCGGACCAAATGTCTGCGACCATTAAAAACCGATCCCTGATATTGCCTTGTTTATGAAGTGGGATGAGGAGCCACAAGGTTTCTTGATTGGGATCGGGCACCCGTCAGTTTTTAACGCATCATCCGGTGTAATCTTACGGTTTTTCTCGGGTGGCAGGGTATTCGAGCGGAAGGAATTAAGAATTGGCGGCTGCTGAGAGGGGGTGTTGAGAGATGCGGGGACGCAACTTCTTCGGTCCCGGTTTTTGGAAGGGCGGTCCGGGTCCTGCAGGTGGTGGCCGGGGCCTGGGGATGGGCAGAGGCATGGGCAGTCGTTCGCCCTTCTGCCGGTTTTTACCCTGGCTTCCTCGTCGCTGGTGGGCAGTTCCGGGGCGGGGTGCAGGTGCTCCCGGCCCCTGGGCAGCGCAACAGGCGCAGGGTGTGAGTTGGGGAGAGGCAGATGCTCTGAAGGAGCAGGCCGGTTATTTACGGCGGCTGTTAGACGAAATCAACAGGCGTTTGGGTGGGCCGGGAGGGCAGAAGTAAGAGAGAGCAGGCGTTGGTCATTCCTGCAGCGCACAGCCGGTTTTTCGCCGTAATGGCCTAGTCCACCCGGCCCTTTGCGGATTGTGCCCGGTAACAACAGGCTGCGGTATTTAAACCACGGCCTGTTGTTTTTTATTTAGGAAATTAGTCTTAGATGGTAATAATACTTTTCTCCTGCAGGAAAATTGGATAATATGACGAATTATTATGTTTAATATGCAGTTTTGTGTCGATTTGTAAGAAGGGACACCTGTGAACGACTTTCCGTTTTATCTCGTTTTCTGCCATTCCATGCCTGAGATCGCCCTGGTTACGACATTGGGCATGGTTTTAATTGGGTTTCGCCCGGAGTATAAAAAGATCCTTATGGTCACCCTTTTGGGGGCGCTGATCTCATACTGCATTAGGCTCCTGCCCCTGCCGCCCGGGCTTCACGGTGTTTTTCTGGTCCCTGTGGTAATCGCTCTTGTTGTTGCCTGCTGCCGAATGGACCTCTTTGCTGCAACCCTGGCCGTCTTTTTAGGGGTAATCGTTCTTTCCATAGCCGAAGGAATCTTTGACTTTCTTACTCCCAAGATCTCCGGCTTTACATTCCAGGACGTGGCTGCCAATCCCCTGCTGCGGGTGTTGTTTCCCCTCCCCGAATATATTTTTCTGACCGTCGTTACAGTTATCGCCGGTCGATTTCGTTGGAGAATTGTCAACCTCCGGGAGATAAGGGACTTGGAGGTGCAGGTTAAGGGTCGTGAAAAAGGGTAGCCTTGTTTTAGTTCCGCTCCTTTTGGGGGTGGGAATAGTCCTCCTGGCTGTGGACTTTTATCTTTTCTGGTCGATCCAGTTCGACAGGCCTCTCACCAGGGGAGCAATATACATCATTGATTCGACAATTTTATCATTAGTTCTGGTGCTGCTGTTCATCTGCTGGAAGGTCTATCGCTTCGAGAAAAGCGAATTGTCCCGCGCTCTCAATTCCCTTTATAGCGAACACCTGCAGGAGCTGCTTCGGGTCGTCCGACTACTGCGACATGACTTTGCCAATCACGTACAGGTTATCTCCGCTCTGCTGCAGACCAACCAGATAGAAAAGGCGAAAGCGTATATTACTTCACTCGGCCAGCGCATTCAAATTCCCAAGGGGATGCTGCAGTTTGGGATTCCGGAATTAGGAGCCCTGTTGATGGTGAAGATGCACGTTGCCGACCTGAAAAACATTTCTTTTGATATTGAAGTAGACACCGACTTGAAATCCCTCAAGGTAGATCCCCTCGATCTGAACACCATCATCGGCAATCTGCTGGATAATGCCTTCGAGGCCGTAGAAAGCGGCGAAGAGGAGCAAAAAAGGGTGGTGCTGAGGTTTTTTGAGACCCCTGAGAGTTATTTCATTCAGACGATCAACCCCGGTTATCTCGACGAAGAAATGCGGGAGAAGATCTTTTCACCCGGGTTTTCGACAAAACAGGGATCAAACAGGGGGTTTGGACTGGTTTCCGCCAAAACGGCGGTTGAGAAATACGGGGGGAGGATAAACGTTGCCTGCAGCCAAAGAGAGGGCGTCAAGTTTACCGTAATGTTTCCCAAGATGGTTGCCTGATTAACTCAATTCCGGAACTGTTTGACATAAGAGAATGGAAAATTCTATAATGGAGACGAGAAAGAATGGGGTAGGAAACTGTTTTCTCTTATTATTAAGGAGGTTGATCAGGGTGAGTTTGATGCGCAGGGACCCCTGGCGGGAGCTGGCTTCGTTCAGGGAGGGAATCAATCGCCTCATTGACGAGACCATCGGCCGCCGTTTTCCTTTTCCCGGATGGAGTGAGTGGAAACCATCCGTCGATGTGCTGGATAAAGGAAATGAGTACGTTGTGAGAGCCGACCTGCCCGGATACAATCCTGAAGACATTGAGATCAAGGTGACTGAGACCTCTGTTTCCATTCGGGGTGAGATCAAAGAAGAGAAAGAGATAAAAGAAGGCGATTACCTGGTCCGTGAGCGCAACTTCGGCTCCTTTGCCAGGACAATTCCCCTGTCCACGCCGATTAAACCGGAGGAGTGCAGGTCGCGGTTTAAGAACGGCATTCTCGAAATAATCCTTCCGAAGGCCGATGCGGCGAAAGGGCGCATTCTGGAGATTGAAACCGAATAAAAACCGGTTGTCGCTACCGTAAAAAAAGGGTTTCCTACCCTTTTTTTGTGCCGTTTTGTGAGATCCCTCCGGCCGGGAACGGAAACCAGCTGTTGTCAAAGGGATGAAGCGGGGTCCTGTTGTTCTGCCGGCCTGAGGATACCCGGTGAAAGTGCCTTCGGAGGCAGGGTGGAACGGCTAATTGTAGCCGGATTAGAACCAACGGGTGATGAGGGAATCGAATAAAATATGTGGGAGAGAACGCCTTGTTAGGAACAATCGTCAATGCAGCAGCCATTATTGCCGGAGCTTTGCTGGGAAATCTTTTGAAGAGCGGTCTGCGCTCCAACGTTAAAGAGATCGTCATGCAGGGAGTCAGCCTCACCGTGATCTTGATTGGGCTTTCCATGGCCCTGGAGACGCAAAACGTGCTGCTTGTCACCCTGAGCACAGTCATCGGAGGCATACTCGGCGAATTTTTAAAAATCGAAGAACGCTTAAACGGTTTTGGCAGAAGGCTGGAGAAGCGCTTCAGTAACGGGGACGGCGCCTTTACCAGAGGGTTTGTGACTGCCAGCCTGGTCTTCTGTGTGGGGGCAATGGCCATCATGGGCTCCCTTGAGAGCGGCCTTACCGGGCGCCACACCACTCTCTTCGTCAAATCGATCCTCGACGGGGTGACCTCTGTGGTTTTCGCCTCTAGCATGGGTGTCGGGGTCGCCTTTTCCGCCCTTCCTGTCTTCCTCTACCAGGGCAGCATTACACTCGCTGCCTCTTACGTCAAACCCCTGCTGACCGATGCGATCATCAGAGAGATGACTGCTGTAGGAGGCCTTCTGATATTCGCAATCGGGGCGAACATGCTCACAGATAAGATCCACATCAGGGTGGGTAACCTGCTGCCTGCCATTATCGTGGTGGTTTTCTTGACGATTATTTTCGATCTCTGGCCCTTCTAGGAAATCCGATCTGGCTCTTCGGTGCGGGCGAAGGCGGCGGGGGCTTCGCCGTGCCTTGTTGGTCCGCGCCGGAGACATCCTGCCTTTCCTTCCCAATAGGAGATCCCCCATCTTTAACGATCCGTCAAGCCCTTCTTTGTCGAAACTTGCCGGCGCAGCGGCATTATTGAGTCTGCTATCCGCCCTTGGCGAAGGAGCATCGCGAGCGGCCGAATCGAGACAGGATGTCGAGAAGGGAGAATCTGCGGCGGATATGCCGTCAAAGGAGCCGGTATGCGCCTGTACGAGTCTTGGGGTGAGTTCGACCGAAAGAGCAGGGGGCAAGCGCAGGGATAAAATTATATTTTGGGGCAGGCAATAAAAGGGAACTCAAAACAAGGGTGAATTGTTTGTTGACACGATATGGTTGTTATTTTAAATTAATAGTTGAACCTGTTTAGGAATTATTCTTAACTAGGAGGCATAGGAATGATGGTGGGGGATTACCTGGAGCAGCTGAAACAGAAGAGGATCAGGATCACCCCGCAGCGCCTGGAGATTCTGCGGGCGATCCAGGAAGGAACCAGGGCGGCCGGGCACCCGCTATCTGCCGAGGAGATTCTGCAACGGGTGCGGGAACGCTATCCGGCTGTCAGCCTGGATACTGTGTACCGCACGCTGGCGACTTTCGTCGAACAGGGGCTTGTCAGCCAGATTCAGTTCCGTGGCCAGTGCCGCCGTTTTGAGCTCGTCCGCAAAGGGAAACACCATCACCATTTGGTGTGCCTTGGATGCGGAAAGACGAGGGAGCTCCCTTTTTGCCCTAGTGAGGTTTTGAAACAGGCTCAGCTGCAGTATCCCGACTTTTTAATCCAGGACCACACCTTTACCATTTACGGTTTCTGCTCCGGATGCCAGGATGGTTGGGGAGGGGGCAGTGAAGATTTATGCGAGCGGTGAGGGAAAGCAGCATCTGCCGGATAGCGGTTGTTTTGTTGTTGCTGGTTGCCCTGCTGGCAGCAAACGGTTGCGGTGGAACCGGTGAGATGGGAAGCGGGGAAGCGGAAGAGGCGACTTCGCAGGGGAAGCTGCGCCTGGTGGCCACAATTTACCCCCTGGCGGAGTTTGCCCGGCAGGTAGGGGGGGACCGGGTAGCGGTAGTCCAGCTGATTCCTCCGGGAAGGGAGCCCCATCACTGGGAGCCTTCACCGGCAGATATGCTGCAGCTCTATCGGTCGCAGGTGTTTTTTTACAACGGTGCGGGGATGGAACCGTGGGTGGAGAAGATCCTCCCTGCCCTTCGTGCCCGGGGAGTCAAGATCGTAAAGGCCACCGAAGGTCTTGACCTGCTCACCTTTGCCGAAGAAGAAAGGCTCGGAGTAACGGTGATGCCGGGTCGGGAGGGAGAAGGCAAGGCGTCCGCCGATGCCGGGCACCGCCACCAGCAGGAGGATGTTGATCCTCACGTCTGGCTGGATCCCGTTCTGGCCAAAAGAATCGTAGCGCATCTGGCGAGGGAACTGATCGCTGCCGATCCCGCTGGATCATCCGACTACATGCGCAATGCCCAGGCAGCACAAAAGGAGCTGGACCGGATTCACCAGGAGTATCTTAAAGCGGTGCAGCACTTCAGCAGCAGGGATCTTGTGGTCTCCCACGCAGCCTTCGGTTACCTGGCGCGGCGCTATGGGCTGCGCCAGATACCTTTGCTCGGGCTGACCCCGGAGCAGGAGCCTGATGCCGCCACCCTGGCGCGAGTCGTCGATTACTGCCGGGACCAGGGGATAGAGTGCGTCTTTTTTGAGGCGGCGGTGAGCCCCAGGGTTGCCGAAACGGTTGCCCGGGAGGCCGGCGCCCAAACGCTTGTGCTCAACCCCATTGGGGGAATAACCGAACAGGAGAGCAAAAAAGGCCTCGATTATTTCGGCTTAATGCGTCAAAATCTGGAAAGTCTTCAAAAAGCCCTGGGAAGCGAAGGTGAACGGCGTGAAAGTTCTTGAAATGCAGGGAGTTTATTTTTCCTACGGCAGCGACGTCATCCTGGAGGATATCACGATAGCGGTGGAAGAAGGGGATTTTCTTATTCTGGTTGGCCGCAACGGATCGGGAAAGACAACGCTGGTCCGGCTGTTTTTGGGGCTTTTGCACCCTGTCCAGGGGGAGATCCTTTTGTTCGGAGACAGTATCAGGAAGTTCCGGGACTGGTACAGGATAGGCTATGTTCCCCAAACCCCTGCCCTTGCTGCCGGCTTTCCGGCTACGGTGAAAGAGATCGTTGCTACCGGGCGCTTCGGACGGATCGGTAGGTGCCACCGTCTCCACAGGGAGGACTGGCAGGCGGTGGAGGAGGCCATCGATTTGGTGGGACTTAGCCATCTCCGGGATAATCTCCTCACAGAGCTGTCCGGTGGGCAGCGGCAGCGTGCCTTTATCGCAAGGGCGCTGGCCGGCCGCCCGGATGTGCTCATCCTCGACGAACCCCAGTCCGGGCTGGATGACGGCACCAGGCGCGATTTTTACCGGTTGCTTCACCGCCTGAACTGTGAGCAGGGGATCACCATCCTGATGGTTTCTCATGACGCTGATATGCCGGTGAATTGGGCGAACCGCATCGCCCTTCTTGACAGGTGCCTGCTCTATCAGGGGCCGCCGCCCATTCCGGCGCGGCTGGACTTAAACGGCCTGTCGGGGAAAGCCGCCGGTTCTTACTCCATTTCCAGGTTGCACTTATCGTAGGAGAAGGGGGATTGTCTGTGCTTTCCATGCTGCAGTATGATTTTATGTTGCGCGCTCTGGCGGCGGGTGCGGCAACGGGTTTGATCTGCCCGGCCCTGGGCGTTTTTCTCGTCCTCAGGCGTTATTCCTTTTTGGCCGATACCGTTGCCCACATCTCCCTGGCCGGGGTAGCCTTCGGGCTCTGGATCGGGCTCGATTCGTCCTTCGTTCCCTTGGTGATAATCGCCGTTGCCGTTCTGGGTGTGCTTTTAGCGGAACACCTCCGGGTGCGCCGGGGGTTTTCCGCCGACGCGCTGCTGGCTTTTATCATGAGCGCCGGCCTTGCTCTGGCCGTAATCTTCTTCGGACTGGCGGGCAGCGGAGCCCTGGACATCACCTCTTACCTCTTTGGAAGCCTGATCACCGTCAGCGCAGCCGACCTCTGGCTGATCCTGGCGGTGGCTGTGGTGGTGGGCTCCTTCCTCGCTCTGTTCTTCAAAGAGCTTTTCTTTATCTGCTCCGATGAGGAATCGGCTCGGGTTTCCGGGCTGCCGGTGGACAGGATCAACCGCCTCTTCATCTTTCTCGTTGCTCTGACCGTAGGGGTGAGCCTGCGGGTTGTGGGGACGCTGCTCGTAGGAGCCTTGATGGTCGTACCTGTTCTGGCTGCGATACTCCTCGGACGCAGTTTTCGCCAGGTTTTTCTCCTCTCCCTGGCGCTGGGGCTCGTTTCCACCCTGCTGGGCCTGACTGCCTCTTACCGGTTTGGGCTGGCGGCGGGCGGCTGCGTAGTGATGGTTGCCTGCGGCCTGTTTTTGGCTTTCTATGTCAGCAGGGCGCTGGTCGGTGTCTACAGAAGGCGAAGTATACTTAAGGAGAAGCCGGAGCCTCAGTGAGGACGCTTAGTGGCCTCCTGCTTTTTCTCGCGGGGTGTGGCGATGATCGTAAAGTGGCGGCCGCTGTGGCTGCCGTGAGTCTGATAATCCAGATTCTCTTTTTCCAGCAGGCTCAGAATCCTGTCGGTTTCGTGGGCATCTGCCGCCTCCAGATGGAGCAGCAGGTGGTCCCCCGGCGCCAGTTTTGATGTCGCCGCCTTAATGATTTCTATGTCTCCGGTTCCGATGGAAGGGCCGAGGTCGATGTTGATTTCCCGCATGCCTCTCCTCCTCTTCGCTTTAAGTATTGGAAAGGAAACTTTTACCGTAAGCCCCCGGGAACGGATTTTGGGTAGCCTTTGCTCCGCCAACCCGGGCTTTTATGCCTTCGGCGTCTTTAATATTATCTGCAGCGATGTGGGAAGCTACTCCGGGGATGGGCTGGCAGATAGAGGTATTTCCGCACCGCAGTCAGTATCATTCGGCCGTTGTGAAGGCCGGGTATATTGATCACGGCAGCAAGCCCCCCCCCTTTTTTTGACAGTATATTATTGTTTGGAGCTGCCCGTACCTGGCGGATGGCCTGATTCCGCCTGGTCCCGGCGAAGCGCTCATTTTCGCTGACGGACGCTTCTCAAGCAGGAATCCCGCCCTTTAACGGCGAATAATACCCTTGAAAAACACCATGAAGGTGTGGTGCTCTTCAGGGAGAAGGGATACTTCCTGTTTTTTTTCTGAATGGGAATCGAAGAATGGGAATCGAAGGAGGGAAGGCATGTGTGCCGGGAAAAGACGGATTGGGAAAAAGCAATGGAATTTCACGGGCACATCTGCGTCGGCCTCGCCCTGGGGTATCGGGCAGCGAAGGCTGGGATGGAGCTGTTGGGAGCACGCCGCTCCCCTGACGAGGAACTGGTGGTGATTGCCGAGACCGACAACTGCGGTGTGGATGCCGTTCAGGTCGTGACGGGATGCACGATGGGGAAGGGAAACCTGATCTTCCGGGATTACGGGAAGAATGTCTACACCTTCGGGTCCCGGGATACCGGGAAGGCATTTCGCATTGCGGTCAACCCCGTTGGTGACGAAGTTTTTTCCGGGGAGATCCGGGCCATCAGGGACCGAGCCCGCCAGGGGCGGGCAACTGAGGAAGAAAAGGAGCGGTTGAAGAGAGCCCAGCTGGAGGCTGTGGCCAAGATCCTTCAGGCCCCCGCGGAGGAGCTCTTCCGGGTGCAGGAGGTACAGCTGGATTTGCCGGAGAAAGCCCGGATCTTCCGGTCCGTTACCTGTACCGCCTGTGGGGAGCAGGTGATGGAACCCCGTGCCCGGGTGCGCGACGGAAAGATCGTCTGCATCCCCTGCAGCGAGGAGTACCGGTCGCGGGTGGCGGGGTAGGAAGCAACGAGGCTTTTATGAAGGCGCCGAAGAGAGGTGCCTTCAACTAATTTTCTGCGCCTCCGGCAGCTGCCCTTGGGCAGGACGGCAGCCCGAAGGGTTCTGCTGGAAACAGCTGGGGACCACCCTGGCTGCCGCTGCTGCTCTGGAAGCGCTTGCCCCCTTCTCTCGCGGATGCTTAAAGTCAGCCTCGAAACACCGCCGTTTCCCGGAGGGAAACGGGCGGACGGAGAGGCTCCCCCGGCTGCTGCCGCCACCGGGTCAGCAGAAGCGGTTGGGGGCGATCTTATCTCCCATGAGGAGTTCGTCGTAGTCCTCGTTTCCGTACCCTTCGTAGTTGATGCGGTTGACAAAGTCGAGGACGGCCTGTAGCTTATCCTCCGGGAGGTTCTTGATGATGGCAATCAGCTTGTCGCGCAGTGACTCCAAGGCAACAACCTCTTTCTAAAAATGATCTACCGGTGCTATTGTTGCCGGCAGCTTGAACAAATATCCTCGAACGAACCCGCGTGCTGCTAAAAAAGCACCCTTTCCCCGTGGGCGTAAACGCTCAGCCGGTTTTCCCGCACGAACCCGAGGAGGGTGATCTGGAGCTCCTCCGCCAGCTTCAAGGCGAGATCGGTGGGGGCGGAGCGGGAAATCAGAACCGGCACCCTCATCCTGGCCACCTTGAGGACTATTTCCGAGGAGACGCGGCCGCTGAAGACGACCATCTTGTCGCTGCGGGGTATTCCCTCCAGGAAACACCGTCCGTGGATCTTATCAATTGTATTGTGGCGCCCGATGTCTTCCTGGAAGATGAGGATCTCTTCTCCCTGTACCAGGGCGGCATTGTGGACGCCGCCGGTTCTCCGGAAGAGGTGCGCTCTCTCCTGCAGTTCTGCCGCCAGCCTGGTGGCGGTTGCCGCTTTGATCTGCAGCTGCGAGGTTACGGGAGGGGGAAGTCCGGCCTCGGCGGCAAAGTGGACCCGGATGTTGCTGCGGCCGGCGCTGGGGGTGATGTGGCGCTTTAGAAACATTTTCTCCTCGATTCCCGGCAGCGGAGCGGTCTTGATCCGGATGAGCCCTCTGTCGGCGTCGAGCTCCACCGATTCGAGGTCTTCCCGCTTCTTCAGCACCCCTTCGGAGCAGAGAAAACCAACTGCCAGGTATACCTGATCCACGGGGGAGCAGACCAGAGTCGCTATCTCCCGGGAGTTCACAAAAACGGTAAGGGGGGTTTCCCTGACGACCAGGTCCTCCTCCAACCAGTGCCTTCCGGAATCGGCTTTGACGATCTGACAGGGGGAGGTCAACTTCCCGTAGTCGCCGTCGGAACTGCTCACCGCTCCTCACCGCCCCTGATCCCGGCAAAAGAATCGCCGGCAAAGGCGATTTCCCCGTTGACGATGACCAGTTCCACTCTGGTGAGCCAGTCCAGGGGGTGTCCGCTGAGGACGATGACGTCGGCGTCTTTCCCCGGTTCCAGGCTGCCGACCCGGTCGGCCACTCCCAGGATCTCCGCCGCGTTGATGGTGATTGCCTTTAGGGCGTCCTCAACGGCCATTCCCCCTTTCACCGCCAGTGCTGCCAGGAGGGATAGGTACTGGCCGGGCACTACAGGGTGGTCGGTCATCAGGGCAACCCGTACGCCTGAGCGGGCGAGGATCCCGGGTGTTGCCAGGGTGCGATCTTTGAGCTCCACCTTCGCCCTGTTGCCCATGGCAGGCCCTACCACTACCGGTATTCCTCTGCGGGCGAGCTCGTCCGGTATTTTGTGGGCTTCCGTGCCGTGCTGGATGCTTACCTTCAGGTGGAACTCGTCGGTGATCCTGAGCCCGGTGAGGATGTCGTCGACCCGGTGGGCATGCAACAGGACGGGTATCTCTCCCCTGATCACCGGCAGGAGGGCTTCCAGCTTCAGATCTCTGTCCGGCTGCTGTTCCGGGTTGTTTTTCCCCTTCTCCAGCTTCAGGGCGTAGTTGTGCGCCGCCACCAGGGCTTCCCGCAGGATTGCCGCCGTGGACATCCGGGTCATGGGGGATTTCTTCTGGCCGCCGTAAACCCTTTTGGGATTTTCTCCGAGGGCAACTTTCAGCCCCGCCGGGTTTTTGACGACGGCCTCATCGACCGTCCTGCCGTAAGTTTTCATGACCAGGCTCAAGCCCCCGATCACGTTGGCGCTTCCCGGACCGGTCATAACCGTGGTGACTCCGCCCTCCAAGGCGTCTCGAAAGGCCAGATCCTCCATGTTGATGGCGTCCAGGGCGCGCAGGTGAGGGGTGACCGGGTCGCTGGTTTCGTTGGTATCGTTCCCCTCGATCCGGTAAATCTCTTCGTAGATTCCCATGTGGGTGTGGGCGTCGATAAAGCCGGGCAGAACGTATTTCCCCGCAACGTCGATGAGGCGGGCGCCCGCCGGCGGTTCTGAATGGGGGCTTACGGCGGCGATCCTCCGTCCTTCGATCACCACCATCCCCTTTTCATAAACGGGGCCCGCCATCGAAAGAATCTTTCCGTTTACAAGCGCCAGCAACAGTTTCACCTCCTGCCATGAAAATACATCAAGTTCACCCGCCGGTCTACCGCTCGACTCCCGATTCCAGGCCGGACAGGACGACGGCTCGCTTCGGGACAGCTCTGGGATGCTGCGTAACAAGTTGCGAAATGCTTCTGTCAACGCAGCGTTTGGCCTCGCAGCAAATCCATTCCATCGCAGGTCAAGAGGTGTCTGTACTCGCATCCCGACCTGTCATCCTCGCTTCGCCTGTCCTGTTACCCGGCCTTCCATAGGTCGCTCGCCGGTAGACCCGTCGGGTATTTTCATACTCTGTTGGTGCCGCCGGAGGCGGCGTGAGGGTCTGCCTTGGAATCGGTTCCATTTGTACCGGCTGCGAAAGGCCGGTTTTCCCTTTATCTTTCTAAAAGGCTTCTGAGCACTCTCAGGTTTTCCACGTCCTCCTTCATGTCCTTTCCTTTCGGCGTCTCCAGGATCATGGGCAGGTGGGAGAGGAGCGGGTTGTTGACGATCCAGCGGAAGCCTTCGAGGCCGATTTGGCCCATGCCGATGTGTTCGTGGCGGTCGCGCCGGGAACCGAGACCGCCGCGGGAGTCGTTCAGGTGGATGGCCTTAAGACGCGCAATGCCGATAACACTTTCCAGTTCGGCAAATGTCCGCTCGCAGGCTTCCGGGGATCGCAGGTCGTAGCCGGCGGCAAAGGCGTGGCAGGTGTCGAAGCAGACCCCGAGCCGCTCCGGGAAGAAGCTGTCTTCGATGATCTGCGCTAAGTGTTCGAAAGCTCCACCCAGAACCGACCCCTGGCCGGCAGTGGTTTCCAGAAGGATCATCACTCCCGATTCTTCCGTTTTCTTCAAGGCTTCGTTGAGGGCGGCGGTGATCCGCCTTAATCCTACCTCTTCCCCGGCCCCGGAGTGCGCCCCCGGATGCATGACCAGATAAGGGATCTCCAGGAGGGCGCAGCGTTCGATTTCCTGCGTCAGGGAGTCGAGGGACTTTTTCCACAGGTCTTCATCGGGTGAGCCGATGTTGATAAGGTAGGAGTTGTGGGCCAGCACCGGCTCGATCCCCGTTTCCCGGCGGGCCTGCCGGAAGCGCTCGATATCCCCTTCGTCGAGCGGTTTGGCCTGCCATCTGCTGGCGTTCTTGACGAAAATCTGGACGGTTTCGCACCCGGTCTGTTGGCCGCGCCGGATCGCCTGATCGAATCCCCCTGCAATGGACATATGTGCCCCAAACGGCATAGCTACACCCTCTTTTCGCTTTGCTGTCTAAAATGCTGCAGTGTATCTTTCACCTGCTTGCCCGGCGCCGGAAAGCGCTCGTCTCATTTAAGCACACCCTTACCGTTGCCGGCGGTAGGGGGGACCGCCCTGCTTCCCGGCAGGTGCCCCCCGGCCTCCTGGGCGCCGGAAGGATTAAAACTGCTGCGCCGGGCGGAATTATCGTCGTCCCCATCGGCAGCGGAGTGATGCTCAGCTTTCGACCTCTGTCAGCACCTCGTCCAGGTTGGCGCTCACCTCGTCGATGTTGTCTTTGGTGATCACCAGAGGGGGCTGGAAGGCCAGGACATTGCGGTACCGCCCGTTCTTCCCGATGAGAATGCCCCTGTTTTTCATCAGTTCCAGGATGCGGTCGGTTTCGGCTGCGGCCGGTTCCTTGCCGTTCTTGACGAGTTCCGCACCCTGCATCAGGCCGATGCCGCGCACATCCCCGATCAGGGGGTGTTTTTCCTTGAGCTCCAGCAGTTTTTCTCTGAGGTAGGCGCCCAGGGTGGCGGCGTTCTGGATCAACCCCTCTTTTTCGATAACCTCCAGAGTGGCCAGGCCTGCGGTCATGGAAACCGGGTTACCCCCCAGGGTGGAGGCGCCCGGCCTGGTGTAGCGGTCGGCGATCTCCGGGAGAGCCGTAAAGACTCCGATGGGAACACCGTTCCCCAGCGCCTTGGCCATGGTCATGATGTCGGGCACGACGCCGTAATGTTCTATGGCAAACCACTTTCCGGTACGCCCGAAGCCGGTCTGAACCTCGTCGATGATCAGGAGCGCCCCGTATTCTTTGAGGATCTCCCGGATTCGCGAGAAGTATTCGGGGGGTGGGGTGATGATTCCCCCGTTGCCCTGGATGGTCTCGGCAATCAGAGCGGCGACCTCCCCGGAGGTGGAGGATTCGATCACCTGGCGCACCTCTTCGGCACAGGCCAGGTCGCAGGACGGATACTCGAGCCTCCAGGGACAGCGGTAGCAGTAGGGGTTGGGAACGAAGGAGATCCCCCCCGCCGGCGCGGTATCCGTACGCCAGAAGCGGAGACCGGTAAGGCTCATCGTGAGGTAGGTGCGCCCGTAAAGTCCGTCCCGGAGCGCCAGGAATTCGTTCCTGCCGGTAGCGATTTTGGCAAGGAGGGCAGCGCCCTCGTTGGCTTCAGTGCCGCTGTTGCAGAAAAAGCTCTTTTTGAGCCCGCCGGGGGTGATTGCGGCCAGCTTCTCCGCAAGCTCGAGCATCGGCTGGGTGAGGTAGATGTTGCAGACGTGCTGGAGCTCTTTTACCTGCCGGCAGATGCGCTCCGTAATCACCGGATGACAGTGGCCGCAGTTGATCACGGAGACCCCGGCGAAGAAGTCCAGGTACCGCTTCCCGGTGTGGTCGAAAAGGTACTGCCCTTCCCCCTTCACTAGCTGCATGGGCTCCTGATAGAAGTGGTACAGGCAGGGGATGATGTATTCCTTTTTCTTCCTGATAATTTCCTGCGGCCCCCAAAACTTTTCCTTCATGATGTTTCCCCTCCTCTGGTTTTTATTAATTGTTCTGCTTTACACCCTGGGTGTAGGGCCCGGTGCCGAAGGGCCCTTTTCTAACGGCGAGAAGCTTCCGCCAGCACGATTCCTGGAAGGAGTAACCCTCGGGATCCTCCCAAAGCCGGTCGATTTCGGCCCGGTAGAGCCTGGTGACCGCCGCCGCTTCCTCCGGGAGGTAAAGGGGTATCTCCAGCCGGAGGCTGGCAAACCCCGCTCCGTAGAAGGAGCGAAGATAGGGCAGCAGTGCCAGTTCGTTGGCCAGGTAGATGTGATTGCGGCAGTCCTGGTCTACTTCCAGGGGATGTATTTGTCCGGCTGTATCCTTGAGCCCGTACCTTCTTCTCCGGCACTGCCCGCTGCAGATCTGGTGCCTGGTGCTATTATCCAGGAGGGCGGCGGGGAGGCAGTGGTCGGAAACCATTGCCGGAAGGTTTCCGTGGACGACGGCTTCTACCGGCAGCGCTCCTCCGGGCAGGGCAAGGATCTCTTCGTAACAAAACTCCAAAGGTGCGGTGAACTGGACGACCCGGTATTCTTGCAGGAGGGACGCCGCCTCCTGATTGGCGGTGTTGCAGGAGTAATCGGCATAGAGCGGGAGTGTGGTCAACCTGGAGGCTGCGAAAACCGTACCCAGGTTGGTGACGAGGATGCCGGCGGGGCCCCACTCCTGAATTTTTTCCAGCAGGATGATCGTTCGCTCCATTTCCCAGGGCATCGTGATGCGCGGCAGCCCGATGACGACTTTTTTGCCGAGCTCCCGGGCGCGGGAGATCACCTCCCGGTAGCCGTCCGTGCTCCAGGAAGCGTCCTGAGAGATGAAGGATTCCCCGGCGGTATAGAGGAGATCGGCGCCGCTTTCCAGGGCTGCCAGGGCGGCTCTGCTGCTGCCCGCCTTGACGGCGAGGGCGGGCTTGGTTGGGCTCACCGTTTTTTCCGGTGCGGGCAGGGGGGAGTCCTTAAGATTTTCCTCCCCGATGGTGGGCTCCTTGACCGCCTGGCTGAAGAAGCGCGGCTCCCTCTCACCGGTGTATCCGATTGAGGATGCTCCCGGATTGCCGAAGGCGAATAAGGGGCTGAAGTCGCGCACCCGCATCTTTTGGAGCTCGTCGAATTCATCCCAGTCGAAGCAGTATCCCGCGGGATCGGCGTAGTACCGGTCGAGGGCGCGCCGGTAAAAGCCGATGAGCGGCCCCAGGTAATCGGCGGTGCGCATCCTCCCTTCGATCTTGAGAGAGCAGATCCCCGAGGAAATCACCTCCGGGAGGAAGGGCAGCAGGCAGATGTCTTTGACGGCCAGGTAGTAGGGGCCGGGCGCCTGAACCGGAATTGTCTCCCCGGTTTCCCGATCCACCAGCTCGAAGGCCCAGCGGCAGGGCTTGAGGCAGCGGCCGCGATTGCTGCTCAACCCGAAGACCATCCCGCTGTGATAGCACTGACTGCTCTGGGAGAAGCACATGTCTCCGTGAGTGAAGTACTCCAGCTCCAGAGACGTTCTGGAGTGCAGCAGTTTAATGTCGCTGAGGCTCAGCTCCCGCCCCAGGATCACCCTGGTGATGCCGAGTTCTTCCAAAAGCTGCAGGCCCTCCAGGTTGTGGGCGTTCATCATGACGCTGGCGTGGATGGGTATGTTGAGGCCGAGCCTCCTGACGAGGCGGACGACCCCCAGATCCTGAACGATAATGCCGTCGGCGGCGATCTCCTGGAGAAAGCGGAGGTACGCTGGGAGATCTGCGACCTCGTCATTCGTGAGCAGGTTGTTGACGGTCACGTAGACCCGGACACCTCTCTCGTGGGAGTAAGCCACCGCGTCACGGAGCTCCTCCTCGGTAAAGTTGTAGTCCTTCCGGTGCAGGCGCATATTGTACTTTTTCCCACCCAGGTAGACGGCATCGGCGCCTGCGGCGATAACCGCCTCCAGTACATCCCACTTGCCCACGGGGGCCAGCAGCTCCACCCGGGGCAGTTTTTCTGTCTTTGACATCAGGCTTCTACTCCCTCTACAGAATCTTGGTTACCAGCAGATCCAGAACGGTGAAGAAAAGCAGGGTGACGCCGATGATCTGGTTGACGGTGTAGGCCGCCGTGGTCACCCTGTGCAGGTCGTCGGGTTTTACCATCAGGTGCTCCCAGCAGAGAAGCCCGGCCACTGCTGCCACCCCCAGGTAATAGATCGTTCCGGGAACGGCGTGCGGGGGGGCGGAGTAAGGGGGAACCAGGAGCAGAAAAAGGATTACTGCCAGATGCAGTAGTTTGGCGATACCCAGTGCCTTCGGTATCCCGAACCGGGCGGGAATGGAATAGAGCCCTACCCTCCTGTCGAATTCCACATCCTGGGTGGCGTAGATGATGTCAAACCCGGCAACCCAGCACGTCACTGCGGCGCTCAACAGCATGGGGGGGAGGGCGAACTTCCCGGTTACCGCCAGCCAGCTGGCGGTTGGGGCGATGCCGCAGGCAAAGCCCAGCACCAGATGGCAGGCTGAGGTGAACCTTTTGGTGTAGGAATAGATTACCAGAATAAAGAGCGCTACGGGGGCGAGCTTCAGACAGAGAGGATTTAGCTGCCAGGATGCCACCAGCAGCAGGATAAAGCCGACGATGCTCAGCGCCAGTACCTCACTTCCCGACACTATCCCCCGGGGCAGGTGCCTGTGGGCTGTTCTCTGGTTCCAGGCATCGTAGCGGGCGTCGATCAAGCGGTTGAGGGCGTTGGCGGCGTTGCGCGCCCCCACCAGGGCGACGAGAATCCAGAAAAAGACCCGGGCCGACGGGAGGCCGTTGGCGGCCAGCAGCATCCCGATCAGGCCGAAGGGAAGGGCGAAGAGGCTGTGGCTGAACATCACCAGGTCCCCGTATATTTTGAGCCTCGTCAATCCGGAGCGGATTTTCGATTCGAGCACCGCCATCGCCGTCACCCCTTTTGCCGGAATTCCCAAAGCCACATCATAAAAGTCTTCGCCGTCGAAGATGCTTTTCCTCCTCGGCCTCGGCAGCCGTTTTCTTCAAAATCCCCAATTGACGGCAGGGTGTAGCCGGGTAAAGGCCGCAGACTCAGATGGTCGGGATAAGGGTGAAGCACGGGCATTCTTTTTTAAGTGAATGATGGGTAGGGGGCGGAGGATGGGGGGCGGCAGCCGGAGGTTCAATGGGTTTAATGGGTATTTCTTCTGCATAAAGAAGGGGGGATATTCACACATTATATACTGGCAGCAGAGGCAAAGAGCGACAAAAACTTACCACCGATCGAGGTAGTAGGGGTGAAGACACCTCCGGGCTCAAGGGTTCCACAAAGTTACCTGAAGTCGTATCCCCTCCGGATGGCCTGAGAGGGGGAAGCCACGGATGGGCAGTCTGCAGGGATGTGGAGGTTTAAGCGGTGGTCGTTTAAGCCCGGCGGTTAAAAATCTTACCAGCAGAAAAGGGGGTATGGGAATGGATCTGAAAAAACCGCAGTACGCTTTGGCGATCGTGACGGCGGCGGCTCTTCTGTTTTCCACAATCCTGTATCTGGGGTTTTACCGGAACGGGAACTTCCCGCTGCAGGGATTGGAGAGGGAAAACAGGGCCGAGGCCAGCCCGGAATCCGGTGTCGATAATCTGGAACTGCTGGCCAGGGTCATTCAGGGTGAGGCGGGGGATGAGCCTTACCTGGGCAAGGTGGCCGTGGGAGCGGTGATGCTCAACAGGATGCGCAGCGCCAGCTTTCCGAACACCCTGTCCGGCGTGATTTTTGAGCCTTTTGCCTTCGAATCGGTTTCCAACGGCCTGATCTGGCAGGTTCCTCCTTCGGAGGAAGCGTATCGGGCGGCGAATGACGCCTTGAACGGGATGGACCCCACATACGGTGCCCTGTTCTTCTGGAACCCGTCCAAGCCGGTAAACCCCTGGGTCTGGACCAGGCAGATCGTCACTCAGATCGGGAATCACGTATTTGCCATTTAAAGTACAGGGAGGGATGGTAAGATGACCAGGCGTTTGACAGCGGCAATTGTGGCTCTGGCAGTACTCTGGGGAGTGACGGCTTTTTGGGGCGTTACTCAGGTGCAGGCGCGGCGCAGGGCGGAAACATTGCTGGTAAACAAGTACAACCGGGCCTTTTACGAATCGCTGCAGCGCAGCAAGAATGTGGAGGCTCTTCTCTCGAAGGGACTGGCCACAGCTTCACCGGAGCATATGGACACCCTGTTCTCCGACCTCTGGTACAATGCCAATGCCGCCCAGGAGAACCTGCTCCAGCTGCCGCTTTCTCATCAGGTTGTGGCCCGGACGGCCAAATTTTTAACGCAGGTCGGGGATTATGCCTATTCGATAACGAAGCGCGATCAGGGGGAAAAATTCAGCGAGCAGGATCGTCAGACCATGCGCCAGCTCTATGAAAGGGCGCGCTCGTTGAACCGCGAGCTGGCTACCGTGGAGCGCCAGGCCGCCGACGGGCGCTTCCGATGGACGGAGGTGCGGGAGGGGCTGGGCCGGGTATTTCCCAGGGGAACCCTGGCGACTGCAGACACCAGCTTCCGCAGGGTGGACAGCCAGCTGCAGGAGCTTCCGGTTCTGATTTATGACGGTCCCTTTTCCGACCACCTCGAACGGGCTGAGCCCCTCGGGCTGACGGGAGATACCGTGACCGAAGCCCAGGCCCGGAAGATTGCCAGGCGTTTTATTGACTTCAAGGGTGCCGAAGTTACCGGTGTCAAAAGCACCGGGACGGTAAAAGGGAAAATACCGGCCTACAGCTTTGAGTTCAGCACCGACGGGCGGCAGGAAAACGTGATCACCGCCAACGTTGCCAAAAAGGGAGGCCATGTGGTGTATTACATCAACCCCCGTTCGGTTGAATCTACTAAGATCGACGATCAGAAAGGACTGGCTCTGGCGCAGGAGTTCCTGAAGTCCCGGGGAATCGAGGACATGGTGCCCACCTACACCTTGAGGAGGCAGAATATCCTGACCGTTTCCTTTGCCTACCGGCAGGGGGATGTGATCGTCTATCCCGATCTGATCAAGGTGCAGGTGGCCCTGGACAACGGGCAGATCCTGGGTTACGATGCCCTTGGCTTTCTCATGTCCCACCACCGGCGCGACCTGCCCGAGCCGGCTCTGACGGCGGACGAAGCGCGCCAGAAGCTCAACCCGCAGCTCAAGGTGCTGGCGGAACGGATGGCCGTCGTCCCTACGTCCGGGAAGCATGAGGTGCTGACCTACGAATTCAAGGCGGAAATGGATGGTGAAACCTTCCTGGTTTATGTTAATGCACAAACCGGCCAGGAGGAGCACATCTTCAAGCTGCTGAAGACGCCAGCGGGGACGCTGGTGCTGTAGCCATCATTTGCAATCAGGGCTTGACAGATTTATCTTATGGATTATAATAATTTAAAAAATTTCATAGCAAATTTTTCAGGTGCCCTTAAAGGGAGAATAGGGAACCGGGTGAGATTCCCGGACGGACCCGCCACTGTAAGCAGATACAAACCCGGCGGAACCACTGGTATGGCCTACCATGCCGGGAAGGGCCGGGGGAGGTTAAGCTGCGAAGTCAGGAGACCTGCCTGAAAAATCTTAATCCTACCTCGAGGTGGGGTAGTGTTAAGCGGGATGATGGCAAAATCCACGCTGAAATCAGTGTGGATTTTTTATTTTAAGGTGAGCTTGCCCCAGTGGGGGAACTGTGGGTTGAGCTGCGCGTAAAAACAAAAGGAGGACGGTGGTTCTATGACTCTATTGGAAACTGCTTTGCAGGGCAGGATTACAGATGAGATGGAGCAGGTTGCTTTGCAGGAGGGGGTCGCCCCGGAATTTGTCAGGAAGGGGGTGGCCGAGGGGACAATTGTTATTCTTGGCGGCAACCGCAACCGGAATGTCCGGCCGGTGGGTGTAGGCAAGGGATTGAGGACCAAGGTGAGCGCTAGTATCGGCCTCTACGGTGAGGAGAGCAGCATTGACCTCGAGGTTGCAAAAATCCGTATTGCTGAAGAGGCCGGCACGGACACGATCATGGACTTGAGTGTAAGCGGTGATATCGACCAGATGCTTCAGAAAACTTTGGATGTTGCTTCAACTCCTGTGGGCACTCTTCCTCTTTACCAGGCCCTGGCGGAGGCCAGCAGAAAATTTGGGTCTTCGGTGCAGATGGATGTTGAGTTATTGTTTGAGGTAATTGAGCGTCATGCTGCTGCAGGTGTGGGTTTTCTCGCCCTGCACTGCGGTTTGACGATGGGTATTGTGGAGCGGGCCAAAAGGGCAGGAAGGCTGGATCCCCTGGTCAGCTACGGGGGGGCCCACCTCAGCGGCTGGATGGTGGCCAACAACAGGGAGAATCCTCTCTACGAAAATTTTGATCGGGTTCTGGATATTGCCAGAAAGTACGATGTTGTATTGAGTCTTGCGGATGGGATGAGGCCGGGATGTCTGGCAGACGCCATGGATGCCGCCCAGGTTGATGAGATGACGATTTTTGGGGAACTTGTCAGGAAGTCCCGGAATAACGGTGTTCAGGTAATGGTAAAAGGGCCAGGTCATCTACCTCTGCATAAAGTTAAGGAGACTGTGGTCTTGGAGAAGAACCTCTGTCACGGAGCGCCGTATTTTGTCTTCGGCCCACTGGTTACCGACATCGCCGTTGGCTACGACCAGATCAATGCGGCTATCGGCGGTGCTCTCAGTGCCTGGGCGAGGGCGGATTTCCTCTGTTATGTGACCTCTGCTGAGCATGTGGGGATTCCGGACCGGGAGCAAGTGCGGGAGGGCGTGATTGCTGCCAGGATAGCCGCCCACGCCGGAGATGTGGCCAAAGGGCTGCCGGGTGCCCGGGAATGGGATTTTCAGCTATCCATGGCGCGTAAGGATCTGGACTGGGAACGGCAAATGGAACTCGCCCTTGACCCTGAGCGTGCCAGAAAAGTGAAGAATGCCAGAAGGGGAAGGGGAGAATCCGGCTGTGCCATGTGTGGCAGGTACTGTGCGATGGAGATAGTTTCGAAATATTTGAGAACGAAAAGGCATGTTTGTTAAGGGAGGGGTAGTGATGACTCAGGTTCAGCACGCTCGTATGGGCAGGGTTACTCCGGAGATGGAGGCTGTTGCCGCTGCGGAAGGTCTCCCTGTGGAGGAAATTATGCAGGGGGTGGCCGAAGGAACGATTGTGATCCCCAAAAATATACGGCGTAAGAAGATCAGGTTATGCGGTATCGGCAAAGGGCTGCGTGTCAAAGTAAACGCTTTGATCGGCACTTCCACCGACTGGAATGACCCGGAGATGGAGTTGCGCAAGATCGCGGCTGCGGAGGCAGCCGGGTGTGATTCCTTCATGGATTTGAGCACAGGCGGGGATATCGACGCGATGAGAAAGAAAACACTCACCAATGCCGGTGTTCCGGTAGGGTGTGTGCCCATCTATCAGGCGGGTATAGAGGCCATCGAACGGCACGGTAGTGTTGTGGGCATGACCCCCGATGACATGTTTGCAGTTATTGAAAAACAAGCAGCAGATGGCATCGATTTTATGGCGGTGCACAGCGCTCTGAATTTTGAAATCCTGGAATGCCTTCAGCAGAACGGCAGGGTGACCGATATCGTCAGCAGGGGAGGCGCATTCCTGACCGGATGGATGCTTCATAATCAGAAGGAGAATCCCCTTTATGAACAGTTTGACAGGCTGCTGGAGATCCTGCTCAGATATGACGTGACCTTGAGCATCGGGGACGCCATCCGCCCCGGTTCTATTGCTGATTCCCTTGATGCCGCCCAGATGAAGGGATTAATTGTTGCCGGGGAACTGGTGGCCCGGGCACTGGAGGCGGGTGTCCAGGTGATGGTGGAAGGCCCCGGGCATGTGCCGCTTGACCATGTTGAGGCAACCATGAAGCTGCAGAAGAGTCTCTGCCATAATGTACCGTATTACATCCTAGGGACACTGGCTACCGATGTTGCCGCCGGTTATGACCATATTGCTGCTGCCATCGGCGGTGCCCTTGCCGGTATGGTTGGAGCTAATTTTCTCTGTTATGTAACCCCTGCTGAGCACCTTGGGCTGCCCACGGAGGAGGACGTGAGAGCAGGTGTGATCGCCACCAGGATAGCTGCTCACGCGGCCGACCTGGCAAATGGGAACAGGGCAGCCTGGGAGCGGGACCTGGAGATGGCCCGCGCCCGGGTGAGGGGTGATGTGGAGAAACAGATCAAACTGGCGATTGATCCGGAGACAGCCAGGACAGCCCTCGGTGGCGCCGATGGTGACTACCGGTGTGCTGCCTGCGGTGAAAACTGCGCCGCTTGTGTGGCTGCCGGTTTTTTTGGGATTTCTTGAGGTTCATACCTTAATAATTCGGTTTCGGGATGTTGTGGTAGTGGGATTGCGGCTTGAAGATGTGGCTGCAGGATTATTTCCGTCAGCCCGGAGTGGAGAAAGAAGTTCGCGATGAGCATTGTAGAGGGCGCCGCTGCAGTGATCGGGAAAATGATGACCTTTGAAGAATGCGGGGGTGTCAGGAACAAGTCGCTGGTGTAGCAGGTATGAAGCCCGGTCCTTTTGTCCATGATCCCCGGGCCACTTTCCCCCAGTATCTGGAGGACCTGGCCACCGCCTACTGGTATTCGGAGCTTCTCTTTACTGCTGTTGAAGTGGGTATCTTCACAATCCTGGCGGAAGGGGGCCTGACCGCTTCTGAACTGGCGTCCCGGCTGGGGATTGATCGCCTTGCGGCAAAGCGCTTCCTGAGAGCGGGATGGGCACAAGTGCACCATCCCGCTCGTGGTTTTGGAGAGCACTTTTTTGTGGTTGATTTATTGTCGAGTATGACAGAGAATCTTGCGGCCGGCTGTAATGTGGCATATCATAGAAAAGTCGAAGGGTTTAAACAGACGCATTTACGATGCGGTCCCGCGTGCAAGGGTTATGAACTGTGAATTGAAGGAGCAAGGGAGAAGATTCCGTTGAGGATCTGGATTCTGATGTTTTAATGTCAGACATGCTATTACCGATCGGTCCGGTGGATCGGTGATTATGCATCCCTGGTGTTCACTTGGAACCTTATTAAGGGTGTGAGCGGATGAATAAAACCTCATCTGGTTTGCTGACAAGACTGCGCTTTCTTTTAGCCCTTGCGGCTGGGCGTTTTGTCTCCTTCCTCTGCCGCCTTTGCGGCTGGCCGGGAACCTCCCTGCCGGGCGCAGTGGCCTTGAGATTCTTCCCGCATCTTGTTTCCTTCCTGGCCCCTGCTTACGAAAAGGTTATTGCTGTGACCGGCACCAACGGAAAGACCACGACGGCAAACCTCCTGGCCCACATCCTGCGTTCCTCGGGCCGTACAGCGGCGAATAATGCCGAGGGTGCCAATATGCTGCCCGGGGTGGCGACGGCCATGATCAGGGACTGCACCCTGGCCGGCAGGCCGCGCAGCAGGGTCGCCCTCCTGGAGGTGGATGAGGGGAGTGTGGGGAAGGTTTTTCCCGCCGCCGAACCGGATCTGGTGCTGGTTACCAACTACTTCCGGGACCAGCTCGACCGTTACGAGGAGCTGGAGCGCACCATTGCCCTCCTGCGCCGCACCCTGGACGGGCTCCCGCAGCCGTCCCTGCTCCTCAACGCCGACGATCCCCTGACGGCGGCTGTGGGGTATGGGCGGGAAAAGGTGAGCTATTACGGTATAGGCGCCGCTGACGCCCGGCTCACGGGCGCGTGGGAGGGAGTGTCTGGGGAGCTGGAGGAGGTCAAAGAGAGCGGCTACTGCCCCCGGTGTGGGGAAGCCCTTTCTTACCGCTGCTACTATTACGGGCAGCTCGGTGATTACTACTGCCCGCGGTGTGACTTCAGACGGCCGGAGCTGCGGTTCACCGCTGAAAGGGTGCGCTCTGATGAGTGTTTGACCTTTGATCTGGTGGCGCGCCCCGAAGACCTTGGCGGTGAGTATCCTGCCGGGGATGAAGCAGGAAGGGGAGGCCGCCGCACCCTCCAGGCTCCTCTCCGCGGCTTCTACAACACATACAACGTTCTGGCGGCGACGGCAGCGGCTCTGATGTGCGGGGTGTCGGTCGATGAAGTCAAAAGATCGCTCCTCGACTACAAGACTGCCACCGGCAGGATGGAGGAATTCATCTTTCGGGGGCGCCCCTGCGTCCTGGCTCTGATTAAAAACCCCACCGGAGCGAACGAGGTTTTGAAAACGATTCTGGGGACGGAAAAGAAAAAGGCGCTGGTGATCGCAGTCAATGACCTGGCGGCAGACGGGAGGGATGTCTCCTGGCTCTGGGATGCAGGTTTTGCCGTGCTCGGAGATCCCCGTATTAAGAAGATCGTTTGCTCCGGGCGCCGGGCGGGGGACATGGCCGTCTGCCTGAAGTATGCCGGGGTTCCTTTGGAGAGGCTCGTCATCGCTCCGGAGCCGCAGGAGAGCCTGCGGCTCCTCGGGGATCAGGATGCGGAAGAGCTTTACATCCTGGCGACGTATACCAGACTTTTCGACTATGCGCGGCTGCTGCGGCTGCTGGGAGAGGTGGTGGAAAAGGGTGCGCCTCAAGGTATGCCATCTTTACCCTGACCTTCTCAACCTCTACGGTGATCGGGGGAATGTGCTGATCATCTGCCGTCGTGCCGAATGGCGCGGTATCGATGTGGAGCTGGACCGGATTTCTCTAGGCGACCGCGTGAATTTCACGGATTACGACTTTGTTTTTCTGGGAGGAGGGGCCGACCAGGAGCAGGGGCTGGTGAGCAGGGATCTGAAAGAGAAGGGACCTCTGTTGCGGGAGGCCGTCGAGCAGGGCGTTGTTGTCTTGAGTATCTGCGGGGGCTACCAGCTTCTGGGGAGATATTACCGCGCCCGCGATGGCTCGCTGCTGCCCGGTGTGGGCCTCTTTGATGTTCATACCGAAGCCGGGGAGAAGCGGCTGCGGGGGAATATCCTCTTGGAGGTAGAGCCCGCTCTCCTGAAGGAGATGGAGCAGGTGGGCTGCCGCCCCCTGCCAACTCTCGTAGGGTTTGAAAACCACTCCGGGCGCACCTTCCTGGGGGAGGGCGCCAGTCCACTCGGCAGGGTCCTGAAAGGGAAAGGTAACAACGGGAAAGACCGCACAGAGGGAGCCTGTTACAGGAATGCTTTCGGCACTTACCTGCACGGCCCCCTTCTGTCGAAGAATCCCCACTTTGCCGACCTTTTAATTGCCAGGGCGCTCTCCCGCCGCTACGGTGAGGTGCGCCTGGAGCCGCTCGATGACGGTCTGGAGATCTACGCCCACGACGCAGTGAAAAAGCGCCTGCTTTAACACAGGCGCTTATTATTGTCCTCGGACTACTGTTTTAGAACCGATGTCTTGTAGAAACATCCGCGCTTAAGCGGCGGAAAGCAGTTCTCCGGCTAGGAGCGCCGTAGGCACTGAGATCTGCGCCGGGACGCTCAGCTGCAGGGGTGGCTGCCGCTCGGGTGCCTCCTCCTGCTTGTCCCGCTCTCCGGTCCGACGACTGCCGCCGACCCGGCTTGCCTCCGGCGAGTCAGCTGTTCCCCGCTTCTGAGTGCACTGCTGCGGCGTTAAACCCTCAATCGGCGGGAGAACCGTTTTAGGGCGTTTCGTAAGGGATGATCTTGTTCTCCCAGGTGCGGAGGAGAATCTGGTTCCCCTTTCTGCCGAGCAGGTAATTGGGGGCGATAGGTGTTTTTCCGTTGCCGTACGGGGCATTGATGATGTAAGTTGGTACCGCCAGACCTGACGTGTAGCCCCGCAGGTGTTCCATAATCTCCAGTCCTTCTTTCACCGAGGTAATGAAGTGGCTGGTGCCCTTGACGTTCTTGGCATGGAAGATGTAGTAGGGCCGCACCCGGATTTTCAGGAGTTCCTGGTTGAGCTTTTTCATCACGTGGGGATCGTTGTTAACCCCCCGCAGGAGCACGGCCTGATTTCCTAATACCACCCCCGCTTTGACGAGCATGTCGCAGGCTCTCTTGGCCTCCGGTGTCACCTCCAGCGGGTGGTTGAACTGAGTGTTGATGTAGATGGGAGGATACTTCTCCAGGATCCGACAGAGCTCTGGTGTGATCCTCTGCGGAAGCGTCACTGGGGTGCGCGTTCCTAACCGCTTGATCTCGACGTGAGGAATGCTGTGCAGCTCCCTGAGTAGCCAGTCCAGAGTGCGGTTGCTGAGCAGAAGGGCGTCACCGCCGGTGACCAGGACGTCCCGTATCTCTTCGTTGTCGCGCACGTACTGCAGCGCCGCCTCCAGGGTGGCTCTCGTTTGATGACGGTCTTTATTTCCGATGTTGCGCCTCCGCTGGCAGTGGCGGCAAAACATGGCGCACCTGTTGGTGACGTTGATGATCATGCGGTCCGGGTAGCGCCTGGTTACGCCCGGTGCGGGTGAGGTCCACTGCTCGGCCATTGGGTCTTCGCTGCCGTTTTTATCGGTGACTTCCTGAATGCTTGGTATGGACTGCTTCCAGAGCGCTCCATGAGGCTCGTCGGCCATCACCAGGGCTAAGTAGTAAGGTGACAGCGCCCACCGAAACTGCTTGCTGACCTCGGCGATTTCCTCCCTTTCTTCCTTGCTCAGTTCGACGTAGCGGCTTAAGGTCTCTACGTCGGATACCCTGTGGCGCAGCTGCCAGCGCCAGTCGTTCCAGTCATCTTCTCCTGCCTGCAGAGAATCCAAAATGCGCCGGCGCTCCCTTTCGTATTCGTCGATTCTGTCGAATCCGGTAGGTATTTTTCCCTTAACATCCAGATAATCTCTGATTTTCTCCCTCAGCTCAGCAGCTCTTTTTATGGCGAACTGCCTGCGCTCTTCACCGGTAGAGTTGGTGTTCAAGACTTCCGGCTGTTCGAAAGAAATATTCTCGAACCTGATTGCCATGCGTCCACCTTCCTTTCTTTGGTTCTTGTTTTTGACTCCGGTTATGCCTTTCTAACCGAACGGTATCCTTCTTTTGAAACTTTTGAAAATTTAATGTGGTTCTCTCACGACCACGAAAAAGCTCCACTGCGGCAGGGACGTTTGAGGCTTTTCCGGAGTCGATTCACAACTGCCATTCCGCTGAACGGTTCTGTTTCGATTAGCTTTGTGAAATCACGTCAAATTACGCACGGAGGCATCCGGCAAGGAAGGGCGATTTGCAAATATATACCATAGTAGCAAAAAACTGCCCGGAAAGCGCAAGGTGGGCAGTGATTCACGCAAAACCAAACCTGAACTGGCCTTCCTTCCTACGCTTACGAGGTTAGCTGACGGGTTCGGGTCGCAAGGTAACCCTACCCGGCAACTCTGTTAATGCTGCCCATTCGGCGGCACCGCCCGCAGGTGTGCCTCACAGCCTTGCCGAACGTTTCGAGCGCCGGGATTCACCCCAAAAATTGGTTTCCCCGCTTCTCCGAAGAGAATTCAGCGTTACCGGTTTTTTTATTAAATATTATACTATCTGATATAACATGTGTCAATGACAGTTATCTGATATCTGGCCTCTGCTGCCGCCTCCCGCCAGGCAGATGCTTCTTCGCCCTCAGGAGGAAGACCTCCCTTACCAGAACAGAAGCGCATTCGTTTTTGATCATCACCCCTCCTGCCGGCCGCTTTTCTTAAAATGATTAAGCGTCAAAGAGAAATCAGGTCAACCCCTTAGTGTTTGGTAATCGGACGGCCGCTGCCCGTGATTAGTTCAACAGCATCCCGTTAAGACATTGCGCCGTCATCTGCCCGGGTTGCTGCAAGAAGCCCCTTCTTAAATGTTCTTAAAACTGGCACGATAATCCAGCAAGTGTCATACATTATCATTAATAAAAATATCTGCATGTAAAGGGGGATTATGCATGAGCTACCAGCATATGGCGAGAAAAGCCCTGGAATATGACCTGGAGGAAATACGTCTTCTGTCAATGGCCGTCGTTTCCGCTCCGCCTGCGGTCGCTCAACAGCTGTTGGGCGTCATAATGGAAGAGGTGAAGACGGCTCACTTTTGGAATACGCTCCTGGCTTGCTGCTGTGATAGAATGCCGTATTATCCTGATCCTGGATACCAGCCGCCCGGCGATTGCTATCCTTACCAGGAGGGTTCCGATCAAACGAAGGAGGAGGGGTCAAAATGACGGGGGTTTGGCAGGATTATGTGAGGCGCGTTCTCAGGCTCGACGAAGAGGAAGTCGAACTCTGGAGGAGGATAGCCGGGATGGTGCCGGCCGACTGTGGGGCCGTTCTCCAGATGATGATCCAAAGTGAGAGGGAAGAGATGGAGGCCCTGCGGTCACTGCTCAGGGAGGAGGGCGTCTGTGACCCCGATGAGAGGCTGCGGCCTCCGGTCTGCCCGCCTTATCCCGGTTATGATCCCGGGTACAGACCGGGGTACAGGCCCGACTACAAGCACGACCCTGTGCTCGATCCGATACCGTACACTGAGAAGGATAAAGAAGGAAAGTAAATCTAAAGTAAAATTTTAGATGAGGCCGGCAGCGTTTGTGTGCTGCCGGTTGTTTGTTCTTTCCCGGACCTTGCGGCGGGAATGCCGTAGGGGAACTTCCGCCTGAGGTGGGGGCTTTTATAATTCTTTCCTTCGTTGGCTGCGGAAAAAATAGGCTAAAGTTTCCGCCGGTCTTTTTCGATTAATTAAATAAAGATAGAAAATTGGTTCGGAAAGAGGGGAACCGGATGGCAGGAATCAACCGGGTAAGCGGTCTGGCATCGGGATTGGATGTCGACCAAATCGTCTCCGATCTGATGAAGGCGCAGAGGATGCGCCTGGATAAGGTAATTCAGGACAGGCAGATCTGGCAGTGGAAGCAGGAGGACTACCGGTCGCTCAACGCCAGCCTCTTGAGCCTGCGGAACGTGGTCTCTAACCTCAGGCTGCAGAGCAGCTTCTTGGCTAAGAAGGCGACATCAAGCGATGAGGGCATCGTGACGGCTGCGGCGGGAGGTAATGCTGTTTCTACCAGCTATCTGGTAAAAGTTGAGAGTTTGGCTACTATAGCCACTAATGCCAGCGCTGCCGCGATAACCAAAGAGGGGTTTGTTATTGATCCCGATGCTCCTCTGGCTTCACAGGAGAGTAAGTTCGCGAACAGTTTTGGCTGGGATACAGACCACACATTTTCATTCACCATTAACGGACAGACATTTACCTTTGACGGTGATACCGACTCTTTGAATAAAGTGATCGCAACGGTTAATGCCAATAAGGCAGCAGGTGTCAGCATGTTTTACGATGCTACTACGGATAGGATCGCCATTTCCACCATCAAGACGGGGGATAACCAGGAGGGGGCAGAGATACAGGTAGAAGACGTAACAGGTTCTTTTATGACTGGCGTATTGCAGATTGAGGAGGCCAACGAAAAAGGTGGCACCGATGCCAGTTTCGAGATCAACGGCCTTGCAATAACCAGCCACACCAACAGCTATACGGTAAACGGGGTAACCTTTAACTTCTGGGGCGCCGATCCGGGCAGGACCGTAACCGTTTCGGTGGCCCACGATGTCGACGCTGTGGTGGATACCGTCAAGAGCTTTGTGGACAAGTAAGCTATTTGCGCTGTAAACATTTTTTAACTTCGGTGTAAACAGCAAACACCAACACTGCGGTTTTTTGAGCAAAAATGCAGCACTTTCAAACCGATATTAAACATTATTTCCACGAAAAGGGCATACTTACCCCTTGGTGCATCATCCATTTGTTTTTTTGTTTTTCTAGAGTGCCGGCGTCAGGCCGCCTTCACCAGGCTCCTCATATTCATTCCTTGTTTTTCCTGTATCCGGCCCACCGCCATGGCCAGCATTATGGTTAGCGCTAACGCACAGCGCAGCTTCATTTTTTGCAGGCCCCGGATGAAGTGTTTTTCAAATCCAAAGGCCTCGTCCAGGCGGGCGTTCACTCTTTCCACGGCTGTACGCTTCTTGTAGGTTCTCTTCCACTTGTAGCTGGACCGCGCCAAGGGGGTGAAGATCCGCCGGTCTTCAGCAAGAGGAACGCGTACACCGCAAGCTGCGGGGCATCGCTCCATCCCCTGACATTCCACCCCGTAGTGCCGGGCCGGACAGCGATACTTCAGAGTTTCCCTGCCCTTTTCAAAACCCCCAAAGGCCATCTCCCGGCGCTTGTTGGTTTCGGGACAGTAGCAATAGACCGTTCCCCTGCAGTCGTAAACGATATTGTCTTTCCCTGTTAAAAGCCGTGTGTCTTCACCGTCCCGCCACATGTCGCGGATGTCAATCACCGGCTTGATCTGGTGTTCGTCCCACAGGTTCACGATTAGTTTCGTGTCGTCGTACCCTTTATCCGCTGTTAGCACTTCACAACGTTCTATAATCTCCGGCTGTTGTTCTTCTAGTCGCGCAATCAGTTGATGCCCCTCTTGGATATCGCTGGCAGATGCTTTCGTTACTGAAAAGCTTACGGGTAATTCATAGACAGCATCAACTATAAGATGAAGCTTATAGCCAAACCATGAAACTACTTTCTCCCACAGTGTTCCGTCTTTTCTTCGCCCCCGGTACGTTTTCTTGCCAAAGTCGGCATCGGTGTCGCGGCGCCCATCGGGCTTTCGGGGCTTTTCTTCTTCGTCCTTTTTTCTGCCCCGGGCCAGACTATTTATGGGTTTGCTGTCCATTGCCAAAACCCGCCCGAAATCCGGTAGCAGTGTGCTCACTTTTTCCACCAGCCGGTCAAACATTCTTTCTATTTCGCCGGAGTACCACATAAGTTTCCCCAGAAAGCGGCTGTATACGTAAGCCGGTGGAACTGCCCGCTCTCCCAAACACGGGTCGAAGCCACAAATGTCCCGCAGTTGGGCGTTGCGGGCCAGTTCCCGCCGCAGGCTCTCAATGGATGGATGTTGGAAGACTACCCCCGCCACTACCGAGTTCCAGACCGCACGAATCGGGTAATCATTTCGGCCTTTTGCCCGTTCCCGCTCCAGTTTGCGCATCAGCTCTTCATCAGGCAGATGACGGAGTACCAATGCCAGGCGCTCCAGATCGCCCAGTTCATCTATTTCTCGCCACCCAAAGAGGCGTTGTTGTGGTATAATAGCCATAAGGGAAACCTCCTTTGGTTTTTTGGGTGTTTAAAAAAGAATTCGCTATAAAGAGAGGTTTCCCTTTTTATTTCCCGTTGTTTCTCTCCATTCCTTCGTTTTTCTTCTGTGGGGTCAATTTTGCCAAAAGACCGTTTGCCCATACCCACAACCAGCATAAAACCTGGATCGCACCGGGGTAAATTTTTTTCGCCATTGCCCTCAAACGTCCTATTCATCTTTACTTCCGGTCATCGCAATTGGCTCGGACAAGTACAACGAGGTGCTGGAAGCCATCAATAAGAAGCTCTATGAGGAGCGTTACCCCGACTACCGGCCTCTGACCGAGGAGCAGATAGAAGAGGGGAAGTTGACGGACAGGCAGATCGATGCCTGGCAGGATAAAGCCCGAAGCGGTCTTCTTAAGGGGGATCCGCTTTTAAGCGGTATCGTTGCGGATATGCGCTCCGTCCTGTCGGGCATTGTCGAAGGGGTGACCGGTCAGGTTACGGTCAGCAGCGGCGGCCGGATTTATACCACGATTGCCGACCGGCTCAGCGTGATCGGGATCACTACCGGCGCTTGGACTGAGAAGGGCAAGCTTTACCTGGATGAAAGCAGGCTGCGGGAGGCCCTGCAGTCCAATCCGGACGCCGTTATGGAGCTTTTTACCAGGACGAGGGATGCCGACGGCAAGGAGATCACCGATGACGAGCAGAAGGGGCTGGCAGTTCGGCTCTACGATGCCATCAACGGCGCCATCTCCCGGCTTACAGGACAGGCGGGCACCGCTGAGAGCCTCTACGACAACAGCTACATCAGCCGCAGGATCAGAGACATCAACGAGAATATAGCGGTCATGGAAGAGCGCCTGCAGAAGCTGGAGGACCGCTATTACCGGCAGTTTACGGCCTTGGAGCAGGCCATTGCCGCTATGAACGTGCAGAGCATGTGGCTTACTCAGCAGTTCTTCGTGAGCGGACAGTAACTTTTTTCGAGAGAGGCGGAAGGTATGGGTTCGATCTTTGGTTTTGCGAGAACTACGTGGGGGGATCGGGATGCGTGTGGAAGGGCTTAAGAGCGCGGCCGCCGGTGAGGAACAGACCGGGATCCGGCATTCCGTCGGGGATGCAGCAAAAAGTCTTCAACCTCCTCTTCACCATCAGGAGCGGGGGGAATTGCCGGAAGGGGCAGCTGCTTCGGCGAAGCCGGACATCACCAGGACGCCGCTGGCCGAGCTGCTTAAAGAAAGTGAGTACGACCTGAGTTTCTATCTGAGCTTTTGTGTTCATAAGGAGACGCAGCGGCTTGTGGTGAAGGTGATCGATCCCGACACCAACAAGGTGATTCGCGAAATCCCGCCGGAGGAACTCCTGGATCTGGCGGTAAGGCTACAGGAGATGATCGGCCTGCTGTTTGACAAGCGCATCTAAGAGGTGTGTGCTTAAGGAGGGAAGCAACAGTAAAGGGGTGGTACGATGTACGCGGAAGGCTACAACAATTACGACCAGTACCGGCAGATAGCCGTTCAGACCGCCGGGCCGGGTAAGCTCCTGCTGATGCTCTACGACGGCCTGACGGTTTTCCTCAAACAGGCGGTCCAGGCGGTTAAGGACGGCGAATTTGGGGAAGCGCACCGCTGCCTGATCAGAGCGCAGGACATAATAACCGAGCTGATGTGCACCCTGGACATGAAGTATGAGGTTGCTAAGAATCTCTTTCGCATTTATGATTACTTGAAGGGGCGGCTGGTGGAGGCCAACGTCAAAAAGGACTCTTCGATTATCGAGGAAGTTCTCGGTCTGGTCGCCGAACTGAAGGAAACCTGGGAGCAGATAATCGAACCGTCGAAGGTGAGCGCCTCCCGTTAAGGTTTCAGGACGGAAAAGAGGGAGTTTAAAAGGAAATGGGTGCAAGCGGTGGGGAGGCTGCCGTCTGGCAGGAGGCAAGAAGGCTGGCGGAGCTGTTGGAAGAGATAACGCGGCGGCTGGCAGAGAAGGCCGCCGGAGGGCAGGTGGAGGAACTGCCTGCTCTCCTTGGGAGGCGGCAGCAGATCTGCGAGCGGCTGGACCGGCTGCGCTCCGAATGGGGTATCCCTTCCTGGACGGAAGGGGTGCAGGCACTGCCCGCCGCTGCTGATGCTTCCCGGGAGATCGGGGAGATCTTCCGGCGCGTCGCCGGCGAGGATGATCGCATCCGCCGGATTCTGGAGGAAAGAAGGGCTGCCGTCAGGGAAGAGCTGGACAGGGTGCGGCGGCTCCGGCGGGCGCAGCGGGCCTACGCGGCCGAAGGACCCCTGCCCTTCGGTGCTTTCATCGATAACAGGCGCTAGAGAAGCCGCTTCCTCTGCGGGGGGATGTTCGCTTTGCGTTTGTCGATCGACCAGGTATGGGGACGGTTGGGGATCGAGCAGTCCCGGCCTTTCCTGCGGCTGGACGTAAAAAAACCCTCATTAAGGCTCGAGATCGAACATCCGGTTCTGAAGGTCAAACCGGGCCGTGTGGAGCTGAAGATAGACTCCCGGGAGTGCCGGGCGGACCTTCAGATGTACGAACCGGAGGAATTCGCCCGGGTATACGCTGCCAGGGCGAAGAGGCGTGTGCTTGAGCACATCGCCGATACCGCTTCCCAGGGGGATCGCCTTGCCGCAATTGAGAGCGGCGAAAGGGATGCCATTGCCGCCATCGCCTGGGAAAACAGCTTCGATCCGGAGCTGAGTGTAGAACTCGTCCCGGCCCATCTGCCGAAGATCGAGTTTCGGGTGATAAGCGGGGAGAGGGAGTTTGAGGAGGGGCGCGTTCTGGTACAGCTGGAAAAGGGGGAAGTCCGGGGGAGACTGGAGGCCGGCGTTGTGCGGGGGTACCTGCGCCGGGCACCCGAACTGCACATCCGGGCCGTCGGTTCCCTCCTCGACACTTTTGCTTGACGGGTGGACCGAACGTCGCAGGACCGGCTGCTGGCCGTGTCCCCGGGAAGCAGGGAAAGGGTTGCCTGCAGGAAGAAGAAAGCCGGAGCTGATGCTTTATCAGCCCGGCTTTAATGCTTCTTTTTTTCGTCTGATTACATCACCCGCGTCAGGAAGGAGCGCGTTCTGGGATTGCGCGGCTCTGTGAAGATCTGCTCCGGGGTTCCTTCCTCGACGATCACCCCTTCGTCCATGAAGATGACCCGATCGCCGATCTCCCGGGCGAACTTCATCTCGTGGGTCACCACCACCATTGTCATTCCCTCCCGGGCCAGGGCGCCCATCACCTCCAGAACCTCCCCCACCATCTCCGGATCGAGGGCGGAGGTCGGCTCGTCGAAGAGCATCACCTTGGGCTGCATGGCCAGGGCGCGGGCGATGGCCACCCTCTGCTGCTGCCCCCCGGAAAGCTGTGCCGGATAGTTTCGGGCCTTATCGCTCAAGCCCACTTTTTCCAGGAGGGAGAGGGCGAGCTCTTCGGCCTTGGCCTGCTCCATTTTCTTGACGATCACCAGGGCCATGGTGATGTTCTCCAGGACGTTCTTGTGGGGAAAGAGGTTGAAGCTCTGGAAGACCATGCCGATGTCCTTCCGAATCCGCGGGAGGTCGGCTTGGGGGTCGGTGATGACCTCCCCGGCAAATTCAATGGTTCCCTTCGTCGGCACCTCCAGCATGTTGAGACAGCGGAGGAGGGTGCTCTTCCCCGAACCGCTCGGCCCGATGATGACCAGCTTTTCCCCCTCCTTCACGTCCAGATCGATGCCGCGCAGGACGTGGAGCTTTCCGAAGCTCTTTTCTAAGTTTCTAACTCTGATGATGGCCACGGACACCGAGCCTCCTTTCTGTGAAGTCCACCAGCCGGGAGATGCTTAAGGTCATGATCAGGTAGAGGAAGGCCACGGCAAACCAGATCTCAAAGGGCCTGAAGGTGTTGCCGATGATCAGCTGCCCCTGGCGGGTGAGCTCGGCGTACCCAATGCAGACCAAGAGGGAGGTGTCTTTGAGCATGGCGATGAATTCGTTCCCCAAAGGGGGCACCACCCTCCGGAAGGCCTGGGGAAGGATCACGTAGCGCATGGCCTGCTTCGGCGTCATCCCCAGGGAAAGGGCGGCCTCCCGCTGTCCCTTTTCAATGGACTGGATCCCCGCCCGGAAGATCTCCGAAACGTAGGCCCCGCTGTTGATGCCGCAGGCCACCACGGCGGCGATGAAGGGGGGGATGTGGGAAGTGGACGAAAAGGGGCCGAGGGCAAAAGAGACTTCCAGGAACTCTTTGAATTCCTGGATTACCTGCGGCAGCCCGAAGTAGACGATAAATAACTGAACGAGTAAAGGGGTGCCGCGCACGAAGTCGACGTAACAGGTGGCCAGGGCACGCAAGAACCGGCTGTTGGAAAGACGCCCCATCCCTCCGAAGAGGCCGAGAACGCAGCCTATTGCCACGGCGATTATCGTTACTTTGAGTGTTTGCAGAACTCCTGTGAGCAGGAATGGCAGAGACCGGATGATTAAGTCCAAGCTTTAAGGCACCTCGCTTGTACCGAATTGGCCGGTTTTAAATTTTTTTGTGATCACCAAAAAAAGATCTGCGTAGCCGCCAACAGACTACGCAGACTCAATTCCCTGCGCTTGGCTATGCTTCCGGTTCGCCGGGCAGGAACTCCGGCGGCTCGACTCCGATCCACTTTTTGTACAACCTGGCGTACTCTCCGTTTTCTTTCAGCTTCATCAGGCCGCTGTTTATTTTTTCTAACAGCTCCGTGTTCCCCTTCCGGACGGCGATGCCGTAGTACTCACTTTCCAGAATCCCGCCGACCATCTTGTAGTCCTTCGGGCTTTTGTTGACGTAGTAGAGGTTGACCGGGTAGTCGTTGACGAGGGCGTCGGCTCCGCCGTTCTTCACTTCCATCAGGGCATCGGTGACCTGGTCGAAGTCTATGACCGTGGCGCCTTCAATCGTTCTTGCGAAATCCGCTCCTGTGGTGCCGATCTGCACGGCGATCCTTTTGCCCTTCAAATCCTCGACGCCGTTGATCCTGGTTTCATTCGCCCTGACGACGATGCCCAAACCCGCTTGATAGTAAGGTATGGAAAAGTCCACTTCTTTTAAGCGGTCTTCTTTGATCGTTATACCGGAGCACCCGATGTCGATGTTCCCGGTTTTCACTGCAGCCACAATCCCCTGGAAGCCCATCTCTTTCAGCTCGACGTCAAAGCCCTCCACCTCGCCGATGGCCTTGATCAGTTCGATGTCGAAGCCGGTGAATTCCCCCGTTTTTTCATCCCGGAACTCGAAGGGGGCGAATGTCGCCTCAAAAGCCACTGTGTATTTGGGTTTGGCGTTTTCGTCCTCTGCGCCGTTTGTGCCGCCTGTGGGCGTGCCCTTTTCCTTTTGTGAGCAGCCCACCGCAAACAAACCGACAAGTCCGATCAACAACAGGATAAGCAAGCCTTTTAACGTTTTCTGCACAATACTTCTCCTCCCAAGTTGATTTTTTGTTAAAATAATGATATCGCCGGTTGCGCCAAGTATATTTATTCGCTGGTTATTATAAAATTCCTTTCATAAAAATAAATGATATTTTTTACAGGGTGAAGTTTGATGGGGCTGAAGAAGCAGTATCTGGCAGACCTGGCTCTGCTGGGAGTTGCCTTTGTCTGGGGCACGACCTTTCAGCTGGTCAAGGACGCCCTGGCCGACATCGACGCCTATCCCTTTTTGGCCGTCCGCTTTTTAATCGCCTTTTTGTTCCTGCTTCCCCTCTGGAGAGGGGGGTGGCGCTGCCATCCCGCCGCCTTCAGGGCGGGATGCTATCTTTTCGGCGGATACGCCTTCCAAACGATCGGGCTGATCTGGACGACGCCCGGCAAAGCCGCCTTCATCACCGGGCTGAGCGTCATCCTGGTCCCTTTTTTGGCCGCCGTCCGGGAGAGAAAGCTCCCGGCCTGGGGGGCGTGCTGTGGGGCCCTGCTGGCCGCATCCGGCCTGGGGTTCCTGACCCTGGAGGGGGCGTTTCTGCCGGGAAAAGGGGACCTGCTGGTTTTCTGCTGCGCCGTTTTCTTCGCCCTCCAGATCCTGGCGGTGAAGGAGGCCGCGAAAACCATGAGGGCTTCAAACCTTACCCTGATCCAGCTGGGGATGGTGTCCCTGCTCAGCTTCGGGATCTGGGCCGTGGACGGCGGCGGCGTCCGGTGGTCTCCGGCAGTCTTGTGGGCGCTGGGGGTCACCTCGATTCCTGCCACTGCTGCGGCCTTCCTGGCCCAGAGCTGGGCGCAGCGCTTCACCAGCCCGGACAGGGTTGCCGTGATCCTGGCGATGGAGCCAGTTTTTGCGGGGATCTTCAGCTACTTTTTCGGCAGCGAGGCCTTCGGACCCCAGAAGATCCTGGGGTGTGCCTTGATCCTGGCAGGAATCATCGTCAGCGAACTGGCCGGCAACGCCACGGAGGAAAAGGCGTCTGCCGCCGGGAAGGCGGCGGAAGGTAAGGGGCTTTCCGGCGGGTAGGGCGGTCTGAGCTTAAAACGTCACTGCTAATGTGGCTCAGCGGTAGAGCAGCGCACTCGTAATGCGCAGGTCGTGGGTTCAAATCCCACCATCAGCTCCAGGAAAATCAAGGCTTCCGGAGATCGACCCGGAAGCCATTTTTGTGCGCCCGGCATGGGGTGCACCCGGCATGGGCAAAGGCGCCAGTCAATATCAGTTCAGCCCAGCCGACTTCGAGTCTATCGAAGAGGCGAAGCGGATGCCATTGCCGAAGGGGGAGCGGTTGAGCGATGCGGCCACCGCCGGCCCGGGCAGGCGCCTGGATAAGGACGGAGTGCGGCGGGACCTGGCTCTGGCCTTATCGGCCATTAAAGTGCACCAGATTGAAACCACAGTTGTTCATGCCGATACCACTTCCATCTCAGTTGCCGGAGAGTATGAACAGTAAGATGAAGCTGGTCATTTAATCGATATCACCTACGGCTACAGCAAAGACCGCCGCCCTGACCTGAAGCAGTTTCTTTACGGCCTCATCACTACCGGCGAAGGGATCCCCATCTTTGGGGAAATGCGTGATGGCAATATGAGCGATAAGAAATGGAATAAAGAGGTTGAAATCAAAGAGGAACGGGTGATCAAACGCCGGGTGAGGCGGCCCCGCAGGGGTTGATCCGGTGAACTATCAGGTTCATTATCGAGTCGTTCCCTCTCTAGTCTCTGTCAATGAAGAGTTTGTCAAGGATCTCAAGGCAAAAGCCGCTACTTTCGTGTTGATTACAAACATTCTTGAAGATAAAGAGCTTTCTTCCGCCGATGTATTGCGGGAATGCAAAAACCAGACTGCAGTGGAGCTGTCGTTTTGCTTGTCTTTAGACTCCGGTTTATGTGGATGGGATTTACGTCAAGAACCCGGAACGGGTGGTGGCTATAGGCTACGTCTTCCTGATGGCCTTACTGATTTATGCCCTGCTGCAGCGCTGGGTCCGGGGGTCCGGCGTAATCTGGCCGATCCCCAAATCTATTTCCAGTTGTCAGGTGGACATATCTCTGTTGATACTATACTTATTAAGCAACGCGGTCTATGCTTTCTTCTGCATCAAATTTAATAGAAATAGTGCTGAATACGTTGATAGAAGAGGGTCACTATCATTATTTGGATTTGGAACATTACCAGGTAACATTTTGAAAGTTCCATATTGATCATTTTTGCATTTCATAACCCATCTTATTATATTTTCCTTGTTTGGTATTTCATGGTTTAGTGAATTAAGGCTATCCACAAAGAAATAATTAATTACCATATCTGAATGATCTTGAATCTTAAAAATTCCTTCAGTAGATTGATGATTTATAAGCCATTGAACCGTTTTATCGCGGTTGGGAACTTCTATGCCCAATGTTTTGTATATCTTAATTGCATAATAAGTATCAATTAAACTTGATTTTTCTGATCCAAAACCACCATCTTTATTCTGTAAGGATTTCAGTGTATTTCTTATTTCTATAACAGTACTATTCTGAACAGGATGGTTCAAGTAATTTAAAACATAACAAATAAAATATATTTCTTCAAGATTATTATTTTTTATCTCCACTATTACTTGATTGGTTAGCTTTTTTATAACATCGGGTTTGGGTTCAAGTTGTATTCCTAATAATTGAGCATTTCTAATAAGAGAAAACAAGTAGTTTGACCGATCTTCAATTTCGTATGCATTATTAACATAACTTATTACCTTACTTTTGATTTCCGGTTCTATAGGTAACCCAAGCATTTTCATGGAGGACAACACATAGTACGTAGTAATTCCAAGGGAATGGCAATGCCAGGAATTAAAAAAACCACCCTTATCAGATTTATTTGATAAAATTAAACTTATTATTTTATCCTTCTTAGGAAGTATATCAAACTTGTTATAAATACTAAGCGCATAATAAGTCCCCTGGATATCATCGTTTTCGGGCGGTATAATAAAGCTAAACCCCCCGTTATTCAACTGCATATTATTCAGTAGAGAAAGTACTTCATGTCTAATTGCTGCTACATCAGGAACGAATTCTACAATAGCCCTTATCTCAGCTAAAGAACGAGCGGATTTGACTTTTTCTCTATAGTAGTCTAAATTATTCAAGTCATTAGATAATTTATCAATTGCTTCTTCAAACTTTTTTAACTCTTCGGTATTTGCTTTATCCATATTAGGATCTTTACATGTTACAACATAGCGGCCTTTGTCTTTAATAATTTCCACAGTTACTGATTTTTCACCGACAGATAGAACTTGTTTTCCTATTTTATTTTCCATATCAATTCCTGCTAACTGCATACTTTTATACAGCAATTGGTAGTTATAGTAGTTAGATATATCTAATACATTACACTTGTTCCACATATTACATAACCATTCAATAGTACTATTATCTATAGAACCATCTAACTTCTTAATAACGCATAATGCCATATATGTTGGTAATAGGTAGTCTTCATCGCGAATAGATTTTGTCTTACTTAAATCCAAATCTAAAAAAGCGCCGTTTGGTTGAATATAACTCTTTACCTTTTGTATGATTAAAGACTTGTTCAAAGGTTCTTCATTTAGCAAATCGAGACTCATTACGTTATAAAAAATGTCAGGTAATACATTATAACCTGTATAATTCTCTGGCCGTGAGGAATGTAACCATTTAACAGTTTTTTTTCTATGATCCTCTAACAAAGATAATGATGACAACTCATCAAGAGACATTAATGAATAATAAGTGGCATACAAATCTGGTTCTCTGGCAGTTGCAGGAGGTAATGGGGCAAATCCACCATCATCATTATGATATAAGTAAAATAAAGATTTTAGTTGTTGTTTTTGATTATCACCTATTATTCCTTCATCAATTGCTTGCTTCTTATCGTTTGTCATACAGGCACGCTCTAATACTGTAACTATACTACAAACTATTATTAACAATGAAATCGATAAATATATAATAAAATTCTTGGTATGTTTATACATACTTTTCTATACCTCCAAAACAGATGTTATACGGGCACACATTCGTGAAAAATACCCAATGTGTGCCAGTAGTGTCCATTATGATGGTGTAAAATTGATGGCTTGAAGCAGGAGAGCCACCCCTCCCTCTGGTAGATAAGAAGTGGCTTAATCTTAATCATCAGGAGGGAGAAAAGATGGCTCACTACCAGGTTACCGTAGACTGTGATCTCTTGCAAGGATTATTTATTCGGGATGATGGATTGGCTCGGTTGGTGGAGAACATCGTGAATCAGATACTCGATGCTCAGGCTACCGAACAACTCAGGGCCAAGCCATACGAACGTACCGAAGAGCGGCAGGGGTACCGCAACGGGTATCGGGATAAGCTGCTCAAGTCTCGCGTAGGAGAACTTACGCTTATGGTTCCCCGTCTCCGGAGCGGGCACTTCTCCACGGAGCTTTTCGAGCGGTACCAGCGGAGCGAGCAGGCGCTCTTGCTGGCCATGGTCGAGATGGTCGTGAACGGCGTATCCACCAGGAAGGTAAGGGCGGTTGTTGATGAACTATGCGGCACGGAGTTCTCCAAATCCACCGTATCCAGCCTGTGCAAAAGACTGGACGACATCGTAAAGGAGTGGAACGAGCGAGATTTGAGCAGCCAGGAATACCCATTTCTCCTGGTAGATGCCATTGTCATCCGGGTGCGTAAAGGCGGCCGGGTACGGCTTTCAAGCGTACTTCTCGCTACAGGGATCAACCGGGAGGGATACCGGGAGATTTTAGGGCTTATGCTCGGGGATAGCGAATCAGAGGCTGCTTGGTCGGAGTTCTTCGGCCGGCTCAAGGAGCGCGGTCTCAAGGGAGTGGACTTGGTTGTTTCGGATGATCACAAGGGCTTGATCAATGCGATAGAAACCCACTTCCAAGGAGCGACATGGCAGCGGTGCCAGACCCACTTTATCCGGAACATCCTGGACGCCTGTCCTAAGAGCCTCCAGGGCGACCTGCACGGGCGACTGCGGTTGATCTTCGACGCGCCGGATATGGAGACGGCCAGGCGGTTGCTGAACGAAACGATAGAGGCCTTTGGCGCCCGGGCGCCAAAGGCGGTAGAGCGACTTGAAGCTGGTTTCGAGGACGCAATGGCGGTGATGGCACTACCAGGGCGCTACCGGAAGCGGCTGCGCACCACCAATGGAGTCGAGCGGCTCAACCAGGAGATCCGCCGGCGGGAGCGGGTGATCCGAATCTTCCCTAACGAGGAGTCGGCTGTGAGACTGATCGGAGCAGTGCTTGTAGAGATCGACGAGGTGTGGACCACAGGAAAGCGCTACTTTGATATGGCAGAGTATTGGGAGTGGAAGGCTAACACAGAAAAACAGCAGAAGGAGGTGAATAATGCCGATACCCAGGTAAATGTAGCTTAAAACGGGGTGATCTTATCTGCCAGAGGGAATTTACACACAAATTTGGACTTGACCATGTGTGCCCGCATTTTTAATTTTTTATCTTAATTCCTTTAATATCCGTAAGTATGAGTATAAGACCCATTAGGATTTGGATCACATTCACCAGTTAACCAATTCGTATAAATGGATGAGGTTGGTCTATAATCTATATTACCAATCCTGATTTGTGGTTGGTTCGACTGGGTATAGCTATAAAGAGCTACATAACTACGGGCATATACACCACTGTACGGGCTAGACAGTAATAAACATATTTTTTCTCATTAAAAACACTCCCTTTATAAAGATTATGTTTTTCTTCCAACAACTTTTAACCTAACCTATGTTTTATGAAACATAATCACTGCCTTGTTTCAGTTTATTACTAGCACCCCCTTGTTTTACCTGTTTGGTGTGAATCGAAGTAGCTCCCCCCCAAAAAAATGTTTACCATCTATTTACGGATGATCTTGGACAATAATTTAAATGTAGCATTGGCACACATCTATTTCCTTTTATTTCTTTACTCTCCTTCTTTTTCCTTCCATATAAAATCAGAGATTATAGGAAATAATGTCGTTTATATTTCTCCTTTTTTAGGGATGCTTCAGTATATTGACCAGCCTTTTGATACTACCGGGTACGTCGATACATCAGAGAGTCCGGCGTGAGAGCGTATTAACCTTGGGCAACTGCCAAGACTCCATCCACTAAAACCATCATGAAAGAGTTGCTGGTTTTCTTTGCACTCCCGCCTGGAACAGGACCTCCTTCAAGATTTCTTAGATTTCTGCCAGCTAACATGTGAGCAATGCGAGGCTCCCCTGCGAGCAATAACCATTGGTCGTTTTCACGGTTGCGGCGGTGACTACCGCCCTCGGTGGTGTAGTATACTGTTTTTGGAAGCAACTGCAGAGGCGGGCCAGGTGAGCAGTCTGGAGCGGAGGGTCGAAGACCTGGAGGCAAGGATAGGCGCTCTGGAACGGCATATGGCTTCTGAACCTGAACGCGCCGGGAGTGAGAGCGGAGACGCTAAGAGAAGAGCTTGCCAGGCCGGTATAGCGCACGGCTGGGGATATTGAAAAAGCCCTGAGCATCTTTGGAACCGGTGAGGGATCGGTTGATCTCTTGAAAAACGCTGGTGCGTTGCTGTTGGAAAGAATAATGAATTTTGCTTGATAAGCATCGTTTGACACTGCTGCCCGGGTTCTGGCGGCGTTTTTTCTTGGCGCGAGACTTCATAATAATTCAGCTTGCCAGCACTACCAGAATAAGGTATGATAATTTTGCCGGCATATTTGCCGGCAAAAGGTTGGTGCTAAAACACATGAAGAATGACCCAATTTTAGCCGATATAAAACAGGATGCAAACTCATTACCATACTTCCTCTGGGAAGAGATGGGATTTCGCTTTGGGGACAAAGGAACCCATACGAGCAGAACCATCATGCTGGAAGAGTTATCGTTATTACTCCATGAATGTTCAGAAGATGCTTCTCGTGATGACTATATAAAAGCAATTGTTGACTACAATTGCCTGGGCAAGCGGACGGCCGCGACCCGAAGACTTTCCTGCCAGCGTATGCGGGAGTTATATGGGCTTGATCCGTCGCTGCTAATATTTAGAGTTTTGCGTTATTGCTGGTACGCAGATGAGAAAGGCCGCCCGCTTTTGGCCTTGCTTACCGCTATGGCCAGAGATCCTCTTTTAAGAATTACTTCACTTACTATTCTCCGGATGAAGCCGGGTGATGAACTGGCCCGGCAAGTGATGACAGATGAGCTGCGCCAAAGCATCGGAAACCGGCTAAATGACAGAACGCTTGATAAGGTCGTTCGTAACGCTTCTGCATCCTGGACCAAGTCGGGACACTTAAAAGGCCGCGTTCGTAAGTTTCGCCAAAAAGTAGTGCCCACACCTGTCGTCACCGCATATGCTCTCCTTTTGGGGTACCTGCTTGGAGTGCGGGGCCCCGGTTTATTCAAAACGTTATGGACAAAGGTGCTTGATACATCTCCGGAAGAATTAATTTCTTTGGCAATAGATGCGAAGCGCCTTGGTCTATTGGATGTGTGTTATTCCGGAGGCATGGTCGAAGTATTAGTTGATCGGATGTTAACCGAGAATGAAAGGATGTTGCTGCGTGAGTAGAATTGAGGAACTGGCAAACCGCTATCGCAGCCATATTGCTGCGCCATGGCAGCATAATCTGGCCGGCGAGCAAAGGATGATTTTTGTTGTTTATCCTCCAGTCGACGAGCGTAAGCTCCGTGCCAGGTTGGAATTGTTCGAGATGGCGACCATTGAATCTGGACATAAATGGAAATCATTTGACTTTACTCAAACTTTCGCCCGATGGATGAGCAACTTGGAATATAAGGAGATTTATTTCGAGGAGCCCGACAGTCTGACGATACCCCTTGAGGGTGAATTCCCGCATTTTGCAGCCGCCGAACTACGTAAAGTACTTACTGCAGAAGATGTTGACTCTAACACTGTTATTGCTGTTTACGGCATTGCCAGCCTGTACGGGTTCACAAAAGTATCCCAGGTTCTCAAAGAAGTCGCCAGAGATGTTCGCGGGCGGTTGGTAGTCTTTTTTCCAGGCGAATTCGAAAACAACAATTATCGTCTTCTCGGTGCACGCGATGGGTGGAATTACCTGGCCATACCCATCACATTACATAATGGAGTGAGCGACCGATGAAGAACCGTGAGATCTTCCAGCGCGACCCTGTTGTTTCCAAATTACCCAATGACGGTGTTGCCACTGTTGCTGAAGCGGCCACTTCTAAAGAGATGGAAACCCTTCGCTATGAACTGGAGCATTTTGTTTGCGAGGGGCAGTATAAAGACGGACTTATACGCATTCTCGAGTCTTACTTGAGTAATGCGGATTCGACAAGCCAGCCAGCCGTTTGGGTAAGTGGTTTTTTTGGCAGCGGTAAATCGCATCTATTAAAGATGCTCCGCCATTTATGGGTCAACACCAAATTTGAGTCTGATGGGTCGACTGCCCGTGAATTAGCGCGGCTGCCAGTGGAAGTAAAAGATTTGCTTAAAGAATTGGACACGTTAGGGAAAAGGTGTGGCGGGCTTCATGCTGCGGGGGGAACGCTGCCGTCCGGTGGAGGGAAAAGCCTTCGTCTGGCCGTTCTCAGCATTATCTTTCGCTCGAAAGGCCTGCCCGAGTCTCTTCCCCAAGCCCAATTTTGTCTTTGGCTTCAAAAAAATGGCATCTACGGTCAGGTTAAAAAGGCTGTGGAGGATTCGGGCAAGGACTTTTGGCAGGAACTGCGCCATTTATATGCCAGTCCGGTAATAGCCACAGCGCTGTTGGAGGCTGACCCTGATTTTGCCTCCGATCTCAAGCAGGTACGAGCCACTATTCGTGCCCAGTTTCCCGCTGTGGACGATATTTCGACATCCGAGTTCATCCAGATCATACGCGATGTCCTTTCTCTGAACGGTCAGCTCCCCTGCACAGCGATTGTGCTCGACGAAGTCCAACTCTTCATAGGCGACAGCGCAGCCCGTTCCTACGATGTGCAAGAAGTGGCGGAAGCCCTATGCAAGCAGCTTGATAGCCGCATACTGCTTATAGGGGCAGGTCAGACCGCGCTGAGCGGTAATCTCCCGCTTCTCCAGCGATTGAAGGATCGTTTTACGATACCTGTTGAACTCTCGGATACGGATGTTGAAACTGTGACCCGCCGGGTGGTGCTGGCCAAAAAAGCAGATAAGCGTAAGGCCATCGAAGAAGTGTTAACTGCTTACGCCGGTGAAATTGACCGGCATCTTATCGGTACGCGAATTGCTCCCCGAAGTGAAGACCGGAGCATTATCGTCGAAGACTATCCCCTTTTACCCGTCCGCCGCCGGTTCTGGGAGCATGTCCTACGGGCCGTCGACGTTTCAGGAACCAGGAGCCAGCTTCGTACGCAACTCCGTATTGTTCACGATGCTGTTCGGGAGATTGCTGAAAAACCTGTGGGGACGGTCGTGCCGGCTGATTTCATATTTGACCAGCTCCAGCCGGACTTGCTTCGCACGGGGTTTCTTTTACGGGAAATTGACGAAACCATTCGTAATCTGGACGATGGAACTCCGGAAGGTTTGTTAGCCAAGCGAATTTGCGCACTTATATTCCTCATCCGCAAACTCCCTCGTGAAAGCATCGTTGATATTGGGGTCCGTGCTACCGCGGATATGTTGGCAGATCTTTTGGTAAGCGACCTGGCCAATGATGGCCCTGTCCTGCGCGGAGAGATTCCACGGGTCCTCGAGAAACTGGTTGAGGAAGGAAAGCTTATCAAGCTGGACGAGGAATACAGCCTTCAGACCCGAGAGAGCAGCGAATGGGACCGGGAATTCCGAAACCGGCAAACCAGACTCAATAATGATCTTACGGCTTTGTCCAGTAGGCGTTCGGCTCTGTTGAATGCTGCTTGTATGGATATTCTAAACAATATTAAATTGTGCCAGGGGAAATGCACTGAGCGGCGCAAGCTGGAAATTCACTTTGGCAGCGAGCCGCCAAAAACGCAAGGCTTCAAAGTCCCGGTTTGGATCCGCGACGGCTGGGGAGAAAATGAAAGTACTGTCTTGGCCGATGCACGGGCGGCAGGTAATGACGACCCGACTATTTTCGTCTATATCCCGAAAGAAAGTGCTGAAGACTTAAAGAAAGCGATTATTGAATATGAGGCGGCTAAGGCCACCATTGAATTCAAGGGTACACCCACAACAGATGAGGGACGGGATGCTCGTGATGCTATGTCCACCCGTATGAAAGCGGCAGAGGCTGCCCGGGACAGCATTATCCGGGATGTGATTAATGCGGCCAGGGTGTTTCAAGGCGGGGGGCAAGAGCGTTTTGAGTTCTCCATCAAAGAAAAAGTGCTGGCAGCCGCAGAAGCATCCTTGGACCGCCTCTTTCCGAACTTCCGGGAAGCCGACGACGACCGCTGGCCGATTGTTCTCGATAGGGCAAAGAACGGCAACGAAGACGCCTTCCAGGCCGTAGGCTGGAACGATGCGCCCGAAAAACACCCTGTCTGTTCAGCAATTCTTTCCGCAATCGGATCCGGCAAGACAGGGAAGGAAATTCGCGAAACCTTTGAAAAAGCACCTTACGGCTGGCCGCGTGATGCTATTGACGCTGCTTTGATCACGCTTTTCGCCACCGGACATCTGCGCGCTGTCTATAAAGGTGCCCAGCTAGAGCGCGGTCAATTGGATCAGGCCAAGATTCCGGCTACCGACTTCCGGGTGGAAACGGTAACCATAGATGCCCGCAGCCGCATGAAGCTGCGCAAGCTCTTTCAAACGGCAGGCCTTCGCTACAAGGCGGGGGAGGAATCTTCTGTTGCCGGGCAATTTCTTGCCAGGCTTATGGATCTGGCCGATCGTGCCGGCGGCGATCCGCCACTGCCCGAGCGTCCATCTAAGGCCCATTTGGAAGCAATGCGGGGGCTGGCCGGTAATGAACAGCTGGCAGCGATACTGGAACAGTTTGACACCTTAGCCCAACAACTGCAGAGGTGGTCAGCATTGGCGGACTTGGCGGCAAAGCGCAAGCCTGTCTGGGATAGACTTCAGCTCCTGTTAAAACACGCCCATGGCCTCCCTGAAGGAGAAGAACTGCAAAAACAGGCCAATGCTGTGTGCTCTGAACGTCGCTTGTTAGAGGAACCCGATCCGGTTCCGGACATTTACAGGGCAGCCGTTAAAGCGCTCCGCAGCGCTGTCAGGCAGGCTTATAACAACTTTGAGGCGGTATATAACCGGGAGAAAGCAGCTCTCGAGGGTAATGAGAACTGGCAGAAGCTATCTCCGGAACGGCAGCAACAAATTCTTGCGGCTGAAGGTATTGCCAGCGTTCCCCAACTTTCCGTAGAAGATGATGAATCCTTGCTTCGAAGTCTCCAGGAGGCCCCTCTGTCCAGCTGGAAAACCAGGACGGATGCCCTTCCTCAGCAGTTTAGCAATGCTGCCATGGCGGCTGCCAAGCTGCTTGAGCCAAAAACGCAAAAGGTAAAACTGACCAGCAGCATTCTGAGGACAGAAAATGATGTTAAAGCCTGGGTGGCTGAAATTGAGAGAGAGCTTCTAGAAAGGATTAAGAGCGGCCCCATTGTGATCTCGTAGGAGGGGGAAATGGATGCCGGTACTGTCAGCAGAACAGCGAAATAAACTTGAACGTACTGTCGTCGAAGCCCGGGATGTTGCCGAGGCCGGAGCCAGGGCGGCCCTGGAGGCTTTAGCTGTGCACCATCACGAGCCTTACAGCCATATGAGTTCGGAACAGCGCCGGCTTCGCAACCACCTCCGTGCCCGGGCGCGGCAGCTGGGGGATAAGCAGGACAAAAGCGGAAAACTGGAAATTATCCATCTGATCCAGGAGTGTGCTTACGAATACTGGCATCGGATGCTCTTTGCCCGTTTCCTGGCGGAAAATGACCTCCTTATCGAGCCGGAGATGGGGGTGGCCGTCAGCCTGGATGAGTGTGATGAACTGGCCCGGGAGGAAGGCAGCGATCTTTGGACCCTGGCCAGCCGTTTTGCCCAGCAGATGCTGCCGCAGATCTTTCGTCCGGATGACCCGGTGCTGCAGGTTGCTTTTCCGTACGAATATCAATTAAAGCTGGAGCAGTTGCTCGACGACCTGGAGCCGGATATCTTTAAAGCCAGCGATGCCCTCGGATGGGTCTACCAGTTCTGGCAGAGCAAGAGGAAGAAACAGGTCAACGAGTCGGGCAATAAAATCGGCGCCGATGAATTGCCGGCCGTTACCCAACTCTTTACGGAGCCTTATATGGTCAATTTCCTTATTCACAACACCATTGGCGCCTGGTACGCCGGCAGGGTACTGGCGGAAAATCCGCAGCTGGCCGGGCAGGCAGAAAGTGAGGAAGAGCTTCGCAGGGCGGTTTCATTACCCGGTGTAACCTGGGATTACCTTCGTTTTGTCCGCACCGGCGATGGGGAGGGGCCGTGGCGCCCCGCCGCCGGGACCTTCAAAGAATGGCCGAAACGGGCGGCCGGTCTTAAAATCCTGGACCCCTGCTGCGGCTCGGGACATTTCCTGGTCGCGGCGCTCTACCACCTGGTCCCGATTCGTATGGCCGAGGAAGGCCTGACGGCCCGGGAGGCATGCGATGCCGTCCTGAGAGATAATCTCCACGGCCTGGAGATCGATGAGCGCTGCACGCAGATCGCCGCCTTTGCCCTGGCCTTGGCGGCCTGGACCTATCCCGGCGCCGGCGGATACCGTTCCTTGCCTCAGATGCGAATAGCCTGTTCCGGCATCGCCCCTAATGCCAAAAAGGAAGACTGGCTCGCCCTGGCGGGAGATGACGAGCGCCTGCGCAACGGCATGGCCCGGCTTTATGAGCTTTTCCAGGATGCTCCCATTTTAGGGAGCCTCATCGATCCGGGTTCCGCTATAGAAAATAACCTGTTTGAAGCCGGATTTGATGAACTCCGCCCTTTGTTGGAGAAGGCTATGTCTGTGGAGAAAGACGACTACGAGCAGCATGAGTTAGGCGTTGCCGCCTGCGGCATCGCTGATGCAGTTCAGATTCTCGGCGGGCGCTACCACTTGATAATCACCAATGTGCCGTACCTGGCCCGGGGGAAGCAGGCCAATAAGCTTAAGGAATTTTGCCTCAAGTATTATAACGAAGCTAAAAATGATATTGCCACTGTTTTTCTAAACCGCCTGCTCCGACTCAATTCGCCTGAAGGCACAACGGCTTTAGTTTTGCCGCAGAACTGGCTTTTTTTGACCGCCTATAAGAAGTTTCGAACCCGTATGCTGAAAACAAGACGATGGGATATCGTTGCTAAACTTGGCCCGGGTGCATTCGAGACTATATCAGGCGAGGTAGTGAATGTTGTTTTACTTGCCATTTCCACCTCTGCTCCGTCAGATGGTCACACCTTCGCCGGCCTCGACGCCACCGCCCCCCGCACGGCACGGGAGAAAGATCGGTTTCTTTGTATAGGAGAGCTTCGGACTGTGGATCAGAGCAATCAGTTTAAAAATCCAGAAGCAAGAGTTACAATTACAGAAATACCATTGGTCGATGAAACGCTAGGGCAGTATTGTTCAATACTTCAAGGGTCATCGACCGGTGATGAGCCTAGGTTTGTCCGTTGTTTTTGGGAATTCAATAGCTTCAACGTGCGATGGAAGCTTTTATTATCTGCACCTGATGAAGGCGTGTATTCGGGACGAAGCCATGTATGGGATTGGCCAAATGATAATTGTGAGCTCGCTAAATCAGATGGCGCACGAATCCAAGGTCTTGAGGCTATAGGTAAACAAGGTTTTTTTGTTTCTGGTTCTAGGCGTATTACGGCATCAATATACAATGGAGAATTTTATAGCAAGGTACTTGCGACGATAATCCCCTTCAATTCTTTAAACAAACTTGCTATCTGGGCTTTTCTAGAATCTGATGTCTTTGAAAGAGAAGTTAGGAAACTTGACCAGAAAATTCTTGTAACTCCTGGGGTATTTGCGAACGTTCCTTTCGACCTGGAATACTGGCAGAAAGTCGCCGCCGAGAAGTATCCAAAGGGCCTCCCCGAACCTTACTCGGATGACCCAACCCAATGGATCTTCCACGGGCACCCGACAGTTTCTACCAGCCCCCTTCAGGTGGCGGTGGCCCGCCTTTTGGGCTACCGCTGGCCGGCGGAGCTGGATGACTCGATGCGGTTGTCTGCGGAGGCACGCCGGTTGGTACGGCGGTGCAGGGAACTGGAAAGTTACGCTGATAACGAAGGAATAGTCTGCCTTCCCGCCGTCCGCGGAGAAGACCCGGCTGCCGAACGCCTGCGGGCTTTACTTGCCGCTGCCTATGGTGATGACTGGTCGCCGGAAAAAGAGCGGGAACTTATCGCAGCAACGGGCTCTGAAGCGAAGGAGCTTGACGAGTGGCTCCGCAGCGATTTCTTTGAACAGCACTGCAAGCTCTTTCACCACCGACCCTTCATCTGGCATATCTGGGACGGGCGCCGGCGCGACGGTTTCCATGCCCTGGTCAACTACCACAAGCTGGCCGGGGGCAACGGCAAGGGCAGGCAGGTTTTAGAAAGCCTCACTTATAGTTATCTCGGTGAGTGGATTACCCGGCAGAAAGATGGGGTGAAACGGGGCGAAGGGGGTGCCGAGGATCGACTGGCGGCGGCATTGGAACTGCAGAAACGCCTCATCGCCATCCTCGAAGGGGAACCTCCTTTCGACATTTTCGTTCGCTGGAAGCCTATCGAACAGCAGCCCATCGGCTGGGAACCGGACATCAATGACGGAGTCAGGGTCAACATCCGGCCGTTTATGGCTTCTGACCTTCCCGGCGGCCGGAAAGGTGCTGGCATCCTCCGGTGGAAGCCGAATATCAATTGGAGAAAGGATCGCGGCAAAGAGCCTAGGCGCCCTCAAGAACAGTTTCCCTGGTTCTGGAATAATGGTCAGTTTACCGGCGACCGGGTCAACGACGTGCACTTAACCAATGAAGAAAAGAGGAAAGCGCGTGAGAATGCGAACAGGAGTAGATAACTATGTCGAATAGAACAAGTGAAATGTCGGCGAATACCCTTCTAGAAGCCGTGCGCCGGTCTTTGCTTCGAGCCGCTCGGTATGATCCGGGTACCCTTGTCCCGCCGGCAGCGATTCTCTGGACCGATGCCGACGGCCAATGGCAGCCTCTGGTATCCCAATTGCGCCATCTTATGCCGGAGCTTTTGACCCTGGGAGATTATAATCCGGGAGAAAAAACCGGCCCGGCAGTTTGGTTGCGGTGTGTCATTGAACGGATGCTACCGGAATTAGAGCTGCCGGAGAATGTCATCCCCATCATATACCTGCCGAACGTTGGCCGGCAGATACTCCGGGCCGGTGAGGAGTGTCCGAACGGCCTCAAGCCGCTGGTGGAGCTGCAGTATCGCGGGACGGTTTGGACGCAGCGCAACGGCAAAGACTGGACAGTTGAGGCGTTTCTTGTTTCTGAAGAGGGGCTGGGTCTGGATGTTGCTAAAGACAAGCAGACCCGCCAGGCGATGCTTCGGGCACTGCCGCAATTGGCCATCACCCCTGTTTCGCGCTTGCGAGGCAAACGCCTGGAGTCCGAGGACTTTGATAAGTTGATTGTTGCTGATACATCCCGGGATTTGCTGTTATGGCTGAACGACCCGGTTCAGGTGCGTGAGAAATGGGGGAATGAGAAGTGGGAAGCATTTTGTTCCCGTTGCAAGGCCGAGTATGGTTTCGACCCGGAAGGGGAGGGCGAGCTTGTCGCAGCTGAAAAACTGGGGTTGCGGGAAAAAGAAGAGTGGAAGGCTTTATGGGAAAGATATGCCGAATCGGCGGCAATTTACCCGGGCATTCCTGAAATCTTGCGGCGCGCCAAACCGGCAAGGTTGATATTTGACAGGGAGCCCTGGCCGGACGAAAACGAGAAGGATGAAAATTTGCTGAGACGAAGCCTTTTGGAATTGGAAGGATTGTCTCCGGCTGCTGCCAGGCAAAAGATCGAGGAGCTCGAGGAAAAACACGGCATGCGTAGGGAGTGGGTTTGGGCGCGGTTGGGACAGAGCCCGTTAGCCGAGGCTTTAAAACACCTCGTAACCCTGGCCCGAAGAACATCTCAAGGCCTTGGAGGCGGCTCGCCCAAGGCAATGGCCGATCTGTATACAGAGAGTGGGTATCTGGCCGATGATGCCGTGTTGAGGGCAATAGGCAGCGTGAAATCAGCAGATGATGCCAGGGCGATCCAGGCTGCTGTTCGCAGCATTTACCTCCCCTGGCTGGATGATGCAGCCCGGCATTACCAAGATTTGATTACGACCTTTCCTTTTCCGGACGCCATCGGCAAAGACCAGGCCTTAGTGGCCGCCGACCCCGGGCAGTGTTTGCTCTTTGTGGACGGACTTCGGTTCGACATCGCCCGGCGAATGGTTGCGATGGCCGAGGAAAGACAGCTCCAGGTAAATGTAGACTGGCGCTGGGCGGGACTGCCCACGGTAACTGCAACGTGCAAACCGGCAGTCTCTCCTCTCGCAGGAAAGCTTTCCGGCGACCTGCCCGGCGATGAATTTGTACCGGAGGTCGGTGAGACCAACCTTCCCCTAACTACCGACCGGTTTCGCAAGCTCTTAGCGGAAGCAGGCTATCAGGTGTTTAATTCCTTTGAAACGGGCCACCCGGGTGAGCGTGGAGCACGTGGGTGGACGGAATTTGGCGAATTTGACAGATTGGGTCATACCTTGCAAAGCAGGCTCGCTGCCCGCATTGATGAACAGCTGGAGCTGGTTCTGGAGCGAGTCCAGGATTTGTTGGAGGCCGGCTGGAAGCAGGTACGCATTGTCACAGACCATGGGTGGCTTTTGGTTCCGGGTGGGCTGCCGGCCATGAAGCTACCCAAATACCTCACCGAAAGCCGCTGGACGAGATGCGCCGCCATCAGACAGGGAACCTGCGTTGATGTGCCGACTGCCGGATGGTATTGGAATGCCTGTCAGTACTTTGCCTTTGCACCTGGGGTCTATTGTTTCGTCAAAGGTAATGAGTATGCCCACGGAGGTGTCAGCCTTCAGGAGTGCCTTATCCCTGACCTGACCTTTAATTCGTTCGAGCTGCCTTCGGTAGCTGTTAGTATAAGGGAAATTCAATGGTTGGGGATGCGTTGCCGCGTTGCAGTCGACGCCGTTAGCAGCGAAGTCATGGCCGACCTGCGAACAAAACCCAATGATCCGAATTCCAGCATTACTACGCCCAAGCAGATTGATTCCACCGGACGGGTAGGACTTCTTGTGGCGGATGATTCCCTGGAAGGAACTACGGTCAGTCTTGTCCTGCTCGACCCATCAGGACGCGTGCTTGCAAAGCAGGCAACCACCGTTGGAGGTGAGGATTAAAAGATGGAGCTTGACGCCCTCGATAAACTGGCAGCTTCTGTATTCGATGGGTATATAGTTCGGAAAGACCTGGTGCGAAAATACAGCCGGCAGTATCCTGTGCCTACATACGTGGTAGAATTCCTGCTGGGCAGGTATTGTGCAAGTGTCGATGAAAAGGAGATCGAGGAAGGTCTGGAGATTGTGGAGAGGCAGTTAAGGGATCGCACGGTTAGGACCGGTGAAGAAGAGCTTTTTAAAGCACGGGCAAGAGAGATTGGTTCGATCAAACTAATCGATCTCATCAAGGCTCGATTGGATACCAAGAACGATTGTTTTATTGCCGAGCTGCCGAGCTTGGGGCTGAAAGAGGTCCGAATTGACGATGACTTGGTGCATAAAAATGAGCGCATGCTGACCGATGGGTTTTATGCAGAAATTACCCTCATCTATGATGCTGCCATTGCCCAGGAGAAGTACGGTCGTCCATTTGCGATCGAGAGTTTACGACCCATCCAACTTTCAAAAGTTGATGCACTGGCAGTGCTACAGCGAGGGAGGAGACAATTTACCACTGACGAATGGAAACGTCTTCTAATACGTTCCATAGGCTTAGAACCGGAGGCGCTTTCGGAACGGGCTCAGAGTATCGCCTTGTTGCGAATGGTGCCTTTTGTAGAGCGAAACTACAATCTTGTTGAAATAGGCCCCCGGGGGACCGGCAAAAGCCATTTATTCCAGCAAGTCTCTCCTTACTCCCATTTAATTTCAGGGGGTAAAGCCACAGTGGCCAAAATGTTTGTGAATAATGCCACAGGACAGCGTGGTCTTGTCTGCCACTATGATGTGGTGTGCTTTGATGAAGTATCCGGCATATCCTTCGATCAGAAAGACGGAGTCAACATTATGAAAGGATACATGGCTTCCGGTGAATTCTCCCGCGGTAAGGAAAGCATCCGTGCTTCCGGCAGTATTGTGATGCTCGGGAACTTTGATGTCGATGTTCAGCAGCAGCAGCGCATCGGCCATCTATTTAGCCTCCTCCCGCCGGAAATGCGGGATGATACAGCATTTATGGACCGTATTCATTCCTATGTTCCGGGATGGGAGTTTCCCAAACTCAATCCAAATATTCAGCTCACGGATCACTTTGGTTTGGTCAGCGACTTTCTGTCGGAATGCTGGCACAAACTCCGTGATGGTAGCCGGGTTTCCGTGCTGCAGGGGCGTGTTAACTGGGGGGGTGCTCTCAGCGGTCGGGATATTGAAGCCGTTAATAAAACCGTTAGCGGCCTTATCAAGCTGCTATTCCCCGATCCCGAGATGCCGATACCTGATGAAGAGCTGGAAAAGATCGTCCGTATGGCCCTGGAATCGCGTCGCAGGGTGAAGGAACAGCAAAAGCGCTGTCTGATGACAGAATTTCGGAATACGCATTTCAGCTACTCTATGGGAGTGGATGGAGTGGAACAGTTTGTTTCCACTCCGGAACTCCACAGCGACAAAGCCATTGACAGTGATCCGTTGCCACCGGGGCAGGTATGGGCGATCAGCCCCGGCGGTCAGAACGCTTCCCCGGCTTTATATCGGATAGAGGTTACCGTTGGTCCCGGCAGTGGGGTAAAAATACTTAATGCGCCCGTTCCGCCTGCCTTTCGGGAGAGCGTGCGTTACGGTGAACAGAACCTGTATGTTAGGGCCAAAGAACTGGTCGGGGACCGCGATCCGCGCGCCCATGAGTTTTCCATTCAGCTGAGAGCCATGGACGCGGAACGTTCCGGCCAGGGGCTCGGTTTACCGGTGCTGATTGCCCTTTGCAGCGCTCTGATCGAGCGCAGCGTTAAGGGGGGATTGATCATAGTCGGAGCCTTAAACCTTGGTGGCTCAATTGAGATGATAACAAATCCAGTAGCTGTAGCCGAACTGGCCCTTGAGAAAGGAGCTACGACGTTGTTAATGCCCATCTCTTCTCGAAGGCAGCTCTTCGATCTTCCTGATGAGATGGCTACGAAGATCAACATCGAGTTCTATGCTGATGCGTCAGATGCTTTTGTTAAGGCAGTTGTTGATTAGGTCATAAAGGTGAGGCGGTTTCTTTAAGCATCTTGCTACGACGGCGTTCGTGCTGTATAATATCCCTGAAAAACATAAGTGCTGATGTAGCTCAGCGGTAGAGCAGCGCACTCGTAATGCGCAGGTCGTGGGTTCAAATCCCACCATCAGCTCCAGAAAAGCTAGTAATGGTGCGGCTTGCGGGACACGGAGCGGTGACTATGTTGGAAGTAAATGGGTTTTGGTCACCGTTTGGTCACGAGCCGCAAAGATGCGGACAGGGTTAATATCCTGTCCTATTTTTTTGCCCGCTTCCTTGGAGCACTTCGTCGAAACGGAGCATGGCCTCGCGTTCGACATTGGGCATTACGTGGTGGTAAACCCTGATGGTGAAGGCCACGTCGCTGTGGCCCAAACGCTGGCTCACCATCTTTATGTCTTCACCGCGCTTTATTAGCAGGGTTGCGTGGGTGTGCCTCAAGTCATGAAAGTGGATGTTCGGCAGCCCTGCTTTTTTTAGTATCGGCTTGAAATAGCGGTCCAGGTTGTCGGGGTTTAAAGGTGTACCCGTTTCGCTGGGGAATACCAGCCCTTGGTCCTCATACATCGGCCCCAGGCGAAGTTTATGCCGCATTTGCTGTATGCGGTGTTTTTTCAATGCTTCAACGACGGATGACGGCAATAAAATTGTTCGCTTAGAAGTTTTAGTTTTCGGCGGAACGAATTGGAGCTTCCCTTTTGCCGTTTCAAGCGTCCTCTGGTCCGTCAAAAGTCCGTTCTGAAGGTCAATATCCTCCCACCGTAAGCCCAACACTTCTCCTCTTCTCAAGCCGGTTCCCAGGACCGTGATGAACAGCGCCTCAAAACGGTTTCCTTTGGCTGCGTCTAAGAAACGTGCTATTTCTTCCGTCAGTGGGGTAATTTCAATGTCTTCCGGCGACGGCGGGTGAACTTTATCCGCCGGATTTCGTGGAATCATGTCCAGATTTACAGCGGTTTCCAGAGCCTTATGGAGAACGCTGTGAATGTAGCGCACTGAGGCCTTGCTTAAACCGCCTTTTTCCCCGTCTGACCTGTTTCCCGCTAGTTTTTCAGTGTATAGACACTGAATATGATATGGTGTTAGTTTACTGAGAGGTATTTTCCCCAGCGTTGGATTGATATGATTTCTGATTATGCTTTCGTAGCGATAGAAAGTTTTATCTCGAATGTTGGCGCGGTGCATTTGGAGCCACTGATTGAGAAATTTCTCTAAAGGCAAATCAGAAGGCTCAATGTGCGTTCCCTGGTCAATTTGAGTAAGTATGTCTCTAAGAACTTTTTCAGCGTCTTTTTTCGTTCCATGAACGGTTCTGGACCCCTGACGCCGCTTGCCGGTCTTGGGGTCTCGCGGCAGTTCATACCTGATTCGCCAGGTATTTTTTCCTCTTTTTTCTATACTCCCTTCCATTTTCTTGTTTACACTTACTCCCCTTCCGGGGCTCCCCGGCCAAAACAATATATATTTCTTGTTGATCGGGGAGAATGCCTTCTATTTTTTCTACTTTTTGAGGTTTTCCTCCAGCCAGAGCAAGAAAGCGTCTCTATGCACTCGAACAGTGCGACCTATCCGAAGCGCGGGAAAGTCCTTGCGTTTAGTTAGTTCGTAGGCGAGACTTTTTCCTATTCGCAAGTAACGGGCAACTTCTTGAACGGTTAATACTAACGGTAAATTTTCTGCCATAATGCTTTTTTGCTTTTTAAGTTCAAGCACGATGTTCACGCTCCTTTCCTTGTTATCCTATTAAAAAAAGCGGCGTAGGGGGTTAAAAAAGTTAAAGCGCGGCCGAAAGATTGCAATCCGAAAGGGCAAAAATCCTTCCATCTCTAAGTTTACCGGTATCTCCTAGTAATTCCAAACTATCAAGCAAAAAACTGCACCTTTTCATTAATTGCTCAAAGCGGCCATGGACGGTCTTGGGAGAAATAATTACCATTCTTAAGCCTTGGATCGTTGAGACGGCAAGGCGGGAGGTAACAAAAACCCCTTCACCTTACTGGTGAAGGGTCTGGTATAAGTTTCCGCCGAGGGTATCTGTTTCTTTATCAAATTCATAGCCGTAAAGTCCAGGACTGTGAGTAAGTTTCCCCGCTTTTGCCTTGGCTCTCTTACCAATTAAGGAACGGAGCCTGGTCCTGGCGCGTTCGTATTCGTCAACGGCGCTAAGTACGGTTAAATGGAAACGGTCTTCAGGGGTGTCGGTAAACTTGGATTTGACAAAAATGAGTTCCGCTCCTGCTTTTTTTATCTCGTCAATCAATAAAAGCTGGTGGGCTACGCTGCGCGACAAACGCTGGTGTCTAAACAAATAAACCAGCGGATGCCGCCGGCCTTAAGCTTTTCCAGTGCCGCCACCAGGGCGGGGCGCTCTAAGATTGAGCCCGAGACCCCTTCGTCTACAAATTCTGTTATTTCAGTTGCGCCTAATTCCCGGGCCTTGGCCCTGCATTCCTCCCGCTGCGCCGCAATGGAATAGCCGCGTTCGGCCTGTTCCTCAGTGGACACTCGTAAATATATCAGTGCAGCGGTCACGTTCCCTGTTCCTCCTTCAGCGTAACTTTACTTTGACGTGCTTGCGGGAATTTCCTGCTCTGTTCAGGAAGGCGGAACAGAAGAAAGCGAATCGCTTCCCGGTAGGCTTGTTCGCGTTCATCCTGGGAGCCGGTGCGGGTTATGATCACCTCAAATTCCCGCCTTGCCATGGCCCCCACCTCCTATTAAGGCCCGGTGACGGGCAAAAACCCTTTCACCTCTAAGCCTACCGGTACCTCGAAGCAGATTCCAATTATCAAGCAAATAACTGCACTTTTTTCATTAATTCAGTTTATGCTGGAGGCGTCTATGGACGACCCGGGGAGAAATAATTACCATTAAAGGCTTCGTGCTTTGGTCGATGGGAAAGAGTAGGTTCACAACACCGCAAGACAAGCAAAAGTGAACTTTTCCAGGCCGCGAACATAAAAGCGGCTTTTAAGAAGGTAGCGGAAGCTTCTGGCAGGCGTCTGACTTCTGACGAGATCGAAAAGATCGCCAGAGAGCACAAAGCGCCCTATCATCATTTGCCTACGCCGACCGAAGGTTACACAAGCCGCTGTTGCCCAAAAATTAAACGTGATATAAAATTAAAGTGAAGTATCGACCAGGAAGGATTTCCAATGGGCCGTGAAAGGGTGGTGAAGTCCGAATGGAAAGTTTTAATTTTGAGCTTAATCAAGTGATTGCTCGCACTCTGGCCGAAGGCGGTTTTGCTTCTGAGAAGGAGGCTACCCGCGAGATTTCTTTAATGGTCGCCCTTGCAAAGATTAGTAGATATGAACGCGAATGTGCAAAATTCAGGAAGAAATATGGCCTAACGTTCCAGGAATTTCAACGCAAGGTAAATAGTATTGTTGGAGCAGAAGTCTTTGAAGAAGAAAACGACTTAATGGACTGGGAGTTTGCGGAAAATACCCTCGCTTTGTGGCAGAAGCGATTAGAGGTTCTAAAAAATGCATATCGGTAATATATTAAAATCGTTTTCGGATATCATTGCTCACCTGGAAGTTCTACGTTTTGAAGTTGAGGGCAATGACAGCGCTCTGCAACTGGAAATTACCTTTAATGACGGTAGTAAACTGCATGTACGGGACTACATTTTTGATGCCCAAAAACGCAAATACGTCTATCACTGGCAGGACAAGAATGATAAACTACTAGTTTGATGGGACAATGCGCCGCATTGGCCAGAGATAGAAACCTACCCACATCACAAGCATGTTTATAACGAGAAAAACGTACTGGCCTCGTCTGAGACTGATTTAAAAGAAGTACTTGTCGCCATTCGGACCTGGATGAAAAATAACCCTTAACCGTAGGCGTTAAAAGGAATCCACGAAGTGAATGCGGACGAACTAAATTTGCCGGCAGAGGTAACGCGAAAACTGAAAGGCAAGCAAGTAACCATTGTGGAGGTGCGCGAGGGATTTCTTCTCAAACCTGTGGAAGATCCAATTCGTGAGGTACGGGGGATTTTGAAGGGAAAGGGCTTTAACGTAGAAAAATACCTGCAGTCCAAGCAATTGGAAAAGGATCGGTGCCAGCCTTGCATCTGCGGATCACCATGAGTTCGACCTTATTGCTACCAGGGAAGATATCGCGTTCCGCTGGATAAGGTGATTCCTTACTCCGAATAGTCTCTGTTCCGACACTCTTCACTGTTCAGGTGAGGGGCTTTTTTTATTGCCCAAAAACGAAGATCGTATCAGGAAGAGATGAAGTGAGTAATGGCTAAAAAACCGGCCGTTCCTCTCCAGCGCCGGCAGATGGAAGCTGCCCTGCAGTTGTACCAGAAATGCAAGGGGTGGCAGGCGACGGATGAGGCGCTGGATTCCCTTGCCCGGTCTTTTCCGGGCTTCGATTTTAAATCGATCCTGCTCAAAGCGGCAGCCGTCAACGCCCTCTACGGAACCCAGGTTTACGCCGTAGCAGAGTTGGCCGAACACTTATGCAGCGTCTTGGGAAATACCGCGGTACCGGCTACACCCGCCCTCGTAGAGGAGCTGGCAAAGGTGAAATTTGTCAGGGGGTCAAAGCACATAACATGGACGTTTCGGAGTTTTGCGTCCAAATTCGCCCACTTTTTTATTGATCCGAATCAATTTCCGATTTACGACTCGTATGCGGTTAAGATGCTCACATACCATTTGAATGGGAAGGGCAGGGAAGGGCTCTCGTATGAGCAGTTTGCGGCGGGCTTTTCAGCGTTGAAGGATGCCCTGGATTTTCCCGTGACCACCCGGGAACTCGACCGGTACCTGTGGTTGGCAGGCCAATTGAGGGCATGGAAGGGCTTATCTCCCTGGAGAAGACCTTATACTGGAATTAATTCCGAATTGCGGCGTCTCTTCGAATCCCCCGCGGGGGAAGTCCAGGAGCTTACGAGAGCTGTCCTTGGAAGGGGCGAAAATCCGTGAGAGATACTGGACATGAAGGCCGCACTTTTCGCAGCACTGCTTCTTTCGGCAAACTGCAGGAAAACGCGGGACGGTACACTATCAACTTTTGCAACGTCAGGGCAGACGGCACGGTGGCGCTACGCCCGAAGTTTGACCGGCATAGAAATAATTTCAGCCTATTGGAGTAGCATACAAAAAATTTTAGGTATCATTTGCCGTTAAGAAAACGCTGGCATTATGCAAAAATCTCAAAGACAGGTTTGTCAATCTTGAAGAGCAGCTCCATGCAATCCCTTTACACCCAGTTCGCTGGCTGGCCATCAAGAAGACGCTCAACGAAATCGACGGACAGCTGAGCAGCGTAGAAGAAACCGTAAGAAGAGGTTCAAGGCAGTCCTGATAAAGAAGAGCTTTCATAAACAATCATGTGTCACAGGAAGCGCAGGGTCCCCTGGCGGCACAAGGAATAGGGATGTGTCACACCGAACCTCGCAAAAGAGGGCTGATGTATCACAAAAGCGTCGAAAAACCTTGAGAGACAAGGGCTCAAGCTGTGTCACATAATGTATGACAGCACGGACCTTTGAATCAAGGGATAGAATATCTAAACAGTTGGAGAGCGCTGGTAACCCAAGGCACTCCCGAGGAATGTTGTACGCCGCTGAATTGCAAGAAAAGATTTCCGTTATCTTTTCCAGGACCGATCCGACGTAGTAGAGCACCGCCTGCCGGAAGAAGAGCGGGTCTGCCCGTGCTGCGGCGGTCCCCTGCATGAGATGAGCACCGAGGTGCGGCAGGAACTTAAGGTCATCCCGGCCCAGGTGAAAGTGGTTAAACATGTGCGCTACGTCTATTCCTGCCGCCGCTGCGAGAAGGAAGAGATCGTACCGGGCGGGACGGACCTCCTATAATCCTTTACGACTACCAGACCACCCGGGCCGGCAAACACCCCCGCCGCTTCCTGGCAGGTTTTAAGGGTTATTTGCACGTTGACGGCTATGCTGGCTACAATGAGCTTGTCAATGTCACCCTGGTCGGCTGCTGGGTCCATGCCCGGCGCAAGTTCGACGAAGCCTTAAAGGCCCTGCCGGAAGATAAACGCAATGCACCCGTAGCCGCCCGGGAGGGGCTGGATTACTGCAACCGGCTTTTTGCCATAGAGGGCGAGTTGAAAGATAAAACGCCGGAAGAACGATATCAAAACCGCCAGGTGCGCAGCAAACCAGTGCTGGACGCCTTTTTGGCATGGCTAAAAACCCAGAAATCCCGGGTACTGCCCAAAAGCACTTTTGGGCAGGCGATTTACTATTGCCTGGGCCAGTGGGATAAACTCGTAGCCTTTTTGCAAGACGGGCGTCTGGAACTCGACAACAAACGCAGCGAGCGCTCCATCAAGCCCTTCGTCATTGGCCGCAAGAACTGGTTGTTTGCCAACACCCCGCGGGGTGCTAAAGCCAGTGCCATTACCTACAGTATCATAGAAACGGCAAAAGAAAACGGGTTAAATCCCTTCCACGAAGCTGGCCAAACAGTTCCCCGGGCAAGGGGCAAAGCCGAGCTTAAGATACACACCGTGCTCGGGATCACGGGCAACACAAAGAGCATCAGGATCTATCCCGGCAGGACCGCCGGTTCAAGATCATGTGCATCGGATCCTGGGTAAAGGACAAGGTGACAGCGGCTAATTCCCAGGGATTTAATGGCACTGAATAACATTAGCTGGTAAACCGATCACGGATGTAAAAGTGCTGCTTATATTGCAGGTCTTGGGACGCCTCAGGCGTAGTCTGTCCAGAGGCTATGAGGGAACCAAAACCTGGGTGACAAACGGGATATTTGTCTATAACCTACAGAGAATAGCCAGCCTGATGTAGGAAAAACCCCGAAGGAGATACCCGATGATTTTGTAAAACAATGTCAAGGGAAGATGAGTTTTAAATCGTTTTTTTTCAGGGGCAACTAGGTGGTTACTGCAACCCCGGGGAGTTGAGAATGAAAACAGCTATAGTAACTGATAGTGCTACCGAAAAGACATATCGACGACAATTCTGGGTGCGGAGCGTAATTGGCCTGGTTTTGGCTGCACTAAGCGCTGCTTTGTTCATCCTGGCTTTTCCGCCCTATGACCTGTGGTTGCTGATCTGGGTCGGGCTTGTGCCGATGCTCGTGGCCCAGCACCGGATCCTTCCCCGCTGCCTCTCCGGCCTGGCCACGGGTGTGAGCGTCGGCGGCTTTTTCTGGGGCTACTTTAGCAATATGTTTGCCAACAGCGTCTGGTACATGCGCTGGCTGCCGCTAATGATCGGTATCGTTGCCGCACTGGTCGGCGGGCGCGAGCGTGCCTTTCACGAGCGTACCTGTTACCGCTGGTTTGTATTCCAGGGGGCGGCGCTCTGGGTGGGTATTGAGATGATCCGGGGCTTCGTGCCGGTGATAGGCACATGGGGCTTTGCTGCCTACGCTCTCTACGAGCAGCCCTGGCTGATTCAACCGGTGAGCGTCTTCGGCATCTACGGTCTCAGCCTGCTTATCCTGCTGACAAACTACGCCCTGGCTCAGGTAACGCTGGCCCTCTTTGACCGGTGCTGGCGGCTTGATTCCGCTTTTCAACCAGTCGCCCTCCATCATGCGCGGAGCTGGCTGGTTGGCGTGGGGGCTGCCCTGGCAGCCTGGATCGGGCTGAGCATGGCGTTGCTGGACGCTCCGGCACCGGACGTCCGAGTGGCGGCCGTCCAACCCGCCATCCGTATTCGCAGCGAAGAAGGTCTGCAATGGTTATACGCTCAGACCCGCCGGGCTGCCGCACAGGGTGCGAAGTTGATTGTCTGGAACGAGGGTGCGTTGCCATTTGACCCGCAAGTGGAACATACCGAAGAATTACGAGCGCTCGCGTTTGAAACCGGGACCTACCTGGTCATAGGCTACGGAATACGGACCGAACAGGGGCTGCGGAACGAGGTGACGGTTCTTGCACCAGAAGGTGAGTTCCTGGGCGTTTACGGCAAGGACCATCCAGTTGCCTTTGCCGGTGAGACCAGCCTGACCCGCGGCAGTTACCCGGTCTACAACACAACCCTCGGCCGACTGGGTACCATCATCTGTTACGACCTGGACTTCACCGACACGGCGCGCCGGGTGGCCCGTAACGGAGTGCAACTCATTGCCGTACCATCCTTTGACTGGCCGGCCATCGCTGCCAAGCATTACAGTCACGTTGTCTTCCGCGCCGTAGAGAACCGTGTTGCGATGGTCAAGGCTGATATTGCCTTCGACTCGGCTATCATTGACCCTTACGGGCGCATCATTAAGCGGGCAGTCAAGCCTGTCTCTGAGCCGGCAACGCTGGTGGCTGATGTTCCGTTGGGAACAGCAAACGCGCCTGCCATCTTTCTGGGTGACTGGGTCGGGTGGCTATGCCTGGCAGGAATGATTTTCTTTATCGTCCTGGACCTGCTGACCGCTTTTTGGGAAAGAGAAAGCAGTTGAGACAAGTTAGTGATAAGGGCTCGCTTGGATCTTCAGATAGATGGGCTTCCCGACTGATGACCAAGATCAGCAAATCTTGAAAGCTTGGATGGTAACGAAATGATCTTAAAAACATTAGACGAAGTTGAATTATTCTATGAAACATATGGTGAAGGTGAATACTAATGATTGGCATGCAAAATGTTGCTTTTGACAAAGCCAATAACACTTCTGTCGAACCAACCATAATCAAGGATGGTTTAGCAATCTATTGTATTGGACAAGACGATCCAATATTGCTTATGCCCTATCCACATGGTTTTACGACAACATCTATGGCCGAAGGGGCATTGACAAGTCTGCTTGTAAGCTTGGATAGAAAGGTAATCACTTTTGATCCACTGGGTGCATACCGATCCACAAGACCTGCCCAAGTGGATTTGCCGGAGATGTTGGCATGCGCGGAGGAGACCTTGAATGCCTGCCAAGTTTCTGGAAGTGTGGACGTAATTGGCCACAGTATGGGTAGTCTATGCGCCCTGGCTTTTGCGATAGAACATCCTAAGCTCGTTCAGCGGCTGATCCTAATTGGAAGCATGTCCGGTTTTCCGGCGATCAGGCGTTGGGGAATGCCTAATAACTGGTGCTGGTGGAAGGATCCTGAATACTGGCGTTTCGCCTGGACGTGCGAAAAGTCTATCTAAACCCGGGTGGAAGTGAGAGGGAAAAGGCTCGTTCATGTAACCTTTGAAAAATAGTTATCGCTGGGCTTATATTTTCAATAGTAATTACTGGGTTTAGCAGGTGGTGTGAGGTTGTTTTTCACGTTGCTCATACCTTTATAATTTTTTTCAGCATAGTCACATTCCAGCAAGTCAGCATATTGTTTTTTAGTGATATAGTGGTAAAGTTACACGGTGATATAACTACCTGGTGATATATTGACATATTTCTCTATATGACCCCATTAACATGTTTACCTGCACTATCTGAGGTTTTAAAGTGGGGAACATTTATCTTGTAGAAGGATAAGCCACCGGGAAGAAAGGTAGTATAGACCACCAAGCGTGAAGAGTTTTTGCCTCTTAAGAAAAAATGCACTGGAGATGTAAAACAGACTTTACATAGATCGTCCTCTTTGCTATAATGATGTAAAGCATGCTTTACAAGTGTGGTGGTGAAATATTGATCAATAACATCCGCGCAATGCGTGAGCAAAGAGGTTGGACACAGGAACATTTGGCATCTTTAGTCCAGGTTTCACGTCAAACCATCAACTCCCTGGAGGCGGGCCGGTACAAACCCTCTATTGTGCTTGCCCTAAAATTGGCACATGTTTTCAAGGTGCCTTTGGAAGAGGTTTTTCAACTGGAAAGCACTGACTGGGAATAGGACTGAGAGAGGTGAATGGGAAGATGAGAAAGAAGGAAAGCACACTTAAAGCTCTTTACACCTATATCATTTTCGGGGGAATCTATCTGTTGGGAGCAGTGATCTGGTTTGTGATCTCTTATTTCCGAAATGAACTTGATTCTCCTGTAACACTCTTCTGGCTTGCGGGTGCGATAATTTACATCATTATGATGCTGGTTTCCGCCAAAAAGGTAGTCAAACTAAAATCTGGTGCTGTGAGTGCTGCTTCCCTCCAGCCCGATGAACGCGCCGAGTATATCACCGGGAAAACAGCCCATGTCACTATTCTTTGGGGGTGCCTGCTTCTTCTGGCTTATATCGGTGGTGAAACAGGCAGCAGCGGAAAGGTCCCCATAGAGGCGTGTATCTTTCTCCTGGCTGTGGTTGTTATCTATTTCGGGCATTATATCTATTACCTGCGTAAATACTAATAATGCGTCAGGGCTTGTATTATTGTTATTACTATTAGCGGGCAGCATTTTCTGTTTGAAGTTACATTCCCTATTCTGTATGGTGGCAAACGAAATGTTTCCATGCCACCCATTTTGTTACATAATAGCAGTGAAGGTGTGTTTGTGGACGGCCCCACTGACCAGGCAGGTAGGTGGCTCCACAGTCGCAGATAGCTGCTATGATAAGACCTGGGATAATGATGTAGAGAGCTGCTGCCCAATCAATGCTTGTGCTCCATGCGGTGTATTTTAATTTTCACACTGATCGAAGCCATTGTAAAAAAGCTGTTTTGGTGTCATCGGCTGTTTTCCAGCAGTTTATTAAAACACTTCAGCAGGGATCCCTCCGGCAGTCCGCAGGTTTGCCGAATTTGTGTCAGGTTTTCTCTCATCAGCAGTTTTCCTTTTGAGATCAATATAAATGGAATCACATACCTTTTCTGCTGTATCTAGGGCGTGTGCGGACATCAGAACCCCTGCCCCGGTTTTTTCCTGCTTCAGCAGATCCCAACCACGAAATAAACAATGCACAGGATAACGAACGGAGTGAGATGCGGTGAGGTGCCCTCGTGTAGATCTCTTACCATTGATTTTATTTTTTTATCTGATTACAATTTTCTAGTGACATCTTTAGTCAGAAATGATGGGGTTAACTGTTAACGTTCGAGTTTCATGAAATATATTTATCTTAACTGTATGAAGGAGAAGAAATGCTAAGAACCGAGTCGATTCCGGACGTCAACATCAACCGCAAGCAGAAATACTTAGGGGAAAAGGGATTGCTCGCCCTGCTCGGTCTGCTGAGCGCCTTCGTTCCTCTTTCCACGGACCTCTATCTTCCGTCCCTGCCCGGTATCGCGGAGTACTTCCGGGCTTCCGTACACCTGACGAACCTCACCCTGATCCTGTTTTTCCTTTTTTTCAGCGCCGGCACGCTGCTCTGGGGTCCTTTAAGCGATAAATACGGGAGAAAGCCCATCCTGCTCATTGGTCTGGCCGTCTACACGGCGGCGAGCTCCTTATGCGCCTGTGCCGAGAGCATTTATCTCTTGATCGTCTTTCGCGTCTTCCAGGCAGTGGGAGGTAGTGCCGCCGGTTCTGTGGCAACGGCCATGGTCAAGGATCTCTACAGCGGCAGGAGGCGTGAGGCCGTTTTGGCCCTGGTTCAGTCGATGGTGCTCCTGGCACCTGCCGTTGCTCCTGTGCTGGGAGCCTTCCTCTTGAAGTTTACCACCTGGCGGGGGGTGTTCTGGGCCCTGGCCGGCATCGGGCTTCTATCGCTGGCCGGGGCCCTGGCCATGGAGGAAACCATCGAGCATCATTACGAAGGGACGATAATACAGACGATGGGGAGGCTGGGAACGGTCCTCAAAAACCCCGGTTTCACATCCCTGCTGGCCGTCTTCTCGATCCTCGGAATCTCTTCGATGGCCTTCATTGCCTCTTCCTCCTATATCTATATCGACGGATTCGGCTTAAGCGAGCAGACCTACAGCTACTACTTCGCCCTAAACGCTATGGGGTTGATAGCGGGGCCCATGCTCTACCTGCAGCTGTCCAAGCGCTTCAGCCGCCGCTCGATTATCAGCTCCTGTTTTCTGGTGGTGGCGTTGAGCGGGGTGCTGATAACCATGCTGGGCAACTTCAGACCCTGGCTGTTCGCCCTTACCTTACTCCCCTCATCTCTGGCCGGAAGCTGCGTGCGTCCTCCCGGTACCAACCTGATGCTGGAGCAGCAGGCGGGTGATGCCGGCTCTGCCTCCTCCCTGATAAGCTGTTTCGGCATCCTGATGGGAAGTGTCGGCATGAGCATCATCTCCCTCGATTGGGGGAACACCATCGTCGCCCTCGGAGTATTAACAGCCATCACCGGTCTGCTCTGTGAGGCGCTCTGGGTGTGGACTGCAAACAAGCCCTTCATCCGGCAGGTGCATGACTAAAAGGCACCGCCCGAACCACTGCACCCGGGCAGTAGGAAATTGTTATTGAGGAGCGAATATATATTTGGGTGATGTGAAATGCGGAATGAGCCCGGTTTAACGGAAAGAATTCTTCCTGCTCTTTTGGTTGGAACAGCTGGCTTTGTTAGTGGAATATTTTTGTTAGATATACAAGGTATTAAGGCCCTGGGCTTAGGCGATCGGGCAGCCGCGGCATTGATCATGGGATGGGCTTTTCTTATGTTGTTGTCAGGCACTCCTGCCGGTTGGCAGGCGGGAAAATATTCAGTCAAGTTGCCCTTCATTCTGGCCTGGGCAGGGGCATTTGCACCGATGGTAGCCTGGTTTGCAGGCATGGAAGCGGCGTGGCCAGAATCTTTGATTTACGCCTGGTTGCTGGCTTTTGCCGGGAGCTGGGTCGGTCTGGGCCTGGGCTTGGTTCTGTGCAGAAAAAAAGCTGAACATTAAAACAGAGAGTCGCAGTAATATTACACAATCGATGCTTCTAAGTGTTATTGCTTTAAAACCAGCTTACGTTTTGTACTTAGGAAAATGTGGTTGGCAGTACTTTTCGATTACTTGATTGAACAACACAACGTGGTGCAGTTCATCTAAGATGATCCTATCCAAGATTTTCTTGACATACGGGTCATCGATCATGCGCTGGTGTTTACGATAGTTGGCAATAGCCGCCCATTCACTGGCGACATCTGCTGTGAGCCGGTCACAAAGAGAAGTTCCATAGAAAACAAAGGTTGCATTCCAATACCTTTCAGTATTGTTCCTCTCTATGGTTCTGTAACGGGGATTAACGCCCAGCATTTTTATTGTTTGAGCAAGTATTTCCTGGTGATGCATTTCCACAAGTGCTATACAGGATAGTAGGTCCGCCACCTCCCTGTTTTCATCTTCCAGCACGAAGTGATGATAGATGTACTGGGTTACAGCTGTCAACTCACTGACCATACCAGCATAATCTTCCAACAGCAGCTGGGCATATTTAGGGTTTGGTCCGGCCACCCGTACTTCTGGGTAAGGTGCAGGGTAAGCGCACTTAAAAACAGCGGGTGTTACACATCCCTTTGTTTCTGGCGGTTCCATACTCATCGCTTCAGCCTCCTGAAAAGTATTCTAGTTAAAGTTATTTTGCTGAAGCATCAAATATAACCTTGCAGCCCGCCTGACACCGGCCGTAGGGAAAACCCTTTATCCCTTGATACTCCCTTGATCTTGCTTGTTTTTTGGTGGCAGTATCCGTTCTAATCGCTCATAGAGAGCACGACCACCGGAAAAATAACCGGCTGCCATTCGTTTCCCGGTATCCAACCGGGAGATGAATGGCGGAAGTTTTGTAAAAATTCTTTTTCATACTCCGCTGAAGTTGGGTAGCGGATTCTTAAATGGATACGGATGTTGCCTCCTGCCCAGCTAAAAACCCCTTTGGGAGTGGCGCTACTGTTTTCTTTAACTATATTGACCTTCAGGTCAGAAACGACACCAACCAGACCTTTTACCTGCGCCTCTGGCTGACCGACACTCATTTGTGCGGTGAATGGCGGTCGGATCGACCCATATTATATACATACCAGGTTTACAAATTTCCTGCCAGAATGCCCCTGATTTCAATCAAGGGATGAATGGCGGCTTGGTTTATACTTCCGGTTGTGCTATAGTTTAAGCAAACCGGAGGAGAGGCCCAAATGCAGACGGTAACTCTAAGAGTCAAGCTCCTTAAGCCCAACAAAGGCAAACTGGAGAAAATGAGCCGAATGCTAGAAAGCTACAGGCAAGCATGTGCCTGGTTTCTGGAACAAGCAGAAATTCTCAATACTACCAGCCGTACCCGGTTAAACCGGGAAACCTACCAGCGAGCGCGTGACCTCTTCGACCTTAACCGGGGCACGCTCCAGTGCGCCATGCTCAAAGTGTTATCCGCCAAGCGCTCCTCTCTTTCCCAAAGCGCAGGGGCAAAAAGGCCGGCCCACCTAAGTTTGAGAAAACAATTCCGGTAATGGTGCGGCAGGACTGCTACTCTCTTCACCAGCTACCATCGGGAACATGGGTTATCAAGTTTCCCGTCTCCTCCGGCAGAAGCCAGATAACCATGCCTCTTGCTGCTTCTGAGTACCACGCCAGAAGGCTCCAAGACCTGGCAGGAGGTTCCTGTCGACAGGGGTCTATGGAGATATGGCAGAGGGAGAGTGGTGAATGGTACGTTTCAATATCACTGGTTTATAAAAATCACTGGTTTATAAAACATCCTATAAGGAGCCGGGCGGCATTATTGGGGTCGATTTCGGTATTGTCAAACTGGCTGTGCTGTCCAACAACATCTTCTTTGATGGCCGCCAGATAAGGTGGCGAAAAGAGCGTTGGGCAGAACGGCGGAAAGCGCTCCAGCAGGTAGGGAGACTGTCCCGTGTCAAGAAAGAAGCAGGTCGTGAACGAAGATGGATGCGGTATATCAACCACTGTATTTCCAAGCGTATTGTCGAGATCGCGAAAGCTGAAAGCAAGGCGATTGCATTGGAAAACCTGCTGGGCATCCGGGAACGGACCAAAGGATCCAAGAAGTTCAACCGGATGATGTCGGGCTGGAACTTCCGGGAGCTGGCCTCGTTCATCGAGTATAAAGCTGCGCTTCAAGGCGTGCCCGTAATCTACGTCGATCCCAAGGAGACTTCTAAGACATGCCCCAAGTGCGGGAATGTTTCCCGCTACAATCGGAAGAAGCAGGGCTGGTTCAAATGCACGAAATGCGGCTACCAGTCTGATGCGGACAGAGTTGGAGCTATAAACATAGCCGCTAGAGCGCTCGATGCTCTCGGGGCATGACCCTGCGAGAAAGGGGAGTGTGACACCCCTTAAGGCCAAGGTGATGATCCGGATCATCCGGAGAATGCTGGCTAACCTGCGGCGAAAGCTGCCATCCCGCGCTTGAGGATGCCCCTCAATTCATTGAGGGGAGGATGTCACGAGAAGGAACATCTCATTACCCATGAACCTTGGGGCTACGTGAGGCATAACAGAATCAACCGACGCGTCATCAATTGCGCAGGGGATATTCTTGCCGACGATCTTGTTGCCGAAAATCACGCCATCATGATGTATCCACCCCTCCTGGGGGACGCCCCAGGGCGGACCTTTGAGCCCACTCCTGGTCAACATCCTTCTAGGCGAGCAGGCGCATTGTCTCGCTGCACTGCGGGTGTTACCTTGTCGTTATTGTGCGGGCCACGACGGAGAAGTGAGGTTTCAGGGGCATCCCTTCCGGCGGGATGGATGCTGCTGAGAGGGTATCAGGATGAACACGAAAAGAAAATGCTTCAAAGAGACTCCCAAAACTCTTTTTCAGTTATCTTCAGCTGTTTTTTGAGAATCCTCTGCCACAACTGCTTCGGAATTTCTTTGTGTACCGCTCGGCTCACCTTCGTCCGAAGCACGGTTCCCTCGGCCAGGACATTCTCATAGTACCAGTGGTCGCTGCTTCGGACCAGCACCCAACCGTTCTTTTCGCAGTATCGCTTCAAGTCCCCAAACTTAGGGGGCATTTTCAGATCTCCAGCAGGCTCCGGATTTCCTCGTCGCTGTCGCAGAGCAGTACGCGCAGGATGTACGGGAAGTGCGCCCGCCGGTTGGGAGCATTGATGAAAAGCTGGGAGCGTTCGAGGTAGTCCTGGGCATAGAACTTCAGGTCCTGGACCAGTTCCTGCGTGGCCTCTTCCACCGTCCGGCCGTTGGCGTAAAGCTCGAGCTCATCCAGGGCAAGGGTGACAGATCCGTCCTCTTCCCGAATGACCTCCGGTTTGAGCCTGTACTTTTCCAGGAGCAGCTTCTGGAGATCGGCTCGCAGGACCAGGACCTCTTCCGCCTGCCTGCGCCTGATGATCACCGGCCGGTAGTGGTTGAAGACTCTGTTGTAAAGAGCCGAGAAGCCGCCGCGGGCTTCGGTAAACTTCAATTCTTCCAGCATCAGCCTCACCTCTTACCTTCATGATAGCACATTCTGCACAGAATGTGCAGATCGAATCTTCAAAGGATAGGAACAACAGGAAGGATTTTCTTGCATTTGTGTCGAAAAATGCTTATAGGTTAGCTCCAAGGGGTTGGAACCGCCGCGATTTGCGATAACCCGCGCATACTGCAGGAAGTTTCTTGCCCTGCCTACGAGGGATCAAAATCTCGAGAGTGTTACACGGTTTCATGGTAACCTGCTGCAAACCTCCTCTGTTTCCAGCTTACCTACGAGGGATCAAACCGAATAGCTGTCGTGCGCCTCGCTGAGATGCCTAAAGTTTCCGGCCTGCCTGCAAGGGATGGAGAACCAAAGCGGGTATCGCCTTGTTGCGTGCGATGAGGCAAGTTCCCAGCCCCTCACGTCTGCCCCGCGGACCGACCCCTTTCTGGTATCAGCCCTGAGTGGACGCCTTTTTTCTCCCTCCGCGATCTTCGTTCTGGCGTTGTAGATGTTTGTTCCTTTGTAAAATTTCGAACTCCGGCAGGGAAATTGTCGTCGATGTCCAATAATGCAAAAAGCACTGGGGATCGACGACAACATGCTGAAGAGTGTAAACTGACGCAAAACGCGGGCTATCGGTGTGTCGGGCTTCCGAACTGGAGGCACCATCCAGAAAACAGCCAGAATGAAGAGGCTGTATTCGTGCGCCCCGAACTGGTTTCCAGCCTACCTATGAGGAATTGAAACCGATGCCAACGGCGTGGCCGCAAGGTGGGAGGTGCAAGTTTCCAGCCTACCTATGAGGAATTGAAACCATGTCATCTTTCACCACATCCATACCTAGGAGCATGTTTCCAGCCTACCTATGAGGAATTGAAACAAAACTATCAATCTGCTCCTAACATTTACCTCGCACGTTTCCAGCCTACCTATGAGGAATTGAAACGAATTTCTGGAACTAGAAGACCACCTTTTTACCTAAGTTTCCAGCCTACCTATGAGGAATTGAAACTTCAACAGTAGGGACTGGATGGTCAAATCCGAAGAGCGTTTCCAGCCTACCTATGAGGAATTGAAACGAGGGTTTGAGGAAGGTTAATGCGATACCTGTAAGGGTTTCCAGCCTACCTATGAGGAATTGAAACAGGAAAAGCAGGCTCCCTATTATTAAAAGGGGTGGGAGTTTCCAGCCTACCTATGAGGAATTGAAACAATATTTCCCGCTCAGCTTTATCTTTGTGGGAAAGTTTCCAGCCTACCTATGAGGAATTGAAACGTGATTTCATCGCAGTAGCCGAGCTATACTGGGAGGGTTTCCAGCCTACCTATGAGGAATTGAAACCCTTCAGATACCTCAACAGCACCAGGTCGCTTTCTAGTTTCCAGCCTACCTATGAGGAATTGAAACAGTCTGTTAGCACCATATTGATGTTTGGATGATTGCGTTTCCAGCCTACCTATGAGGAATTGAAACAGATGCGCCCGTGTAGTATGTCTAGGTATGACTGTGTTTCCAGCCTACCTATGAGGAATTGAAACGCAGCACATCTCAACATTCTTACACGGATAGTGGAGTTTCCAGCCTACCTATGAGGAATTGAAACCCCCCTCGGTCTCGACCAGCCAGGCATCATAACCGGTTTCCAGCCTACCTATGAGGAATTGAAACAAAAATGTAGATATTTTATGTACCTAGGGCGTGTTGCGTTTCCAGCCTACCTATGAGGAATTGAAACTCTTCTTGGCCGCACCGATAATACTACTGACATATAGTTTCCAGCCTACCTATGAGGAATTGAAACCCATTTGGGTCATAAAATCCAACAGTCCACAATCCCGGGTTTCCAGCCTACCTATGAGGAATTGAAACATATTCATCCAGCGTCATATAATTCAGCCTCCCCTTCGTTTCCAGCCTACCTATGAGGAATTGAAACCGATGTCGGGCTTGACGTTGATCATGTGCCAAGTGCCGTTTCCAGCCTACCTATGAGGAATTGAAACATAAAATGGAAGAAAAGAAAATAGAGCAGTTTGTTTGTTTCCAGCCTACCTATGAGGAATTGAAACCCAGTGATGAGGTGCCGGTGGTAGAAGGTTTGCAGGGTTTCCAGCCTACCTATGAGGAATTGAAACTAATCCTATAATCTAAACCTATTCTCACATTACACCGTTTCCAGCCTACCTATGAGGAATTGAAACACTGATTATGATGATGACTATGACTGCACGTACGCGTTTCCAGCCTACCTATGAGGAATTGAAACGTTGTCCTCCTGCAGAACCGGGTTGGCCTTGACCCACGTTTCCAGCCTACCTATGAGGAATTGAAACAAATCCGTGTAAAACGGCTCAAAATTGGGGCCGTAACGTTTCCAGCCTACCTATGAGGAATTGAAACTGTCAAGGCGGCGCAAAGCTACGCAAGAATTATAATGGTTTCCAGCCTACCTATGAGGAATTGAAACTCAGCCAATCGAAATTGCAACCAGTCCACTTTCCGCTAGTTTCCAGCCTACCTATGAGGAATTGAAACGTCGCCGAAGTAGAAGGCGTCCAGGAATTTCAACACGTTTCCAGCCTACCTATGAGGAATTGAAACGCTAGATGATGAGGCACGGCAGATCTGGAAGAAGACGTTTCCAGCCTACCTATGAGGAATTGAAACCGACAAAAGCTGGCCGTCGGTCACCCTGCGACCTGCGTTTCCAGCCTACCTATGAGGAATTGAAACATGATAGGGGTAAAATCGAAATTTTGCCGGCCGAGAAGTTTCCAGCCTACCTATGAGGAATTGAAACAACGTATCTGTTTCCGGCGGCGGCCAGGACGTGCTCGTTTCCAGCCTACCTATGAGGAATTGAAACCCGGTGTGCTTGACTTCGGCGATATTCTGATCAAGTTTCCAGCCTACCTATGAGGAATTGAAACATTTGGAATAAATCTTCTTCGTCAACCTCAAGTGTAATTGTTTCCAGCCTACCTATGAGGAATTGAAACGATCAAGTCCTTGACCAGTTTTTCGTTGCTACGGCCGTTTCCAGCCTACCTATGAGGAATTGAAACGAGAAATTCGCGAGCGTGATGGAAAAGGCCCAGAAGTTTCCAGCCTACCTATGAGGAATTGAAACGAGGCGTACCGGGTAGAGTGGGAGAAGAAGAACGCTGGTTTCCAGCCTACCTATGAGGAATTGAAACAAGCACTGGTTTCCGATGCTACCGGGCAAATTCTCATGTTTCCAGCCTACCTATGAGGAATTGAAACATCGCATTCTTCACCGGTACCCCCTCGCCGCCGGTCGTTTCCAGCCTACCTATGAGGAATTGAAACAGAGGCCGGGGCTTTTTGTTTTCGTCTTAATCCAAGGTTTCCAGCCTACCTATGAGGAATTGAAACGTGGTGGTGTGATGCAATTTAAGGACTTGAACAAAGTTTCCAGCCTACCTATGAGGAATTGAAACTGGCCACACGGGACTATGAGCGTGCCCTTAATACGGGTTTCCAGCCTACCTATGAGGAATTGAAACGGAGGACCAGCGATGCGGAAAGTATTCCATTTGGCGTTTCCAGCCTACCTATGAGGAATTGAAACTTGGTACTGGGTCCTCAAACTCAAAAATCAACTTATCGGTTTCCAGCCTACCTATGAGGAATTGAAACTCAGGCCCTCCCAGGGTCCACATCTCACAAAATCCCGGTTTCCAGCCTACCTATGAGGAATTGAAACGGTTAAAACGGTAGCATCATTTGGGTTTGCAAATTAGTTTCCAGCCTACCTATGAGGAATTGAAACAAAGGTAACAAGGCACTCGCTCAAGAGGTTACCGGCGTTTCCAGCCTACCTATGAGGAATTGAAACAGCAGGTACTCCTCCACCTCCGCATAGTCAACGCCTTGTTTCCAGCCTACCTATGAGGAATTGAAACTGGCTCTAGAAATATCTACGATACAGTTCCCGCCTGTTTCCAGCCTACCTATGAGGAATTGAAACAGGCCGCGCAGGAGAAGGCGCGGCGCGAGGTTGAAGTTTCCAGCCTACCTATGAGGAATTGAAACTTGTTTTTTTATGAATAGTCTGCGATCCCCCTTTTTGGTTTCCAGCCTACCTATGAGGAATTGAAACGCGTAGTCTCCTCCTCGAGAACGTCAGGAGAATACCCCTGTTTCCAGCCTACCTATGAGGAATTGAAACACAAGCCGGGGTGAGGGACAGGTTCCGATCTGGGCGTTTCCAGCCTACCTATGAGGAATTGAAACGTGATAACCAGGTTATGGTCTAAATCCATTTCGGCAGTTTCCAGCCTACCTATGAGGAATTGAAACCGTTTCCTGTTGAAAAAGTGGCTGATTTTTTCGAGAGTTTCCAGCCTACCTATGAGGAATTGAAACCCTATCCTTAAAACTATTTCCCTACTTCTTATCCAAGTTTCCAGCCTACCTATGAGGAATTGAAACATGCGTTTTGATGCCCAATAATCTAGCATTTCATCAGTAGTTTCCAGCCTACCTATGAGGAATTGAAACACCCTCATCGAGTAACTTCTGATTAGGTTGTTTGGGTTTCCAGCCTACCTATGAGGAATTGAAACTCATAAGCTCGGCCTCCTTTTCTTCGCATTTTAAACGTTTCCAGCCTACCTATGAGGAATTGAAACCCAATCGGGGGAAGCGTATCTCCACCTATCCGTTCAAGTTTCCAGCCTACCTATGAGGAATTGAAACTAGCGCGGAGGGCGGAGACGGCACTATCTCCTATACGGTTTCCAGCCTACCTATGAGGAATTGAAACATCGGTCGCCTCACCAGAGACCCAGAAATGAGATATGTTTCCAGCCTACCTATGAGGAATTGAAACCTCGTCCTCGTCCATGCAGGAGCAGGACGAGTAGCGGTTTCCAGCCTACCTATGAGGAATTGAAACTGGCTCTATGCTCCCCAGGTTCTCAAAGAACCCTGGGTTTCCAGCCTACCTATGAGGAATTGAAACTGGTAATCAGCTTTGCCTGAAAGCAGGTTTTTGGCAAGTTTCCAGCCTACCTATGAGGAATTGAAACAATCATAAAGTCAGCGCTTCTGGCCAGATGTTCAGGAGTTTCCAGCCTACCTATGAGGAATTGAAACCTTCCCCGTTCTCCATAGCCTGCAGGTACTCAATTAGTTTCCAGCCTACCTATGAGGAATTGAAACAGTAAAGCAGGACCGAATGCCCAGACCTTACCCATGTGTTTCCAGCCTACCTATGAGGAATTGAAACCCATTCCCCTAACCACCGATACTAACTTCCGGATCCGTTTCCAGCCTACCTATGAGGAATTGAAACTAGGCATCAGACACCCCCCCCATAAAGTTTCCTAACGTTTCCAGCCTACCTATGAGGAATTGAAACATCATCTCAAGTGCTTCCAGAGCAGCCGTTTCAACAGTTTCCAGCCTACCTATGAGGAATTGAAACCGCCGGTCTCCGGTTTTTCCTCGCCCTCGCCAATCCAGGTTTCCAGCCTACCTATGAGGAATTGAAACAGGGCGGCGAGAGCGGCACGAAGAAGTACCTGGTGAGTTTCCAGCCTACCTATGAGGAATTGAAACACAGTGTAGGATGGAAGGAATTCCTGGCCGGACTGAAGTTTCCAGCCTACCTATGAGGAATTGAAACACTTCCGCCACCGGCCACCACCTCCCGGCACATAAGGTTTCCAGCCTACCTATGAGGAATTGAAACTCCGCATTCTCTCCGTCATACGTTCGCAACTGAGCTTGTTTCCAGCCTACCTATGAGGAATTGAAACAAGCTGAAGCAAAAAGTTTCGGGCAGTACCTAGTGGGTTTCCAGCCTACCTATGAGGAATTGAAACTGGCTCTATGCTCCCCAGGTTCTCAAAGAACCCTGGGTTTCCAGCCTACCTATGAGGAATTGAAACCTGAAGTGCTGGAGCCGGAGTGGAAAAAGGCTATGCAGGTTTCCAGCCTACCTATGAGGAATTGAAACCCGCAACTGCCGGTTGCTTGTATACTTCTGCCATCCGTTTCCAGCCTACCTATGAGGAATTGAAACCCCCAGTCGATGTCCTCTTTGTCAGGGCCACCTGCCCGTTTCCAGCCTACCTATGAGGAATTGAAACCCAGAAAGCATCAAGAAAGCCACGGCGTTTTCAATGAGTTTCCAGCCTACCTATGAGGAATTGAAACTCTCATCCCTAACCCAGCGCCATCCGCCTTCCTCGAGTTTCCAGCCTACCTATGAGGAATTGAAACGCCCACATAGGTTCTCAACTCGTACTCGCTCCGCGGTTTCCAGCCTACCTATGAGGAATTGAAACCTTTCCAGTGTTTAAGAATAATACCAGCAATAGTAGTTTCCAGCCTACCTATGAGGAATTGAAACAAGCTTACGAGGACATGCACGGCCTCCGGGTGCGTGGACAAGTTTCCAGCCTACCTATGAGGAATTGAAACCGCAGTATCCGTACCCTCATAAACTATCACCGTTTAGGGTTTCCAGCCTACCTATGAGGAATTGAAACCCCGCATCATCACACCTCCTCCTCGTAGCTGCGGCGGATGTTTCCAGCCTACCTATGAGGAATTGAAACTGGCTTTCAGAAAGGCGTCTACCAGTAAGCGCTGATTTAGTTTCCAGCCTACCTATGAGGAATTGAAACTCAAGCTTTTACGGATTGCCAACCGGTTCATCCCCTCGTTTCCAGCCTACCTATGAGGAATTGAAACCCGAACAGAAAACCGGCACGGTGTCCGGCCACGCCGGGTTTCCAGCCTACCTATGAGGAATTGAAACCATCGCCCTATCCGGTGCTGACCGTCACCCATCTACCGTTTCCAGCCTACCTATGAGGAATTGAAACGATAGCCGGCAAGCTTCTTCGCCACCGCCAGGTTGAGTTTCCAGCCTACCTATGAGGAATTGAAACGCCAGTGATAAGGCGAATCCGGGTTCGTGGTGCCGAGTTTCCAGCCTACCTATGAGGAATTGAAACGCCCACATAGGTTCTCAACTCGTACTCGCTCCGCGGTTTCCAGCCTACCTATGAGGAATTGAAACCCCGGTCGTCCATGCGTCCTGGCCCTGCTTGATGGCAGTTTCCAGCCTACCTATGAGGAATTGAAACCTTTTTCCCCCGGTTTGATTTCTGCTTCCTGTTGCCGGGTTTCCAGCCTACCTATGAGGAATTGAAACTCAGAATATGACGGCGTACCAGCAGGCTCAACTTGGTTTCCAGCCTACCTATGAGGAATTGAAACCGGCGTTGTGACAGCGGCAACGCCTAGTAATTAAGAGTTTCCAGCCTACCTATGAGGAATTGAAACAAAGCCCCGTCAATCCTTGATTTTACTGATTTTCTCTGGTTTCCAGCCTACCTATGAGGAATTGAAACACACTGTTCACCGCCTGCAGCGGAGGGCGGGGGATCGTTTCCAGCCTACCTATGAGGAATTGAAACGGAGGTAGAGACCATGTCGGACGAAATGGTTCCTGTGTTTCCAGCCTACCTATGAGGAATTGAAACCCGGATATGGCCCACTCATAGGAAGCTCCGCAAAAGGTTTCCAGCCTACCTATGAGGAATTGAAACGCACTATCCCACAAAGGCCCAGCCCAACTTACCACCGTTTCCAGCCTACCTATGAGGAATTGAAACCTTGCTGTGTTTGTTGATTTCTCCGCATCTCGGTTTGTTTCCATGTGATCGTCAACTAAAAAGTGATCCACTTGATCCAAAAAAGTGATCCACCCTGATCTTTTGAAACTGAACCATCCAGTGCAAAGGAGATAGATCTTTGTTTGCGAAGACTAACTAAAGGGTCTTGGCCTGTTATTCCTTTGAAGGCTGACGGTGTTTCATCCGGTACGATTCCCCATTCATGTTCAAGATGTGCGCTTATGTTTTAGCGGTCGACTAATGCCGCTCTTAACATCGGGTCTTCAAATAGTTCCGTCCAGCGGGAAAATTCAAGGTTTGTGCTAATGATGATGCTTGCCCTCTCCGTCCGCTACGCAATGAGCTTGAATAGTGGTTTCAAATGTATCGAGGGTTTTTATCACAGGGAAACTGGCAGCTTTGATTCTCCACTTGAGTTGATTTTGCTGCCTTTTTTCAACCTCAGTTTTCATCAGCTGATATAAAAATTCTTCATAGCACCAGCCATCTTGTTGGGCTTCGTGGATCAGCTCCTTATACTGGCTGAAGGTCGAAATTTTAAGCTGCTTTGCGTAGAGTTTAATCAATTCCTCTCTGGGGGTCACCTCATAATACATCCGATATTTGGGGAGCGCCGTAAGGGCTTGTTGTTCCACTGCGAAGGCCTCACCAACTGTCTGGCTGCGGTTACGGATCCACCCTAACTCTTCCTGGAGCCGCTTAAAGATCCTGTGGCTTGTGTGTCGTTGTTTTCTGGGGGCTTTGCTGTCCTTTTCCAGGCAGTTGCGGAATGATGTCGGGCTGGAACTTCCGGGAGCTGGCCTCGTTCATCGAGTATAAAGCTGCGCTTCAAGGCGTGCCCGTAATCTACGTCGATCCCAAGGAGACTTCTAAGACATGCCCCAAGTGCGGGAATGTTTCCCGCTACAATCGGAAGAAGCAGGGCTGGTTCAAATGCACGAAATGCGGCTACCAGTCTGATGCAGACAGAGTTGGAGCTATAAACATTGCCGCTAGAGCGCTCGATGCTCTCGGGGCATGACCCTGCGAGAAAGGGGAGTGTGGCACCCTTTAAGGCCAAGGTGATGATCCGGACATCCGGGGAATGCTGGCTAACCTGCGGCGAAAGCTACCATCCCGCGCTTGAGGATGCCCCTCAATTCATTGAGGGAAGGATGTCACTGATTAAAGCGCTTGACTTGGAGTTAACTCCAAGTGCTAAACTAATCTCGCAAAATAGGGAGGGAGGTATTACCTATGATAAAATTTCAATTTTATAACCCAACCCGGCTCATCTTTGGTGCTGGTTCGCTGGCGCAGTTAGGAAATGCGGTGCGTCCGTATGGTAAAAAAGCACTGCTCGTCATTGGCGGAGGAAGTGTAAAGAAAAGCGGAGCATTTGACCGAGCGGTAGCAAGTCTCAAAGCAGCGGGTGTTTCAGTGGTGGAATTCTCTGGTGTTGAGCCAAACCCACGTCTGTCAACTGTGGTGCGTGCTGCAGAGGTGGCAAAAAATGAAGCATGTGATGTGGTTATAGGTATGGGTGGCGGTAGCGTCATGGACGCCTCAAAAGTAATTGCAGCCTCAGTCCTTTATGAAGGACATCCCAGGGATATGCTTGTGCGGGCAGGAAAAGTGCCCAGGCTGCCAGAGCGAGCTCTCCCCATTATCACTGTTCCTACCCTGGCGGCAACTGGCTCGGAAATGAACAACGGTGCGGTGATCACAATTGACGATGAAGGAGAAAAGCTAAAAACATTCGTTCAGGCAGAGGTTCTCTATCCTCGTGTGGCAGTGGTGGATCCTGAACTTACGGTAACAGTGCCCAAGAACCACACAGCTTTCGGGGTTTGCGACATAATAACCCATGTGACAGAGGGTTATTTTAACGGTATAGACGGGACTCCTCTTCAAGATAGGTTTGCTGAAGGAGTTATGCTCACAGTTTTAGAGTGGGGACCAAAAGCAGTTAATAATGGAAGTGATTTGGAAGCACGTACACAAATCCAGTGGGCTTCAATTGTTGCCCTGAATGGTTGGGTTCAAGCAGGGGTAAATGCTCCTTATCCAGTGCATCAGATTGAACACACACTTTCCGCACTGTACGATATTCCCCATGGAGCAGGGTTGGCAGTCGTGAACCCGGCTTGGATGCGCTTTGCTGCAAGATTCCGTCCCGACCGGTTTGCCAAATTTGCTCAGCGTATTTTTGGCCTTGCGGCAACGGGCAAAGACGACTTGAGCCTGGCTATGGAGGGTATTGATAGGTTTGAAGGGTTTTTGCGTTCCATAGGGTGTCCCACACGCCTGTCGGAGTTGGGCATTGGAGAAATTACCGAGGAAATGCTTTTCGGTTATGCGGAAGAGACGCTGAAAGTGCTTCGGGATGAAGAAGGAAGGCTTCCAGGTCGTCCCCCTCTGCGAAAGGAAGATATTGTAGAAATACTGCGTATGGCAATGTAATTAATTAAACAGGAGGGATCAGTTATGGAAAAGGTCGTTTTAAACAACGGTGTCGAGATGCCTGTACTAGGCTTTGGTGTTTATCGAATCACAGATCTGAAGCAATGTGAACAGTGTGTTTATGACGCAATAATGGTCGGTTATCGTTTAATCGACACTGCAGCTGCCTATATGAATGAAGAAGCGGTTGGCAAAGCTATTAAGAGGGCAATCGAGGAAGGTATGGTGAAAAGAGAAGAACTATTTATTACTACAAAGCTATGGATACAGGACGCGGGCTACGAGTCGACCAAGAAAGCATTTGAAAAATCGCTTAAAAGGCTTCAGCTTGACTATATCGACCTTTATTTGATTCATCAACCGTTTGGTGATGTGCATTGTTCCTGGCGGGCTATGGAAGAACTCTATCGTGAAGGACTGATTAGGGCAATAGGCGTCAGTAACTTCCAACCAGATCGTTTGATGGATTTAATAGTTCACCACGAGGTGATTCCTACTGTGAATCAGATTGAAATACACCCCTTCTATCAGCAAACAGAAAGCATCGAATTCATGAAGAAATACAATGCACAACCAGAATCCTGGGGTCCTTTTGCAGAAGGCAGGAACAACATCTTTCAGAATGAAGTTTTGGTATCTATAGCCAAAGAGTACGATAAAACGGTTGCCCAGGTGATTTTGCGGTGGCTGATTCAAAGAGGGATAGTCACAATCCCGAAAACTGTACACAAAGAAAGGATGATCGAAAACATTGGCATATTCGACTTTGAATTAAGTCAAGAGGATGTGGAAAAGATTGCAGCACTGGACACAAAAAAGAGCCTGTTCTTATCGCATAATGATCCGGAAACCGTGAAATGGCTTGGCACGCTTAAATTTGATGTATAGTGGGCAAATGAAAAACAGTGATTTTGAAAGGAGTATAGGAATTGGCGTATTCAAAGTTTCTTATCGCTTATTTTTCTCGAAGGGGAAATAATTATGTCAATGGCAGGATTATGAATCTGCCGATTGGAAATACAGAGGTAGCAGCAAAGAAAATACAGGAACTAATCGGTGGCGAGGTGTTCGAAATTAAAACGGTAAAGGCATATCCGGAAGATTATACAGAAACAACAGAAGTAGCAAAGGAAGAAAAACGGCAGAATGCCAGACCGGAACTTACAGATAAACTAGATGATATAGATTCTTATGATGTAATTTTCCTCGGCTATCCCAATTGGTGGGGAACGATGCCGATGGCTGTGTTTACATTTTTAGAGTCTTATGATTTCGCGGGAAAGACCATTGTTCCATTTTGCACACATGAAGGCAGCGGAATGGGAAGCAGTGAGCGCGACATCAAGAAACTTTGTCCGAATGCAAAGGTACTGCCCGGTTTAGCTATTCGAGGAAGCAATGTTAACAGAGCAGACAAGGATGTTGCAGACTGGCTTGAGAGACTCGGTTTGATATCATAAAGGAAAAGGGGAAATAAGAATGGGAAAAACCGAACTAAGAAATTTAGGCAGCAGCATAATTTTCCCGCTTGGGCAAAAAATCGAAAATGAGTATTTTAGAGGAACTGTCTGGGTTGAAACATTGGTTTCTAACGACAGCGTCTTTAATTGTCCAATCTATAATGTTACTTTTGAGCCGGGTGCAAGGAACAATTGGCATAAACACCCTGGCGGACAGATTTTGCTTGTTACCGGAGGCAGAGGCTATTATCAGGAAGAAGGCCGGCCTGTACAGATAATCAAAGAAGGAGACGTTGTAAAAATCCAGCCGGATGTAAAACATTGGCATGGAGCGGCTCAGGATAGCTGGCTTTCTCATATCGCGATTACAGCCAATCCTCAAAAGGGTGAAGTCGAATGGATGGAACCTGTTTCTGATGAATATTATTTGCGACTTAAAATAGAAGAAGAGGCATAATATATTGGGCAAACTTGACTTAGAAGCTTCGTTTTTTAAAATAGTAGCACGCGTAGTGCTACTATTTTAAAACCCTTGACTTGGAGCTAACTCAAAGTATTAGATAATATTGAACATTGGAGGTGAAACCACATGACGATTGCGGAAGTAAGCAAAAGATTTGGCCTTTCACCGGATACACTCCGCTACTACGAGCGTATTGGACTGATCCCCAGGGTAAGTCGCAACGAAAGCGGTATCAGGAATTATACGGAGGAAGACTGTAAGTGGATTGAATTCATTAAATGTATGCGCAGCGCAGGTGTTCAAGTTGAAACGCTGGTCGAGTATGTTACGCTGCTCCAGCAAGGCGACAAAACTATAGAGGCCAGAAAACAAATCCTTATCGAGCAACGGGAGAAACTTTTTTCCCGCATTGAAGAAATGGAGAGAGCGCTGGAAAGGTTAAATTTTAAAATTAAAGAATATGAAACTAAGCTTATTCCGGCGGAAAACAAGTTAAAAAGATTGGCCACCACATCTACTCTATGAAAAGACGAGGCTGTCGTGTGATGAGTTCAAGCAGGCCCAAAGGTAGCGCCAAGGTTTGGCCCATCTTCCGCACACCCTACCATTGTATTAAAAGAAAACAGGGGTATGTGATATTAACCGCCGATGGCATAGAGGTTTCCAAGCCTACCTAGGTTCCTAGAATCCGCTGAAAAACTCAGCAAAAGTTCCTTGAAGATGCATATAAATCTAGGGATTCCGGCTCCTGTGGCGAATTGTTTAATAAGAAGAAGAAAACAAAACAAACGCACAGGAGGAAATCCCTATGTTGAGCCTGCGGATCAGTAGCACAAACTCAGCAGGCCGGGCTCCTGCCCGGCCTGCGACATGGATATCCGGCCAGTTGGCCAGCTTATTTCAGCCCAGACCGGACAAGCCTTGCTTTGAATATCCTCAGGGCGGGGTCCAGCTCCGGTTGCAGTCTGAAGAGCTCCGTGTCTTCAGGAAGTACCAGGCGGATTTCCCCTTCCCTTTGGTGGGGTGTAACGGAGTTGACGGAAAAACGGACACTTTCCCCTCTGCCGGGAAGACGCTCCACTCCCAGAGCAGCCGCCAAGTCGGAGATGATCTGGAGATTTGTGCGGCCGGAGAGAGGATCCCGCACTCCGGAGAAGGATCTTTCCCTGCCATCGCTGCCGATGAAGGTGCCGCCGGTTTCCAGGGGCGTGGCCCCCGGTAGGACAACATCCGCCAGCCGGGCAGTGGGGGTCAGGAATGGAGAAAGCACTACCAGGAATTCCATATTCTTTAACTGCCCGGATGCCGGGCTACCTCCCCCAACGGGGTCCTCACCAAAGATAAAGACTCCGTGGGGTTTTTCCTCCAGCAGGCTATCGCCGGTGACAATGCCCAGTTTCCGAAGACCGACCTGGTTACTTCCGGGTGTGATGATGAGCAGCCCGCTGCGGAAGCGCCCGGTTTGACCTGTTACCAGGGAAAGGTCCGCCAACAGTTGCACTGCTGCAGTGGTCACGGTGCTGCCATCCACCACGATCAGTGGCTGCTTCGCACTGCTGTATAGGTGTGCCAGATCCTCCGCATCTCTCCCCGGGGTGATTCCGGCCAACGCATCCCTCAGTTCGGTAAATCCCTTGAGGACACGTCCTGTGGCCGGGGTGTTGTTGACCACTGCTGCCAGAACCTGTTTTAAAAAGGCAGTACTGTTTCCGCTATTTCCGGGTTTCACCCACATGGTCGCCAGGTCACCAGCCAGTCCGGGTTCCGGGCTCAGGAGAGCCAGACGAGCGCCCCTCTGTATCGCCTTTCTGATCTTAACAGCCACAGACTGGCTCTCATTCAGCGAACCAACCAGCAGGATCAGGTCTGCCGACTCCAGTTCCTGGTAACCTGGTGGGTCTGGAATAATGCCGAATATATCCATCAGGCCACGGGCGGCATCGGGCGTAAAGCTTCCTATTTTTTCAGTCACCAGTGCCTGCCTGCCGAAACAGATCGCCGCCTGAGCTTCTTCCATGGTACAGAATGGTGAGATAAAGAGGGCAAAAGGGGAATCCCTGCGTCCGGTGCCGATGCGTTTGACTGTTTTTGCTATCTCATCCATGGCCTCCTGCCAGGATACTTCCACCAGCTTCCCGTTGTGGCGTACAAGGGGCACGGTGAGACGTTCTTGGTCGAAGATCTGGAATCCGAAGCGGCCCTTAACGCAGAGAATGCCGCCGGGGGCAGGGAGACAGCGGAGCACCAGATCCCCCCGGGTATTGACCACCTGTTCGCAACCGGCACCACAGAATGGGCAGACCGACGGGTTTTCCTGCGTGGCCAAGGGGACATTTTTGGGGATGGCCTGCCTTTCCATCAGCGCTCCGGTGGGGCAGACCGCGGCGCACTGGCCGCAGCTAACGCATGCGCTTTCCCTCAGAGGGAGGCCGAATTCCGGTGCCACCACGGTATCAAAGCCGCGGTGTACCAGGCCCAGGGCGGTGACACCCATAACCTCGTCACAGATACGCACACATAAACCGCAGAGAATGCATTTTCCGGAGTTGAGCTCCAGAAACGGGTGGTCGTCCTGCGACGTTATCTCCCGGTGTTTGCTGCCGGACAGGCGCTCCGGCTGGACATTGTACTCTCGAGCATACCTGATCAGCTTGCATTCGAAGTAATCCCTGCAGCCGCATTCCAGACAGCGGGAGGCCTCGACCTGCGCATCCGGTTCCTGTAGCCCCAAGTTAACCTCGCGGAAGTTGTACCTGCGTTCCTCTGGTGTCAGGTGCGGCATCTCGGCACGGTTGATTCGGGGGTGATCGATAAATTCCGCTTCACTTAGACCCTGCCGCTCCACCACATATTGGTTTTTCGGGGAAAGTATCCTTCCGTTCAAGTAGGCACTGATGGCATGAGCAGCCTTTATCCCCTGGGCGACAGCCTCGATGGCGATGCTGGGTCCTGTGACCACATCACCTCCGGCGAAGACACCCGGTATCTCCGTGGCCATGGTATTCTCATCGACGGCGATGGTGCCCCACTTGGTGAGGGAAAAACAGGCCAGGCCGTCAGGGCGCACACTCTGACCAATGGCCCTGATCACCGTATCCACCGGAAGTGTTTCCTCTGCTCCCGGGATGGGTACCGGCCTCCGGCGCCCGGTTGCATCAGGTTCCCCCAGTTGCATCTTTTGCAGGCGAATGGCACAAACCCTGCCATTCCTAGCGCAGATTTCCATAGGGGAGACCAGGAATCTAAACTCGACCCCCTCCTCCTCTGCTTCGGCGATCTCCTTATCCTCGGCGGGCATCTCTGCCTTGGTCCGCCTGTAGAGGATCAGTACCCTCTCCGCTCCCAGGCGCACCGCCGTACGGGCAGCATCGATGGCGGTGTTACCACCTCCGATAACTGCAACGACGTTGCCGATCTCGGCCTTGCCGTGCAGGGCGACCTCCCGGAGGAAGTCGATTCCCCCCAGCACGCCGGGGATGTTTTCCCCCGGGCATCTGATGCTGGAGCTTTTCCAGGCTCCGATAGCCAAAAAAATGGCGTCATGCCTTTTCCTCAGGAGGTCTATACTGATATCCGACCCAAGCCTAGTGTTATAACAAAACCGCACGCCCATCTCTGCAATAAGACGGATTTCTTCATCCAGCACAGTTTTGGGGAGGCGATAGGCAGGGATGCCGTAGCGTAGCATTCCCCCTCCCTGGGGCATGGCATCGTATACGGTTACGCCGTGACCGTCCCGGGCAAGGTGGTAGGCGGCGGTCAACCCCGCCGGGCCGGCTCCCACGATTCCCACGCTTTTGCCAGTGGCCGGCCGGATCTCTGGCCGGTAGGGCTCCCCGCTCTTAAGATCCAGGTCGGCTACAAAACGCTTCAAATGGGCAATGGAGATAGGGGCCTCCACCAGCTGTCTGCGGCAGGCATCTTCGCAGGGATGCGGACAGATTCGCCCGATGCTGGCAGGAATAGGGAGTCGCTCCTTGATCAGGGCTACCGCTTCTCGGTACCTCCTGTTGGCGATCAGGCCGATATACCCTTGGACATCCACATGGGCGGGGCAGGCCCTCGTGCAGGGGCCGAGGCAGTCACCCGTATGGTCAGACAGCAGCATTTCCAAGGTCAGCTTCCGTGATTTTCTGACCCTAGGTGTGTTTGTGAAGACCACCATGCCCTCGGTAACCTCAGTGGCACAGGAGCGGAAGAGCTTGGAACTGCCCTGTACTTCCACCACGCAGATCCCGCAACCTCCATAGGGTTTGAGCCGTTCATCATAGCACAGGGTGGGGATGTGGATCCCGTTTTCACTGGCTACCTCCAGGATGGTCTGTCCCCGTTTGGCAGCGAGTTCTTTCCCATCGATGATTATTTTCAACATTTTTCCTATCCTCCCCTTCACTCAATGATGACCGCGTTGTAATGGCAGACGTCTAGACAGTTGCCGCACTTCAGGCAGAGTTCACGGTCGATCACATGGGGCTTTTTCTTTTCCCCGCTGATGCACTTTGCCGGGCATTTCCTGGCACAGGCACCGCAGCCCTGGCAGCGAGCCGGGTCGATCCGGTAGGTGATCAGCGCCTTGCACTGTTTGGCGGGGCAGTTTTTATCGTTGATATGGGCAGTGTATTCTTCCCGGAAGTAGCGAAGAGTGGTCAGCACAGGGTTGGGTGCACTCTGCCCCAATCCGCATAATGACCCCTCCTTGACCTGGATGGCTATTTCCTCGAGTAATTCTTCATCACCGGGGCGTCCCTCACCAGTGCAGATTCGTTCCAGGATTTCCAGCATCCGCCTTGTTCCGATCCGGCACTGGACGCACTTGCCGCATGACTCCTTCTGGGTGAAATCCAGGAAGAATCTGGCCACGTCAACCATGCAGGTAGTATCGTCCATGACCACCATTCCCCCTGATCCCATGATCGCTCCGGTCTGATTGATCGATTCATAATCCACCGGGATATCCAGGAGACTCTCGGGAATACAGCCGCCCGAGGGCCCACCCAGCTGTACCGCCTTGAACCTGCGGTTATCCTTTATTCCGCCTCCGATGTTAAAAATCACATCTCGCAGGCTCAGGCCCATGGGAACCTCCACCAGCCCGCCCCGCCGGATCTTACCCGCCAGGGCGAAGACCTTAGTCCCCTTGCTCTTTTCGGTGCCCATGGAAGCAAAGGCTTTCCCACCGTGGGAGATGATCCAGGGCACATTGGCATAGGTTTCCACATTGTTGATATTTGTGGGCTTACCCCAGTAGCCGTACTGGGCGGGGTAGGGAGGTTTTAGGCGCGGCATGCCCCGTTCACCCTCCAGAGAGGCGATCAGGGCAGTTTCCTCTCCGCAGACGAACGCCCCCGCCCCTTCTTTAACGGCAACTTCGAAGGTGAAGCCGGAACCAAAAATGTTCCTTCCCAGCAAACCGCGTTCCCTGGCCTGGGCGATTGCCAGTTCCAGCCTGCGCACCGCTAGGGGGTATTCCGCCCGGCAATAGATGAAACCATGCTTTGCCCCAGTGGCATAGCCAGCGATGGCCATCCCCTCTAAGACGGAGTGGGGATCCCCCTCCAGGATGCTGCGGTCCATGAAAGCCCCCGGGTCCCCCTCATCGGCATTGCAGACAACGTATTTGACAGACCCCGGATTCTGGCGGACCGCCTGCCATTTAAACCAGGTGGGGAACCCCGCCCCGCCGCGGCCGCGCAGCCCAGAGACCCGGATCTCTTGAATTACCTCCTCCGGGGTGGAGCTCAATGCCTGCTTCAGAGCCTGATAGCCCCCCCGGTCCAGGTAATCGTCAATGCATTCCGGGTTGATCTCCCCACAGTTGCGCAGGGCCACCCGTACCTGTTCCTTCAGGAAGTCATTGGTGTTTTCACTGGTGGATACTAGGTGTTGCGTTAGGGGGACCCCACCTATGATGTGCTTCTCAAAGATCTCCCCCACCAGCTCGGGAGTGACATGCCCGTAGGTGAATATTCTTCCATCACCGGTGATGACATCCAGGAGGGGTTCGTTATGGCACATCCCGATACACCCGGTGGGTTGTACCTGGAGATCCAGACCTCGCCTCTCAATTTCCTCGACTATTCTTTCCCTTACCTTCAGGGAACCCGCAGCGATCCCGCAACTGCCCATACCGACTCTGATTTTCATGGCGCCGCTTCCTCCTTTTTCTCGCCGGCGGCCAATTCCCTGATGATCTTCAGGGCTTTGTCCGTTGTCAGCGGCCCGTAGGCCTGACCGTTGATCATCATCACCGGGGCCAAGCTGCAACAGCCCAGACAGGCCACATCCGACAGGGTAAACAGCCGGTCGTGCGTCGTTTCCCCTGGTCTGATCCGAAGTTCCTCACAGACAGCTGAGCGGATCCGCTCTGATCCATTGACATGGCAGGCAGTGCCCTGGCAGAGCAGGATCAGGTACTTTCCTACTGGGGTCAGACGGAACTGGGAATAGAATGTGGCTACCCCGTAAATTCTGGCCGGTTTGATCTGCAATTCCCCGGACAGGTAACGCATCACAGGTTGCGGCAGGTAGCCGTAGATGGCCTGTACCCGCTGGAGCACGGTCACCAGGCTGCCGGGTTGCCCCCGATATGTTTTTACCACTTCCTGCAGCCGGCTCCAGGTATTAAAATCGTTCCGTAAAAGCTCCTCCAGATCGCTCTTAGGCTGACTAGTACATTCCACGGAAATATCACTCCTTATCCTATAAAACGTAACAGGATTGCAGCAGAATGTTCATGTCGTTACTTGCCTCCGCCCTCGTGTTGTTAAGCCTTTCGAACCTGCGGAGGACACGGTCCAAACTGCTTACCGGAAACACCTCTGCAATTTTGGCAGTAACAGGAGATCTGACGACCTCCACCCTGTCTCCTTTGGCCAGCGGCAGCTCGTCTTCCCCGTCCACCGAAAAAGCTGTAGGGTGGCCCGCAACGAGTTCGAACACCAGCCGCGCTGATGACCTAACTACAAGGGCTCTGGAACATGATAACTGGGGGCAGATAGGAGTAATCACCAGTGCGGGAAGGTCCACATCCAGAACCGGTCCTCCGGCCGAGAAGGAATAGGCCGTTGAACCGGTTGGCGTGGCACAAACCACACCGTCACCAGTGTAGGTGGTATGAAATAGCCGATCGATCTGGAGACCGATCGTGATTGTATGAGAGACGCAGGCTCTGATCACCACATCATTCATGGAAAGTCCGTGGTAAACCTCCATACCATCCCGGATCAGGCGTACATCCAGCATCATTCTGCTTTCAATGCGGTAATCTCTGTTAAGAATCCGGTCGACTTCTTGCAACAGTTGCTCTGGCTCGATGCTGCTCAGGAAGCCAATTGTGCCCAGATTTACTCCCAGCACCGGTATCCCCTGGGTTGCACAACACCGGGCGGTTTTCAGAAAGGTACCATCCCCTCCCAGCACCAATACCAGGTCCGCTTGCCAGAGAGCACTCTTTGTCATTTCCCTCAACCCCATACAAGCAGCGGATGCTCCACGGGATTCAAGTTTCTTGTGCAACTCCCGGGCAAGCCGTTGCGCCCCGGCGTCATCCTTGTATACAATTATTATCTTCAATGCCTGAGGCCTCCCTTCCCTGTCAGGTTCGTGCCCGGTGTGCCGATAGCATATGGAACGACCTCGGCGGTGCCATGATGTAACAAAAATGGACAAGTCGAAGCGGAAAAAACCCCTTCCGGCCTGTCCAAAAATGGGTGGGTGCTATTCCGACTTTTTTGTCCGCTCCAACAGGTAATCGTTCAATCCCCTGATAAAGGCATCCGGGTTCGGCACCCCCTTGATTTCCAGCAGTTTTCCGAGACAACCCGGAAATGCCCCCACGCAGAAGATGGGGTTGATCCCTTGTTCGATAAAGTAGGAAATAACTTCTGGGTGCTGTTCCATCAGGTCCTCAACCACACTTTCCCTTGTGATTGCTTCCAAAGGTCATAACACCTCGCATTAACCTGTTGCTGGCCGGGGAGGCCCCCGGCCAGCGGGGTGTTTTTAGTAGAGGCCAACCTTCTCCTCGCTGAGACTGATAAAGATGTTCTTCATCTGGGTATAGTGTTCCAGGATCACCTTGTGGGTTTCCCGCCCGATACCGGATTTCTTGTAGCCGCCGAATGGAGCATGTGCCGGCAGGTTGTTGTAGTTGTTGATCCACATCCGGCCGGTTTCGATTGCCCGGGCTACCCGGAGGGCACGGTTGATGTCCTTCGTCCAGACGGCCCCACCAAGGCCGTACTCACTATCATTGGCCATAGCTATGACCTCTTCCTCGGTCTTGAACTTGATGACAACGGCAACCGGCCCGAAGATCTCCTCCTGGGCCACTCGCATCTTGTTGTTCACATCCACCAGAAGGGTCGGCCGCATGAAGGCTCCTTTGTCCAGGCCGTTCTCTGTAATTCTGGTGCCACCACAGGCTACTTTGGCTCCTTCCTGTTTGCCGATCTCTACATAGGAAAGGATCTTCTGGAGCTGTCCTTCGTTGATCTGGGAACCCATCTGGGTGTCCTTCTCCCACGGGATACCTACCTTGACCTTGTTAAAGGCAGCTACGGCTTCAGCCAGGAACTTATCATAGATATCCTCGTGGACAAAGACGCGGGAACCGGCGCAACATACCTGGCCCTGGTTGAAGAGAATGCCGATCTGCAAACCTTCAATGGCCTTCTCCCAGGGGCAATCGGGGAAATAGATGTTGGCTGACTTGCCTCCCAGTTCCAGGGTGGCCGGGATCAGCTTTTTCGCTGCCGCTTCTGCAATACTGTAACCCACTTCGGTGGAACCGGTGAAGGCCAGTTTCCGGAAGCCGGGGTGTTCCAGCATGTACCTGCCGGTTGTGGAACCCCGTCCGGTGACCACGTTGACGACCCCCGGAGGCAAAACCTGATCAAGCAGTTTGGCCAGTTCCAGCAGGCTCAGGGATGTAACATTGGATGGTTTGATCACCGTGCAGCAACCGGCCGCCAGAACAGGAGCGATCTTCCAGGCGGCCATCAGCAGAGGAAAGTTCCAGGGGATGATCTGACCTACAACACCGATGGGCTCCCTGAGAATGATGCTCATGGTGTCCTTGTCGATCATCACCGCTTCGCCTTCCTCGGTCCTGATGGCAGCGGCAAAGTAGCGGAAGTGGTCTGAGCTCAAGGGGACATCGATGGTCATGGTCTCCCGGATCGGCTTGCCGTTGTCCATGGTTTCAACCAAGGCCAGCTTTTCGGCGTTCTCATCGATCAAATCCGCGATCTTCAGCAACATGGCGGAACGCTCCTGGGGGCTAACGTCCTTCCAGGTTTCCCAGGCCTTCCAGGCAGCTTTGACCGCCTCATCAACATCTTCCATGCCGGCTTCCACACAGGTGGCCAGCAGCTCACCAGTGGCGGGACAATAGGTGTTGAAAGTCTTGCCCTCCTTACCATCAACCCATTTCCCGTTGATGTAAAGCTTGTAACTGTCATCCATCGGTTTTTTCATTTTAAAAAACCCCCTTTTTAATTTTTTGACCTCGCTCCATTAACCTGCAACCGGCGCTGGCTCCTCTAACCCCTCTTTACCATCACCCCCTTTGGATAGAAACTCTACCAGGGAGACGGGATAAACCCCCTGCAAAAAGGCCATACCGGAAAGAGGTATGGCCCAGCTACTCAAGTTGTAAATCCCCTTTCCATAACGGGAGGTATGTCCGTTTCCAGACATACCCTACAGACCTGCTGCCATAGCCAGTGCCACAGGCGGACAGGTTCGGAGATGATATTTCCTTGGCTGTTGACTTAACTAAGCAATATCCATGCCAGGATATGGTTCCGGCCGGACATGATATCATTCATTAATTCCTACATCCAGCTTGGAGTCCTGAAGGAGACTTTCGCCTTGAATGCCAATAGATGTAAGCTGATTGTCGCGGTGTTGTATAATTTGTGCTACATTCCCCTGACAGGCCGGTACGGTTCCCCGGTGGATTCGGTTCGAAAGTGGTATCTCAATGGAAAAGCCGGAAATTAATTGGTCGGTGGAAGGATTTTCGGGAACATTGTCGAACGAACTTTTGAAAGGAATAGAGAATGAATAATTCTCCGAGCCTGGTGACCTGAAGCCAGCCAGGTATGGTTGCCAGGCCAATGGGTCTGGCGGGAAACCGCCGGGCCTCCCATTACGGAAAGGAGAGCACTATACGCCAGGGGGTATCTGTGCTCTCCTGCACAGATACCCCCTGGATTTATTATTTAAAGCTGTTACTGGCGGCGTTTGCCGGGATACGACCTGTTTCGAGAAACGGGACTTCAGAGGGGGAGGTGGCGTGACGATGCCAAACAACGGAACAGTTTCCCGTAGTATCGCCATAGCGTGGAAGATCTTCGTGAATACTGGCAAGATCCCCGCTACCGTGCGTTCAGAGATAGCGGAGTCCTGGCTGCGTTCCAGGCGGGCTGGTGTTGACCCATGGGATGGCGTCAGCCACCGGGTTTTAAGTGCCGAGCAACTTGAAGCACTGCTTTACAAAAAGAGGAGCTTAATCGACGTTGCCAGGCCTTTTATGACCAATCTCTATCATTTTGTAGCCGGTTCCGGTTTCATCGTTTTGCTGTCCGACGAACAGGGCTTCATCATGGAGGTTATGGGTGACAGTGATATCCTCAAAAATGCCGCAGAATTGAATCTTATCAGGGGAGCCAGTTGGATAGAAGAGGAGACGGGCACAAATGGTCTGGGCACCGCCTTGGCCATCAGAAGGCCAATTCAGGTTTCGGGAGAAGAGCATTATTGTCAGAAGGTGCATGGCTGGACATGCTCAGCGGCGCCAATTTACGATGATGACGGCAGGGTAATCGGCGCCCTTCAGATGTCGGGACCCTCGTTCAAGACTCACCCGCACACCCTGGGCATGGTGGTGGCCGCAGTGGAGGCAATCCGCAGTCAACTCCGTCTTCAGCGGCGGAACAGCGAGCTTGTCCTGCTCAATAACCGGCTGGGCAATATTTTCCATACCGTTTCAGACGGGGTTGTAGTGGTGGACAGGAACGGTCTGATCGAACAGGTTAATCCGGCGGCGGAAAAAATCTTGTCAAAGCCGGACAGCGAGATAAGGGGAGCCATGTTCAAAGAGTTTGTTGAGCGGGACCCGGGTATCGAAGAACTTCTGACGACCGGTAAAAGCTATACCGACAAGGAGGTGATTGTTAACAACAGAACGGGGATTGTCTATTGCCTCTCATCAGGCAAGCCGATTCAGGATGAAAAGGGTGCGATCACCGATGGAGTGATCTTTCTTAACCCCATCAATAAAATCAGAAATCTGGTCAACCGCCTCAGTGGTGCCCAGGCCACTTACACCTTTGCTGACATCATTGGTCGTAACAAGAAGCTTTTAAAGGCTGTGCAACTGGCCAAACTGGCTGCCACCAACGACAGCAATGTGCTGCTGCAGGGGGAGAGCGGCACCGGCAAGGAGGTCTTTGCCCAGGCGATTCATAATGCTAGTTCCCGTAGAAACGGGCCGTTTATCGCGGTGAATTGCGGTGCCATACCCAGAGAACTGATCGGAAGTGAGTTGTTCGGCTATGATGAAGGAGCGTTTACAGGGGCACGGCGGGGTGGCAGGCCCGGTAAATTCGAGCTGGCCTCGGGGGGCACCCTTTTCTTGGATGAGATCGGAGATATGCCCTTGGAACATCAGGTAGCCTTGCTACGGGTACTACAGGACAAAAGAATCACCCGCATCGGCGGAGAAAAGGTGATTGCCGTGGATGTGCGGGTGATTTGTGCCACCAATAAAGACCTGAAACTGGAGGTCGCCAGGGGTAATTTCCGCGAGGACCTCTTTTACAGGCTAAACGTGATCTCAATCTCCCTACCGCCCCTGCGTGAGCGGCGTGAGGATATACCACTTCTTTTTGATGTCTTCTTCGAAGAGATTTGCAAGAAAATGCATGTTGACATCAGGGATGTGGACCCCCGCGTGATTCCTTGCCTCCAGCGGTACCACTGGCCCGGTAATATCCGCGAGTTTCAAAATGTGATAGAGAGGATGGTTAATGTGGCCGCCGGGCAGAGTATCCGTCTGGAACACCTGCCCGAAGAAATTGTCTGCCCACACTCTTCCGGTTTGCAACCAGAGGGGGATGGGGCGCCCCGAGAAACGACCTTGCTCGCCGAGCGAAACAGGATCAAACGACTGCTGGCCGAAAAAGAGCGCCAGGAAATTTCCCTTCTTTTGGTCAAAAATAAGGGGAATCTTAGCAAGGTGGCGCGGGAACTGGGAATTTCCCGTAGTTCCCTCTACAGAAAATTGCGCAAACTTGATATCCTTTCTAAAGGTGACTGAACCATCTCAATGCCCTCAACGCCCCGGTTTGCTTGACACCGGGGGACCGGTGATGCTAAAATTCACTTGTGATTATGCCCGAAAAGTCGCTCGGGAAGGGTTGCCAGAGCGCATCCCTGCAAAGGATGCCACCCTCGAAGATCCCGGCGGAAGGAGGAAGGAAGTTGTTCGCGATAGTGGAAACCGGCGGCAAGCAGTACAAGGTGCGCGAGGGCACCGTGCTGCGGGTGGAAAAGCTGGATGCCGCTCCAGGTGAGGAAGTGGTTTTTGACAGGGTTTTGGCTGTAGAATGTGACGGCGATTTTAAGGTAGGAACCCCCTATGTCCCGGGGGCGCGGGTGACTGCCTTGGTGCGGAGTCAGGGTAAGGCCAAGAAGATACTGGTTTTCAAGTATAAGCCCAAGAAGAACTACCGCCGCCGCAAAGGCCACAGGCAGCTTTACACGGAGGTGGCGATTCAGAAGATCTTCTGCGGCCAGAATGGCGCGGCGGAACCGTCCGGCGGGCAGTCGGGAACAGATGATTGAGGCCTTATTTGTGGAAGGGGAGAGCGGTGAACTGGAAGGGTTTTGCGTCAGGGGGCATGCCGGGTATGCTCCCCCCGGAAGGGACATCGTCTGTGCCGGCGTCTCCGCTCTCGTCCAGACGGCCGTCGCTGCTTTGAAACGGTTTCTTTCCCGGCAACCGGCGGTCATAAGGGACTCCCAGGAGGAGGAAGGCGCCTGTGTGCGGTTGCTGTTGCCCCCGGATTTGCCTGAGGAGGACAAAAAAACGGCCGGGATTATTCTGCAAACCCTGGAAATCGGAATGCACGGAATTGCCGGGAGCTATGGAAAGTATATCGAGGTGAGGAGGTGTCGCCATGATTCTGGAGGGTTTTGATCTGCAGTTATTTGCCCATAAAAAGGGAGTCGGCAGTTCCCGTAACGGCCGGGACAGCGAAGCCAAGCGCCTCGGTGTCAAGAGATACGACGGCCAGTTCGTGCGGGCCGGAAATATCCTTGTGAGGCAGCGGGGAACGAAGATCCACCCCGGGTGGAATGTCGGCCGCGGTAATGATGATACACTTTACGCACTTGTCGACGGTTATGTGAAGTACGAGGGCTGCGGTAAGAACCGCAAGAGGGTCAGTGTTTACACAGAGGCTGTATAGATTTTCTTCCGGGAAGGCGGATCGTTTCCCCTGGTCGCCAGACCAGGGGAATTTGTCATCTGGGGTCAGGGCCAACAGCTAGGTGCCTTTCTGGGGAGTGGTCCCTTGTCGTATCGATTTTTCTGGCAGCTCATGGGATGATTATTCCAGATAGCCGGGTCAAATCCCTTAGTGCTTTGAGTGCAGGCAGCAGATAGTGAAGAGGCAGTAAGACCTTTAAGGGGATTTTGAAGATGTTTTATGATTATGCGAAGATATACGTTAAAGCCGGTGACGGCGGCAATGGTGCGGTTGCCTTCAGACGCGAGAAGTACGTTCCCGCCGGAGGCCCCTGCGGTGGTGACGGCGGGCGCGGAGGGGACGTGGTGCTCGTTGCCGACAGAAACCTGCACACTCTCAACGATTTCCGTTACCGCAAGCACTACAAGGCGGAGCGGGGGGAGCACGGACGCGGGAAGGACCAGCACGGCAGGAAGGGGGAGGACCTGATTGTGCGCGTCCCGGTCGGCACCGTCGTCAGGGATGCTGAAGGGGCGTTTTGCGTCGATCTGCACAGGCACGGACAGAGGGCAGTTGTTGCCCGGGGGGGCAAAGGGGGGCGCGGCAACGCCCGCTTTACCTCGCCCCAGTTCCGGGCTCCGCGCTTTGCCGAGAAGGGTGACCCGGGGGAGGAACGCTGGCTGGTACTGGAATTGAAGCTGCTGGCAGATGTCGGGCTGGTGGGCTACCCCAATGCGGGAAAGTCCAGCCTTCTCGGGCGTATTTCGGAGGCCCGCCCCAAAGTGGCCGGCTATCCTTTCACTACCCTGAATCCCAATCTGGGGGTGGCTCAGGCCGGGGAAAGAAGCTTTGTGGTGGCCGACCTCCCCGGCTTGATCGAAGGGGCGCACGAAGGGGCGGGGTTGGGTTTCCGCTTTTTGCGCCACGTCGAGCGCACCCGGGTTCTGGTCCTGGTCGTCGATACGGCCGGAACGGAGGGGCGTGATCCACGGGATGATGTGAAGGTGATCAGGCGGGAACTCCGCCTCTACAACCCGGAGTTGGCCGAACGCCCCCTGGTGATCGCCGCCAATAAGATGGACATCCCGGCCGCCGGGGAAAAGCTTGCTCTGTTGCGGGAAGAGTTCCCGGACATAAAGATCTATCCGATCTCGGCGCTGTGGGGAAGAGGGGTCGATGAACTCCTGTACGGGCTGGCCGGTATACTGGAAGAGGAGGAGGAAAAGGAAGAGGTTTCCGCTCCCCCTGCGGAAGAAGTGCGGGTGACCACTGTCGCCGACCGGGATGAAGGGGGCTTTGCGGTTACCAGGGATGAGGACGGTTTTCGCGTTGTGGGGAAAGGTATCGAACGCCTGGCCGCCCGTCTCGACCTGGAAAATCCTGATGCCCTGCGTTATTTTCACCACATGCTGCGCCTGATGGGGGTGGATGATGCCCTGCGCAGAAAGGGCATTGCTCCGGGCGATACCGTCAGCATCGGAGATCTTGAGTTCGAATGGGAAGAGTAAGAGAGAAGTACCGCTGGTGAAAAACGAAGGGAAAGCGGCAGGAATTGCCGGCGGGAAAGCAGAAAAATACCCACACAACAGTTACCGGCGAATGGAGCCCATCCGTAAAATTGGAGATGGCCGGATTGCCTGTTGGCTTTCGGTGCTCGGGGCGTCGGCTAAGAATTCGAGAAATCTATGAAAATTTAAACGTGGGGAAGGGATGCCGACCTCATTAGCGGAAATAGGGGAGAATGAGGCTGATGACGTCTTTAAATATCCGTGCTGCTCTCACCGGAGCGCGTAAGCTTGTCATCAAAGTAGGGACGCGGCTTTTGTGCGGCAGCAAGGGAGACCTGAACTTAAAACGCATGAAGGGTCTGGTCGAGGATGTGGCGGGCCTTTGGAAGGAGGGGCGTGATGTTGTTCTGGTCAGTTCGGGAGCTATCGGAGCCGGCGTGGGAAGGCTGGGGCTTCTGGGAAAGCCGCGCACGCTCCCCGAAAAACAGGCTGCTGCAGCCGTCGGCCAGGGGATCCTCATGCAAAACTACGAGTCTTTCTTCGCCCCCTTTGGGATCACTGTTGCCCAGGTGCTCCTGACGCGGGATGATATCAAAAACAGGGGGCGTTACCTCAATGCCCGCCATACCCTGTATTCCCTCCTGCGTTACCGCGCCTTACCCATCGTCAACGAGAACGATACCGTGGCCGTTGAGGAGATCCGCTTTGGTGATAACGACACCCTGGCGGCCCTTGTGTCCTGTCTTATCGATGCCGACCTGCTGGTTCTCCTGACCGATCAGGACGGATTGTATTCGGCCGATCCCCACGAGAACCGGGATGCCGAGCTGATCCCGGAGGTCTGGGAGATTACCCCGGAGATCGAGGCGGTCGCCGGAGGGCGCGGCTCCCACCTGGCCACGGGAGGGATGGAGACAAAGCTTCAGGCGGCGCGGATTACCATGCAGGCGGGGATACCGATGGTGATCGCCGGCGGTATGCAACGGGGCAATCTTGCCGCAATTCTGCAAGGGAAACGGGTGGGGACGCTTTTCGTGCCCTGCGAAGAAACGATGAAGGCGCGCAAACGCTGGATCGCTTTCGGCTCACCTGTTGAGGGGAAGATCCGCATCGATCACGGCGCTTTGGAGGCTATATTAAAAAAGGGAAAGAGCCTGCTGCCGGGCGGTGTTACCGGTGTTGTTGGCTTTTTCGAGGCGGGAAATGTTGTCAGCCTGGTAGATCCGTGCGGACGGGAGATTGCCAGAGGTATCAGCAACTACTCCTCAGATGAGGTAAAGTTGATAATGGGAAAAAAGAGCACGGAGATCAAGATGATTTTGGGCTATCATGACTACGACGAGGTAGTGCACAGGGACAATCTCACCATCATCGCTAACGGCAGCACACTCAAAGCGGGGAGGTTAAAAGGATATGCTGGAAAATGAAATGCTGAATATGGGAATGGCGGCCAAAAGGGCATCTTACAGGCTGGCGGGTATTTCCACCGACGTGAAAAACAAGGCCTTGCAGGCGATGGCTAAGGCGCTGGAAGAGAGAGAGGAAATGATCCTGGCCGCCAACCAGGTGGACATGGATGAGGGGAGGGCCAAGGGGCTAAACAATGCGCTGCTCGACCGGCTCCTGCTCACCCCGGAGCGCATCAAGGAAATGGCGGACGGCCTGCGGGAGCTGGTTGGTCTGCCCGATCCTGTTGGTGAAGTGACCGGGATGTGGACGCGGCCCAACGGCCTGCGGATCGGGAGAATGAGGGTGCCTTTAGGTGTGGTCGGGATGATCTACGAGGCGCGCCCCAATGTCACCGTTGATGCAGCCGGCCTCTGTTTGAAGTCCGGGAATGCCGTGATCCTGCGCGGCGGTTCGGAGGCCTTAAACTCCAATATCGCCCTGGCCAATGTCATCAGCACGGCGGCGGTCGGTGCCGGTATACCTGAAGGGGCGATTCAGCTGGTCCAGAGAACGGATCGGGAAGCTGTCAACATCATGATGAGGATGAACGATTACATCGACGTCCTCATCCCCCGCGGGGGAGCGGGACTGATCCGGGCGGTGATCGACAACGCCACTGTTCCGGTGCTGCAGACGGGTGTGGGCAACTGCCACGTTTACGTTGAGGAAGATGCCGATCTGGAAATGGCAGTGCGGATCGTCGTCAACGCCAAGACCCAACGCCCGGGAGTTTGTAACGCCATGGAGACGCTCCTCGTGCATGAAGAAATAGCGCCCCAATTCCTCCCTGTGGTGTCCTCCGCACTGCGGGAAAAGGGGGTGGAGCTGCGCGGCTGCGAGCGCACGAGGGAAATTCTTCCCGATTGCCTGCCGGCTACGGAAGAGGACTGGAAGAACGAGTACCTGGCGCTTATTCTGGCGGTAAAGGTCGTTAAGGACATCGAGGATGCCATTGAACATATTAACACCTACGGCACCGGGCATTCCGAGGCCATCGTTACTGGCAGCTACGAGAAGGCCTGCCGGTTTGTCCAGGGGGTTGATGCTGCCGCCGTCTTAGTGAATGCCTCTACCCGTTTTACTGACGGTTATCAGTTCGGGTTCGGAGCGGAGATCGGGATCAGCACGCAGAAGCTGCACGCCCGCGGGCCAATGGGGCTCCAAGAGTTGACTACCACCAAATTCATTATCTTCGGTAATGGCCAGGTGCGTTCTTAGGAAGGAATCCCCGGGCGATTGCCGGGTGCCATGCCCGCCGTCAACAGGCCCGACGAACGGTCGTCTTTCATCCCGGGGCGATAAAATGGGGTGTGAGCATGGAGGAGCAGCGCATCGGTATTTTGGGAGGAACCTTTGACCCGATTCATTGCGGGCACCTGGTGGCGGCGGAAGCGGCCAGGGAGAGATTCCGGTTACAGAGAGTTATCTTTATTCCAACGGGTATTCCCCCTCATAAGGAACCCGCAACGGTTACCGATTTCTGGCACAGGTACCTGATGGTTGCCCTGGCCGTCTTGACCAATCCGTACTTCGATGTTTCTCGGCTGGAATACGAGCGAGGGGGGATTACCTACACGGTTGACACTATGCGCCAGCTGCGGGAGATCTACGGAACCGCAGCCGAGCTGTTTTTCATCACCGGGAGCGACACCATTTTGGAGATCTTCGGCTGGAAGGAGCCGGAGCAGCTTCTTTCTCTGTGCAAATTTATCGTGGCTGTCCGGCCGGGTTTTGACATGCACTTTGTCGAGAAGGTGTTGGGGAAGTACTACAGAACAAGGGTTTATCCCCTGGAGATGCCGCAGCTGGGGATCTCCTCTTCGGATATCCGCAGGCGCGTCCGGGAGGGCAGGTCCATCAGGTATCTGGTCCCTGAAGCTGTAGAGGCCTATATCAGAAGGGAAAGGCTCTATGTTGCAAGTAAGGGGTAGCAAGGCCGGAACCGAGCAAGAATTTACGGCGAACGACGATAGCGGCAATAAGTTGTTTTCCGGGAGGTTGAGGGAAGCGGGACGAGAGAAAGGGCGTTTGGAAGCCGTGGTGCGGGATAGGCTGACGGAAGAGAGATACGCTCACGTCTTGGCCGTGCGGGACTGTGCCGCGAAGCTGGCAGAGCTCTACGGCGTAGACCGGGAAAAGGCGGAATTAGCAGGGGTTTTGCACGACTACGCCCGGGATCTTCCCGGGGAGGTTTTGCTGAGCCTTGCGGAGGAGAGGGGAATTCCTTTTAGTGAGATCGACCGCAAGGTTCCTATCCTGCTGCACGGTCCGGTAGGAGCCGCCCTCGTTCGAGAGGAACTGGGGGTGGAGAACCCCGAGGTATTGGATGCCATTGCACTGCACACCCTGGGTGGAGCGGGGATGAGCATGTTGGCTAAGATCGTTTACGTCGCCGATATCATTGCTGCGGACAGGGATTTCCCGGGTGTCAACCGGCTGCGGCAGCTCGCCGGGGAAGACCTCGACCGTGCCCTTGTGGAATGCCTGGCAACGACGCTGCGCTACTGCCTGGAAAGGCGCAGGCTCATTCACCCGCAAACCATCACGGCGTGGAATTATTATTGCCTTCGGGATTGAAGGGAGGGTGTACCGGTTTTGGATAGAGGCCAGGAAAAGGCCATCTCCGCGGCCCAGGCTGCTGCCAGAAAAAAGGCGCTTGATGTCACGGTGCTCGATGTGAAGGGGATCTTCCCAGCAGCCGACTATTTCGTCATCTGCAGTGGGCGAAACGCTAACCACCTTGCGGCCATTGCCCGGGAGGTGGAGGATGAGATCAGGAAGTCCCGGGACGGCTACTTCAAAAGGGAGGGGATTCCTGAATCCGGCTGGGTTCTGCTGGACTGCGGTGATGTCGTCGTCCACATTTTCAGCCAGGAGGCCAGGGCTTTTTACGACCTGGAGAGCCTGTGGGGAGATTCCCGGGTTATCTTTCAAAGCTTCTAACGAAAAAATTCTCAAGTGGCAGGAAATATCACAGATATTGTCGAAGTATCTAATGCAGCTGCCACCAAACACCATTTGAGGTGGGATGAACTTGCCGGCTCCTTTCTTCAAATTCGACTTCGAGCCGAAACAGCGCCAGACATTCATTTTTTTTGCGCTTGTGGTAACAGTTATCGCTCTGTCGATGTACCTGACGGTGAAAATATGCGAGCAGGCGGCCGGCGGAGGGGTGTTTGATTCGGCGGCGTCCCTCCTCGAATACGGCACTCTTGCGGGTAAATATCTGCTGTTTTTTCTGGTCCTCAGCTGGATGGTTTATACGTTCTGCTTGTTTGCTTACAGGTACCGGGTTTTGAGAAGGGAATACAGAGAACTTGAGAACAGCCTTGACGAGACAAAGCAGGAGGTCAACCGCCTCTTTTCCTCGGCCCTCAATACTTTGGCAGCCGCAGTTCAGGCGCGGGATGAAGGCTCTCTTAATCACCTGAAGCGGGTTGCCAGCTATTCTTTTGCCCTGGGCAGGAGAATTGGGATGTCCTCCGAAGAGCTGTCCGACGTTTACTGCGCCGCCCTCCTCCACGATTTGGGAAAGATCGGTATCTCCGACAGTATACTTAAAAAGCCGGCGAAGCTCTCTCTTGAAGAGTTTGCCGAGGTACGCAGGCACCCGGAAATTGGTACGAGGATCTTGGAGAAATTCGTTGTCTCCAAGAGGGTTACCAGCATTATCAGGCATCACCATGAATTCTACGATGGGACGGGCTACCCGGGAGGTCTGGCCAAAAGCGAGATCCCCTTAGGGGCGCGCATCATCGCCATCACTGACGCCTATGACGCCATGACTTCTGACCGCCCTTATCGGAGCGCTTTGTCGCACGAGGAGGCGGTGGCCGAATTGATCCGCTGTGCCGGTTCGCAGTTTGATCCCCGCCTCGTCATGCACTTCCTGGACGTCCTTGAAGAGGAAAGAAAGGACGGCCTGCAGCCAGCCGAGGTCGGTGCTTTTCTTCCCAGCCAGTACCAACAGCTGTTTTCTCTGATATTTTAGCTTGATGTAGCAAACCCTGTTTTTCCATAAAGAGCAAAGGCGGCCGCCTCTTCGGGCGGCTTTTTTATAGAACGGCGATTCTAACGCCGGAAGGGTCTTATCACTTTGGTAGATTAGATAATAAGATAATAAAATTGATTGAGATCTGACGACGGAAGAAACATGGTGGTCGATGATCCTACAAACGCTTACTTTTCGACAATTATTGCCGATAAACGGCATATTTGACGGAAGGAATTTCATCGGTTGGAAGAGAATTAGTACCCGGGATTATCAAAGGTGGCTTGAGTCTGGAGGGACGGTGAGATGGGAGATTATCGAATCCTTATCAGCGGTGATCCCCCGGAATGGTGTGACTGCCTGACTGCAGCCTTTGAGCAGAATATCCACTTTGACGTGTTGGGCTGTGTGCCTTCCACAGAACTGGTGGGGACGGCAGGCCGTCTTTACCCTGACGTGGTGCTCTGGAAGGTCAATGGGGGGAATCCCGTCCAGGGGCTCACCCGGCTCAGAGAAAAGGCCCCCTTTTCTCTGACGGTGATGATGGTGCGCGATCCGGGCGAGTACGATCTGATGGAGCTGTTGAGGAAAGGGGTGAGAGGCTGCCTGCCGCTCCGCCTGCTGCCTGCCCAGATCGTCAATGCGGTGGAGTTAATAGTGGTGGCTGGGGTGCTCTGCCTGCCGCGCTTTGGCCCCGAGTTTTTTCACAACACTGCCGGCAATAATCGCCCCAGCTCCGCTCTGGATAAGCTGACGGTGCGGGAGCGGGAGGTGCTTGCCCTGCTCATTCGGGATTTTCCCAATAAGGCGATCGCTTCTACCCTTTACCTCTCGGAATCAACCGTCAAGTCCCATCTGCGCAGCATCTTCCGCAAGCTGGGGGTACGCAAGCGCCACGAGGCGCAAGCTGTGGCGATCCAGAACGGACTCATCGATTCGGCTGGTTGAAAGGTTAAGCTCGCCTCCCCGTTAATAAAAAAAGTATCCGCTACCCTGCTGATCCGTACAGCATTTCAGGATTCAATCCTGTTTTTTTTATTTTCTGAATAATTCTTTGAAGAAGCTGGTCATCTTCCCCTCTCAACGGCGGCTGCCCTGGCCTCTCTTATTGCTGGGGAGGCGGGTTACGCCGGCTCCGGGGACTAAGCCGGAGTAACCGGCAAATCATCCCCAATTCATCCTGCGGTTGATGGCGATTGTCCGGCAAAAGGTGCTAAAGTAATGACGAATAACCGTGCTGTGAGGTGGCTTTGAAAGGGGAAAGAAAATGAGGATTATCCCCAATCTGAGGGGAAGCGAAAGCGTAGAATCTGGGCGCTAGGTTTCGAAGGGGGGTGAGCCTGGGGAATTAAACGAGTGGGAGACCTGCTTTCGTAATGAGAGTTGAAAGGTCAAGAGGAAGTTGACTCCGAAAAAAGGAAGGGGGAGAAGAGGGTGAAAAGACAATTGAGGGCTTTCGGTGCGGCGCTTATCTTTGCCGTTCTCTGCGTAAGTTTCCTGTCAGCGGCAGGAATCGCCTATGCCGGAACTTTTACGATCGCTGATGACTTCAGTGCTGACTCCGGTCTGTGGAGTTACGTAGGGAGTGCTTACAGGGATGCAGGAGCGGGTGATGTGGTTTTAACACAGAATAATAACGCCCAGGTCGGTGTCCTCTGGCTCCGGGACCGCGAAATAAGGGATAGAAAGTTTACGGTTGAGTTCAACTATCTGGCCGGTGGAGGAACGGGGGCCGACGGGATTGTGTTGATGTTTTACAAGAATAAAAATTATTCCCCCGGTGGCGGGGGTGTCATCGGTTTTATAGGGGGGGATCTAATACCGGTGGCAGGTTATGGGGTGGAGTTCGACAACCATTATAACTATGAGCATTACGGTATGGATCCCAGTGGGCGCCATATTGCCGTCATCAAGGACAGGGCGAACAATCACCTGAAGTATGTCAACACCGATGTTGTCGAGGACAACAGGTGGCATCAAGCCCGTGTTGTTGTCGACAACAGAAATATCACCGTTTTCGTCGATGGCAACAAAATGCTTGAATACGTAAGCCCCGGCGACCTTGACCGCACCTTCGGCGGGCTGGGTTTTTCGGGCGCCACCGGCGCTTTCAACCACTGGCACAGGATCGACAATGTGAGGATAACCCTTGCTGACGAGGTGGCACCATCCACGAACATCGATCTGGATGGGATCACGGGTAATAACGGCTGGTTCCGATCCGATGTTGTGGCGACCCTGAACGCGGAGGACGGCGACGGCTCAGGGGTTTCCAGCACCGAGTACAGCTTCGACGGAACAAGCTGGATCACCTACGCGGGCCCCTTCACCATCGCTGTCGAAGGCCTGACAACCGTTTACTACCGTTCGATCGATAAGGCAGGGAACGTGGAGGCCACGAAGAGCGCAGTGGTACTGATCGACAAAACACCACCGGAGATCATCGGTGCTCCGACGACCGCTCCGAACGGCAACGGATGGTACAATACCGGTGTTGTGATTCACTTTGAGGCCTCAGATGACGTTTCCGGGATCGCCAGCGTGACCCCGGATGTGCTCCTCACCACCGAGGGGGAGGGCCTTGAGGTCACCGGGACGGCTGCCGACAGGGCGGGGAACACCGCTAGCTGCACTGTTGGCGGCATCAACATCGACCTGACAGCTCCCTCAGCGGCGGCGAATCCCCTCGGAGGCACCTATAGCGGGGCGCAGAGCGTAACCCTTGCGGCGTCGGAACCGGCCACCTTTTACTACACCACCGACGGTAGTGAGCCCGGAAAGGAAAGCCCGGTTTATGAGGGGCCGCTTGAGATTGCGGCCGACACGGTTCTCAAGTTCTTCGCCGTCGACCGAGCGGGGAACCGCTCGCAGGTTTACACAGAGAACTACATCATCCTGCCGCTCTTGAAGTGGTACATCTACGGATGCAAGCAGCTGGACACTGGGCTGGACTGGACCTGTGATTCCGATTTCGGGGGGATCACTCAAACCGCTGCTGACCTGGCCTCTACAATAATCGTCAGGGATGACGGCGACGGGGATGGGATGTACGACCGGGCGGAAATCACCGTCCAGGGCGGCTATCCCAGCTATTACAACAAAATCGTGCTCGATGTGAAAAACACGGGAACGGAGCCGATTCCGCTGGAGCAGGTAAAAATAGCCAACGGCAACCCGGAGGAGCTGGAGCTGCGGCTGCTGGAGAGCCCCGCTTCCTCCATTGCTCCGGGGAGAAGGAAGGCAATCGGGATTGCCCTGCGGGTCAAGGACGGTGCTGCACCGGGCTTGTTCACCTTCACGGTTTCCCTGTAAAGGGTCTGTCGGCCCCGGTTGGAATCAATAAAAATTTTTTACCGGTGAAAGCGGGCTATCACAGCCCGCTTCTTGTTGCCCCGGCCGGGAGCCTGCACACTATCCGACCGGGGTCGCCTTTTTGCCAAGGACTTGGAGACGGGGCAGCTCTGCTGCCGGTGAATCCGGCTGCGCTGGTCGAAGCCGGATGGCCGGATCCACAACCCCCGGGGCCGGGGATCGAATGAGGGCAGGCTTAATACCGATTAATCCTACCGCCCCCCTTTCCCCGATGCAGGCCCTGAAATCCGGGCGGGTATTAATCCGGCTTTGTTTTCGCGGTTTCCCGATCCATCCCTTTTTCCCCCTCGCGGTCAATAGCGGTTGAGAAGAGGCTCATGGTATCTTGGGGCTGGCCGGGGGGTTGTGGCAGCACCTCTTAATCTGGGAACGGAAGCGGGAGTTGTCCGATTCTCTGCTCTGAACGTGGATCTGATTTGAATATCAAAGCCGACCTGGCAACAACAGGGAAACGGGGGGTGAAAAGAGGAAGCTGTTTCAGGATATGATTGGGAGAGAAGGGAGAAGTTGTGAGCTGAATTCCGATAACAAATAAAGGAGGAAAATCTTATGAAGCCCAAAAAGACTGCTCTTATCTGCATCGTGGCGGTGCTTGCCCTGGCCTTAATGGGCTTTGGCTTCGCCAAGTGGTCGGATACTGTGGCGATCAACGCTGAAGTGGCAACCGGTAACGTGGATGTCGAGATCGAAGCCCTAGGTGTTAATGACGAGGGGCCCGACCCCAATATTCCGCCCGGGAACAACAGCGAGGGCAAGGATGTTGCGAGCATTGAGTGCGTCAATGTTGATGAAAATACGATTAAAGTCACCATCAGCAACGCCTATCCGTGGTATCAGCCCGGCTTCATGTTCAGAATCAACGGAGTGGGCACCGTACCCGTCAAGGTGGAGGATGTGATTGGCCCCAATTGGGACGGCGAGTTGGGCGATTTCATCAAGGTGGCGAGCTGGAAGATAACGGTGCATAACCCTGCGTCCAACGGCTTGGAGCAGTATGACGATGTTATTAGTTCCGAAGGGGAGACGTCGTGGGACGACCTGTTTGATGCCCTCAAGTACATCCAGCTCCACCAGGACGGGTTTATCGAAGTCGAAGTAAACCTGTGCATTATAGAAGAGATCGGCGAAGAACTTGCCCCGGAAGAGGCCACCACTACAGGCACCATCACTATCAATGTCGCCCAGTGGAACGAAGTTTTCGGGCCGGTGGCGGAGTAATACCTGTTGATAATTTGTCCGTGTGCAGCGGGTTATGGATGCAGGGGGCCACTTATGCCCCCTTACCCGCTGCCATAAAAGTTTTCTACTATTGCTCGCGGGAGGGAGCACCGGAGTGAAAAGACCGCTGTTCTTCTGCCTGGTAATGCTCTTTTCGCTGATGATCATCGGTGCGGGATACACCAGCTGGTCGGATACCCTGCTGGTCAACGCCGACGCGGCTACGGGATGGCTGGGGGTGGGCATCAGGTGCGAGGATGCCGATGCCTGGATGTGCGGCCGGTGCCGCAGCCAGGAGCCTGAAAGGGTGAACCCGCCATCTGTAAGCTATGCCGAGGGCCCCTGGGTCTGCGCCGTCTCGGAGACGGACTACTATGAGTACGTGGATCTCTTCTTCGGGGGCGGCTGCAACGGCTGCAGAATTACCGCCGCTCTCGAGATCGGCAACGGTGGGACGATCCCGGCCAGGATTAAAGGCATCTCGCTGGATGGGTGCGGGAACGGGTGCCTTCAAAAATGGGAGGTCAGCCTCCCCAACGGTTACCGGGAGAACGGCAGCGGCATCAAGCGGTTGCAGAGAGCGGTCAGAGATGTGCTGCTCGATCCGCAGCAGAGGATGTGCATTGAACTGCAGTTTCACCCCGGCTGCTCTGCGGAAGAGGCTTCCTTAAGCATCTGGGCGGACGCCTGCCGCTGGAACGATAGGGGATAGCCGACTGGAGTCCTTGGTTTTAGGATGCCGCAGCTGCCGTCACAGTTTTGCTTAAGTTTATTTATTTAAGATGCCGTTTGGATGGTTTTGTACTCCTTTAATTAGATGCTTTATAGAAAAGGGAGGTGCGATCGTGCGCAAGAAAGCGCTTGTCTGCCAGGTTGTGGTGCTTGCTCTGGCTCTGATGGGATTCGGCTTTGCCAAGTGGTCGGACTCTGTGGTGGTAAGAGCCACTGCTCAGAGCGGCTCGGTAAAGTGGGGGATCTTCGATGAAAGCGTATGGCAGCTCGACGAGGGGACCGACTGGCACTCCGAGATGGAGGGCGGGATGCTCAACTATGATCAGGACACAGAGGGCAAGGATGTGGGCTCTACCTCTGTTGAGGTCACAGACGCCAATGAGGACGGCGTCAAGGACACCCTCGACATCACCGTTTCCAATGCCTACCCCTGCTACTTCAACGAGATAACCTTCGATGTCATTAACGCGGGGACCATACCGGTTATCGTGCAGATTCCCGAGCTGACGTGGATGGAAACTGAGTCTGAATTGGAAAGCGGGGTTGTCTACTACCTCTGCAGCAACGGCTCCATCATCAGCGAATATGATGACGGTTTTGTGAGCCCTGAGGAGAACGGCGCCGTGATCGAGGTCATGTTCCAGGACAACGTCAGCGCCCAGCAGCACCCGGGAGAGGTGCTCAGCGAGAGCATCTGCTTCCATGTGCTGCAGCCTGCCGCTCAGAACGATCAATACAGCTTCAGCCTGAGCATTGAGGGTGTCCAGTGGAATGAGAGCCCGATCCCGGCCGGGAGCGTAGTTGATTGAAAGCAAACCTGTTGAATGTCGGGTGGGATAAGTCCCACCCGGAATTATCAAATCTTTATGCGCTGGGTGTTCGGCACCCACAGGAGGATTGTTCGGTTGTCAAAGCTCCGGTCTTTTGGACCCGGAAGGCGGTGAATATTGACCCCTATAGTAGGGGGGAAGGAGGTTTCAGGAATGAAGAGAAAGCCGTCAGTGATCCTCATCAACCTCGTTTTATTGGGTTTAGGGCTGGTTCTGGCTTTTGGCTTCTTCGGTTTGGGGCAAGCTGAAGCTGCGCTCTATCCTGCGGCAAAGATCATCGTTCTTACCGAAGATAGCGATGTTACTATAGAAATGTTGCCCGCAACAGCGGATCTCAACAACCTCTTCGGCTTATGGAGTCCGGAGCGCAGAGATATCGGCTATGGCCACAGCCTTACCCCAGGTACGGTAATCGATCTGGGGAGGTATCCCGCCGGCACGGAATTGATATTCTTTATTTCCAACAGCCGGGAGGGAACCTGGTTCACAGGGCCGGGGGAGAGGAACAGCGATGGCCAGGTACATGCCGTTGTAACCGAGATGGGTTTCCAGACCTGGGAGGTCGGTTTTGAGGACCTGAGGGGCGGAGGGGATCGCGACTTCGATGATGTCGTGTTCATCATCAGAGGGGACATTTATATCGATGAACCACCTTATAACAACCCTCCGGTAGCGGAGGCTGGCGGCCCCTATGCGGCTTTTGTAGGTTCCTCGGTTGCTTTCGATGGGAGCGGTTCCTCCGATCCCGATGGTGACCAGCTCCAGTACCGCTGGGATTTTGACAATGACGGCAACTGGGATACCGAGTGGACGACGGATCCCTGTGCGGCTTTTACCTGGGATAGCGTTTATCAGGGTACGGCCAGATTGGAAGTGAGTGACGGGGTTCTTACCGACACAGACACAGCGGCGGTTACCGTTACAGAGGTACCTGCGCAGTGGTACATCTACGGGTGCAAGCAGCAGGACGTCGGGTTAGACTGGACCTGCGATCCGGAATTCGGGGGCATCACCAAAACCAATGCCAATCTGGCATCAACAGCGATTGCCAGGGAGGACACAGATGGGGATGGGATGTACGACCTGGCGGAAGTCGCGGTCAATAACGGTTACCCCGCCTATTACAACAAGATCGTGCTTGATGTGAAGAATACGGGGACGAAACCGATCCCGATAGGCCAGTTGAAGATCATCAACAGCAACCCCGAGGAGATGGAACTGCGGTTGCTAGAGAGCAGTGATTCTGTTATTCAGCCTGGCAGAAGGAAGGCGATTGCGATCGCATTGCGGGTCAGGGATGGCGTCGATCCCGGGGTGTTTACCTTTACGGTTTCCCTTTAAGCGGTCGTTCGCCGGTGTAGCCGGAGCGCTTTGATGTAGGGTGGGAGCGCTGCGAAGTGAAGTCCCGGCGCTCTTCACCTCCCAATTGCTGATGATTGCGGGTGGTGGAAGACCCTTTGTGGTCGGCCGGATTGACCGGTTCCGGTGCATTAGGCCGGCCCCGGTGGGAAGGAAAGGCAATGAGCTTCTCCAATGGGAAACTCAGACTTCCATGTGACTGGCTGTTGGGCTGCGGACTGGCATGTACAGTTCCCCTGCTCTTTGACTTCGTGTTGCCGCGCATTCTGCCCGGTTTTTACGGGGTTTATGTAGCCCAGCCGGCGGTCTGGCTGCTTATCATCCTGTATTTCCTGCACCTGCCTCGCTACCGGGGGGTGGGGAAAAAACGGATGCTGCCGCTGCTGATCAGACTGGCCGGCGGGGTTGCTCTTTTTCAGATCTACCTGATGGTGGTGGCCGGTTTTCTGAGCGGTTTCGGGAAGAGCCCTTACTCTTTCACACTCAGGGGAATCCTGTTCAACCTGGTGTACGTTGCGTCAGGGCTTTTGGGTATGGAGCTCTGCCGCGCCTGGCTGCTCAACAGGCTCCTGCACAGGCCGGCTGCCTTTTTGCCCGTTTTGCTGGCCTTGCTCTTCGCCGTGATCGACATCCCGGCCAAACAGATCCCTGGGCCGGAGAGCACACTGGAGACCTGGACTCAGTTCTGCGGGTCCTCGGTGCATCCCATCGTTATGGAGCATTTGCTGGCCTCTTTTCTGGCCATGTGGGGGGGTGCGCTGCCTGCTCTTGTCTACAGGGGATTGCTCGAGGCTTTTGAGTGGTTCTGTCCGGTGCTACCGGACCTCAACTGGGCGATGAAGGCTCTTACCGGTACGGTTGTTCCTCTGGTGGGTCTGGCAATTATCCAGGAGTATTATGCTTCTCAGCTTGCCTCCCGCCGCAGAAAGAGAACAACCGGGGAGGGGATGGTAAGAACGGCGGTTTTCGGAGTTGCCGCCGTGGTCACCATCTGGTTTTCCCTCGGGGTGTTCCCGGTGCGACCGGCGGTCATCTACAGCGGAAGCATGCGGCCGACCCTGGAAGTAGGGGACATCGTGATCATTGCCAGAAAAAACCCCGATCTTCTGACGGTAGGTGACATTATTGCCTACAGGGTTGAGGGTTCGCCGATTCCAACGATTCACCGGGTGATTGAGGTTGAAGGCGCCGGTTTTGACCGGAAGTTTATTACAAAGGGGGACGACAACGACCAACCAGACGAGCCGGTGCAGCAGGGGCAGGTTAAGGGAAAGGTCGTGCTGGTAATCCCGCGTTTGGGCTGGGCGTCGATAGCCGCTAGAAAACTGTTTATCTGAGGGGGAAACACTGTGCGCCTGGGCAAGATCGAGCTGGGCAAGAAAGTAAGAATCGCCATCCTTCTTCTGCTGATGCTGTTGCTGGCCGCTTCCCTTTACAACCTTTACAGGGTTTACCGGGAGCCGACTGTGGTGAGCAAGAATCTCCCCGTGTACAGTTATGAACAGCGGGGGCAGATTGATTATCAGGTTCAGATCAGGCCAAACAGTATTTTCAACGAAACGCCCCTCGGCTCCGGCCAAACCTATTACGCCAAGCTGGTCAAATCAATCGATGCTGTCTGCAGCTATCGATTCACTGCCGATGCTGCCGCTGAGATGAAAGCCGATTACAGGATTGTTGCGGTGGTTGAAGCACCTAAGATGTGGCGCAAGGAGTTTATCCTCGTTCCGGAAACGGCGGTGCAGGCGACGGGAAAAACTTTAGTGTTCAGCAGGCCGTTTACCATCAATCTGGAGTCCTACAACCAGTTCCTAAAGAGTGTTAATGAAGAATTGGGGGTAAATGCCAGAGAGCCCAGGCTCGTCATCAGGGCGGACATTGATTTAGAGGCCAGATCCGCCGCCGGCAGGGTTGCCGAAAAACTGGCGCCGACAATGGAAATACCTCTCACATCCGGTGAGTTCCGGATCGTCGGCAACCTGACGCCCCAAAAGAGCGCTGCCCTGACGAGGACGGTTCAGATCCCCGACCCCGATGCGCAAGAGAGAAGGATTAAGGCTTGCATTCTTCCTGTTGCTCTCCTTCTTCTTCTGGTTGTTTTTTCCCTGGTAACGGAAGGCAGGAATTCTGCCGGCCCAGATTTAGTGCAGGTGGTCTGGAGGCAGCACGGGGACAGAATGGTGCGGGCCGGAGATGACTTCTCCCTGCCGGAGGACCTCATCACAGTTTCCCTTTCATCTCTGGAGGACCTGGTGAAGGTAGCCGATGAGGCCGGCAAGCCGTTGATCTATCAGGAGGGGGTGCTCCCTCACAAGTTCACCTGTTACGTAATTGACGGTTTGACGGTGTACAGCTGCCGGGTTGCCGAATTCGATCAGTGCATCAATGCTGCTGCTCTTTTTAACGGCAGGACCCATCATTCGGCGGGGGCAGCGGCAAGCCGCCGGGATCAGAGCTTCGGCGATACTTGAGGGCGGATAGATAGAACCCCGGAACATCTCCAAGAGAGGGGTGTATTGTTAAGGGATGAGGAGAGCGGCTTTGCTATTAGTAAACATGCTCCTGGCCTTATCTTTGATGAATTACGGCTTCGCCAGGTGGTCCGGCAACCTGGAAGTAAGGCCCACCGCCCAGACGAGCCGGGTGAGTTGGGGTTTTGACAGGAACCTATTGGAGCAGCGCGACACCGGGCCCGATCCAACATGTGATCCCGGTTTAGAGAATGTGCGCACCTGTCCGGAGGGAAAGGATGTCTCCAAGACGGTCTATTTCTGGGGGGATGCCGGCAGTGACGGTGAGGGCGTTCCGGACAGGATTGACCTGACTGTCAGCAATGCTTATCCCGGCTATTACAACATTATTACCTGCGGTATCAAGAACAATGGATGGGTGCCGATCAGCATAGAAAGGGCGGTGCTCGGCTGGGAGGGCCGGTCGCAGATTCTGGAAAATGGCTCTCTCTATTACCTCTGCAGCGGGGGAGAGGTTGTTTGCAGAGATGTTCCGGAAGATGCCTTGATCGAGGTGCGCTGGAGCGTTGAGGAGAAGCCCCTGCAGGGCCCCGGAGAGCTCTTCGAGGGGTATCTGGAGTTTCATATACTGCCCGGTGTTTCCCAGAAAGGCAAATATAATTTCAGTATCGCCGTTGCTGCAGCGGTGGATGAGGACTCCGGCGGGGCCGACGACGCCGAAGAGCCCGGAGGATCGGGTGTCCCAGGAGAACCGGGCGAACCGGAACCGCCGCCGGGAGGGGATGACGAACCGATCGATGTGCCGGCGGAACCGGGCGTGGTAGGGCCGCCGGCAGGGCCGCCCTCCGCAGGTGAGCAGCCTGAGCCAGTGATACCTCCGCCGGAGGGGAAGCCTGCGTTCCCTCCGGCAAAGGGAGAGTTCCCCATTACGGGCGGCAATCTGTTCGCAGCGGTGTACGCTGGGGTGGTTCTGATCGGAGCCGGTGTTCTGCTGCTCAGGAGAAGGGAGGGCAAAAGGTGATCCCCCCAGGAGGCGGCGCCGTCTTATTTTCTGAGATCCAGTTAGTGGATTGTATAGGTCTGGTTGCTGTAGTATCTGCTGTATGCTTCATCGGTTAGATCGAAGTGTTTCCGAGAAGGAGCGGGGACAAAGCGTCCGTTTGAGACATAGCCTGCATCCCGGGTGGCATCCAGGACAATCCAGCGCCCATCGGCGTATACCTCATTCCAGGCGTGGTCATACCATACCTTAGCATCGCTGTCAAAAACCTTGCCGTAGATCACCCGGGCGGGCAAACCGGCCGCCCGGGCCAGGGCGGCCACAACGAAGGAATAGTCACGGCAGGTTCCGGTCTTCTTCTCCAGCGTCGTGCTGGCTTTGACCAGAAGGTTGCGGCCGCTTTTGTAAGCACAGTAATCGTAGCTGATGTTTCCGGTCACCCAATCGTAGATGGCCTCCAGTTTTTCTCTGTCAGTCAAACGGGCATTGGCCAGGGCAGAGGCCAGGGCGGCGACCTTTCCATTATCGCTGTCAACGTAGGCCGAGGGTGCAAGGTACCTCGTATCGGACTGTGACCTGTTTTCTACCAGAAACCTGATCTTGCCGTCGAAGTGGTAGGGATTGTCCCCTGCCCAGACGGTGTAGGTGCCCGGGCCGAAACGGAGGTGAATGTTCGCCTGAAAGCGGCCGTTGCTGACGGGAACGGGGTAAGTGGCGATTTCCCCCTCAGGGCCCCGCAGACAGAACCAGACCTGCTGAAGGTCCGATTTTCCCTCCGTTTGGAGGATGCCGTCGCAGGACACACCGCTGGCAACGGGCTTTGTGATCTCGATTGAAGCCGTTCGAAAACCGATGCTGTAGGTGCCTTCTGCCGGGATGCCGCTGGACAGAACGGCGGTGAATGCTAAAGCCAGACTGATGAGGAAAAGTTGAAATTTCTTCCTGTTCAATTTTTGACCTCCAGAAGAAAACGGTTTCAAAAGAGAGGGCCCGATCTCAACGTACAGCGCAGTTCAGGCCCTTCTCTGATCTTAATCAGGAACCGGCAACTGGCTGGCCTGGCGGAGCAACCGCTGTAGCCCCTCTAGTTTTGCGCCGCCGTCTTTCGACGGTTTTGCCTTTCTCGGATCGAATTATCGGTTTTGCTGTCTAATTTTACTAATACGATGTTGTTGAACAAGTTCCTTCTAAGGTCCTAAAAATGTTAACAAAAAAGTTGGATGGCGGGGATGTTCAGCTCTCTTGAAGAAGTTCAATGAGTTGTGCGGATGAGGTGCAGTTAGGTTTAAATTGTGGAGGAATTGGTCGTTCTGCAAATGGTGGCGAATTGACTGTTGACATAAGGCGTTATATTTCATATAATGTCATCAGTAAATGCGAGGAACGGGAGTAGTAGACCACTCCTGGCGGCCTTCAGAGAGCCGGTGGAACGAGGTGGGAGCCGGTGGCATGCCGGGGGTCGAACTCGCCCGGGAGCAGTAGCGGTGAACTTCGTGTAGCCGCTACCGTCGGCAGGCGTTAACTGCAATAATCGAGTGGGTAAATAGATGGGGCTGTGGCGCAGCGGGAGCGCGCTTCCTTGGCATGGAAGAGGTCGCGGGTTCGATTCCCGCCAGCTCCACCATTTATTTGCCAAGCTGGGTGGTACCACGGGAAAAACTCCCGTCCCTGACTGAGGGGCGGGAGTTTTCAATGTGCGCCCGGCATGGGCGTTAACTTGGTGGTGAAAGTCCACTGCAGGCGAGGCAGCACGAGTCTGCTAGCCAAGGGCAAGGGTGTCCATCGCGAGGTGGAATCCGAAGGAAGCCGGCGGCAAAACCACGGCCTGATGAACAAGAACCCCATAAGAGGCTACGCCGTTCGGATGAGCTGGCGTTACACAGCGAAATCCCAGGCTGCCAAAGGACGGCGGGGTATATGGGGCGGGCGCGGGGTGAAGGTTAACGCTCTTACCCGGGGAGGCCTGCCGGATAAGCCAGGTAGAGCTGGTAACCCGTGTCGAAAGGCGCGGCTGAACCGGCAGGAGTCAGCAGAGGGCATAGTACCCTGGGGGACATGAACTCTGGGGGAAGGCCCGAACATCAAGACAGAGGTGAGACCGATGCGTTCGCGAGAAGGTCGAAGACAGCAGAAAACCCCGGAAGGGGCCTGCCTGCGGGAGGAAGTGGTGAAGCCACGGGGGACTGCGGGAGGGCCGAGACCTTCTCCGGCACGAGGCGGGGCGGCACCTCGCGGAGGACAGGGTAGCGGCCTGAATGCTATTCTTTTCTTCGTCAAGCTTGGTGAACCGCCGGATGCGGACCCGCATGTCCGGTGGTGTGAGAGGACGGGGGCTAGCCGCCCCCTCCTACTCGATGTGCGCCCGGCATGGGCGTTAACTTGGTGGTGAAAGTCCACTGCAGGCGAGGCAGCACGAGTCTGCTAGCCAAGGGCAAGGGTGTCCATCGCGAGGTGGAATCCGAAGGAAGCCGGCGGCAAAACCACGGCCTGATGAACAAGAACCCCATAAGAGGCTACGCCGTTCGGATGAGCTGGCGTTACACAGCGAAATCCCAGGCTGCCAAAGGACGGCGGGGTATATGGGGCGGGCGCGGGGTGAAGGTTAACGCTCTTACCCGGGGAGGCCTGCCGGATAAGCCAGGTAGAGCTGGTAACCCGTGTCGAAAGGCGCGGCTGAACCGGCAGGAGTCAGCAGAGGGCATAGTACCCTGGGGGACATGAACTCTGGGGGAAGGCCCGAACATCAAGACAGAGGTGAGACCGATGCGTTCGCGAGAAGGTCGAAGACAGCAGAAAACCCCGGAAGGGGCCTGCCTGCGGGAGGAAGTGGTGAAGCCACGGGGGACTGCGGGAGGGCCGAGACCTTCTCCGGCACGAGGCGGGGCGGCACCTCGCGGAGGACAGGGTAGCGGCCTGAATGCTATTCTTTTCTTCGTCAAGCTTGGTGAACCGCCGGATGCGGACCCGCATGTCCGGTGGTGTGAGAGGACGGGGGCTAGCCGCCCCCTCCTACTCGATGTGCGCCCGGCATGGGCGTTAACTTGGTGGTGAAAGTCCACTGCAGGCGAGGCAGCACGAGTCTGCTAGCCAAGGGCAAGGGTGTCCATCGCGAGGTGGAATCCGAAGGAAGCCGGCGGCAAAACCACGGCCTGATGAACAAGAACCCCATAAGAGGCTACGCCGTTCGGATGAGCTGGCGTTACACAGCGAAATCCCAGGCTGCCAAAGGACGGCGGGGTATATGGGGCGGGCGCGGGGTGAAGGTTAACGCTCTTACCCGGGGAGGCCTGCCGGATAAGCCAGGTAGAGCTGGTAACCCGTGTCGAAAGGCGCGGCTGAACCGGCAGGAGTCAGCAGAGGGCATAGTACCCTGGGGGACATGAACTCTGGGGGAAGGCCCGAACATCAAGACAGAGGTGAGACCGATGCGTTCGCGAGAAGGTCGAAGACAGCAGAAAACCCCGGAAGGGGCCTGCCTGCGGGAGGAAGTGGTGAAGCCACGGGGGACTGCGGGAGGGCCGAGACCTTCTCCGGCACGAGGCGGGGCGGCACCTCGCGGAGGACAGGGTAGCGGCCTGAATGCTATTCTTTTCTTCGTCAAGCTTGGTGAACCGCCGGATGCGGACCCGCATGTCCGGTGGTGTGAGAGGACGGGGGCTAGCCGCCCCCTCCTACTCGATGTGCGCCCGGCATGGGCGTTAACTTGGTGGTGAAAGTCCACTGCAGGCGAGGCAGCACGAGTCTGCTAGCCAAGGGCAAGGGTGTCCATCGCGAGGTGGAATCCGAAGGAAGCCGGCGGCAAAACCACGGCCCGATGAACAAGAACCCCATAAGAGGCTAAGCCGTTCGGATGAGCTGGCGTTACACAGCGAAATCCCAGGCTGCCAAAGGACGGCGGGGTATATGGGGCGGGCGCGGGGTGAAGGTTAACGCTCTTACCCGGGGAGGCCTGCCGGATAAGCCAGGCAAAGCTGGTAACCCGTGGCGAAAGGCGCGGCTGAGCCGGCAGGAGTCAGCAGAGGGCATAGTACCCTGGGGGACATGAACTCCAGGGGAAGGCCCGAACATCAAGACAGAGGTGAGACCGATGCGTTCGCGAGAAGGTCGAAGACAGCAGAAAACCCCGGAAGGGGCCTGCCTGCGGGAGGAAGTGGTGAAGCCACGGGGGACCGCAGGAGGGCCGAGCTCTTCTCCGGCACGAGGCGGGGCGGCACCTCGCGGAGGACAAGGTAGCGGCCTGAACGCTATTCTTTTCTTCGTCAAGCTTGGTGAACCGCCGGATGCGGACCCGCATGTCCGGTGGTGTGAGAGGACGGGGGCTAGCCGCCCCCTCCTACTCGATTAACAAAGAAGAGTCTTAAAGGAAATGATGGGCTTGCGATCTGTAGCCGATAACGGTTTTTAATCTTAAGCAAGAGATGACGGATGGTGAAGTGTTGTGGAAAAGTATAACTTCCGCTTGATCGAGAAGAAGTGGCAGCGGCGCTGGGAGGAGACGGATGCCTTCCGGGCAACGGAGGATGCCGCAGGGCAGAAGTACTACTGCCTGGTGATGTTCCCCTATCCTTCGGGAAACCTGCATATGGGGCACGTCCGCAATTATGCCATCGGCGATGTAATCGCCCGCTTTTACAGGATGAACGGGTATAATGTCCTGCATCCCATGGGCTGGGACGCCTTCGGCCTCCCGGCGGAGAATGCCGCCATCAAGAACCGCATTCCTCCGGCCAAGTGGACCTGGGGGAATATCGAAAACATGCGCAGGCAGCTGCGCTCCCTAGGGCTCAGCTACGATTGGTCACGGGAGGTGACCACCTGCCACCCAGAATACTACCGATGGACGCAGTGGCTTTTTCTGCAGCTGTACCACAGGGGATTGGCCTACCGGAAGAAGCAGGCCGTCAACTGGTGCCCCTCCTGCGCCACGGTGCTGGCCAACGAGCAGGTGGTTGGCGGTCGCTGTGAGCGTTGTGATACTGAGGTGACCACCAGAGATCTGGAACAATGGTTCTTCCGGATTACCGATTATGCTGACCGTCTCCTGGACGACTTGAAGAAGCTCCCCGGTTGGCCGGAAAAGGTGAAGCTGATGCAGGAGAACTGGATCGGCAAAAGCCACGGGGCGGAGCTGGAGTTCCTGGCCGAAAACGGGAGCCGGATAACCGTCTTTACCACTCGCCCGGACACCGTTTTCGGCGTTACCTATCTCGTCCTGGCGCCGGAGCACCCCCTTGTGGAGGAACTGATCAGAGGCAAGGCGGAAGCCCGGCAGGTGATGGAATTTGTGGAGAAGGTTAGAAAGCAGAGCGAGATCGAGCGCGCCTCCGCCGAAGGGGAGAAAGAGGGGGTCTTCACCGGCGCCTATGCCGTCAACCCCATCAGCGGGGAGAAAGTACCCATCTGGGTTGCCAATTACGTCCTGCTCGAGTACGGCACCGGTGCGGTGATGGGGGTCCCCGCCCACGATCAGCGCGATCTGGAGTTCGCCCGCAAGTACAACCTCCCGGTTCGGGTGGTTATTCAGCCGCTGGGCAAAAATTTGGATGCCGCAACCCTGGAGCAGGCCTATGATGGTCCCGGTGTGATGGTCAACTCCGGCAGGTTCGACGGTCTGGACAGTGAGGTTGGACGGCTGAAAATCACGGAATTCGCCGAGGAGAAGGGCTGCGGCAGGGAGAAGGTCAACTACCGCCTGCGCGACTGGCTCATTTCCAGGCAGCGCTACTGGGGGGCACCCATTCCCATCATCTATTGCGACCGCTGCGGGATCGTCCCTGTGCCGGAAGAGGACCTGCCGGTGCTGCTTCCGGAGGATGTGGCCTTTGAGCCCACCGGGGAATCCCCCTTGCTCAAAGCGGAGGACTTTCTCAACACTACCTGCCCGCGGTGCGGTGCCTCCGCCCGGAGGGAGACCGACACCATGGATACCTTTGTCTGCTCCTCCTGGTACTTCCTGCGCTACTGCAGCCCGCAGGACCGGGAGCAGGCCTTCGACTCCAGCAAGGTGCGCTACTGGATGCCGGTTGACCAGTATATCGGCGGTGTGGAACACGCCATCCTGCATCTGATGTACTCCAGGTTTATTACCAAGGTCCTCTACGATCAGGGGCTGGTGCCCTGCGACGAACCCTTCACAAACCTCCTGACGCAGGGAATGGTGCTCAAGGACGGCGCCAAGATGTCCAAATCCAAGGGGAACGTGGTCAGCCCGGAGGAGATTATCGAGAATTACGGAGCAGATACCGCTCGGCTCTTCATCCTCTTTGCGGCGCCTCCCGAGCGCGACCTGGACTGGAGCGACCAGGGTGTGGACGGTGCCTACCGTTTCATCAACAGAGTCTGGCGGCTGGTGCAGAGCCTTGCCCCCGTGATCAGGGATACCGGGAACACCCCGGACGCCGGGGCCTTAGGAAGCCAGGAGAGGGAGCTGCGCAGGGCTATTCACAGGACCATCCAGCGCGTGACAGAGGACATCAAGACGAGGTTTAATTTCAATACCGCTGTGAGCGCCATCATGGAACTGGTAAACGCCCTCTACCATTATACCGAGGGGACGGCGGAACAGGAGTGGCACCGGGATGTGCTGAAGGAGGGGATTTCCGTTCTGATTACCCTTTTGGCTCCTTTCACCCCTCATCTGGCCGAAGAGCTGTGGGAGGCGATCGGGGGGAAGGGAAGCGTTCACGAACAGAAGTGGCCGGAGGCCGACCCTGAGGCTCTTAAGCAAGAGGAGATCAACATTGCAGTGCAGGTCAACGGGCGGGTACGGGACCATTTGGATGTCCCGGTGGGCCTGAGCAACAGAGAATTAGAAGAATTGGTGCTCGCCCAGCCCCGGATCAACCAGCTGCTGCAGGGGAAGAACCTGGTCAAAGTGGTGTGCGTACCCGGGAAGCTGGTCAACCTTGTGGTGAAGTAACCGAGGCCGGTAGGCAGAGGTTTTTTCTAAATCGCTGATTAGCGGGTGAGGCCGGTGTACCTGGATTATTTGACGGCTTTTGTAGACACCCCTCACGGACGGGCGCGCCTTACCGTTTCCGAGTCTGGTGTGGTGGAATGTGCCTGGCCGCTGCTGCAGGAGAATGAAGGTGGCGGGGATCGGATAAGGTTGCCGCAAAACCCAAGGGGCAGCGGGAGGGAATACTTGTTGTGGCAAGCGGTAGAAGCGCTGCTTGCCTATTTTAGCGGCGACTTTCAAGCGATTGCTACGGTGCCTCTTGACGGCAGGAAATTCACGCCCTGGCAGAGAAAGGTATACCAGGTAGTTCGGTCGATACCTGCGGGAGAGGCGCGTTCTTACGGCGAGGTAGCAGCCGCTTGCGGCAGGCCGCGGGCTGCCCGGGCAGTGGGACAGGCCATGGCTGCCAATCCGGTGCCCTTGTTCATCCCCTGCCACCGCGTCATTCGCAGCGACGGGCGGGCCGGCTACTATTCCGGCGGGGGGCCTGCCCTGAAAGAATGGCTGCTCGCCTTTGAGAAAGAGAAGACGGCGAATCTTTTTCACAGGTGAAAGCCTGGCCGCTTTGGCGGTCGTTGATCGTAGTCGGCTGCATTCGGGGGGAAAACCGTGTGGGAGATGAACCGAAGAGCACAAGCCGTTCTTTTGCTGTTGGCGGCGGCGCTGCTTTTTGCCGGGGGCTATCGCTATGCCAACTGGGTGGCGGCGCGGGCCGCGGCCGAGGTCACCGTCATTGAACCGAAGAAGCAGGAAGACGAACAGCCGGCGAAGCGCCTGGCCGTTCATGTTGCAGGTGCCGTAAGCAGACCGGGAGTTTACTTCTTTGATGAGGGCTGCCGGGTTAACGACGCGGTGAGGGAGGCGCAGCCCCTGCCGGATGCCGACGTTGACAGCCTCAATCTGGCGCGCCGGCTGGTTGACGGTGAAAGAATCTATGTCCCCAAAGTTGGGGAAGCGCCGGAAACCGCCGCTGGTGCCGCTTTCTCCGGGACGGCAGCCGGGAGCGGAGGGGCTTTGAGCGGAGCCGGTATTGCCGGCGGTAAGATCAATATCAATACGGCGTCGGCAGCGGAGCTGGAGAACCTCCCGGGAATTGGGCCGACGCTGGCTCAACGCATTGTTGACTATCGCAGCACCCACGGCCCCTTTAAGACCCCCGAAGATCTCATGAACGTCTCGGGGATCGGTACGGGACGCTTCGAACAGATCAAGGATCTGATAACCATTTAAATGGCATTCCTTTAGAGGATAAATAAGCGCTTGAGCAGGGCAATTTTATTGCCTTACGGCCTAAAATGATACTTACGCCGGGGGGATGCTCTTTTTTTGAAGGACAGGCAGGAATTTTACAAATTACGCCGAATATAATCTACTGACTGTGTTTTGGTTCGCTGTCGGTAAAAGAGAAAGGGGCACTTCTGTGCCGCCAAAATCGGTAGAAAGGAGGGATCGGGGGCCGGTTGTTTGGCAGCTGTTGCCAGGCTGCCGAATAAGCGTTTTTCTTGGGAGGTGTTTTTATTTAAAGAAGGGATCGATAGCTAAGCGACGACTACCAACCAAATAGGATGTTTTGAGGGGGGGAGAGTACATGACTCTAGAGTGGATGTTGGCAATTGCGATATTGCTTCCACTTATAGCAGGAATTCTCGTCTTCATCATCCGTCAGTATCAGTTGCGCGGATTAATCGTAATTCTAACGGCAGCAGTGCTTATCGTCAACTCCATCTACTTCCTAAAAATAGGACTTCCGGTGGAGTATACTCCGGAGAGCCATATGTGGGGTACGATTATTACCATTCTTGATTATGCAATGCTGCTGTTCTACATTTACGTCGGTTTGTCTCTGAAGAACTGGCTCGTTTTCATCTTTGCCCTGACCCAGATCGTACCGCTGGCCTGGTGGGAGTTCGGGATGGGGGCGAGCAAAGCTCTGGAGGAGATCAAACCGGCTTTCGTGATCGACCAGCTTTCCGTTGTGATGGTGCTGGTTATTTCGATCATCGGTTCTCTCATCTGCGTCTATGCCATCCGCTACATGTTCGACCATGAGCATCATTTGAACCTGGAAAAGTCCCGTCAGTCCCGCTTCCTCTTCTGGCTGGTAATGTTCCTGGGCGCGATGAACGGCCTGGTTATGGCCAACAACCTGATGTGGCTGTACTTCTTCTGGGAGGTCACCACGCTCTGCTGCTTCCAGTTGATCGCTCACGACCTCACCAAAGAGGCAATCAACAACGGTGCCCGGGCGCTGTGGATGAACTCCATCGGCGGTACCGCCATGGTTCTGGCCATGATCTATCTCTATCAAACCTATGGCGGCGACGTGGAATACCTGACGGTCAGTACTATTATCCAGTCCGGTGGAGCAGAGGTGCTGCTCTTGTTGCCGGTGGCTTTGCTGTGCTTCACCGGTATGATCAAGGCCGCCCAGATGCCCTTCCAAACCTGGCTGCTGGGAGCGATGGTGGCGCCGACACCGGTTTCTGCATTGCTCCACTCCAGCACGATGGTCAAAGCCGGAGTCTACCTGGTGCTCAGGCTTGCTCCTGCCTTTAATCCTCTTTTGGGGATTATGGTAGCCATCTGTGGAGCTTTTACCTTCTTTGCGGCATCCGTGCTGGCGATCAGCCAGACTACAGGTAAGCGTGTCCTGGCCTACTCGACTATCGCCAACCTGGGCTTGATAATTGCGTGCGCCGGTATCAATACTGAGCTTTCCATAGCGGCGGGGATCCTGCTGATCATCTTCCACGCCATCTCCAAGGGACTTCTCTTTCTGTGCGCCGGTACCATCGAGCACCTGATCTGGAGCCGGGAGATCGAGGATATGGAGGGTCTGGCCGAGAAGGCTCCGCTGACCACATTCATTACCGCCATCGGCATGCTGTCTATGTTTCTGCCTCCCTTCGGAATGCTGCTCGGCAAGTGGATGGCCCTGGAGGCTGCATATCTGATTCCGCTGGCAGCATTTCTCTTTATCCTGGCCAGTGCCGCCACCATGGTCTTCTGGGCGAAGTGGCTGGGGAGGCTCCTGCAGGTTCTGCCGCGGCTGGGTAGGAAGCTGGAGTCGCTGTCTCTGAGCTATTCTGTGCCCTTATGGGTTTTGGTTCTCGGCATTTTCGTATTCGGCATCGGTGTGGCGCCTGTTTATGAGAAGTTTGTCCAGTTCGCCGTTAACAATGTTATCGCCATCGGTAATGTGTTCACAGAGGGCTGGAATATCGTGCTGCCGGGAGGGGCGGCTGCCTTCTCCAGGGTGGGCGTGGAACTTTTAGGGTCCTACCCGGTGTGGCCGCTGTTTATTGTCTTTGCAGTGGCCATAGTCATGCCGCTGCTCGTGATCGGTTTGAAGCCGCAGGAACTCCGGCCTGTTTACCTGTGCGGTGAGCAGGTGGGCGATAGTACGGACACCGACGAGTGGATCAGCGCCGGTGACGAAAAAGCCAAGCTTCAGCTGGGCGGATATTACTTTAAGGATGCCCTTGGAGAAAAGGCGTTGGATCCGTGGGTCTATACTGTTGCCATCGCCCTGCTCGTCATCATGTTCGGCATTGTGCTGGGGGTGGGCTTATGAACCAGGTATGGATAGCGATCGTCGCCATTATCGTTGCTCCGTTGATCGGCGGTTTGCTGGCCGGTATCGACAGAAAGATTACGGCCAGACTGCAGGGGCGCTACGGCCCTCCGTTGATTCAGCCGTTTTACGACTTCTTCAAGCTGCTCGGTAAAACCAGGATCGCTACCAGCAGGACACAGTTCATCTGGCTTTACGGTTATCTGATCTTTATGATTGCCGCTCTGGTAATGCTGGTGCTCAAGCAGGACCTGCTGCTCTTGGTGTTCCTGCTCGGTTTTGCCGGGATCAGCTTTGTGCTGGCGGGATTCAGCTGCAAGTCCCCGTACAGCCACTTCGGTGCGAACCGCGAGCTGTTGCAGATCCTTGCCTATGAACCGGTTCTGCTCCTGATGGCGCTGGGAGTCTTTGCAACGAACGGGAGCTTCATGATCAGCGAGATCTTCGAGAGCTCGACACCGCTGCTGGCGAAGCTCTGGCCGATCTTCATTGCCCTGTTGGTGGTGCTGACAATCAAGATGCGGAAGTCACCATTTGACATCTCGACTTCCCATCACGGCCACCAGGAGCTGGTGAAGGGGATCATGACGGAGATTTCCGGCCCCTATTACGCCCTGGTCACACTTACCGAATGGTATGAGCTGGTGCTGGTGCTCGGGCTGATCGCCCTGTTCTGGGCGAACCCGCTCTGGGTGGAGATACTTATCGCCCTGGCGGCATTTGTGTTGGAGCTCATTATTGACAACATCAATGCCCGTATGACCGCCGGCTGGATGGTGAGGTTTACCTGGGCCGTCGGTCTGGTGCTCTGCATTCTGAATATCGCCTATTTGTATTTCATGAAGGGGGTGTCTTAAATGGGTATTATTCGAGCTTCGCAGATTAAGTCTCCGTGGATTCTGCACTTTGACAACAGCTCTTGCAACGGCTGTGATATTGAGGTGCTGGCCTGTTTAACACCCCTCTATGATGTGGAGCGTTTTGGGATGGTCAACATGGGCAACCCGAAGCACGCGGATGTTCTGGTTGTTACCGGGCCCGTCAATTACCGCACTGCCAGGGTCTTGAAAAACCTCTATTCCCAGGTACCAGATCCGAAGATGGTGATTGCTGTCGGCACCTGCGCCTGCAGCGGCGGAGTCTTCCATAACTGCTATAACATCCTGGGCGGTGTTGACAAGGTGCTGCCGGTTGACGTCTATGTGCCGGGCTGTGCGGCGCGTCCCGAAGCTATCATTGACGGTGTGGTGCTGGCCCTGCAAAAACTGGCGAAAGCAGTGGGGGTGGCGAAATGATCGAGAACATCAAAGAAATCGGCAAGGACGACCTTTTAAAAGAGGTTCAAAAGTTTGCCGACGCCAAGGCCCGGTTTGTGACCGCCGTCTGCAGCGACCTGGGTGATAATCTGGAAGTCACCTATTATTTCAACTACAGCCCGGGTATGGATATGGCAGGCCTGAGGATTGTAGTCGGCAAAGATGAGGAAGTTCCCAGCATCACGGGGATCTACCTCACCGCCGTTCTCATTGAAAACGAGATGTCGGAGCTCTTCGGATTGAAGGTTAAGGGGATGGCCATTGACTTCGGCGGCCATATGCTCTTAGGCAAGGACAGCCCGGTGCTGCCAATGCTGAAGGATCGGGCCGCTGGCGGAAAGGGGGGCAAGTAAATGGCACCGCGCACGATTGCACCATTCGGCCCGCAGCACCCGGTACTTCCGGAACCGATTCAGTTGAAGATAACCTATGAGGATGAAAAAGTGGTTGAGGTTGTGCCGGCCATCGGTTACGGACACCGCGGGATTGAGAAGGCCTGCGAGCTGAACGATTACCCGAAGAATATCCACCTGTGTGAGCGCATCTGCGGTATCTGCAGCTGCATCCACGGGATAAGCTACTGCGAGGTTGTGGAAAGGCTCTGGCCGATGGAGATACCGCCTCGTGCCAAATACTTGCGCACTATCTTTTCGGAGATGAGCAGAACGCACAGCCATCTGCTCTGGCTGGGGCTGCTTGCCGATGCCTTTGGTTTTGAAAGCATGTTCATGCAGTTCTGGCGGATCAGGGAAAAAATCCTCGACCTGATGGAGCTGACGGCGGGGCACCGCGTCACCCAGTCGGTTTCGATTGTGGGGGGTGTCCGCCGCGACATCAATGAGGAGCAGAAGAAGATCTGCGAAAAGGTCCTCATGGAGATCAAAAAGGAAGCCGGGGACCTGATCAACGTCCTGGCTACTGACTACACCGTCAAAGCGCGTACGGTCGGAAAGGGAGTCCTGACCAAAGAGCAGGCCATTCAGCTCGGATGTGCTGGGCCGCACCTGAGGGCATCGGGGGTCAAGGAAGACTGCCGGATGCAGGGGTACCAGGCATACGGCGAGCTGGGATTTGAACCCATCGTGGAGACAGACGGAGACAGCTATGCACGGGCCCTCGTGCGGGCTCGGGAGACCCTCCAGGCCATCGACCTGCAGCTGGAAGCCCTGAGCAAGATGCCGGAAGGGGAGATCAGCGTTCGGCCGAAAGGAAACCCGCCGGCCAATGAAGCTGTTTTCCGAGCGGAACAGCCGAGAGGTGAGGTTTTCTACTACGCTAAAGGAAACGGTACCCGTAACCTGGAACGCCTGCGTGTGCGGACACCGACCTATGCCAATATTCCGTCTCTACTGGTGATGTTGCCCGGATGCGAACTGGCTGATGTTCCGATTATTGTCCTTTCCATTGATCCGTGCATCAGTTGCACCGAAAGGTAGCGGTGGAATTAAAAAGGAGGTGGAGCATAATGCCAGTGATGCTGCCTACAGTTATTCGCAACTTTTTCGGCGGGCCGGCCACCAGAATGTATCCCGTCCAGGTACGGGAGCCTGCGCCCGGGGTGCGAGGGCACATCGAGTTTAATGATGAAAAGTGTATTCTGTGCGGGAACTGTGCCCGGCGCTGTCCGGCCGATGCCATTGAGATCAATAAAGAGAAGAAGGAACTGATCTTTCATCCGGCGCGTTGCATTGTCTGCAATGTCTGTGTTGAGGCCTGCAACAAGGATGCTATAAACTCCTTCAACAAGTGGCGTCCGCCTTTCTATACAAAGGCTGTGGAAGTTCATATTGCTAAGGGGAAGAAGGAGAAAGAATAACTTTCTTGGTGAAGGGAAGCAGTTGCCGGTTCCCTGTCGCGTTAGCGGCAGGGTTTTTTATTAAGGCGGTTTGGCCGGCGGTTGATCGATGCTATTGCCGTTGTTTCCCTGTTGTGATCCGTCAGGCCATGATTTTTCGCCTTTTTCCCGGGAAACAGTTGATTCTTGTCCGGCGTTGGGATCGAGAGGTATAATAGAGCCGGGGTGAAGTTGATGCTCAATATCGGGCCGATGGAGCTGTTGCTGATCCTGATAATTGTCCTTATTGTTTTCGGGCCGGGGAAGATGCCGGAGGTGGCTCGGACGCTCGGCAAGGCGGTGCGCGAGTTCCGCAAGGCCTCGAGCGGTTTGCAGCGCGTCTGGGATGAGATCAGCCGGGAGAATCCCCAGCAGGTTGCCGGCAGCAAGAATACCTCTCCTGTCAATTCACCTTCAAGCGATACCCCCAAGGGTAATGAAAAGCGGGATGATGCCGCTGCAGAGAAGAGCGACAAGCAGGGTGAAGATGGGAAGTTGGGGGATAATGCCAAACAGCAAACGGGAGGGAGCGCGTGATGAGGAAGAGTAGGCTTCTGGTGGTTGTGGTTTTGGTGGCTTTTCTGGCCGGGATTGCATTTACCGGAGGAATCTTGTTTGCCTCGGGGAATAACTGGCTGACACCAGTGTTGGCCGCCCTGCAAAACCCTCAGGAGGACTCCGGAGGGGAGGCGGATTCGGTTGAGCTTCCCGGTGTCGGGCCGAATACCATCGCGGATATAGTGAAAAAGGCTGGGCCTGCCGTGGTAAAAATTGAGACCCAGGTCCAAACCACTTCCCAGCGGTACGACCCCTTTTTTAACGACCCCTTCTTTCGGGAGTTCTTCGGCCAACAATTTGATTTTGCCCCCAGGACGAGGGTGCAGCAGGGATTGGGATCCGGTTTCATCATCACCTCCGATGGCTACATCCTCACCAACGAGCACGTGATTGAAGGTGCTGAGGTGATCAACGTCAGCATAGTGGGGAGAAGCCGTCCGGTGCCCGCCCGTGTTGTAGGAGCAGACCGGGAGCTCGATCTGGCGGTTTTGAAGGTCGATGCCGGAAATAACCTGCCGACTCTCAAGCTGGGCAGCTCTAACGACATCGAGGTGGGCAACTGGGTTATCGCTATCGGTAACCCTTATGGCCTTGATCACACGGTGACGGTCGGGGTGATCAGCGCCAAAGGGCGTCCGATCACCGTGGAGGACCGCAGCTACCGTAATCTCCTGCAGACCGATGCCTCGATCAACCCGGGCAACAGCGGTGGGCCGCTGCTCAACCTGAAGGGTGAGGTGATCGGGATCAACACCGCAGTCAGCGCCGAGGCGCAGGGAATCGGTTTTGCCGTCCCCAGCGATACGGTGCAGAGTGTGCTGGACGACCTGATCAAGAAGGGCAGGGTAGTGCGGGGCTGGCTTGGAGTGGAAATCCAGGATCTCACACCTACCCTGGCCGACTACTTTGGCCTTTCCGGTGCGGAGGGGGTCGTGATCAGGGGGGTGGTTTCCGGAAGCCCGGCGGAGCGTGCCGGATTGCAGCAGGGGGATGTAATCATCGCCTGGAATGGGAAAAAGCTCCAGTCCACAGGAGACCTCCTGGATCTGGCCCGTGAGGCGGGGCCCGGGAAGAGGGTGCAGCTGTCGGTTGTGCGCAACGGGAAGACCATCAATGTCGCCGTAACCCTGGGGGAGCGCCCACAATAACGGCGGCTAACGGCCGGTTCCCTTCTACAAGGATTTTCCGCAGAGATGGAGAATAGTCCTGGAAGAGGGAGGGGGCCTGGGTGTCGCCTGTCGTCGTTGTTGCCTGTGCTTTTGCAGTAGGGGTTGTTCTGGGCGAGTTTTGTTGCAACACCTCTACTCCTCCGATGGCTCTGGTAGCCGCTCTGGTTTTCCTGGTCGGGGGAGTATGGTCTTACCTGAAGGGGAAAAGGGGTTCTTATTACTTCCTACCCCTTTTTTTTATGGCCATGGGGTGCTCCTGGGTAGGGATGGGGAAGGTACCCTTCCCTCCTTCACTGGAGTCCTTTGTTGATCATTACGTGAGAGTAGAAGGCGTTGTTGCGGCCGCGCCTGCCTTCTACCCCAACCGGGTGGTCCTGGTGCTCGATGATCCTGTTGTGGTGCTGGGTGCGGAAGAATGGCGGGGGCCGGGAAAAATTCAGGTTGTGTTTTATTCCGAGAAAGAGGATTTTTCCCTTGAGAAGGCAGCACAGAGCTTTTCTGCTGAGGGTGCGGGAATTCTGCCGGGGGACAGAGTAAGGGCTGAGGGCACACTGAGGCTGCCCTCGACGGCGCAGGATGAGGGGGAGTTCGATTACAGATCCTACCTGGCTCGGCGGGGGATTTTGGCCGAATTGCGGGCGTTGTATTTGCCACAGGTTCTCCCCGAAAGGGAAAAAGGTTTGTACTACCTGTTAAAAAGAGGGCCGGCACTGGCACGTCTGCGCCTGGCGGATGGAATCAGAGAAGCCCTGCCTCGGGACCAGTCGCTCTTTCTGGAAGGGATCCTTTTCGGTTCCCGGGAGGGTATCACAGCCGACGACAGGGAGATCTACCAGCGCACCGGGGTGATGCACCTTTTCTCCGTTTCCGGCCTCCACATGGGCTTTATTTTTGCTTTTTTGCTTGCTCTGTCGGGAATACTGCGGCTCGGCCGCGGCGCCTCCTTTCTCCTCGTTGCTTCCGGTGTCTGGGGTTACGCAGCAGTGATCGACTTTGCCCCGCCCGTGACCAGGGCAGCGGTGATGGCCACTGTAGGTCTTGGTGCCCACTACTGCCGGCAGCGCAAGGATCATACCGCTTCCCTGGCGCTGGCTGCTCTGGCCGTTCTCCTTGCCGACCCGGCTGCCCTTTTCGAGCCTGGGTTTCAGCTCTCTTTTGCCGCCACCTGGGGAATCCTCTACCTGGCGGCTCCTTTAGGAGACAAGCTGCCGTTTCCTCCTCTATTGCGGGAGGTGGTAACGGTGCCCGTGGCCGCTCAGCTCGCAACCCTCCCTTTGACTGCTCTCTATTTTCAGCAGGTGGCAGTTCTCGGGCTGTTTGCCAACGTTCTGGTTGTGCCTCTGGCGGGGCTGGCCTTATTTTTGGGGATCGCCGGTGCGGTTCTGGCCCTGGCTGCCCCTGCCGCTGGCAGCCCCTTCTTGGTCTCTGCGGGGGCGCTCTCCTATCCCATTAAGTGGCTTGTCCGGCTGGCGGCGGGTATTCCCGGTGCGGCCTTTGCCGTTCCGCATTCTCCCTGGTGGGTTGTTGCCGTCTGGTTCCTGCTGCTGGTTTTGTTCGGCTGGAGCCTTCAGCACGGTTTTACGGTTTCTTTCCCTCATTTCCGCTTTCGCTCTTTTCCCTCCCGCTGGACGCTGCCTTTCTTCTGCGGCCTGGTGCTGTGCCTGCTTTTCATGTGTTGGGTGCCGGGGTACCGATCACAGCAGCTCGAGGTGACTTTTCTCGACGTCGGACAGGGGGACGCCGTTTTGGTGCGGACGCCGGGCGGGCGCAGCATGCTGATCGATGCCGGGGGGAGCCCTACCTACGGCAGCTCGACATTCGATCCCGGCAGGGAGATCGTGGTTCCCGCCCTCTGGCGCGCAGGGATCCGCCGCCTCGACCTGGTCGTGAATTCCCACCCCCATGAAGACCATCTGGGAGGGATACCTGCCGTATTAAGGAACGTTCAGGTGGGGGGATTTGTCGTTCCGCCTCTGGAACATCCAACACCTTTAACTCTCGAGGTGCAACGTCTGTTGCGGGAAAAAGGGATACCTGTTTATCAGATCAGGGCCGGGGCGCAGATCAAGCTCGATCCCGCTTTGAGGATTGCAGTGCTCGGCCCTCCGGAGCGGCTTTACAGGGGAACGCGCAGCGATCTCAACAACAATTCTCTGGTGCTGCACCTGGTCTACGGGGAGGTCTCATTCCTGCTGACAGGGGACCTGGAGCAGGAAGGCATGGCCGGCCTGGTGGCTGCAGCAAAGGAGGGCCGCCTGCAGGGTGGCCTGGCGGCTACCGTCTTGAAGGCTCCCCATCACGGCAGCCCCTACAGTACTTGCCCGGAGTTTGCCGACGCCGTCCGACCTCAGGTGGTGGTGATCAGCGTCGGCCGCAATTCCTTCGGCCACCCTGCCCTTTCCACCATCCGCTTCTGGGAGGAAAGGGGGGCTCGAGTGCTCCGCACCGATGAAGCAGGAACGATAACCTTCAGGACGGATGGGAAGAGGCTGCAGATAAGAGGGCTAGAGCAGTAAGATGAGCAGAAATGGGGTGATCAGGGTCAGCGCTGCTCCGTTGCAGAAGGCCAGGAGGGCATGCTCTTCATTTAGGCAGCGCTTCATCATGGCCAGGGTGGTATCCATGGTCGTTGCTCCGCCGAGGGCGATGGGGGCAAGGCTGGAGATTCTGACCAGCAGGGGGCTGAGCAAAAAGGTCAACACCTCCCTGATGAAGTTGGCCAGAAAGGCGATGAACCCCATCTCGACTCCGGAATTCTGTGATACCAGGGCCATGGTCAGGGAATAATACCCCATTCCCCCTCCGATTGCACCGCTGAGGCGGAGATTAGAGTGGGTCAGAAAACCCGCCAGAACTCCTCCGATGATGCTGCCCGCTGTAATGACCAGAGGAAGGAAGATGTAAAGGGATTTACCAGGTATGTTTTTCAGCCCCGTGATGCCGTCTTTCAAGCCCACACCCACGCTCACATAGATTGCGATCAGGGACAGGTTGATTAACGGTAAAACCAGCTGCTCCGGGGGGCGCAACAGGCAGCCGGTGGCCATGCCGGTTCCCAGAAAAGCAACCACCGCCAGGATGGAGAGCAGCTCTCGCCGCAGATCCTGCCCCTGAGAGCTCCTGCCGCCAGCTCTGGAACCCCTGTCGGCGTCCGAGAACAGCGAACCCCAGAGAACAACCAGGCCGATGCTTGCCGCAGAGGAAAAGAGACAGATGACGAGGGAGGTCAGGCCGAGTCGGGGGATGGATGACAGCAGTTCCTGGTTAAGCCCTATCCTGGTGCCGAGCCCGAAGAGCAGCAGAAAGAGGGGATAGTTGAGCAGGCGTTCCGACCATCCCTTGATGTGCGGGGCGATCAGGGCGCCTGCGGCCAGCCAGATAAAAGGCATCCACACCGGTGTTTCACCTCACATTGAGTATTATCTCACTTGCGCCGTTCCCTGGCTAGCCCTTCCTGCCGGGCTGCATAGGGATACCCCCAGCAAACGGAGCATCCCCTCTGCCACCTGAGACTGGCGAAGGCTTCTGATACCCGGTTTTGCCGGGGGTAGGGGGGCCACACCTTCATCTCCGTTCTACAGCTCACCTTGCCGGTCGGTAGCCGCCCAGCAATTTTATTTTTGAGATAAGTCAAACATCAGCCCCGGGAGGCATAACTTAAAATAAAATTTGGTGACCTTACGGGAGGTTAATAAATGATGGACGTTGGGGAATTACTGGCCATGCTGAGAAAGATCCAGGAAGGCGGTGACTTCCCGGAGCCTGAAGCACGAGTGAAAACACCTCCGGGGGCTGTGCAGTCCGGAGAGCAGGCGGCCGCCCTGGCCCGTCTTCAACAGTTGTTGCCGAAGGCGGATCTACCGGAGGAGGGGGAGATCCTCGGCCTGATCAAAGAGATGACCTCCGGGATGAGCAGCGATGAGAGGCAGAGGCTTTACAAATTCATCGACCGGTCTACCCGGCAGTTGGGGTTTGGAGAACTTTCAGCGGCCTTCTTGAAGATGCTAGACGATATGGACGATAATGGTTAATAGAGGGGATTTCGCTTGGAGGTAGAATTATTTTAAGGGCAATTCTTTGCCATTTGCTGATCGTCGCCGTTTATTTCTTCAGCTGGGGAGGGGCCGGAATTGCCGGTTTTCAGCTACTATCAAGCCAGGAAGGCTCTTCAGGAAGGAAAAATACCCCCTTTTATGTTCCTCCACGGAGAGGAGTGGTTTCTGGTACGAGAATTAATCAGGCTGGCCCGGAGAAAGCTGGAGGAGTGTTGGGGGTCAGTTGAGTACCTGGAGTGGGATGAGGACTCTCCGGCTGCGGATGTCGGCATCTCCCTGACTACCCTTCCTCTGGTGGGTGGAGGGCGCATGGTGGTTGTCGATTCCCCTTCCCCCGCTGCCCTGGAGTCTTATCAGGGGATCAAGAACCCCCGCTTGCTGGCTGTTTTTGTCTTCCGGCACAGGTTGAAAAAAGATGACGGCCTGGTGCACCGGCTTGCGGAGAGCGGTTGGGTGGTCGAGTGTGCCCCGCTCAAGGGAAGAGAGCTGGAAAGGTGGATGCAGGCGGAGGCGGAGTCGCGCCAGAAAAGGCTCACCCGCACCGCTGCGGAGTATCTGCGTTTTTCGTGTAGGGACAACCCGGCGCTCATCAGCCATGAACTGGAAAAAGTCTCTCTTTACCTGGGGCCGCGGGTGCGGGAAATCAGCACTGCTGCCCTGCAGCAGGTGGGCAGCCGCAGCATCGGGCGCAGCATCTTTGATCTGGTGGACGCGGTTGCCGCCCGAAAAAGGGGGATGGCCGGGGAGATCCTGAGAGACTTGATCGGTCAAGGGGAGTCTCCCGTACGCCTTTTAGCCCTCCTTTCCCGGCATTTTCTTCAGCTGCTGGAGGCGGCCTGGCTTCTGAAAGAGGGGGTTTCTCCCGCCGCTCTGGCAGAGGTGATGAGGGTTCACCCCTATGCCGGCAAGAAGCTGCAGCAGCAGGTCCGGTTCTTCACCCTCCCCGAACTGGAAAGAGCCCTCGATTCCCTCCTGGAGATCGACCGGGCGGTGAAACAGGGGCAGGGGGAACCGGTTCTGCTTCTGGAGTCGCTCCTTGCCGAGATCTGCCGCTGAAATAAAAAACCCCTTGATCTGAAAGGGGTTCTTGCTGAAGTTATTCGTCATCAGGCCAGAGCCTGGTTCAGCTTCCGTGCCAGCTTGGACTTTTTCCGGTCTCTGGTATTGGGGTGAATAACTCCTTTTGTGGCGACCTTATCGATCAGGCGGATTGCCTTTCTGTAGGTTGCCTCTAAGTTTTCCCTGTCCCCTGCCGCCAGAGCTGCCTCGAACTTCTTGATGGCGGTCTTCATGGCCGACTTGTAGGAGGCGTTGCGCAGTTGCCGTTTCCTGGCGGTTTTTGCTCTTTTGATTGCCGATTTGGTGTTTGCCATTTTCTCACCCCCTTTGGTGCGGAAAAATCAAGCCAAGTATGATGCTATCACGATTTCTCGGGAATTTCAACCCCGGAGGGAGAGGTTCTTTTGATGGGGTTATTCACATCTTCCCGGCAGACCCTCACGCCGCCTCCGGCGGCACCAACAGAGTATGAAAATACCCGACGGGTCTACCGGCGAGCGACCCATGGAAGGCCGGGTAACAGGACAGGCGAAGCGAGGATGACAGGTCGGGATGCGAGTACAGACACCTTATGAGTTTCGATGGAATGGATTTGCAGCGAGGCCAAACGCTGCGATTGGCAGAAGCAGTTCGCAACTTGTTACGCAGCATCTCAGAGCTGTCCCGAAGCGAGCCGTCGTCCTGTCCGGCCTGGAATCGGGACTCGAGCGGCAGACCGGCGGGTTAACTTGATGTATTTTCATGGCGGAGGATTGAACCCGCCGGCCTGCCTGGCCTTTACGTTCTGCCGGTGGTGAAAAAATTCTGACGGACCCAACGGAGGGGGCGTTCGCCCTGGTTTTTTCTGCGCTACTGAATACCGGTTTGAAACCGCTCGACTTAGGCGGACCGCGGCTGCGCCTGCTGGTGGTCAGCCCTCACCCCGACGACGAGGTGCTTGCTGCGGGGGGGACCATTGCCCGCGCCGCCGCGGAGGCCTCCGTGCACGTGGTGTTCCTGACCAGCGGGGATGGTTTTGGCTGCGGAGTCAGGTTGTCTCAAAGGGTTCTCTGCCCCAGGCCTGAGAATTTCCTCTCCTACGGGCGGGAGCGCATGGAGGAAGCCCGCCGCGCCCTCGGCGTCCTGGGGTTATCCGAAGAGGACATCACCTTTCTCGGCTACCCAGACGGCGGCTTGGAGGGGATCTGGACCGGCAGCCGGGCATATCCCTATACTTCACCGTTTTCACACTGCAGCACGGTGCCCTATGAAGACGCGTTGTCTCCCGGTGCTCCCTATGTGGCGGAGAGCATCATCTGTGATTTGGCGAAGGTCATGGAGCTGTTCCGGCCTACGGTGATCCTCCTTCCCCATCCCCGGGATACTCACCCCGACCACCGCTTTTGCGCTTTGTTTACACTGACTGCGGCGGCGCAGGAGCGCAGGGGGGAACCCCGAATCCCGCAGCTTTTCGCTTACCTGATCCATGCAGGGATCTGGCAGGTAGCTCCCGTGCTTTGGAAGAAAAAGGCCCTCAGGCCTCCCAGGAGGTTTCTCAAGCGGAACTGCACCTGGTACACCCTGACGGTGGAGCGGTGCTACTTAAATCTGAAAAGGCAGGCCATTTTACAATACCGGACACAATTGGAGATCGTGGCGGTCTTCATGAAGAATTTCCTGCGCCCCAACGAAATCCTGAGCGGTATTGACATCTCCCTCCTCGATCGCCTCTCACCGGTATGGCGGCCACACGGGTCAGAGGTCCTGTCGGTCATCCCCCCTGCGGCAGTTGAGCTGCAGCGGTAACGGCCGCTATCCTTATTCTCCCATTTTAACGCTTCTGGCAGCGAGTATGGGGATTTCCGGATTATCCTTCCCGGCAGCCATTTGGCGGACAGCCGTTTCATTGGAAAGAAACTGGTAATGAGAATTTGTCGTCGCTGTGCCGGTCTGAACTTCGGTCGACCTGTAGGTAATCTGATGGCTGCCGGATTGGCGTGTCGGCTGTTTCCGCCTGGCGAGGCGCATTTTGCTTTCCCCGGTGATATTTTGGCACATGCTGGAATATCGTTGTTATGTAGGCGTTGTAGAGATTGAGGCAAGGGGTGGTTGACTTGTTCCGGAGAACTATCAGGGGATACGCCTTGAGCCGCTACCTGTCCGTAGCCGTTCTTTCCTTCTTCTGTGTTATCGGCTGGGGAATCGGGGAAAGCCCTTCTTTGGAGCAGGTTCTGGCTTTCGGGCTGGCTGGGCCGGAGAGCGGGGAGTTCGGGAGCGATCTGGCCGGCACTTTCCTCGTTGCGCTGAGCGGCGTCGACCCCTGGTATCCCCCTGACGTTTTAAAAAAGGGGCTTCCCAGAAGTGCTGACTGGTCGAATGCCGTAGCTGTGGCGGCGCAGCCCCTTGAAGAGCCGGCGGAGAGAGGGCTGAGCCGCGAGGGGATGGTCGAAGAAGACAGGCCTTGCGAGGTAGCCATCTACCATACCCACAACGCAGAAACTTACATTCCTCTACACGGGAAAAGCAAGGTGGAGGGGGAAAACGGCGCGGTAAGCGCGGTCGGAAAGGAGATCGCCAGCTGTCTGGAACAAGAAGGAATTAAGGTGATTCACGACCTCACCATTCACGATTATCCCGACTTCCCGACTTCCTATATTAAATCTGAGGTAACGGCTCGAAGGCTGGTCAGCGAAAACCCGGAACTCAAGGTGCTGATGGACATCCACAGGGATGCCGGGATACCCAGGAAGGAGACGGTTTTCGTGAATGGTGAGGAGTCCGCCCGGATCATGCTTGTGGTGAGCAACGGCCGGCGGCTGCCCAATCCCCACTGGCAGGAGAACTACGCCTTCGCCCAGAGGATCGCCAATCTCCTTGAGGAAAAGTATCCGGGAATCGTTAAGGGCGTGCGCCTGAAGGATGGACGCTACAACCAGCACGTTTCCCCGAGGGCGATCCTGGTCGAGGTGGGGAGCGACAAGAACACCCTTCAAGAGGGACTGGTTGCTGCCCGCTGTCTGGCTTCAGTGCTCGCCGAACTGATCCGAGATGAGGGCCTCAGCGGCGGCTGACAGCTGGCTGTCCCGTTCTGCTGATAGGTGGATCTGATATGAGTTTTGCTGCAAGGCCCTGGGAAGCGAGAAAGCTCTCCAGCTCTTCGATCACCTCGGCCAGGTTTACCGCCACGGCTTCTCCCGCCGAAATCGGTCTTCCGAAGGGATAGCCCCCCTCCCTCTCCGAACTCTCTCTGGTAGGAAGTTTTTTTCCCTTCAGCCACTTTCCCGCTACCTGCGCAGGGGAGTGAAAACAGAAGTGGTGGTCGTCGTAGGCAATCTGGAACTCGTAGAGGCTGAAGTAGCCCTCATCTCTCTGGCAGTGAGCGCACCCTCCGGTCATCTCAGCAAATTCCAGGTAGGTCCTCTTTTCCTTGCGCGCCCGCCTCCGGCAGTCTGGGCAAAGGCGGATCCGATCGCGGCCGGGGATAAAGTATATTTGCAGCCCATCGGCTGCGGTAAAAGAGACAGACATGGCTTTCAGAACCTGCTCCTTGAGGTCGTAGAGGTAGGACTCACCGGCTTTGGCGTAGTGGTTGAGGTGGTAAAGGTAGTAGGCGGCGCGGAGAAGCCTCCCGCTTTTTTCCGGCAGGTCGGCAAGAGCCTGGAGAAAGCGTTCCTTGCGGGCCCTGGTACGGTGCAGGGCACACCAGTTTCGCAGGCGCTCCCGGGCTGCGTCCTTCCCCCATCGTGCTCCTTTCTCCCGGTCCCACCCCCTTAAAATGGAGGGTATCTTCTTCCGTACCCGGACGACCTGATCTTCGCTAAACAGGGGCATAACACCGTGCTTGAACCTGGAAATAGCAACCACATCGAGGTAGCCCTCGGCCACCAGCCGGTGAACCTCACGGGGCGTAACATTAAGCTTGCGGCAGACATCGGCAGTTGTCAGAGCATTCCCGGCAAACTCCTGCATGTTGCTACCCCCCGCTTCTGTGGTGTATTCGACAGGTTGAAATGTCCTGAACATAATTTTATCTCATAACCACCTGATTGTCGCCCCCGGTAAAAAATGCCAGGCAGTTTTTCCAAAAACGGTCGGCCGTTCAGAACTTGTATTAATAATGCCGCCGAACTGGAACCGGAATGGGTCCACCGTCCACCTCCGTGCAAATATCCGGAACGGCCGACCGGGAGGAAGCCGGAGCTCGGCGGTGCTGTCGGCGGTTATAACCCCCCAGGAACGGAAAAAATAGTGATAAAACATTGCAGGAGGTGTAGGCATTGCAAAGACCTGGTCGCTTTCTGCTCATTGCCGTGATTCTGCTGGCGCTGGCCGGGGGGCTCTTTCTGACCGACTACAATATGCGCCGGCTGCAGGGGTCGGAAGAAGGTTGCCTGACCATTGAGGGGGAAACCCTCCGGCAGGCTGCTGTGAGGGCTTCTGCCTGCGTCGCGGAGCTGATGGACGACTGCCGCAGTTGCCTCCAAGAGGTAAAGGAAGTCTTGACCGACAACTTCAGGAAATGACCGCATTTAATCAGCTTCTACTTATCAGAAAGGTGGTTTGGGAACCGGGCTCTTGAGAGGAATGCGGGTGGATATGCGGGCAATTTACAAATTTCCTGCCAGAATGCCCCTGATTTCAATCAAGGGATGAATGGCGGCTTGGTTTATACTTCCGGTTGTGCTATAGTTTAAGCAAACCGGAGGAGAGGCCCAAATGCAGACGGTAACTCTAAGAGTCAAGCTCCTTAAGCCCAACAAAGGCAAACTGGAGAAAATGAGCCGAATGCTAGAAAGCTACAGGCAAGCATGTGCCTGGTTTCTGGAACAAGCAGAAATTCTCAATACTACCAGCCGTACCCGGTTAAACCGGGAAACCTACCAGCGAGCGCGTGACCTCTTCGACCTTAATCGGGGCACGCTCCAGTGCGCCATGCTCAAAGCGTTATCCGCCAAGCGCTCCTATCTTTCCCACAAGCGCAGGGGCAAAAAGGCCGGACCACCTAAGTTTGAGAAAACAATTCCGGTAATGGTGCGGCAGGACTGCTACTCTCTTCACCAGCTACCATCGGGAACATCGGTTATCAAGTTTCCCGTCTCCTCCGGCAGAAGCCAGATAACCATGCCTCTTGCTGTTTCCGAGTACCACGCCAGAAGGCTCCAAGACCTGGCAGGAGGTTCCTGTCGACAGGGGTCTATGGAGATATGGCAGAGGGAGAGTGGTGAATGGTACGTTTCAATATCACTGGTTTATAAAAATCACTGGTTTATAAAACATCCTATAAGGAGCCGGGCGGCATTATTGGGGTCGATTTCGGCATCGTCAAACTGGCCGTGCTGTCCAACAACATCTTCTTTGATGGCCGCCAGATAAGGTGGCGAAAAGAGCGTTGGGCAGAACGGCGGAAAGCGCTCCAGCAGGTAGGGAGACTGTCCCGTGTCAAGAAAGAAGCAGGTCGTGAACGAAGATGGATGCGGTATATCAACCACTGTATTTCCAAGCGTATTGTCGAGATCGCGAAAGCTGAAAGCAAGGCGATTGCATTGGAAAACCTGCTGGGCATCCGGGAACGGACCAAAGGATCCAAGAAGTTCAACCGGATGATGTCGGGCTGGAACTTCCGGGAGCTGGCCTCGTTCATCGAGTATAAAGCTGCGCTTCAAGGCGTGCCCGTAATCTACGTCGATCCCAAGGAGACTTCTAAGACATGCCCCAAGTGCGGGAATGTTTCCCGCTACAATCGGAAGAAGCAGGGCTGGTTCAAATGCACGAAATGCGGCTACCAGTCTGATGCGGACAGAGTTGGAGCTATAAACATAGCCGCTAGAGCGCTCGATGCTCTCGGGGCATGACCCTGCGAGAAAGGGGAGTGTGACACCCCTTAAGGCCAAGGTGATGATCCGGATCATCCGGGGAATGCTGGCTAACCTGCGGCGAAAGCTGCCATCTCGCGCTTGAGGATGCCCCTCAATTCATTGAGGGGAGGATGTCACAAAGGATACTTTTGTTGTGGGGCACAAAGTGATAATATCTACTTTGAGTGCCCCTATTTTATTGACAGAGGAGAATGAGATGTCCGAGGGTGAAAAGATTGCTCGTGCAGTGGGGATCATCACCGTTGCCATGATCCTTTCCCGGCTGCTGGGCTATGTGCGGGACGTCCTGCTCTATGCCCAGTTTGGGCAGAACAGGATCACCGACATTTATAATGCCGCCTTTTCCATACCCGACTTTATTTACATGATCCTCATCGGGGGAGCCCTCAGCTCTGCCTTTATACCCGTTTTCGGTGGTTACCTCGCACGGGGTGAAGAGGATGAGGGGTGGCGGGTGGCGAGCAGCCTGCTCAATCTGGTGGTTATGCTGATGGTGACTGCCATCTCCTTGGGAATGATTTTTACCCCGCAGCTGGTACGCCTCCTGGTTCCCGGCTTCAGCCCCGGTGAGGTTGATATGACCGTGTATCTGACCAGGATCATGTTCATTCAGACCTTTTTCATGGGCTTAAGCGGAGTGACCGTGGGGGTTTTGAACTCCTACAAGCACTTCACGTCACCGGCCCTGGGCTCGGTTTTGTACAACCTCTCGGTAGTGGTGATCGGGGGGCTTTTGGGGCCGCGCCTGGGGATCGTGGCCTTTGCCGTCGGTGTGGTCGTCGGGGCGGTTATGAACTTTGCCGTCCAGCTGCCTCCTCTCTTGCGCCTGGGGCTGCGCTTTAAGCCTCTGCTCGACCTCCGGCACCCCGGGATGAGGCAGATCGGAGCCCTGGTTTTCCCGGTTCTCATCGGGCTTTCCGTCTCTCAGTTTAATCTCTTCGTGAGCCAGAACCTGGCTTCTAACCTTCCCGGCGGGCAGCTGGCGGCCCTGCGCACCGCCCAGCGGATCATGCAGCTTCCCATAGGGATATTTGCGGTGGCTATCGGGACGGCGATATTCCCGACCCTCACCGAGCAGGCTGCCCGGCAAAACTGGCAGGATTTTCGCCGCACGATCTCCTTGGGGATCAGGTCGACCAACTTCCTGACCATCCCCTGTGTGGCGGGGCTACTGGCCATCGGCCTCCCGGCGATCAGGCTGTTCTTTCAGATGGGTAAGTTCACCCCGGAGAGCACCTTGGCCACGGCGGCGGCGCTCTTTTACTACTCCTTCGGGATCGTCGGCTATTCCGGGGCTATGGTGCTGACGCGGGTTTACTATGCCCTCCGGGATACCAGAACGCCGGTCCTGGTGGGGATCGGGACGGTGTTTCTCAATATCCTCCTCAACATCTGGCTGGTCAAGCCCATGGGACACAGCGGCCTGGCTCTGGCCTATTCTCTGGTAGGGATTGTCAACATGCTGGTGCTGCTCGCGCTTCTCCGCATCAAGCTCGGCCACCTGGACGGGAGGAGGATCATCCTGTCCGGCCTGGGATCTTGTGCCGCCTCCCTGATCATGGGAGGTGTGGCCTATGAGGTTGTCAGCCGTCTCCAGGATCTGTTGGGGATCGCTACCAAGACAGCGCAGTTGGTTGCCGTAGGGAGTGCCGTTGCTTCAGGAGTTCTGGTTTATTTTCTGCTGGCCATTCTGCTTCATTTGGATGAGTTTCAGCTGGTGTTGAACCTGGCGAAAAGGCGTCTTGGCCTCCACAGGCGCTCCGGCGCCATTCAGGGGGGAAGGTGATGAAATATGGATCAAGAGAGAATCAGGAACTTTTGTATCATCGCTCATATCGATCACGGCAAATCCACACTGGCCGACCGCTTTCTCGAATTGACCGGTACCCTCCGCTCCAGAAAGATCGTCGACCAGGTCCTCGACCAGATGGATCTGGAACGGGAGCGGGGGATCACCATTAAACTGACTCCGGTCAGGATGCGCTACCGGGCCCGCGACGGCCGGGAGTATATCCTCAATCTGATCGATACCCCCGGCCATGTGGATTTCACTTATGAAGTTTCCCGGAGCCTGGCCGCCTGTGAAGGGGCAGTCCTTGTGGTTGACGCCACCCAGGGGGTGGAAGCTCAAACCATCGCCAACACCTACCTGGCGGCGGATGCCAACCTGGAGATCATCCCGGTGATCAACAAGATCGACCTCCCGGTTGCGGAGCCGGAGAGGGTAGCGCGGGAGATCGAGGATGTGCTGGGCCTGGATGCGGAAAATATCCTCCAGGTCTCTGCCAAAGAGGGGTTGGGGGTTGAGGAGCTCCTGGAGGCTCTGGTGCTGCGCATTCCCCCGCCGCGAGGTGAGGCAGCTGCTCCTCTCCAGGCCTTGATCTTCGACTCCCACTTTGACTCCTACAAGGGGGCTATTTCCTATATCCGGGTTTTCCAGGGCCGGGTGCGGCGCGGCATGAAGATCAAGATGATGGCTACGGGCAAGGTTTACGAGGTTACAGAGGTCGGCATCTTTACGCCGGAAATGGAGGCCCTCGACGAGCTCGGCCCAGGTGAGGTGGGGTATCTGGCCGCTGGCGTCAAGGAGGTTTCGGACACCCGGGTTGGGGACACCATTACCGGTGCCGAGAGGCCAGCTCCCCAGCCCCTACCCGGCTACCGGAAGGTTCTTCCCGTGGTCTTCTGCGGGCTCTACCCCGTGGAGGCCGCCGATTTTGAAAACCTGCGGGACGCCCTGGGCAAATTGAAGCTCAATGACGCTTCCTTTCATTACGAACCGGAGACCTCTGCGGCCTTAGGGTTTGGCTTTCGCTGCGGTTTCCTGGGGCTTCTCCACATGGAAATCGTCAAGGAGAGGCTGGAGCGGGAATACGGACTGGAATTGGTTACTACCGCTCCCAACGTGGTCTACCGGGTGATCAAGCGGAACGGGGAAGTCGTCAGCGTCGACAACCCTGCCCTCTGGCCCAACGCCGGGGACATCGCCACCGTCGAGGAGCCCTACGTTCGTGCGAGCGTGATCACCCCTGCCGATTATGTGGGGGCGGTTCTCGAACTCCTGCACGACAGGAGGGGGGAGTTTCGGGAGATGAACTACCTTTCCCCGCAGCGGGTGCAGATATCCTATGAGCTCCCTTTGGCCGAGATCATCTTTGACTTCTTCGACCGCCTCAAATCAGCGACGAGGGGATATGCCTCCTTTGACTATGAGCTGGCGGGGTACCGCTCCTCAGATCTGGTAAAGCTGGATTGCCTGGTGAACAACGAGGTGGTGGATGCCCTCTCGGTCATCGTCCACCGTGACCAGGCCCAGCAGAAGGGGCGCCTGTTGGTGGAAAAACTTAAGAAACTGATTCCCAGACAGCTTTTCGATGTCCCCATCCAGGCGGCCATCGGGGGGAGGGTGATCGCCCGGGAGACGGTCAGGGCGCTGCGGAAGAACGTTCTGGAGAAGTGCTACGGCGGTGATGTTACCCGGAAGCGCAAGCTGTTGGAGAAGCAAAAGGAGGGGAAACGCCGTATGAAGCAGGTGGGTAGGGTGGAAATACCGCAGGAGGCTTTCCTGGCAGTGCTCCAGGTTGATAAGGAGTGATCGCCCTCTACCTCCATTTTCCTTTCTGCCTGCGAAAGTGCCGCTATTGTGCCTTTAACTCCTCCCCCCTTCCTGCCGGAGAGGAAGGGAAAAGCCTTGCCACCGGGTACGTCGCTGCCCTGGAGAGGGAAATCGCTCTTTATGCTCCTCTCTGCCGAGGAGAAGCCCTCGGCTCCATCTACTTGGGCGGGGGTACCCCTACCCTTCTCCCGGCGGAACTCCTGAGCCGGGTTTTGGCTGCCTGCCGCCGCCATTTTCTCTGGGCTGAGGATATCGAAATCACCGTCGAAGCCAATCCGGGAACGCTATCTCCCGAGAAGCTGAACGCCCTCAAGGAGGCGGGGGCAAACCGTCTCTCCATCGGAGCCCAATCCTTCCATCAGGATGAGCTGGAGCTCTTAGGAAGGGTGCATCAGGTTGCCGAAACTGAAGCGGCATATGATGCCGCCAGGGCTGCCGGATTCGAGAATATCAACCTCGATCTGATCTACGCCCTGCCGGGACAGACCCTCTCCCGGTGGCAGGAGAATCTGAGGCGGGCGCTCCTTCTCTCCCCGGAACACCTCTCCGTCTACGGGCTTTCCCTGGAAGAAGGAACTCCCCTGGCCCTCGATGCTGCCGCAGGGAAAATTGTGCCGTGCGGAGAAGAGGAACAGGTGGCCATGTGGAAGGAAACCGCCGCGGCTACGGCGGCTGCCGGTTACGGGCGTTACGAGATCTCCAACTATGCCCGGCCGGGTAGGGAGTGCCGCCACAACATCTGCTACTGGGAGAACAGGCCCTACCTGGGACTGGGAGCGGGGGCGCATGGTTTTTGGAAGAGGGTGCGCTATGCCAATGAAGCAGATGTTTGCAGGTACGTGGAGCTGCTGGAGCAGGGTCGATTTCCCCGGGCCCTGGAGGAACATCAGACGCCGGAGCAGGAGCGCACCGACACCGTCATCATGGGTCTGCGCCTCACCCGAGGGCTTTCCCGGAGAAAATTTGCCGAACGCTTCGGTTGTTCCTTTGAAGAGCTCTACGGAGATGAGTTAGCGGCTCTGATCGATGAGGGATTGATGGAGATGAGCGAGGAGGCCGTCTATCTGACGGAGCGGGGGCGGCTGCTGGCGAATTATGTTCTGGCCTACTTCGTCTGATGAAAAATAAAGCTGCCTGCGGTGTAAAATAGTATAAAATTGGGAGCTGTCCTTCATAAATTATAACGATGCCGCCTCGAAGCCGGGGCTCCTCCTTGGCGGACGGAATCCCGTTCCTATTGACAAAAGGGTGGCGTGGTGGTATGTTGTTGCTAGAACTTAGCACTCGAGCGATGGGAGTGCTAATTGTGAAGGCGGTGATGCCGGTGCACTTGAACGCTAGAAAACGGCAGGTGCTGGAGGCGATCGTGGAGAGCCATATTGAAACGGCGGAACCAGTGAGCTCCCGCACCATTGCCCGGAAGTACCACCTGGGAGTGAGCCCGGCAACCATCCGCAATGAAATGGCGGATCTTGAAGAAATGGGACTGATCGAACAGCCGCATACCTCTGCGGGGCGAATACCGTCTCAGCCGGGTTATCGCTATTATGTCGACGAGTTGATGAAAAAGAGACGCCTCACCCCACGGGAGGAAAGGCTTATCCGGGCTATTTTTGCCCAGAAGGCAAGGGTATGGGCCAAACTGATCCAGCGGACAATTAAAACAGTCAAGCAGATGACCGATTATCTGATAATGCTTTCAGGGCCGCAACTGGAGTATGCCGCCCTGAAAAAGGTTAAGATCATCCCTCTGCTCCCGGATAATGCCTTGGTAGTTATTGTGGCGGAAACCGGGTGGATAGAGACCAGGGTGATCGAACTGCCGTCGGAGATGGCCAGTGAAGACCTGCAGCGTATTGAAGCCGTTTTCAATACCCATTTCAGCGGGTTGACTTTCCCGGAGATTTCGCGGACCATACTGGAAAGTGTCTACGATGAGCTGCTCAGACAGCGCAAAGCGGTCGACCGTATTCTGGAGATTATTGAGGCTGTGCTGCAGGAGGAGTACGGGGATGCCCTTTACTTGGGAGGCACTCAGAACATTCTCAAGCAGCCGGAATACAGAAACCTCAACGAGCTCTACAACATCCTCAACCTCATCGAGGAAGAGGATACCTTGCGTTCGATCTTACTTGATACTGCTTCCAACCAGATAACGGTCAAAATCGGACAGGAACTCAATTGCGAAATGGCTAAGAATTACAGCGTTGTGACCTCCGTCTACACCATTGGGGGTAAAGCCGTCGGAGCTTTCGGTCTGCTGGGCCCCGTGCGCATGGATTATGCCAGGGCAATTGCCATCGTTGAATATATTACGCAGACCCTTTCCGAAGTCCTCACTGCTGAGCCCATCATCTGAGAGGCTTTTGGCGACAGGCGGCAAGGGGCAGCAGCAGGGGAGGGCTGTTAAATGGCAAGGGCTTTTCCCTGCTGACAAAATGTTTTATTTTTATTTTTGGTTCGGATACAGTGGATTGTGAGGAGGGAAAAATTTTGAAATGTAATGGAGAAGATCTGCAGGAGCGTGCTCAGCTGGAAGCCGACGACGACCGGCAGCAGGCGGAAGAGGCGGCAGTGAGCGAAGAAGACGGTGGCGGCGAAAATGGGGAACCCGCCCCGGCCGAGCAGAATGAGGTAGAAGATCTGAAAAAACAGTTGGCTGCCAAGGAGGAAGAAATAGAATCCCTTCAACAGCGGTATCTGCGTCTGGCGGCAGATTTCGAGAATTTCCGCCGGCGTACTCAGAGAGAAGCTGTGGAGATACGCCGCACTGCCAATGAGGCGCTACTGCGGGAGCTGCTCCAGGTTGTCGATAATTTTGAGCGTGCCCTGGAAGCGGCGCGCTCTCAACTGCCGGAAAACCTGGTCACCGGTGTTGAGATGATCTACAAGCAGCTGGGCAATATACTGACCCAGGAGGGGGTGCAGCCGATAGAGTCGGTTGGTAAGCCCTTCGATCCCCTTTACCAGGAAGCCTTTGAGCAGGTAGAGACAGCGGAGCTTCCCGATGGAACCGTGACCGAGGAAATTCAAAAGGGATATCTCCTGCAGGGGAAAGTGCTGCGCCCTGCCTTGGTGAAAGTGGCGAAAAAACCTGCAGCCGAAGATAAATCAGCGGAAAAGGAGGTAAGCAGCGATGAGTAAAATTATCGGAATCGATCTGGGAACCACGAACTCCTGTATGGCTATTATGGAGGGCGGGCAAGCCACCGTTATTCCCACCCCTGAAGGCGCCCGGATCACACCTTCTGTCGTGGCCTTTACCAAGGATGGAGAGCGGCTGGTAGGAGAGCTCGCCAAGAGGCAGGCGATCACCAATCCGGAGCGCACCATTCGCTCCATCAAAAGAAAAATGGGCAGCGATTACCGTGTCAATATAGATGGAAAGGAATATACACCGCAGGAAATATCGGCAATGATCCTCCAGAAGCTGAAGGCCGATGCCGAGGCCTATCTGGGGGAGAAGATCACCAAAGCGGTGATCACCGTCCCCGCCTATTTCAGCGACAGTCAGAGACAGGCCACCAAGGATGCCGGAAGAATTGCCGGTCTGGAGGTTCTGCGAATTATCAACGAGCCGACTGCTGCGGCCCTGGCCTACGGCCTTGACAAGGGTGACGACCATACCATCCTTGTCTACGATTTGGGCGGCGGCACCTTTGACGTATCCATCCTGGAGCTTGGGGATGGGGTCTTTGAGGTTAAGGCGACCAGCGGCAACAACTATCTTGGCGGTGACGACTTTGATGAGAGAATTATCAAGTACCTGATAGATGAGTTCAAAAAGAAGACGGGGTTCGATCTCTCGAAAGATAAAATGGCCATGCAGCGCCTGAAGGATGCGGCTGAGAAGGCCAAGCACGAACTTTCCGGGGTTACTCAGACCACCATCAGCCTTCCCTTTATCACGGCAACCCCGGAAGGGCCGCAGCACCTGGAGATGACGCTGACCAGGGCGAAGTTTGAGGAATTGATCTCCGATTTGGTGGAGAAGACCGTGGGGCCGATGCGGCAGGCTCTGGCCGATGCCGGCTTGGAGCCCAAGGACATCGACAAGGTGCTGCTGGTAGGAGGATCGACCCGGGTTCCCCTGGTTCAGGAGACCATCCGCCGGGTGCTCGGTAAGGAGCCGACCAAGGGGATCAACCCCGATGAGGTCGTGGCTATGGGGGCGGCCATCCAGGGCGGCGTGCTGGCCGGGGAGGTGAAGGACATCGTCCTCCTCGATGTGACGCCTCTGTCCCTGGGCATTGAGACCCTGGGGGGTGTCATGACCAAGATCATCGAGCGCAATACCACCATCCCCACATCCAAAAGCCAGATCTTTACGACGGCGGCAGACAACCAGACCAGCGTTGACATCCACGTGCTCCAGGGTGAGCGCACCATGGCCGCCGATAACAAGACCCTCGGCCGCTTCCAGCTGGTGGGGATTCCCCCGGCGCCGCGCGGGGTGCCCCAGATCGAGGTCAAGTTTGACATCGATGTGAACGGTATCGTCCATGTTTCCGCCAAGGATCTGGGAACCGGCAAGGAGCAGCAGATAACCATTACCGCAACCACCAATCTCTCCGAGCAGGAGATCGAAGAGATGGTGAAGAAGGCCGAGCAGTATGCCGAGGAAGACAGGAAGCGGCGTGAAGAGGTGGATGCCCGCAACAAGGCTGACAGCCTGATCTACCAGGCGGAAAAGACTCTTAGCGACCTGGGCGACAAGATCTCTTCAGCCGACAAGGAGAAAATCAATGGGGCCAAAGACGCCCTGAAGAAGGCTCTGGACGGGAAGGATATTGAAGAGATCAAGAGGAAGACGGAGGAGCTGACCAAGGCGGTTTATGAAGTGACCTCCAGGGTATACCAGCAGGCCGGGCCCCAAGGGGCCGGCGGAGGTGCAGGGGCTTCAGGGGCTGCCGGTGCAGGAAACCCCGGCGGTGAAGGAAAGACCGTCGATGCCGACTACAAGGTTATGGATGATGACCAGAAATAGGGGCGCGGCCTCAACCGGGTTATCCGGAAGGTGAGATAGATGGCCAGCAAAAGAGATTATTACGAGGTCCTGGGGGTGAGCCGGGATGCCTCAGAGGCTGAAATCAAGAAGGCCTACCGGAGGCTGGCCCGCAAGTACCATCCCGACATGAACCCCGACAATAAGGAAGAGGCTGCCGAGAAATTCAAGGAGATCCATGAGGCCTATGAGGTTCTGAGCGACCCTGAGAAGAGGAGGCGCTACGATCAATTCGGCCATGCCGCCTTCGACATGGGTGCCGGTGCCGGCGCCGGCACCGGCGCGGGTATGGATTTCGGCAGCTTCGGCGGTTTTGACGACCTGGGGGACATCTTCGATGCCTTTTTCGGCGGTTTTGGAAGCCCCTTCGGCAGGAGGCGGCGTAGCGGCCCGCAGCGAGGCTCCGACCTGGAGATGGACCTGCAGATCACCTTTGAGGAGGCCGCCTTTGGGACGGAGCGCGAGGTGAGGATCGACCGCTGGGAGGATTGCGAGGAGTGCGGCGGCAGCGGTGCAGCCCCCGGAACCCGTCCCATCACCTGCCCCAAGTGTGGCGGCACCGGGCAGGTGCGGGTAACACAGAGGATTGCCTTCGGGCATTTTCAGACGGTCAGCACCTGTGACCGCTGCCAGGGGCGGGGCAAGATCGTGGAGAACCCGTGCAGCGCCTGTCACGGCAGAGGAAAGGTGCGCCGGCCGCGCCGGGTGAAGGTGAAGGTGCCCGCCGGCGTTGATACCGGCTCCGCTCTTCGCCTGGCCGGAGAGGGAGAATTAGGCATTAACGGGGGGCCGCCGGGGGATCTTTTTGTGAGGATCCAGGTTCTGCCCCACAAGGTTTTCAAGCGGGAGCAGGATGATGTAGTTGTAGAGATCCCCATTTCCTTTGTCCAGGCGGCTCTCGGTGACAGCATCGAGATTCCAACCCTTGATGGGAAGATGAAATTCAAGATACCTGAGGGGACGCAACCGGGCACCGTCTTTCGCCTGAGGGGGAAGGGAATTCCCCATCTGCAGGGCTACGGAAGGGGAGACCAGGTAGTCAAGATCAAGGTGGTCGTGCCCACGAGGCTGAACGAAAAGCAGAAGGAGCTGCTGCGTAAGTTTGAAAACACCGTTCAGCCCGATCAGTATCAGTTGCGCAAGGGTTTTTTTGAAAAAATGAAGGACGCCTTTATGGGTTAAGGGAACCTTTTAGAAAGGGGCCTGTGATAACCGGCCAGGAAAGGAGATGGGGGTGCATCGGTTCTATTTGCCTTCCGTTCCCCTGGGACGGGAGTTTCCTCTTCCGCAGGAAGATTCTCGAAAAATCTGCCGTGTCTTGAGGATTGCTCCGGGCAATGAGATCCTGTTGTGGGATGCAACAGGGAGGGAATATTGTGCTCTGATCACCCGCCGGGACGGTCAGCGGGTTTTCGCCCGGGTGCTGGCGGAGCGCAATACCGACGTTGAACCGGATCTCAGGGTGGCTCTCGTTCAAGGGATCCCCAAAGGGGATAAGTTCGAGTTTATTATTCAGAAGGCGACGGAGCTGGGCGTCTGGAGGATCTACCCCGCCGTTACCGAGCGCACCGTTGTGCGCATTCCGCCGGAGAAAAGGAGGAAGCGTCTGGAGCGCTGGAGAGTCATTGCCCGGGAGGCTGCCCGGCAGTGCGGCCGGGTCTGCATTCCGGAGGTAATGGATATATCTCCTCTTGAGGAGATCTGGACGGGTATTGAGCCTGATGCATTGAAGATCCTGCTGTGGGAGAGGGAGACATGCGGCCTGAAGGAGTTCCTGCGGGGGAACTCTCCGCCGTCGCATGCTCCCGTTTATTTATTTGTAGGGCCTGAAGGGGGATTGAGCGAACAGGAGGTGGAGAGGGGGCGTACCTATGGTGCCGGCGGGGTGAGCCTGGGGCCGCGCATCCTGCGCAGCGAGACTGCAGGACTGGTGGGCTTGAGCCTTGTCCTTTACGAATGGGGTGATTTGGGTGGTTGAACAACAGGGGAAGAGGGTGGCTTTCTACACCCTCGGTTGCAAGGTCAACCAGCAGGAAACCGCCTCCCTGATGAAGCTTTTCCGGAAGCGCGGCTTTCGGGTGGTCGACTTTAAAAAGGATGCCGATGTTTACATAATTAACACCTGTGCGGTAACCCATACGGCCGCTCAGAAGTGCCGTCAGGTGATCAGGCGGGCCATCGGCCGCAGCCCGGCTGCCGTTGTGGCTGTTTTGGGCTGCTACTCGCAGGTGGCTGCCGAAGAGGTGCTTTCCATACCAGGGGTCGACCTGGTGGTGGGGACGAGCGGGCGCTCCCGGCTGGTGGAACTGGTGAGCGAAGCCATGGAGAAGAAACGGAGCGGAGAGTGGCCGGCGAAGGGGATTAATGCCGTTGAGGCCCTGGATGGTAGCCTGGACTTTGAACAGCTTCCCCTACCCGACGATCCCCGGCGCACGCGGGCTTTTCTCAAGATCGAGGACGGTTGCGACCAGTTCTGCACCTACTGTACCGTACCCTACGCCCGGGGCGGCGTCAGGAGCCTGCACCCGGACCTCGTCCAGGAGAGGTTGAGCGAGCTCGTCTGCGCCGGTTACCGGGAGGTGGTCTTGACCGGTGTGCACACGTCTGCCTACGGGAAGGACCTGGGGGGAGGGGTCAATCTCCCCCGTCTGCTGAGGGAGCTGGTAGAGCTGCCCGGAAACTTCCGGATCCGCTTGAGTTCCGTGGAGCCGGCAGAGGTGACGGAAGAGCTCCTGGAGTTGCTGGCTACCTCCCCGCGCCTCTGCCGCCATCTGCACATCCCCCTGCAGTCCGGTGATGACGAGATCCTGTGCAGGATGAACAGGCCTTACACGGCAGAGGAGTACCGGAAGCTGTTTCACCTGGCCAGAGAGATGATCCCCGGCATCGCCATCACTACTGATGTCCTGGTCGGTTTCCCTGGGGAGGAAGAGCGGCACTTTCAGAACACCTTCAATCTGATCGCTACCCTTCCCTTTCGTGACCTGCACGTTTTTAAGTATTCCCCCAGGCCGGGCACCCCGGCTGCGGCGATGCCCGAGCAGGTAGCCCCTCCCGTCAAAGACCGGCGGAGCAGCTGCCTGCGCCGGCTGGCGGACGAACTGGCAGCTTCTTTTGCGCGCCGGTTCGTGGGGGAAACCATGACGGTTTTGGTGGAGCGCAGGTCCCGGAAGAGGCAGGGCTGGTGGGAGGGGCTGACCGATAACTACCTGCGGGTCTTCTTTCCGGCTTCCCAAAGAAAGAGCGGAGTGCGGGGTGAATTCGTGCCGGTGCGCATTCTGGAGGTCGGTCCGCGGGATGAGCTGCAGGGGGAAGCCGTGGAGAACTGATGGTTCGGAGGGGAGCGCCGAGGCCGGCAACCGTTGGGTCTTGGGGCAACTGTATGCCAAAGAGAAGAATCTGTGTTATAATGCTGTAAATACTGGAAATGCGGCTCTTAACTTGAGTGCAGCCAATTTGCCTTAAAAATTAACCTTGGAAGGGAGGCGGGATGAATGTCCGACTGCATCTTTTGCAAGATCGGGAGGCATGAGCTTGCTTCCGACATCGTCTACGAAGACGGGGAATTGGTGGCCTTTAAGGATATCAACCCGGTGGCGCCGGTGCATGTGCTGTTGATTCCGAAAAAGCATGTCAGTTCCCTGCTCGATGAGGGAGCCGAAGAAGGGATGCTCGGGCGCGCCCTGGCCTTGGTGCCCCGCATCGCCCGACAGCTGGGACTGGCGGAAAAAGGCTTCCGGTTGGTTGTCAACACCGGGAAGGAAGGCGGGCAGACTGTCGGCCACCTGCACTTCCACATCCTGGGCGGACGGGATATGCTATGGCCGCCCGGTTGATCGAAGTTAACATAAAACCAGAGGTCATGCCGGACTCTGCCCTGGACGGTGCTGCCGGTCATGGATGGTGATGTGCGCGTACAGCTGATGGAGATCTACGAAAGGCTTTACGATCACTTCGGGCCACGGCACTGGTGGCCTGCCGACACCCCTTTTGAGGTCATCGTGGGCGCAATTCTCACCCAAAACGTCTCCTGGCGGAGCGCCGCAGCGGCCATTGCTAATATCAAAGAGGCAGGGCTTCTCTCTCCGGAGGGATTGCTTTCCTGCTCTCAGGAAGAACTGGCCGCTCTGGTGCGTCCGGCCCGCTATCACAACCAGAAGGCCAAGAAGCTGCAGTCTTTTTGCCGGGTTGTGGTAGAGGAGTTCGGGGGTGAACTGGAAGATTTCCTGGCTCTGGAGATGAAGGAGCTGCGCAAAAGGCTCCTCGCCGTCTACGGGATCGGCCCCGAGACAGCGGATGCCATCATCCTTTATGCAGCCGAAAAGCCGATCTTCGTGATCGATGCCTATACGGGGCGGATTTTTTCGAGGCTGGGGTTTTTTTCGGAGAAGGCCGGTTACGAGGAAATGCAGCGCTTCTTTATGACCCACCTGCCGCCCGATGTGCGCCTTTATAATGAATACCACGCTCTGATCGATGCCTTAGGCCACTATACCTGTTGCAAGAGCCAGCCCCGCTGTGGGGAGTGCCCCCTGGAATACCGCTGCAAAGCTTGTCAGGCAAAGCAGGTATTGGAACGAAAACAAATTGAAGAGAGGGAGAGAAATGCCGCTGGTAAAGGTAGGAGTGGTTTCGGGAAAAACACAGGAGTACAGGAAAGCCGTTCTGCAAGGGATCCGTGAGGCTCTCAAGGAGGCCGTGGGCGTCCCGGACGGAGCCATCGAGCAGGTGCTCTACGAGGTGGAGGGGGATTTCTCCTCCAGGGAACCGGAGAGCGGTGTTGTCATCGAGATCACCCTCTTTGAAGGAAGGAGTCGGGAGATCAAGAGTGAGCTCTACCGGACTATTGCCCGCAACCTGGCGCAAAGCCCGGGGATTGCCGCAAGGGATCTCGTCATCGCATTGTACGAAATCCCCCGGGAGAACTGGGGAACGGGGGGCAGGCCCGCGGAGTAGAGAGGATATGAGCCGGGGCTGCTTCCCGGGCGCATCATCCCGATTGTGAGCGGGCTCACTTGAGGCCCGCCTTTTTATTGTGACCGCCGTGCCTTGTCACCGGCCTGCGGCCTTTTGTGGTTCCCCCGGGTATCAGCTATTAAACCCGGCCGTTCCTTGCGGTTGACATAATGAAAGCGGTTAGCATGAATGTGAGCACCCGGTTGTTTTCTCCCGAACGGGATGATTCCTCCATCAGCGGATAAAGAACACCAGGGAGAAGACCAGCAGGGTAGCGGCCAGCAGCAGCCGGTCGCCGGGAGCTGCTGCGAAGACGGCTCGGGTGCGCTCTTCCGAGTAGCAGCGGGCTTCCATGGCCAGCGCCAGTTCTTCGGCGCGCCTGATGGTTTGAACTAAGAGCGGATAAGCGGTGAACAGGATCCGCCGGAGGGGACTTTTGTTTCTGGCAATGCAGCGGGCCTGCTGGGCTGCTGCGATCTCGGCGGCCGCGTCGAAAAGGAGCGGGATGAGGAGAAAAGTGAGGTTGATCATCGTCGCCACCCTGGATGCGGGGATGAAGGGGATGGGACGGAGGAACCATTCGACGGCGTTTGTCAGTGAGGAGATGGGCGTGGTTCCGGTGAGGAGGACGCAGAGGGTGACGAACAAGACGAGCCTCCAGGAAAACAGCAGCCCCGAGGTCAGCCCCTCTACAGTCGCTCCGGGCACCGGGCAGCGGGGAAGAGGGGTGCCCGGGATGCTGAAGGAGTGAACCACCACGACAAGGGCGATCAGGAAGGAAAAGTATTTCAACTCCTTGAAGATGGCTGCAAGGGGTAATTGCGCCACCAGAAGGGCGCTCAGCAGTGTTGCCGTTAAAAGGGTATAATCACGCCAGGTAGAGGCAAAGCCGGTCGCCAGGCTCAACAGGATCAGGCAGAGAAGCTTAATCCGCCCGTCCATGCGGTGCAGCGGAGTGTTTTTATGCAGGTAATGAAAGACTGTTAACTCAGCCACGTCATCGATTCAACCCCTCTGTTTTTGCCGTAGGGCCTTTTGATCCCGTATCGTTCCACTTGGCTGATTATTTCACAGGGCCTGCCGTCCTGGACGATTTGGCCCTTCTCCAAGATGATCAGCCTGTCTGCGTGCGCCAGAACCTTTTCCAGGTCGTGGGTTACCACTATCATTGTGTGGCCCTCCCGATGGAGTTTGAGGATCTGGTTGAGCACCTGAACGACTCCCGGATAGTCCAGCCCTGCGAACGGTTCGTCAAAAACGATGATCCTGGGCTTCATGGCCAGCACCCCGGCTATGGTGAGCCTCCTCTTCTGCCCTCCCGACAGCAAGTGCGGCCTTTGCTCGGCGAGATGGCTTAACCCGACAGCTTCCAGAGATTCCTTTACCCGCTTTTTGACCTCCTCCGGTGCCAGCCTCAGGTTTTCAGGGCCGAAGGCCACATCCCCGGCAACGGTCTGTCCGACTATCTGGCTATCGGCATCCTGAAAGATCAACCCGATCAGTTTTCTTGCCCGGGTTAAGTCTTTGGTGATCGGTTTCCCTTCCAGGAGCACTTCTCCCCTGCTGGGCAGAAGGAGCCCGTTGAAGTGCCGGACGAGGACGGTTTTCCCAGAACCGTTGGCGCCAGCGATGACGACGAACTCTCCCTTCCTCACTGCCAGGTTGACATCCTTAATGGCGACGGTGCCGTCGGGAAAGACGTGCGTTAAATTCCGCGCTTCCAGAATGATCATTTCTCTCCTCCCACTTCCGGCTGCCTAAAGGTAAAGTCGGACTGCCTGAACCAGGGGCGGAGAACCCGGGTGATAACCACTGCCGCCGTTATTTTGATGGCGGCGCCGGGCAGGAAAGGGAGCAACCCTGCCGTCAAGGCCGTTTTCCACGTCAGGTTGAGAACCGCTTTCAGCCAGGGCACCCCAAAGAGATAGAGTACGAGATTGCCGGCAAGTAATGCCGCCAGATCTTTGCCCGGTGAGCTTTTGCCTTTCCCGGATATCCACCCGATAATGGCGGCACAAACCGGAAAGCCGAACAGGAATCCCCCTGTTGGCCCGAACAGTACGGCCAGTCCCGCCTGGCCGCCGGCAAATACGGGGAGCCCCAGTGCTCCCAGAAAGATAAACAGGGCGATGCTGGCGAGCCCCCAGGAGGGCCCTAAAAGAAGGCCGGCCAGCATCACGAAGAAGTCCGATAACACTATGGGCACGGGGCTGAAGGGAAGGGGAAAGCTGAGATATCCTCCGACGATAACCAGGGCGGTAAACAGGGACGCCAATACCGTCATCCGGAGGCTCACTGGCTGATGATCCCGGTTCACTTGTGGTTTCTTTCTTCTCATGGGGCTTCTCTCCTCTCAAGGTTCTGCGGCCGGTGGCGGCGCCGGCTGCTGTTTTTGAAATCCGGTTGAGGCAATTTCTCGAACCGGTTTTATTTTAGGCAGCTTTGCCCTAATTGTCAACATATAAAATAAATAAAAGTTAACAATAGAGAATGCATTCCTTCGCCTAAACACGCTCAATTGGTTGCTTCCAGGTTAACCGGTCTTGTTAGTGGAGCTCTGGTGGCCGGGGTGCCCTTCTTTTGCTGCTGTGTTCCCCCGACAAAAAACGCTCTTCTCTTTTTCTTCGGAAAGGAGGATTTTGCTGGAAACAGGGGAAACTATTATGAGATTGCGGTTTTAGGCATCTTGGGGAAGGCAGCTGCTGACGCTTCGTTGGAAGGCACTTGTTGAGAACATATCCGTGATTATCCGTGATTACTTATGGAGGGGAAATAAGGTGAGCAGTTTTTTGCTGGTTCTTTTTTCGGTTTTTATGGCTGCTACCGGTCAGGTGGTTCTGAAGCTCGGTGCAAGCAGGCTGGGTTCCCTCTTTCTTTCCCGGCAGGAGATTTTCCATGATATAATAAGGGTCGTAACGACACCTCAGATTCTCTTAAGCTTTCTTTTTTACGCGGCGGGGTTCTTCACCTGGGTGAAAGCCTTGACGAAGGAAGACTTAAGTTATGTCTATCCGATGGCCAGCTTGAGTTATGTATTTATGCTGCTGTACTCCCATTTTCTTCTAAAAGAGCCGATCACTGCCGGGAAGTTTATCGGCGTTCTTCTCATCATCGCCGGCGTTGTTTTCATCAACAGGTAGGAAGGGCTTTTTAACAGGTGCCTGGCAGGCGGTGTTGCCAAGAGGGAACAGGGTGCCGGCCGCTGAAGATGGAAAGAAATGCCCTTTTGCAAGGAAATCTTTAATCGGGGTTCGCCTTGATGCCAAGGCGGCCTTGCAGTTTTGAGGAGAGGATTATGGACAAACTGGAGCTCAAGCAAGGTATTAGAGATGCAATTCCCATTGTGCTGGGCTACCTGCCGCTGGGGTTTGCCTTTGGAGTGCTGGCCAAGGATGTGGGGATGACTGTGGCCCAGGCCACCATGATGTCGGTCCTCTGTTTCACCGGGGCCGGGCAGTACATCGCCATAGGGATCATGAAGGCCGGGGGAGCTGTTATCACCATTATCCTGGCGAATATCCTGGTGAATTTAAGGTACCTGCTCTTTTCTGCCTCCATGGTTCCGTACCTGAAGGACAGGGTGCCGCCGTTCATTGCCAGCCTGCTCTCCTACGGCCTGACCGATGAAACCTATGCGGTGGGGATGAGCCGCTACCGGAAGCAGGCGGCTACTTCCTCGTATATGGCGGGGCTGAACCTGACCGCCCACCTGGGATGGATAGTGAGCACCCTTTTAGGCGCCCTGCTGGGTGGCTTGATCGACAACACCGAGCGGCTGGGGGTGGGGTTTGCCCTGCCCGCCATGTATACCTGTTTGCTCGTCTTGATGGTGAGGCGCAAGTCCGATCTGATCGTGGCGGCGGCGGCTGCCGCCGTTTGTCTTGCCGCCGGTCAGCTGGTACCCGCCATGATGACCAATCTTTCCAACCTGATCTTGGCCACCATCGCCGGGGCAACCCTGGGGGTGATCATTAATGGGCGATGCTAGCATCTGGATGATGATTATCGGGGTATCTATTGTCAGCCTCTCACCCCGGATCCTGCCGGTAGCTCTCTTTTCCCGCTTTGAGTTTCCCGCTCTCGTTAAGGAGTGGCTCTCCTTTGTGGCTCCGGCAGTATTGGGCGCCCTGACGGCAGTGAGCGTCCTCGCACCTCAAGGGGAGATTGATGTCAGCGCTCAGAACATCTATATCTGGGCGTTCGTACCGACTCTGGCAGTGGCCGTGAAGACGAAAAGCCTCTTTTACACATTGATGGTGGGAATTGTGGCCATGGCGGTGTTTTATAACTTCTTCTAAAGGGCTTTTTCAACGGGGCGCGGTCAATGAAGGTCGGGCAAGATTCCCCGGCGGTGTCCGGGAATTGTGCTTTCAGTGTTGATCTAAAAAGCTGCGGCAGGTTGGGGGAGGCGGTCCGGCGGAGAGGATTATCACCCTGACCCCGCCGATGGGGCCGTGAGCGGCAGGGGAATATTAAAACAGCTGGCACGGATCTCAGAAAATACCACCGGCCTTAACTGATGAAATCCCTCCGAAGGGGACAGAATTGGAAATGAGAACATTATTTAAAGGCAAAGGAGATGATCACATGGTTTTGATGCGGCGCGACTACTGGCGAGAGCTGAATCCCTTGCGTGAGACCATCAACAACATTTTTGACGAACTTGTGAGCAGGCGCCTTCCCATCTTTCAGGGATGGGGGGAATGGAAACCGTCCATCGACCTCATCGACAAAGGGGTGCAATACGTAATCAGAGCCGATCTCCCCGGTTATTCTCCTGAGAATATGAGGATCCAGGTGCAGGAAAACAGCGTCATCATCGGAGGAGAAGTTCAGGAGGAGAAGGATTTGAAAGACGGCGAGTTTCAGGTGAAAGAGCGCAGCTTCGGTTCCTTTTCCCGCACCATCCCACTCCCCACCCAGATCAAGCCGGAAGAGGCACGGGCGACTTTTAAGAACGGGGTGCTGGAGATTATACTTCCCAAAGTAGAAGTTCCTAAAGGACGCATTCTGGAAATCGAGACCGACTGATTGTTAGCGGCTGTTCGGCGGGGGGAACCCCGCTTTTTTTATTCTCACCGGCATTTTACCTCTCAGGAAGGATTTCCATTCCCAGGCAGAGAATTCCTTTATCAGTGGCCTGGATACCGCTTTCCAACCTCACCTGTCGCAGGCGCTTGAGCAGCAAACCGATTGCATCTTCAGCCGGCATGGATATTCCTCCGACTTAAGCTCAATGCGGAACTGAGAAGTTGAGTTCTTTTCGTGGAGAAGGTTTGTAAGTTTTTCTGGGGGAGTGAGTATCTAATATAGAGCCACTTTCTAAAAGAGGCGAAACAGTTGATGGAGAACCCTACCGACCAGGACCTGGTTCGGCAGACGCTGTCCGGCGATGTGCGGTCCTTTGAAAAGATCGTGAAGCGCTACCAGTACACGGTTTTCGGGATCGCCTTCCGGTTGCTGAAAAATAAGGAGGAGGCCGAGGACATAACTCAGGAAACCTTTCTCCGTTGCTACCAAAACCTGGATAAATATGACCAGGGGAGGCCGTTCGCGCCCTGGATCCGCAGAATAGCCAGCAATCTGGCCGTAAGCAGGCTCCGCCAGCAGCGCCTGCGGCAGCTGCTGCCGTGGGATTACGTTTCTCGAACTCTCTCTCGTCACCAGGGTTGTTACTCGGATCCGGAAAGAGCCCTGGAAAACGCGGATGATCGACAGGAGATGGCCGGTTACCTCAAAAAGCTAAAACCGCTCGACCAGCTGGTAGTCATCCTGCGCTATTATGAAGACCTGGACTATGAGGAGATAGCCTATATCTTGAATACAACGCGCAACAACGTTGAGGTGCGCCTCAGCCGCGCCCGGCGGAAGCTGCGCCGGTTAATCGCAGAAAGCCAGGGGGAGGTGAAGCAATGCTCACCTGCAAAGAAACAGAAAAACTCCTCGATCTCTACCTCGACGGAGAGCTGGATGCGCTGAGATGGAACAGCTGTCGAGAGCACCTGCGCCGGTGCCCCCAATGCAGCAGGCTGCTGGAGCTAAAAAGAAGAGAGGTGGAGATGATCCGTTCGGGTTTTCCGGTGCCGGAGATGAGCCCGGATTTCTGCAAGCGGGTGATGGCCGGCCTTTCTGCCGGTGGAGAGCAGAGAAGCTTTTTTTCGCCTCTCCTGAATTTTTTGCGGAGACCCTGGCTCGCCCCGGCGCTGGCCTGCTTGATCCTCTTGGTCATCGCTTGCGGGTCCTCCCTCTCCGGTTTCTTGACACCTGATTACGGGAGCCTCTCCGGTAAAGAGAAGACGGCAGGCGACAGGGAGACGGGAGGAATCACGAACTCTGGCAAGCCACGCCTGTATGACAAAGCGGATGCCGGAACTCCGGCCGGGCCATCCTCTACTGAAGACGTCGATGACGTGTCCACCTTCCCCTTATCCTCCCTTGAGGATGAAGAAGAACCGGCTGCAACGAAAATGGTCGAAAGATCCCCTCTTCCCCGGCCTGAAAGGCTGCTAGCCGCCGCCGAGGACCATGGGAACTCCCACGCTCACAGGTTGCTGGAGGCTGTCCAGAGAGAGAGGTTCACCGAAATTCAAGGCACAACACCGGCCTTTATGCCTGTTTACCTCCCCGCCGGTTTCCTCCTGGAAAGTATCGCTTCGCGGAATTCACCCCCGGCAGATGCCGAAGAGCAAGAGGGCAGCGTTCGGGAACCCGTCCTCGTCATCTTCTCCAACCCGCAGACAGGGGAAAGGATCTGTCTGGAGATCGCTCCGGGGAGTCCCTTCGCAGGAACGGAAGGCCTGTCTTCTTCTGCCTGGGAGGATGTCGAAGGCAGGGATGGGGCAGATGGGGGTCAAATAACGGACAAGAGAAAATTTGCCCTGACGATTACGCGGTATGCCGAGAAAGAAGGGCGTCATTATACATTGAGAATCAGCGGGGATGTACCCCCGGAAGAGCTGAAAAAGGTTGCCGACTCGCTGCAGTAATGCAGCATAAATTAAAAATTTTCCGAAGGAGTGAATGGTATGAAATTCTATAAGTTCGGGCTCGTCATAGTGTTGGCCTGCCTGCTGGTGGTGGGGAGCTTCCTGGGATCTGCGCTGATAGGGGAGCCTATCGGCAAGGCGGAAGCGGAGGTGCAGCAGGCGCAGATCACGGTCAGCGGAAGCGGGGTCATCAGCGTTGCACCGGACCAGGCAAAACTGAGCCTCGGAGTCCTGACAATAGCCCCCAACGCAAAAAAAGCGCAGCAGGATAACGCCAGGATTGCCAACAACGTAATCAACGCGCTCATCAAAGCCGGTGTCCCTAGAGACAAGATCGAAACCCTGGACTACTCCATCTGGCCGGAATACAGCTATCCCAAACCGGAAGAAAGCAAACCGCCGGTAATCAGCGCTTATCGTGTCAGCAACACCATTCTGGTTACCGTTGACGATCTCGCCAAGATCGGAAGTATCATCGATGCCGCCGTTACGGCCGGCGCCAATCAAGTTCAGAGCATCCAATTCCTGAGGAAAGATACCGGCCCCACACAGCGGGAAGCGCTGCAGAAGGCCTGCGAGGAGGCGCGCCTGAAAGCCGAAGCCATTGCCACAGCCCTGGGAGTGGAGATCACCGGGATAGCTTCGGTGCAGGAGGACAGCACCATCAGCTATCCGCCGGTTTACCGTTCAATGGCGGAGGGACTGGCTTCGGGGGCCGTCCCAACTCCCGTTCAGCCGGGAGAACTCCAGATCAACGCCAGCGTCAAGGTGGTTTTCCGCATTCAGTAACAGGCCAAACGCTGCGATTGGCAGAAGCAGTTTGCAACTTGTTACGCAGCATCCCAGAGCTGTCCCGAAGCGAGCCGTCGTCCTGTCCGGCCTGGAATCGGGAGTCGAGCGGTAGACCGGCAGGGTATGCGATCTATTTTCATGACAGACCACCATGCCGCCAGCGGCGGCACCAACAGAGGAACGAAAAAAGGGTTTATCCTTGACGGCGCAGCGACCTGACGGAGGTTGATACTCGCCCTTGACGAAGGAGCAGCAAACGGCAGCCGAATCGAGACAGGATGTCGAGATAGGCGACTCTGCGCCAGGGAAGGCGCATAGGAGCCGGTCGGCTGCTTATCTATCGACGAGTCTTAGGGCGAGTTAAACCGGAGTCCGGGAGCAAGCGTAAGGATGAACACATATTTTCAGGGTAGGGTAGGTTCGTGAAAAAGGGCCCCTGGTTTCGCCAGCTGGCGAAACCAGGGGCCCTCTCTTCTGGCGGTGCCGCCGTTTCTGTAGTGAGAACAGTCTCGCTCCAATCGACATATTATATGGTAAGTCTGGGCTAAACTGGTTAATTGGTTAATACAAAGGGGGTATGCGACCGATGACCGACGACATTAAAGGCGCCAACGAAAGCGCCGAAGCCCTCGGTTACTATCCGGGCGATCAGCGCCTGCAGCTGGCGACAGCCTACGTACCGCCGCAGGTGCTCCGGGAGATGTTTACCCTTCCGGAGGCCCTGCGCAAGGGAACACTGTTCCCCGAACTCTACCGTCCCTATCCTCATCACTACGATTATGTAGAATGAGAGGTGTTCATAATGGATTACCATCGCGCAAAAATACTGCGGGAAATCCAGGAACTGGAATTTGCCCTGGTAGAATTAAACCTCTACCTGGACACCCACCCCGCCGATAATAAGGCTTTGATGACCTTCAACAACCTGGCAGAACGACTTGCTGCAGCAAGAAAGGCTTATGAAGCCCGCTACGGGCCGCTGGTCAACTTCGGCTTCTCCGACCATCCCCCTCATATGGCCTGGAAATGGATGGAAGAACCCTGGCCATGGGAAATTGAGTATTAGGGGGGATCATCCATGTGGCTTTATGAAAAGAAACTAGAGTATCCCGTCCGGGTTGGGAAGAAGGATTTAAAGATGGCAAGATATTTGCTGACGCAATTCGGCGGGCCGAACGGGGAACTCTCCGCCGCCGTCCGCTACCTTTCCCAGCGCTACACCATGCCTACCGGCAGGGCCAAGGGCGTGCTCACCGACATCGGCACCGAGGAGCTGGCCCACTGGGAGATCATCGCCACCATGGTCTACAAGCTGACGAAGGAGGCCACTCCGGAGGAGATCCGGCGGGCGGACCTCGGCGGCTATTATGCCATTTGGGACAAGGGAATTCACCCCAGCGACTCCAATGGGGTACCCTGGACTGCTGCCTACATTAACACTATGGGTGACCCCATAGCCGACCTCCACGAAGACATGGCGGCGGAACAGAAGGCCAGGGCAACCTATGAGAACCTGATTAACCTCACCGATGACCCTGATGTGATAGACGTTTTGAGGTTCCTCCGGGAGCGAGAGGTCGTTCATTTCCAGCGCTTCGGGGAGACCCTGGATCACCTGCAGGGGTACATGAACGGGAAGAAATATTATTAGGAAGCGGCCGATAAAAAAGGGCGGCTCGTCAGTCCGGAGGCCGCCTTTATTTTTTTAACTCAATTTTCCGGGTCTTCAACGGGGACAAGGAACAATTAACCAACCGGTCCTTCTGCTTTCTTGCTCGACGACAGTATCTATAGCCTCCTGCCTATTTGATAATACCTACCTTTACTATCAAAATATAGCGGAAATAGCAGGAAAATCATAACTGGATTCGAATTCTTAAACTATTGCCACCAATGCCAACGCTTTTACTGCTGCTGCCCGGGATCTGGCGGCTGCCCGAGGGATAAAGTTGCTCTCCCGGGGGGAAATAAAATCCCTTCTGGATAAATCAGACCTCTCTTGGGGAGATATAGCAACACGGGGGGGCAGGGGTTGCTGTCTCCCGTTTTCACCCTAGGTGGCGTCACTAACGGGACTACCATTACCAGGTGAAAATTAATGGTTACAGCCAACTGTTGACACCCCGATTCGGAGAAAGTATAATAAACAAAACACTAGAAAACCTAGTGGTGTACTAAGATTTTCATTAATAACGGGAGGGATAGTGGATGCGTGTGTATGATAACCTCACGGAGTTGATCGGGGGAACTCCCCTGCTGCGTTTGAAGCCGCTGGCCAAAGGGACCGGCGCCGAGATCCTGGGGAAGCTTGAGTATTTCAACCCTGCCGGCAGCGTGAAAGACAGGATCGGCTTCGCTATGATCAAGGATGCCGAGGATAAGGGACTTATCAATAAGGATACCGTCATCATCGAACCCACCAGCGGCAACACGGGGATCGCCCTGGCCTTTGTCTGCGCTGCCAGGGGGTACCGCCTGATCCTGACCATGCCGGAGACCATGAGCATCGAGCGCCGCAACCTCCTCAAGGCCTACGGCGCCGAACTGGTATTGACACCCGGCTCCGAAGGGATGAGGGGTGCTGTCAGCAAGGCGGAGGAACTGGCTGCGGAGATTCCCAATTCGTTTATTCCCCAGCAGTTCAAGAACCCGGCCAATCCTGCCGTTCACCGGGCAACCACAGCGCGGGAAATCTGGGACGACACGGAAGGTAAGGTGGATATCGTCGTTGGCGGTGTCGGCACCGGCGGGACCATTATCGGTATCGCCGAGGAACTCAAGCCGCGCAAGGATACCTTGAAGATTATTGCCGTGGAACCCTCCGACTCCCCTGTGTTGTCGGGAGGCAGGCCAGGCCCCCACAAGATTCAAGGAATCGGTGCCGGTTTTGTTCCCGAGGTTCTCAACCTGTCACTTGTTGATGAGATCATTCCGGTTACGGCCGAGGATGCTTTCAGGACCAGCCGGCTTCTGGCACGGGGATTGGGGCTGCTGGTCGGCATCTCGGCGGGAGCGGCGGCCTATGCTGCCCAGCAGGTGGCGAAGCGGCCGGAGAACCGCGGGAAAGTGATCGTCGTGATCCTGCCGGATACGGGCGAGCGCTATTTGAGCACCGAACTCTTCCGGGAAGAGGAATAGATAGCATTTCCCATCTATGTTTATCAAGCCGTTACGGGACATTGTAGCCGCAGGCGGCATGTTTTTTAAGGGCAAGAATCCACAGGCGATAAATCTGGAATATAACCTTATAATTTTAATAGACAAACTTAACTATATGTCTTATACTAATTGCGACAGTGATACCCCATGTGGGTATCACTGCAAAAGGCAGTCCTGGATGCCCGGAGTTCGACACTACCGAGGTATTCAGAGCGATGTTTTGTCTTTTCTATTGTTGTTATATCACAAGTACCCGTAGTTCCTCACACGTTTTCCCCGCTTTTGGGCCATCGCCTCTGTCCCCCGATTTGTTACCATTTTTCTGTCCGCGGCGCAAGAGATATGCTATACATTGAAATTTAGGTATGTCTCGTTTCTGCTCCCGTGCGTGGTATGAATTTTAGCTACAATTACGGCTCCTTAGGCAACAGGCCTTTGCGGGGCCAGGGGAATCCGGTTTTAGTCTTTGTGTTTATCGATATTTCGATAGAAAGAAACTTGTATTATGTGACAAGGAAATTGCGGGTATGGTGCCGAAAGATTATTATACCTTAAAGGCGTTCCGGGGAAAGGCTTCTTATGGTAGTTATATCCGGCCCGCGTTCCCCGGAAAGGATCCTTTGGTGTTAAAGTCTTTACAGTTGACGCCGCCCGGAAATGGATCCGCGAATTAAAGTGAGAAGACAGGAGGGGCGTATTGGCTGGTGACCCGAATACCTGATTTGCGCGTGGGCGTAGGCTTCAGCAACGGATACGACGCCGGAGCCGCCGTACAGCGCGCTCTGGAGCAGGCTTTAAGCCGTACCGGACGACCCGCACTGACGCTGGTTTTTGCTACTGAGGGCTACGATCCGGAAGAGGTGCTTACAGGCGCCGTAAAGGTGGTAGGTAATTCCCCGCTGGTAGGCGCGTGGGTGCCGGGGATTATCTTTGGCTTTGAAGTATACGCCAGAGGTGTGGGTGTCTGCACTATCGGCGGAGAAGGAATAGAGACGGTAACCCACCTGGAAAGGACTATATCCGCGTGCCCCTTTGCCAAAGGTGAAAAAGCGGGCGAGGCTTTAATAGAAAAAGGCGGAGACAGCCCCGGAACTGTTTTGCTTTTTCCGGACGGATCTAGCGCCAACATTTCTGAACTATTGAGGGGACTGTATAACGCCATGGGGCCGGACTTTAAGTATATAGGAGGAGGCAGCGGGGATAATTTGCGATTCAACAGCACTTACCAATTTACCGAAGAAGGGGTAGGCAGTGATGCTGTGGCCGCGGCAGTATTGAGGGGGATAAACTTTAAAGTGGAGCTGGACCACGGGTGGAGCCCCGCGGGCGAGCCTTTTACTATAACCAGGGCGGAGGGCAGGCGAGTTTATGAAATTGACGGAATTCCAGCCTTTGAGAGGTATACGGCTCTGGTCCGCAGCTGTACCCGAAACGGATTTCCTTACTACGGAATGCAATACCCTCTGGGCTTGCCCGCTGCTGGGGGGAAATTTATCATTCGGGACCCGCTAAAAGCAGAGGAAGACGGAAGCATCTTATTTGTTGCAGAAATTCCGGAAAACACCATTGCTACTATCATGGAAGGGGATGCCGAAAGTCTCGTTGTTGCTGCCGGGAGGGTAGCGGAAAGTGCCTTAAATACCCCGGCCACTTCTAAGGTTCTTATCTTGTTTGATTGTGTCTCCCGCTATTTATTGCTGGGCAAAGATTTCCCCAGGGAAATGGAGGCAATAGCCGGAAGTCTTAAACCCGAAATTCCGGTCTTAGGGATGCTTTCCTTCGGAGAAATAAGCAGTGTTTCAGGGACCCCACTGTTTTATAACAAGACGATCGTGGCGGCCGCGGGGTGGTAGATAGTGTCCTTTGATATTGCTGAGCTTTTGACCTTATACGAGATAGTAAATTTTTCCTTCCCGGAGCGATACGAAGATCTGATACAAGAAATAGCGGAGAAAGGAAGCCGGCTTCTCGGGATACGCCGGCTGGCCATAATGCTTGATGAAGGCGGCAGGCTTATATGCCTGGGGAAATGGGGTTTTAGAAAAGGAGAGGAATTCACCGAAAGAATCGAAAGAATCAAGAACCCCAGGGAGAACGGGTTTGTTTATTTGATGTCCCACGGAGTGCGGGGCTTAATATTTTTGGAATCTTCAGCACGGATCTCCGACCGGGAGAAAAGGCTATTCAACATTTTCGCCCGCCGCATCGAAGATATAGTTGCGTTCAAACAAATGGAAAACAAAATAAAAGAATCCGAGCGGGAAAAGAAGGCCATTTTGGACAGTATTCTGGAGCTGCTGATTTACCAGGATGCTGAGCACCGCATTTTGTGGGCTAACACCTCAGCAGCGAAGTACGCGGGAAAAAGGGGTGAGGAGCTGACAGGCGCTCTTTGCTATGAAGTCTTATACCGCAGGAAGGAACCGTGCGCCGGATGTCCGGTGGCAAGCGCTCTTAAGACCGGCGTGCCCCAGGAGGGTATAGTGACGCCCCACGAGGGCAAGCAATTTTTTGTAAGGGGTTACCCTGTAAAAAGTCAGAAGGGAATAATTGAAGGTATAGTAGAAGTATGTTTTGAGGTCACCGAACGGATGCAGGCGGAGGAAGCGTTTCGGACAATTTTCAACAGCGTCCACGATGCTATTTTCATACATGAACCGGAAGGGAAAATTCTGGATGTTAACGAAACCATGTTGCGCATGTACGGTATAGCCTCTAAAGAAGAGGCCGTAAAGCTGTCCATCGCCCGGGATTACTCTGACCGGGACAATCCCTTGAAACAGCTCCGCGAGTGGTGGAAAAGGGCGGTAGAAGGCGAAAGTCCACGGTTTGAATGGAGGGCCAGGCGGCCGGTGGACGGCACAGTTTTTGATGCGGAGATGTGCCTGAAGAAAATCACTTTTGCGGGCAAAGATGCGATACTGGCCACCGTGAGGGACATCACCGCTCGCAAACGCGAAGAGGAGCTATTGAGAAGTATTTTCGGTCATTCGCCTATAGGGATGTACATAGTCAGCAGAGGGAAATTTCGGCTGGTAAATCCCCGGTTTGAAAAGCTCTCGGGTTACTCTCAGGAAGAACTGATCGGCAGGGAAGCCTTGAGCCTCGTATACCCGGAAGACAGGGAAGCTGTGCGGCGCAATGCCGTTAGGATGTTAAAAGGCATGGCGGCCCAGCCCTACGAGTTCAGGATTATTACCAAACATGGTGAAATTAAGTGGGTCGAGGAGACGGTGGCTTCCCTGCAGCCCGAGGGCCAGAGGGTGACACTGGGGAACATAATGGATATCACTGAGAAAAAGAGGTTTGCCCAGAAGCTGGAATATGTTAGCCTCCATGACCAGCTGACAGGTCTTTACAACCGTGCGTATTTTGAAGAACAGCTCAAACGCCTAGGTAGGAGCAACAAATATCCCATCAGCATAATAGTGGCCGATGTGAACGGCCTGAAGCTGGTCAACGATACCATGGGCCACCAGAAGGGCGACAAGCTCTTGATTGCTTGCGCTCAGATCCTTAAGAAGGCCCTGCGCCCCTCGGATATTGTGGCGCGGGTGGGAGGAGATGAATTTGTGGCCCTCCTGCCCCGCACCGATGAGGCTACAGGATCGAATATACTGCACCAGCTGCGTTTATCCATTGAGCAATACAATCGAAAACATCCCCAACTTCCTTTGAGCGTCTCCTTCGGCATAGCTACGGCGTATAATTCGGAGGAGCTCTTAAAGCAAGCCTATAAAAGGGCAGACGATCTTATGTACCGGGAAAAACTATATCTCGGCACCAGCGCTCGGAACAAGATCGTCAATGCCTTGCTTGCTGCACTGTCGGAGCGCGATCATTTGACTGAAGGACACGGCAGACACCTGGAGCACTTGTGCCGGACCCTGGGAGAAAAGATGGGGCTTTCGCGGCAACAGCTGGCCAACCTTGCTCTTCTGGCTCAGGTTCACGACATAGGTAAGGTCGGTATACCCGACAGAATACTCTTCAAAAGAGGACCCCTTACTGAAGAAGAATGGGAGATTATGCGCCAGCATCCGGAAAAGGGCTACCGGATCGCCCTGGCCTCACCGGATTTAGCGGGGATTGCCGACCTGATCTTAAAACACCACGAGAAATGGGACGGCACTGGGTACCCGTTGGGCCTCAAAGGGGAAGAGATACCCATCGAGTGCCGTATTTTAGCCATTGCCGATGCCTTTGACGCCATGACCTCCGATAGGCCGTATAGAAAGGCTAAAACGGTCGAAGAAGCCCTGGAAGAAATACGCCGGTGTGCAGGCACGCAATTTGACCCGGAGCTCGTGAAGGTATTTTTGCAGGTTATCCTCACTATAAGAGGGTGTGCTGAAGCTAAAGAGGCGACCGATTAAATTGGTCTAGCGAAAGGCCGCACGATAAGGAAAGACTCGCTAAAGCCGGAGAGGTAGTGGTCGAATGCCCCGGTCATGGTAATTGTTGGTTCGGCGCGATGTATTACTTTATTTTTCTTCAACCGAGATATGATGGATGAAAAGATCCATGTTCATACGCATTGTAAGAGTCAGAGATCTCCGTTACATGCAGATAGCTCACAACTAGTATGTTAGCGGAGGGTATCCCAGACAACAAATAATTTCATCACTCGGACGCTATGATGAAGACCGTTATAGGCAGAAGCAGGAAATCATTCGGGACATGCAGCAATTGAAACGAATGCAGGAAGTAATAGGCGAGATCAAGAACCATCTCCAGTACTCTGCGGACAATAATGTACAGAGAGAAGCTGCACCGGAGTGAAGGCATGAGGGGTTCTCTGTCCAAACACTCAATCATGCTCTCTATTATTCTTTTGGCAACAGTGAATAAAGAGGAAATCGGTAAGCGAGCGAGAACATAATCCTGTTAGAAGGGGTGGTATGAACTCCCTGTTTGCGACTATCAGTTATGATTCCTGTTATCATCCTGGAAAACCCTTTAGTAAGGAAGCGACACCGAAAGCTTCAGGCAGAAAATGTGGTGATCGATGTTGAGCCCGCGTCGTAAAAAGAATTTATCCATCCATGAGGAAATACCTGGAGCCCGGCAAGGGGTGGAGTCGCCCGAAAATTCGACGGAATCTTCCTGGAATGTGCTCACCACTCCGGAGCACAGCAGGCTGGAGATCGTTCCTGGCGTGGTGGTGCAGGTAAACTTTTCGCCGGCGGAAGACCAGGTGATCCTGGATCAAATGGCTCAAGGCAAGCACGGCCGAGCTTCGGATTTGTACCTGCGCAGGCAGGCCCTGGCCGTTTCCCTGAGCCCCGGGTTCGATACACTGTTGTCCCTGAAAGTGGTCCGGGGCATCGAACCCCTGGACTACCAGCTCGCTACAGTCCGCCATGTTCTAAAAAACTTGCGGGGACGTGCCCTCCTGTGTGACGAGGTAGGGATGGGCAAGACCATAGAGGCCGGCCTGATCTTGATGGAATACCTGATGCGCGGGTTGGTCCGCCGTGTCCTTGTATTGACCCCGCCATCTCTGGTCGAGCAGTGGCAAGAGGAGATGCAGACGAAATTCAACCTGGATTTCATCAGTTATGATAATCAGGCGTTCAAGTCACATCCCCATCCCTGGACGGAGTTTCCGCGCATTATTGCCTCGTTGGATACGGCGAAGCGGGAAACACACCGGGATGAGGTTCTGGCTGCCGAGTTCGACATGGTGATCGTCGATGAAGCCCACCACCTGAAAAACCGGCGGACTCAGGCCTACCGTCTCGTCAGCCAGTTAAAGAAAAAGTATATCCTGCTGCTTACTGCCACCCCGGTGGAAAATGACCTGGAAGAGCTGTTCAACCTGATTACCCTGCTCCAGCCGGGGCAGCTGGAAACCGCCGCTTCATTTAAGAGGAAGTATGTTACCCGTGGTGATCCGCTGAAACCGAAAAACACTGATGACTTGAAGCGTTTGGTGCGGGAGGTCATGGTGCGTAACCGACGCAGTGAAACCAGCGCCATCCGCAGCCGCCGCAGGGCCGACATCATCGAGCTCTCTTTGAGCGATGACGAAATGGCTTTTTATAACCGCTTAAGCAGCTTTGTGCGTGGCTATTATACTCCTGGTTTAACAGGCATGAAAGATGGGGTCAACCAGTTTATTTTGCGCACCCTGCAGCGGGAGATCGGGAGCAGCATCGAGGCGGTCATTCCTACCCTGGAGAAAATGGCGGAAAATCAGGTTTACCCGGAGGTATTGCGGCGTGTCCTGATTACCCTGGCATCCCAGGCCCGGGAGGTAAAAGGGAGGGCCAAAGCGGAGATCCTTCTCAAACTCTTGCGACAGTTCGATGAAAAGGTGATTATTTTTACCTGCTATTTAGAAACCCAGGCGTTCCTCGCCAGGTGGCTGCGAGAGAACGGTTTCTCCGTCGCCGAGCTGCACGGCAAAATGCGCCGCCAGGAAAAGGAGGAGCAGGTGCGATTATTTGCGAGTGATGCCCGGATCCTGGTTTCGACGGAGACGGGCAGCGAGGGGCGTAATCTCCAGTTTTGTTCGCATCTGGTTAACTACGATTTGCCATGGAATCCCATGCGCATTGAACAGCGGATCGGCAGGATTCACAGGCTGGGGCAGGAACGTGATGTCCGGATATATAATTTATCGGCGGCAGGCACAGTTGAGGCATATATTTTGGAATTGCTGGACGCCAAAATCAACATGTTCCAGCTTGTAGTCGGAGAATTGGACATGATCCTGGGCAACCTGGATCAGAAGAAGGATTTTGAAGAGCTGGTGATGGATATCTGGGCACAGGCCACAGATGAGACAGATCTGCGCCAGCGCCTGGATCACCTGGGTGAGCAATTAATCGAGGCGAAAAAACATTATCAGGCGGTCAAAGAGCTGGATGAACGCTTGCTGGGGGAGTTGCTGCCGGATGAATGATAGTTCAGTGGTCGATTTTGTTGTTGCTTATTTGGAGCGGGTGGGAGCGGTGGTCGAACAGCCGGGTTATGCCCTGGCTGAGGTTCTCCTGCCGGAGTCTCTGGTGCCTGTTTTCGGGAGAGAGGAGATGCTCCTGGCCTTTGATTATGAAGTGGCGCAGGAGACGCCGGGTAGTATTTTTATTACTCATGGTAGTTCCCTGCTCGATACGATCGTGCGTTTAGCGGCAGATTACGGCAAGCAAACAGTGTTATACTGGTCCGGCGAACTCCCTTCAGCGCCACGCTCCCTGGAGCAGAAGATTCACGACCAGATCGATTACCTGCAGTGTCGCCCTCCCCGGCTTGACACCCACTGGGTGGCAGAAAATATTTTTTATGGCTTTTATTTCAGAGGCATTTTCCGCTCCTTTGAAAAAACAGAAGAAATACTTCCTGTTATTGTGGATGGTTACCAGGCGATAGCCACCCCGGGTTTCGAAAAGCAGGTCAATTCGCTCTTTTTTCAAGAGCAGCCTGATTACCGGGTTGCCTCAGCACCGCTGTCACCCCTGAGTTGCCTGTATCAGGTGGCCTGCCGGGAAGTAAAAAAACTGGTCCTGGAAAAGGCTGTACCTCTTTGCAAAGAGGCTGCCAAACTGCAAGAGAAGGAACTTGCCAAGGTGTGCGGCTACTACGAGAGTACCGAAGCAGAAATCAGGCGTAAACTAAGGACCACAACTGACCCGGTCAGAAAAGAGCGACTGGAGAAGCAGCTGGCTGCGACGATAGAAGACCGGCGCCGCCGTATCGACGATACGCGGGGGCGTTATCAGGTTGATATCGATTTGAGGCTGGACCACCTGGTGGCATACCACCTGCCGTGCGTTTTTGCCAGGGTCAAAATTCAGCATAAGAAAAAGATCTTGGAGCAGATACTGGTGTATAATCCTGTTACCGAAGAGGTTGATCCTCCTCCCTGCCCGATCTGCGGGCAAGCTGCACGCTGCTTGATCCCCGACCGGGATGGCCGGTTCACCTGCCCGGATTGCCATTAGATGGCCGTAACAGGACAGGCCAATCCTGCGCACCTGATCCCCAGGGCGTCCGTCAGGTTTTTGTAGCCGTTTTTTTATATAATACGGCAGACATACGGCAGACCACCACGCCGCCGGCGGCACCAACAGAGAAACGAAAACGGTTTATCCTTGCAGGCGCAGCGACCGACGGAGGTTGTTACTCACCCTTGACAAGGAGCAGTTAACGGCAGCCGAAGCGAAACAAGGGGTTGACTGAATAACATTAGCTGGTAAACCGCTCACGGATGGAGGTGTAAAAAGCAAAGGTAGAATTAGCAACACCCTTTCTGCCCGAAACAGGCTTGCCGGTGACAGATTCCCGCCCCTATCTCTGCACCGGTGTAGAACTTGCAGCATCCTCCATCCGCGGGGTATTCATACAATTGTATTAATGACATCGAAGGTTTATACTATGTATAAACAAAGAAGGAGTGAAAATCGTCATGCAACCTCATGTGCAAAAGTGGGGCAATAGTTTGGGGATTCGCATCCCTTTATCGCTGGCACAAAAAATTGGCCTTAAAGAAGGCACACCGGTTGATTTAGAGGCAAGTGATGACGCAATTATTATCCGCCGCAAACGTTATAGCCTGGAACAATTGCTGTCCCAGGTTACACCTGATAATCTTCATGGCGAAGTAGATACAGGAACTCTGGTTGGGCGGGAAATATGGTAAACGAGGTGAAAACCTATATTCCTGAACGTGGCGATCTTGTCTGGCTCCAGTTTGATCCTCAGACAGGACATGAGCAGGCCGGAAGGCGGCCGGCGCTGGTAATTTCCCCGCAGCTTTATAACGGAAAGGTGGGGCTGGCCCTTTTCTGTCCTGTTACTACAAGGGCGAAGGGTTATCCTTTTGAAGTAGAGATACCTGCCGGTTTAAAGATTACAGGAGTGATCCTGGCAGACCAGGTAAAAAGTCTTGACTGGCGGGCACGGGATGCACAATTTGCCTGCAAGGTCCCGGCAGGGGTGATGGCAGAGGTTCAGGCTAAACTTCAGCTGTTGATCTCCTGACTCACTACTGCGCTTGTAGCCCGGCCGGTGCCTATCCGGGGCGGTGACAACCTGACCGGAGGCCCCTCGGATTCTGGCCGGCGGTTATCACAGGCAAAGGGTCAACCAGATCATCAACCCGTCCCTTTGTTGGGCTTAAGGAGCTTGACTCTTAACCAGGCGGCTGGGCGTTTTTGTTGGCTTCTTTGGCATGATGTTGTAAGGGGTTTGCAACGGGTTCCCAGGTCTTTAGCAACAGACCTAAGCCTAAAAGGGTTAATGCTCGATAAATGTATTGCGGTTCTATTGACTTTGGTGAAAATTATCCTTTAGAATATTTAACGGTAGTTGGTCGATGTTGAGGTTAGGGAAGATGGCACTACCGAATTGAGGGTATGTTCCTTTATCCAGCCGCTTTTAAGGTTGGAAAGGGGGTAGCAGTTGAAAAATCGTAAGGTTGTTCCCTATGCTGTCACTAAAAGCGGCTGTAGTGCCGCTTTTTTTGGTGATTACCATCTTCATTCTTCATTTTCTTCAGACGCTCACGATGCCCTGCACCAGATCTGCCTGCAAGCCGTTCGTCTCGGGCTGAGTGAAGTGGGGCTCACCGATCATTTAAGTCTTTTTCCGCAAGACCCAAATTATAATTTCCTTAACCGGTTATATTCTGCTTATTTCGAAGCTGTAGACGAATGCCGACAACAGTTTAAGGATTCTCTTACGATTTTCCTCGGAGCCGAAGTGGACTATCATCCTCACTACGAGGACGAAATTTGTGTGTTTCTCCACCATCACCCCTTCGATTATGTGATTGTTTCTGTCCACTATGTTGATCGGCTTTCGCTGACAGATGCCAGGTTTTATCTCAGCCGTCATCCTGAGGTCGGCATTCGGCAATATGTGGATACCTTGAAGAGGGCAGTGCTGCTGCCGGGATTAGCTGTACTCGGCCATCTCGATTGGATTAAGAGGGGCTGGCGGCAGTACTGGCGAGACTTTCCCTACAAGCCGGAACTTCTCCTTGAGGCCGGCTTAGATCAGGCATTGCAAGTATTGGTAGCTAGGGGTGGATTGCTAGAAATTAACACATCTGGTATACGAAGGGGTGTAGGAGAACCCTTCCCAGGGGAAGTGCTTCTTTCCCGTTACCGGGAGCTTGGCGGGCGCTATTGTGTGTTGGGATCTGATGCTCACAATGCCTCGGAATTAGCTCACAGCTTCCATGAAGGGGTGACCCTAGCGCGCCGTGTCGGTCTAGAAGTTGTTTCACCCCTGAGGCATCAGAAGAGGGTTTCTGAGAAGGCGATCAATCATTCAGTTTTTCATCAATCATCAATAAAAACTTTCAAGGAGGTTGATGAAAGACATGGGTGATCGGGAAATCAGGATTGCGATTGCCGGTGTGGGGAACTGTGCTTGTGCTTTGCTCCAGGGGATTGCCCTCTACGCCAGCGACAAAGAGTTGATGGAAGAGCCAATCGGGTTGATGCACTACGACCTTGGCGGCTACAAGCCAGGTGACATCAAGGTCGTGGCGGCCTTCGATATTGACGCCCGCAAAGTTGGCAAGCCGCTTCGGGAAGCGATTTTTGCCAAGCCCAATTGCACCAAGGTCTTCTATTCCGATGTCCCTGACTACCCGGTAATTGTGCAGATGGGACCTGTTCTCGACGGCTTCTCCGAACACATGAGGAACTATCCGGAAGACCAGACCTTAGTTCTCGCCGACGAAGAACCTGTCGATGTAGTGAAGGTCCTGAAAGAGTCGGGTGCGGAGATCTTGATCAACTACTTGCCCGTCGGTTCTGAGCAGGCGACAAGATTTTACGCCCAAGCCTGTTTGGATGCTGGGGTTGGTTTTATCAATGCGATGCCTGTGTTCATAGCTTCCGATCCTGCTTGGGCCGAGCGGTTCCGGGAAAGGGGAATCCCGATAATCGGTGATGATGTAAAGTCTCAGGTAGGAGCAACCATCACTCACCGTGTTCTGACGAAGCTCTTTGAGGATCGCGGGGTCAAAATTCTTAGAACCTACCAGTTGAATTTCGGTGGTAATACCGACTTCTTGAACATGCTCAACAGGAGCCGCCTCAAGTCTAAGAAGAAGTCGAAGACCCAGGCCGTACAAGCGGAGATGAAGGAGCCGTTGAGCGACCAGAACATCCACATTGGTCCCAGCGACTACGTTCCTTGGCTGAATGACAACAAGATTTGCCACATCCGGATGGAAGGTCTTGGCTTTGGCAAAGTGCCTATTGAGCTGGAAGTGAAGCTTTCTGTTGAGGATTCTCCCAATAGCGGAGGGGTTATCATTGATGCCATTCGTTGCATGAAACTTGCCCTCGACCGGGGTAGTGGTGGACCGCTTTACGCGATCTCTGCTTTCACCATGAAGTCGCCACCCATTCAGTATACTGATTCCGAAGCCCGGAAGATGGTCGAAGCCTTTATCGCTGGAGAAGAGGAGGAAAGGGTGTTTGGTGCTCCTTCTGTCGCTGAACCTGTCGGAGGGAAAGTCTGATGAAGGCGCTGGTTATTGCCGCCGGAGAGGGTAGGAGGTTTCGGGAAAGGGGATATAAGGGGCCTAAGCCCCTTTATCCTCTTTTAGGGCTTTCTTTGCTTGAGCGGACTTTGTTGACCCTGCGTGCCGTCGGGATTCGGGACATTGTGCTGGTGATCGGCTACAGGGGCGAAGAGATCAAGTCTTACCTGGGGTCCGGGGAAAAGCTAGGCATCAGAATTGAGTATGTGATCAACGAGTCCTGGGAACTAGGAAACGGCTCCTCAGTGCTGGCTGCCCGGGAGGCTCTCGAGGGGGAATCCTCTTTTTTGCTGACTATGGCTGACCATATTTTTTCCCCAGATGTGTTTAAGAGCCTGCTGGCGGTTCGGCCTCGTGACCGGAAAATATATGTTGGTGCCGATTTCAAACTCGACCGGGTGTTTGATCTCCAAGAGGCAACCAAAATTGCCATTGCTGATGGTAAGATCAAGGCCATTGGAAAGGAGCTTCAAGAGTTCCAGGCAGTTGACTGTGGTGCCTTTCATGCTACACCTGCCCTTTTTGAGGCTCTTGCTGAAGCTCAGGCTCATGGGGAGTATACATTGAGCGAAGGGATTGCTGTTTTGGCGAGTCAGGGATGTGCGCTGGTGTGCGATATTGGCGAGGCCTGGTGGATTGATGTTGACCATCCGGGGGATGCGGAAGTTGCCAGAAAGCTTTTGCTGTCCCATTTGCCCTCACGCAGGGATGGGCTGGTTGCCCGCTACATCAACCGGAAATTTTCCGTGCCATTGACTGCCCTCCTTGCGAGCACGCACCTTCAGCCCAACCATATCACTCTTGTAAGTGGCCTTCTGTGTGTGGCAGCCGCTCTATTGTTTGCTTGGGGATACCCTATCTGGGGAGGTCTGACGGCCCAGCTGGCTTCAATTATTGATGGAGTTGACGGAGAGTTAGCCCGGGTAAAGTTCCTGGCTTCTTCCTTCGGTGAACTGTTGGATTCTGTACTCGATCGTTACTGCGATGGGTTGATCCTCATCGGCATGGCATTGGGGGCATGGGAAGAGGGGCGTGGACTTGTGGTTCTCCTTTTTGTTGCCCTTGCTCTCCTTGGGGCTCCGATGTCCATGTTGATGAAGGAAAAGTTTCGGACTGCCACTGGAAAGCCCTATTTGCCCGAAGGCGAAGGGCTCCTGGTCAATCTGCTCCTGGGCAACCGGGATGGCCGCCTGTTTGTTGTCATGCTCACCGGCCTGTTTCAGTCTCCTCTGGCGGGATTGGTCGTGCTTGGGATTACCCCTCATCTCCTGGTACTTTTCCGGTTAAGGAAGATGAGAGCACTGATTGCAGGTCGTTAAGGGCTAGAATTGGCATTTTCCTTTTGTAGAGATCACAGGAGGGAATTTCAACACTGCCGGCAGTGTGAAAGACAGGATAGGCTTCGCTATGATCAAGGATGCCGAGGATAAGGGACTTCTCAATAAGGATACCGTCATCATCGAACCCACCAGCGGCAACACGGGGATCGCCCTGGCCTTTGTCTGCGCTGCCAGGGGGTACCGCCTGATCCTGACCATGCCGGAGACCATGAGCATCGAGCGCCGCACCCTCCTCAAGGCCTACGGCGCCGAACTGGTATTGACACCCGGCTCCGAAGGGATGAGGGGTGCTGTCAGCAAGGCGGAGGAACTGGCTGCGGAGATTCCCAATTCGTTTATTCCCCAGCAGTTCAAGAACCCGGCCAATCCTGCCGTTCACCGGGCAACCACGGCGCGGGAAATCTGGGACGACACGGAAGGTAAGGTGGATATCGTCGTGCGCATTTGGGTTCCTACAAGGTCAATTATATCACCCCCTACATCATTAAAAACGTGGAAACGGATCAGGGTGTTGTAAAGATCGGTATCCTCGGCCTCACCATTAAGGAAGTAGGCGAAGCCCAAGGTCAGCGGGAACTAAAGGATTTACCGCAGTATAAAGGGGCTCTGGAATTAACGGATATCGTTCAGGAGGTCAACAGCAAAAAGTGGCCCGAGGTGATGAGATACAACGGGGCCGATATTGTCATTGCCGTTGTTCATGCCGGTGAAGAATCGGCAAAATCAAAGAACCCCTGCAACAGGATTAAAGCACTGGCCAAAAGCACCGATGGCATTGATGCCATTGTTGCAGCACACACCCACGTTAACATACCTGAACATAAGTATAAAAATAGATCGGGACAGACTGTAATTGTGACCCAGCCTGGAAGATATGGAGAGTATGTATCCAAAATAAGTTTTTCTCTGGTGAAAAAGAAAGACCGCTGGGAGGTAGTAGACAAAAACAGCCTTACTCATAAGATTTAATATTAATTTATAATGACAGGTAACGAGATGCGCTCTAAGGGTCTGCCAGTAATTTTGTGCTTTCGTTCCAACCGACTAACGCAACGCAGGTATGTAATCATTTTCTCCGGAAAGAAGGTAGATAGCTGAAACAGAATCTGTTCCCAGTTATGAACCCGACCAGTCTATTAAGCCCTTACGTTGTCTTAACAAGCGGGCATCTGCGTCGCCCAATGGAGGGAATGCTCTGTGCGTAGCGGTTATGAAAAGATTTACGAAAGTCTGCTGCCCGAATTGGGTAAATGCGATCTTTCTGAGGCAGCCGGACGGCTCGGCCTTTCGGCTCGGCCGGACGGCGGCATATCTGTCGATTTTCTCGGCAGGGAATATGAGATTAGCTCACGCGGCGTTACCCCGACTGATGGCAAGCCGGTCGATGTCATCAACCGCATTGTGCTGGCGTACTATGCCCTGTCCAAAGGGGAGGGCGAACCTGCGTTTTCATATGTGCCTGTTTCCGATCTTACCGGCGCAAAAATAGCCTTCAACGTAAATCTAAAATGGATGACCGCTCCGCTCGGTGAAATATTCAGTGGAGATTATGAGGGTTTCTGCGAAATTATGCGCAGCCTGGGTGGGGTTTTTAACGGCAGGCAGAATTCGGGCGGCTATGCATGGTTTCTGAATGTATTGCCAAAAATCCCCCTGCAAATTGTTTATTATCACGGAGATGATGAATTTCCCTGCGAAATACAGATTCTTTTCGATAAAAACGCCTCGCGTTTTATGGAGTTTGAATGTCTGGCTTTTTTGGAGGGATGCGTTGTAAAAGCGCTCTCTACGAACGCCGAAGCAGAAGACACCTCCGGATAGGTGTAAGGCTGTGTGCAATATCTCTAATTTCTCCATGCAGGTCGCCATATGTTCTGCAAGATTGGCAGATGCGCAGGGTGGCTACCGACTGCCTTCCGGCACTTTCGGCTGATACCAGTGGAACCAGCATGTGGCGTTAACTTCTGTTGCTGCTCCGAGCAGGAGCAGTTGAATGTACCCTACGGACGGCCCCTGGGGTTACACCCTGCGCGAGCCCAGGCCGGTTGCTGAGGCCATTGAGCCCATTGTGCGGGAGATCATTGAGAATGACCAGCGGGTCTTGCAACACGCACCTTGCCAAACTCAGCCTTGGATAATAATTCATCATCACGATCACGGAGACCAGAACATTCTCTCACAAAAGCTACATTTTAATATCCGGGAGTAGAGCTTTGGAGCACTTTTTCATGATTAATTTTTATTTCTCGTTTCTTGAGACCATCATTGTAGATCATAGCAACAATTTGATCTCCACGATCAATTAATACTGGCACACCAATTTTAACGATCCCTAAATTTGAAATCTCCTTTCTATATTTTCTTATCTTATTGATTTTCTCTATAAATGATTGCATATTCCACGCTTTGCCATCTTCCTGAACGTATATTTTACCACTTGCGCCGATAAACTGTAGTGTTCCTTCGGGTATAAACTCTTGGTTTGCTCCATTTTTATTTTCAATGTCGATAAGTACGTATACATTTTCTTTATCAGGAAAGGCTGTATTTTCCTTGTATTCAACGTCCACGACTTTCAGGCTCCATGTATCTTTTTCCAGGCAATTAACCTCTTCCTGATCGGATTTGAGATCGTTCAAGTTCGAGGCTATGGCATTTTCTCCGTCTCCCTGCAAAATAGCCATCCCAAAGATAGCGAAGAATAACAAGAGAACACCTAGCATTACAGATGTCAAACGACTCAATTTCATCTCATTAATACCTCCTTGTACTATAGAGTTAGTTTTAATTAGCTCCAAGCCAATAGACTTGATCCTTGACAACCACATAGGAATCCCGGGGCAACTCGGATATAAATATTCTCGTAGAAGCAGGGGGGCTTCGATCGACGTCCTGAGAAGCATGCTGTCTCGTGAGACAGAGTGAAGCCCCGCCCATACGAGAGGACTCGAATGAGCACGTTGTGGATACAGCTTGCTGTATGCCGCGAGTTACGAGCAAGGTTGAGTTGCTCGTAAGTGCCGCTTTCTTGAAAAACATTCTCGCAGCCGCTTCGGTGAAGAAAGAGCTAAAAAGATTCAATCCCTGGCTAAAGGCACTTTCGGCATTACTCTGGCTCTGGATGCTTTCTCTCTTCAGCTGCGTTTGCTGGTTGAGCAAATCGAGTTCATTGAGGAGCAGATCAAGGTTATCGAGGAGGCAATTAACGAGGTTATGGAGGAGCTTCGCCCCAGCAAGGATACCCCCTATCGCCATGTCATTGAAACCATCCCCGGTATCGGCCCCGTCCTGGCTGCTGCAATTATCGGTGAGATAGGTGATATTTCTCGTTTCCCCAACGCCCGGGCTTCTGGTGGCCTATGCCGGTTTAGATGCTTCCGTCAGGGCTTCAGGGCTGTTTGAAGGTACCCGTAACCGGATGTCTAAACGCGGTTCCCCTATGTTAAGAAACAGCCTGTGGTTGGCCGCCGTTTCCGCCAGTCGCTTCAACCCGGAATTGAGGGCTTATTATGAGTTAAAACGCAGCCAGGGAAAGCATTCAAGCGTTGCTGTTGCCAGAAAACTTTTCACCTGATTTACTCTCTCTGGAAGGATAACCGGCCGTATGACCCAGGTTATCAGTGGTCCCCACCCGGCAGTAATGCGTGACCAGGATCCCTATGTGATTGTCAAAGATCTTTTTGCTTTAGCCTATTGACTTTTCATAGTACGTCTCTTATGTAATGCTCTATAATATAGACGTTTGAAGATGGCTTTTGGATCGAGTGAAAATGTTAAGTTTTTGTTAAGTTTTCGTATAATATCCACCTCCGGGGATCGACATCAGTATCGATTCCATGAAGTTCATCGGATCGCTCTACCTTTTGAAACCGTTCATTAATTCTCTCGTCATCCGAGAGATCGTGGACCGAATCGTGCCGATGGAGCGTGATGACGGGGGACTCTCCCACGGCCAGATGATCGAGCAACTGGTGTTAAATCGCCTTGACGACCCCTTGCCTCTCCTTTACCTCGAAGATTGGGCGGAGATAAGGGGCATCCGTGAACTCTACGGGATACCGCCTAATAAGCTGAACGACGAACGACGACCGGGTGGGCAGAACTCTGGATGCGGTAGCTCCCTGCGTTGACGATATCGGCGAGGCCGTCGTGCTCGCCGTACTTTCTCACTTCAAGATCGACCCGGACCAGATCCTCTGGGACACCACATCCTTCTACATTCGAAGGGGACTACAATAAAAGCGACCTCATCAGGCTGGGCTTTCGTCCTGACCAGAAGAAGGACAAAAAGCAGGCGGTGGTGGAGCTGAACGTGACAAACTCATACCAAATCGGGCCAGGAGATTGAATCCTTTATGGAGAATTAATCATTATAAATGACAAACCTCAATCCGGGCGGTGATTCCAGATGATGGGTCGAAAATCCCCAGGGCGCAAGATCTTTTACAAAAATAAGCCACTGTGATCTTTTAAAATGATCCACCCTCCTTGCTGAGCTGTCTTAGACTGACGTTGTTTGAGCCGGTAGGACTCACCATTCATATTGAGAATATGTGCCCTATGCGTCAGCGGTCGACCGGTAACATCGGTGTTCCGTTTTGAAGAAAGTCCCCAGCAACTGGTGTCTAGTCAGTCAAGAGCACCGACCATCATTATTTGAAGGAATCCTAACAGAATTGCGGCAAGGTAGGTATTGGCAATTATGGCCAGTACCAGGATGAAAGAGAGCTTTTTTGACCTGAACGTTAAGACAGTTAGAGATGTTACGAGAACAAAAACCCGGATGGCAAGGTTTCCGAGAGAATTCAAACTCTGACCGATGGTTCCTGTTGCCCCGCGGTAAAGAAGGTACAGTATTTCTGCTGGGGTAGATAATAAAGAAAAAACATCTTCAATGACACTCTTTGACCCCGGGATTATTTCAAACACGAGATACAGCAAAACGGGAGCCGAAGCTAGGCTGACATCAAATAAAGCCCTTGGGTAGCTTAAAGGGTTCCCACCTTTGGCATGCCAATACCGGTAGAAGATAGCAATGAGGCCAACGGTGAGTCCGGGCATTAAGAACAGGACACAATAAATAACCGGATACCTTAAGAAGGTGATTTTTTCATGTACAAATAGAACCCGGTATGAGAGGATATTTATCAGACCAGCAGTTATACAAAACATGAGGACAATAATGAGTTTTATATGAGAATAATTCTTAACGTTGTTATCCACTATGAATCCCCTCCTCCAGGAGAAGTTACAATATCGAAGAGCTTCACGGTCCTTTTACTATATGTCTTGTCAATCCATATCTTCTTACTTTATTAAACCAGCTAAATAAATACTCGACATCCAAATAGATCGCACCCAAATAATTACCACAAGAGATTTTTTAATTGATGTAGCGCTTCATGGGGAAAACCTTCGTGCTAAACTGATCCTGTGCCACGTGTTTAAAATTGTTGGCGGTTGTTTCAGGACCGCCAGTTGCTAACATACCTATTCCTTGGGTTCCTCAAAAGAAACATTGGGATCCTGTTTTAACTTAGACGCCATTTCTTGGGTATTTTCTAATACAAGTGCAGAAATCGCTATACTTTCCTTTTCTAACATATTAAGCATTTTTTGTTGTAGGGCTTTTACTTTTTCCAATGCACTTCTTTCTCGTAACTGATTATTGGTAATAAGGCTCTCAGTCAAGAATAAATCTAACTTAAGTTTCTCTTTAACATCCTGTAAAGACCGGTGAACATCCTTGTTATAATTAAATCCACCGACTAAATCATTGTTAGTAGCTTTAAAATTGATTGCAAGTGGGTTAATTTGATGGTTTAGGATGAATTGTTCCGTTTCCAAAACAGTAAGCGGCTTCTTAAAGAAAACCGTGATTTTCTCTAAACGTTCCGAGCTCTGCATATGCAAATCATTCTCTTGGATACATTGTATTTGAGAGTCTTGCTGGAGAGAATCAGGAAGACCACCACCCCATGTTCCATCATCGGGTGCTGTTGAGCTGGTAATGGTGTAATATTCTAGTGGTATGTTATATGATTGACCAGGAACATCCTGACAACGTTCCGCCTCCAGGATGAAAGATGCACTGGTGACGCTAGGATTTTGATCTTTCAAATCAATGTACATAGAGTATTCCGTATTAGTCCGAATGCCTTCCGCATCATCCGAACCGATAACAAATTCGTCATGTCCTTGTCCTTGATTGTCTTCGAGATCTAAATATGCTTGTGGTAAGTTGCTACTCCAGTACCCATCGTACTGAGCAAAACCTTCATTATTCACTCTAAATTCATGCTCATATGCTTCTGGGTACCATGCTGTAAAACCCGACTCATTCCAAATAAATGCTGAAAACGCCCAACTTTTTCTGATGTCATATACACCTTTGTCAGGAACATATGCTGGCAAAGCAGCAAAAGTCACAGAGGGAAAAGATAATGTAACCACAAAACAGATTAATACAACCAATACTATTTTTCCTTTCAGCATAAAGCAATACCTCCTTGAGATGTTGATAAATCGTAAAGTCATTGAAAGTGCATAAAGCAACTTAAGTTAATTTGCCATAATAGTGTTCATCCTCTCGATTTTCCTTTACAGAGGTCGAGCGTCAGGCTAAAATAAATCTGCCTGCACCCTTGCCTTGCAAAGGAAGGGTACTCGCCGCTGGTTGAACCGTTGGTTGATGGCCTGCCGGTTCACCGGGGGCCGTTCTTTTAGACAAAGAATTTTAGATAAAGAATACAAATGACTTCGTGTTAACGAATCTGTGTTTTGTATCACCTCCCGGAATCATCACTTCGGTAAAGCCTTAATACACGTAGATATAACCGGATGTCGAAACCGCCGGTGAGGCGGGGTCGTAGCTGCCGTCGTTGTAGCACTGGTGCCTGGCCATGGTTCTGTAGTAATACCCCGGTGTTACGGTCAAGTCGTGTTCCCCTGTGACGGAAACGGTGTTGTAGGCAGTGGCATTGTAGCCGCCGGAGATGGTGACCCACTGGGATCAGGGTTTTCTCAATTTAAATACCTCCCGTTTATTAGTTCAGCTGGCGGAGGGAAGAGGCGACACGCTCAATTTCCGAGGGACCGATTGCACCTCCTATCCTGTAATTGCGATCCCCCTCGGCCCACGTAAGCTGGCTGTAGCCGCCGTTGCTCTGCCTGTAATACAATTTTCCGGGATTGCCTCGTACGGCAACATCGCTGACCACCGTATCATCGGTGTCGAAAGAGTAGCCGATGCCCTGGTTCTCCGCCTTCCATTGAACAATGAGCAGCCACTTCTCCCCTGCTGTGTAGTAGAGCTCAACCCTGGCGAACCCTTTGCCTTCGGGATAATATTTAACCTGGGGTAAAGTAAATCCGTGCGGCAAATAACCCGGCACCAATAATTTAAAGGGGCACTTTGCTGCTACCGCCGCCGGGGATTGTTCCAGCTGCGGCGAGCATAAATCTCCTCTTATGTAATGCTCTATAATATAGACGTTTGAAAAGGGCTTTTGGATCGAGTGAAAATGTTAAGTTTTTGTTAAGATCTCTACCCCTTCAAAAACAAGCCCTTGGTCTCGCAGATTGGGAGTTCAAGGAATGTACTGTCATACCGATCCGATCGGATAGGGTGGGGGATTGAATATGGCCGCCAAGGCGCGAGGCACAATAACATTGTGAAATACCAGAGCTTCACCGATGAAGCAGGTGGGGTTCGAATACGTGTGACGCAGGTTTTAAGGAAGTAAAAAATGAGCCCCACAACAAACCGGCTTTAACCGGCCTGGTGCGGGGCTTCAAACAGCCACAAAGAATAGGGGGTATTACATTGAGAAGCAGAAAATCTTTATCTGGACGACGCTAATGGCCATCTCTGCAGTGAGCAACAGGTCTGAGCATATATCTTTTCCTCAGCATTGCGATCTCTCCTTTCCGGTTGGACGATTTTATTGTAATACCCCGTTAAGGGTATAATCAACTGGCTTCACAAAAACTTCACACATGTGCGTTTATAACAAGCCTAATGGTTGACATATGCGGTTAATAGATGCATAATGAAAACAGATGAATATACCCATACCGGGTAGAGAAGCGCACCTCAAATGTTACCGGGGGTGAACGTCATGGAAAACGGGGCGGAAAGAGCAGGGCCCGCCCGGGTGACTTTGCCCGTACGGGGTATGACCTGTGCGGCGTGTGTCGCCAGGGTGGAAAAGACCCTGAAAAACATCCCGGGAGTGGAGGGAGCCCGGGTGAACCTGGTAGCCGGGAAGGCTGCTGTGGATTACCTTCCGGAGCGGGTGAGCGTGCCTCAAATGGTCAAGGCCATCCAGGAGATCGGCTACGAAGTACCGGAGGAAGAGGTGCTCTTGACCGTTCGGGGTATGACCTGCGCTGCCTGTGTGGCCCGGGTGGAAAGAACTCTTAGAGCTCTGCCGGGAGTAACGTCGGTGGTGGTCAACCTCCCGGCTGAGTCGGCAAAGATCCGGTTCTACCCGGGTGCCGTTGACAAATCCCGCATCAAGCAGGAGATCAATGCCCTTGGTTACGAGGCTTCGGAAAAGCTGACGGGTCAGGAGGCACTCGACCGGGAGAAAGAGGCCCGGGAACGGGAGATCAGGTACCAGCGGCGCAATATGTGGATCGCCTGGCCGTTGGCGATTCTGGTTATGGTGGGCATGTTCCGGGATATGTGGATTTTCCCGTACTTTGTACCAAAATTCCTGGGCAACGTCTATGTGCTTTGGGCCCTGACCACACCGGTAGCCTTCATCCCCGGCTGGCAGTTTTTCGTGCACAGCTGGAACGGTCTGAAGCGGGGTACCACCGACATGAACCTCCTTTATGCCACAGGTATCGGCGCCGCTTACCTGATAGCTACAATCAATACCCTGTGGCCCAATGCGGGTTTCGGCGGCCGTGGCGCGACCTTCTTTGAGTCGGCCGCCCTGCTGACAGCCTTTATCGTGCTCGGGCGCTACCTGGAGGCCCTTACCCGCGGCCGGACTTCCGAGGCCATCAGGAAGCTGATGAGCCTGCGGGCCAGAACCGCATTGGTTGTCCGGGACGGCCGGGAGATCGAGATTGCAGCCGATGAGGTAGAGGTGGGGGACATTGTAGTGGTTCGTCCCGGCGAAAGCATCCCGGTGGACGGGGAAGTGATCGAGGGTTATTCGGCCGTGGATGAATCGATGATTACCGGCGAAAGCATCCCTGTGGAAAAACGCCCTGGCGCCCAGGTGATTGGAGCGACCATCAACAAGACCGGCTCTTTCAAGTTCAGGGCTACCCGGGTGGGGAGCGAGACGACACTCGCCCAGATCATCAAGCTGGTGGAGGATGCCCAGGCGTCCAAGGCACCCATTCAAAGGCTCGCCGATTTTGTGGCAGGTCATTTCATTGCCGGGGTCCATGTCCTGGCCCTCCTTGTCTTCCTGTTCTGGTTCTTTATAGGCTATAACGCTTTCTTCCTGCCCGGCAGCCGCTTCATCCTCTCGCCCTTTAGCCTGGCCCAGGTGGGCGTCTTCGGGTTCTCCCTGCTGTTGTCGGTAACCACCCTTGTGATTTCCTGCCCATGTGCTCTCGGGTTGGCCACTCCCAGTGCGGTCATGGCCGGGACGGGCAAGGGCGCCGAAAACGGGATCCTCTTTAAAGGCGCCGATGCGGTTGAGGAGAGCAGCAAGCTGAATGCTATAGTCTTTGATAAAACGGGGACCTTGACCAAAGGGGAGCCTTCCGTCACCGATATTATTGCAGCGGAGGGGTTCGATAAACAAGAGGTTCTGAGGTTGGCCGCCATGGCCGAAAAACCGTCCGAGCATCCCCTTGGGGAGGCCATTGTCCGCGGAGCCCGTGACGAAGGCCTTGAGATCGAGGATGTTCGGGACTTTGAAGCCGTTCCGGGCCACGGCGTGCGGGCCGTGTACCGGGGGCGGGAGATCCTTTTGGGCAACCGCCGTTTGATGCAGCAGAGAAACATCAACATAGGTGACCTGGCAGCCCGGATGGAGGAACTGGAAGAGGAAGGCAAGACCGCTATGTTGCTGGCCGTTGACGGTAAGGCCGCCGGTGTGATCGCCGTGGCCGACACTCTCAAGGAAAGCACAAAGGTGGCGGTAGAGCGCCTGCAGAAAATGGGCATTCAGGTGGCCATGATTACCGGAGATAACCGCCGCACGGCCGAGGCCATTGCCCGGCAGGTTGGGATCAAGACCGTGCTGGCCGAGGTGCTGCCCCAGGACAAGGCCGAAGAAGTTAAAAAGCTTCAGGAAAGAGGGCTCAAGGTGGCCATGGTGGGTGACGGGATCAACGATGCTCCGGCCCTGGCCCAGGCGGACGTGGGGATTGCCATCGGCTCCGGAACCGATGTGGCAAAGGAGACGGGGGACATTATCCTGATCAGGGATGACCTTCGCGATGTGGTGGGAGCTATCGAAATCGGCAGAGCGACCATGGGGAAGATCAGGCAGAACCTGGTATGGGCTTTCCTGTACAACGCCCTGGGGATTCCCATTGCCGCCGGAGTCCTGTATCCCTTCACCGGGCTCATCGTCAGCCCCGAACTGGCAGCCTTTTTTATGGCCATGAGTTCGGTATCGGTAACGTTAAATACGCTCCTTTTAAAGCGGTTCCGGCCTTCCCTCCGGGAGAGGCCTGTGTAGCTTATCGAACAAGAGGTTCAAAGCGAGGTGATTGCGGTGCCGGATCTGGAGGCAAAAGCGGCGCGGCTGGCGGCGGTAATCTACACCGGGATTTCACTGGCCCTGGCTGCACTTTTCCTGGCAGGTACGTTTCTTACCGGGAGGAGCTATACGATGGTGGCCCGGATAGGAGGGACGGTGTGGGTTTTTATCCTGACTATGATTATAACGATGCCGATCGTCATTCCTTACGTTAAAAAGAAAGTAGTGGGTTGACAGATCATCTCTGTTTTTCAGTGACACCAGTAGGATCCTTTTTGTAAGGGGGGAGGATAGTTGAATTCTTACGAGGTGGAGAAAGATGATCTGCTCCGGCGGCTGCGGAAGATAGAAGGGCAGGTCAGAGGCATCCAGCGCATGATCGAGGAGGGCCGTTACTGTATCGATGTTTTGACTCAACTGGCAGCGGCAAGGCAGGGCCTGAACCGGGTTGGCATGCTGATCCTTGACCGCCACATCAAGGGATGTGTGATTAACGCCATACGATCAGGGGAAGAGGAGAGAGCGGTTGAGGAACTGAACCAGGTGTTGCTCAGATTTATTCGTTGAGAGGGTTTTGTTGTATTGCCCCTTCATTTTTTTAATTCATTAGGGAGGGGTTAGTTCATTTCTGGGGATATTCTCTTTTTCGTCCAGATAAAGCAGGAGTGCCAGTTTTAATTTGAAGGCATCTGTAAATTTTGTGGGATCTAGTCCAGTCGCTGATTGGATCTTCTTCAGTCGATGAAATAAAGTGTTTCGGTAGCCTTACCTGAATGGACTGCGCTGCCAGGTTTGAAAGAGATGTGGCAGCCATCCCTGGAGTTACCAGGGCAGGAACTCGATTTTGGATCTTTCAGGCTGGCAGTGGATGGGAAGTTTGATCCCGAAGCAGTTGTCAGGGAAGGCACGCGGCACGATATTGTCGATCGGGAATAGCCCTCCTCTTCGGTTGGATTTTGAAATTGACCGCTCCGGAGCCAGTCGAAATTGTTCTCTTTCTGACGGGCATGGGATTGGGGATGCCGCTACTTCAGCCAGATCATCCCGGAGGAAAAATACAGCCCCTACCAGTACCCGCTGATCAGGGAGACGGAAATTGCTACGAGAAAATGACTTCACGGACACCTGCCCCTCCGATATGATCAGCCGATCTCTTCGCCGTGAACAGGGGCCCAAGAAAAAAGAAGATAGTGCCATTGGCAATGGGTGGTACCACGGGAAACTGGGAGCCGGGTATTTCTTATCTGAAAAAGCTTGAAGCCTTATCATGCTTTTATTAAGATGTGATAGAAAAATATTGGCAAAACAGGTAATATAAAAGAAAGCAGGAATGCAGAATATCGGTCGGAAATAGCATGTTGAAGACAAAGGGGTGGGTTTGTGAAAGCTTATGCCAACACCCCATTTCAACAAAATCAAGATATCATCCAGCCGGTGCTTGAGAATTTAAGCAATTTTTATCGCCTCTGGATCAAGTATGTAAGCTGTTCCGGGACATATGTCATCACCCCGATTAACAAACAACAGTGCAATTTCTGCCGCCTCATACGCAATCATCCGGTAGGCTATCAGAGGTGCCGGGAGACTGCCAGGCGATGTGTTTACCTCGATCCGCACAGGTACCACCTTTTTCCCTGTCATGCCGGTTTGTACGTCCTTGCCGTTCCTTTACAAGGAGAACGGGGCCCTATTGGAGTGCTGGCCACAGGGGAGATAAGAATAGATGACGGCACCGTCGATACCGGCGAGGTCCTGCAGAAGGTTGCGGACCTGGGTTTGAACCGGGAACGTTTGTCGAGATATTACGAAGAAGTGCCGGTTAAAAAGCGCGAAGAGATCCTGCTGCTTGGGGAGACCCTTTATGCCATCAGCAACTGTTTCATCCGGTTGGGATCTGCCCAGTCAAAGGTCAGACAGGCTGAAATAGAAAATGCCCTGCTGGAATCGGAATTGCGTGCCCTCAGTTCGCAGATCAATCCCCATTTTCTGTTCAATGCCCTTAATACGATCCAGATGTTCTCTTATTTGGAGGGTGCCAGGAGAACGCCGGATATCATCAATGCCCTGAGCAACCTGCTCCGCTCCAGGCTCGACGTCAAAGACCTGCTGACCTCTCTCAGGGATGAGATGGAAGCAGTAAACAGCCTCCTCTTCATCCAAAAAACACGTTTTGAAGACAGGCTTCAGGTGGTGATCGATATCCCCGATGCCCTCCTGGATGCCCGGGTACCGGCACTGTCGCTGCAGCCCCTGGTGGAAAATGCACTCATCCCATCTTCCGCACCCTGCCATTTCATTAAGAAAAAATTTTTAAAAAAATTTTCAGAGCAAGGAGGAATTCCAGAAAATTCCGCGAATTTTCCCCTAATGACAATAATCGGGGGAATTTCGAATGAGAAGCCTCATACCCAAATTCAAGATCCTGAATGCCGGTGCTGCCCCGTTGGTTGCAGCCTTTTGCCGGGAGATTAAACTCAGAGACATCATCGATGAGATGGTTACGTGGGATCCAAAGCAGTGCCGCCTGTCTCCCGGTACACTGATTGAGGCGCTCGTCATCAACGTCCTGACGGCCAGAAAACCTCTCTACCGGGTGGAAGAGTTCTATCGTGAAATGAACCTCAGCGTGCTCTTCGGTGAGGGGATAACCGCTGATGCGTTCAATGATGATGCCCTGGGCAGAGCCCTTACCAAACTGGCCAAAGCCCATCCCAACAGGGTTTACCTGGCTCTGGCCTTATCGGCCATTAAAGTGCACCGGATTGAAACCAGAGTTGTTCATGCCGATACCACTTCCATCTCAGTTGCCGGAGAGTACGACTGGGAAGATGAAGATAACCATTTACTCGACATCACCTACGGCTACAGCAAAGACCGCCGCCCTGACCTGAAGCAGTTTCTTTACGGCCTCATCACTACCGGCGAAGGGATCCCCATCTTTGGGGAAATGCGTGACGGCAACATGAGCGATAAGAAATGGAATAAAGAGGTCCTTGACCGGCTGCAAGCCATGCTGCCTTGCGATAGCGGCAAAAGAATCTACGTTGCTGATTCAGCCCTGGTCACCAATGACAACCTTGATCTCCTGTTTGAAAAGAAGATTCCCTTCATTTCACGGCTGCCGGAAACTTTCAGCATCTCCGCCGAACTGAAAGACTGGGCATGGTCGGAGAACCGGTGGCAGCACCTGGGCAGTCTCGTACAGAAAAAGGATGCCGCAGTTTACAGGATCCAGCAGGCGGTCAGGGAACTCAACGGCCACACCTACCGGTTCATCGTAGTGCACTCCTCATCCCTGGACAAGAAGAAAGAGAAAAGCATCAAGAAGATGATCGAAACCAGGAAGTCGGAGCTGCTTTCTGCCTGTGATGAGCTTGCTAAAAGGAAATTCTTCTGCGAGGCCGATGCCAAAAAAGAACTGGAGATCTTTTTGGCAAAGCACGCTTCACCGCTCTTTGAATTGAAGACCGAAATCAAAGAGGAGCAGGTGATCAAGCGCCGGGTGGGGCGGCCTCGCAAGGGTGAGCCGGTGAACTATCAGACCTATTATCGCGTGGTTCCCTCTCTGGTCTCTGTCAATGAGGAGTTTGTCAAGGAGCTCAAGGCAAAAGCCGCTACTTTCGTGTTGATTACGAACATTCTTGATGATAAAGAGCTTTCTCCCGCTGATGTGCTGCGGGAATACAAAAACCAGACTGCAGTAGAACTGTCTTTCCGCTTCCTGAAGAATCCGGTTTATGTGGATGGGATTTACGTCAAGAACCCGGAACGGGTGGTGGCTATAGGCTATGTCTTCCTGATGGCCTTACTGATTTATGCCCTGCTGCAGCGCCGGGTGCGGCGTAATCTCGCCAAAGAAAGTAAGCCTTTGGCGATCCCCGGGAAGCGCAAGTCTTTCAGCCCAACGGGGACAATGCTGCTGGAGATGCTGAAACCCCTTACCATAGCCACTATTGAAACCGATTCCGGTTTTATCCATCAGGTTCCGGAGAACCAGTGGACCGAAGATATCCGCCGGCTTTTGCATCTTGCCGGTTTCAGTGAAGAGATTTACTGCGGTACGAATTATGGGAGGTCTCCTTATGCCAACTAGCTTTTATTAGTTGCCATTTTTAGCCATCATAAAATTAAAGGTCGTTTTCATTTCAGGGTGCGAAATGTGGGACTCATCCACGGATTGGAGCCTTATGAAGGGATCGGCCGCCTGGAGTTACAGGCGGAAGTGCAGGGCCGGGATCTGATATTTCACGTGAGGGATAACGGTGTCGGAATGACGCCGGAAGAGCTCGCAAAAATCACCGGGAGGCTTAACCGGAAAGAGATATTCGAGGAATCAGGTGAAATCGGGATGGCGAATGTTCAGAAACGCTGCCTCGCCCTTTTCGGCGAAGGCTACGGGATCCGCATCAAAAGCGAAAAGAACAGGGGTACGGAGGTGACGCTCCGGATCCCTTTCACAACCGGAGATGGAAGGAAAAATGAAGATTTTATTGGCAGATGACGAGCCCATTGTCCGCCGCGGGCTCAAGCAGATGATTAAAAACCTTAATTTTTCCTTTGCTGCCGTCCTGGAAGCCGCGACAGGTGGGGAGGCGATTGCTTTAACCGGACGGTACCGCCCGGAGATCATCCTGCTCGATGTTAAAATGCCCGGTCTTGATGGGATTGCCGCCGCCCAAAAGATCAAGCAGGTAAACCCTCAAACCAGGATAATCTTTTTGACGGCGTACGCACGCTTTGATTACGCCCGGGCGGCCGTTCGCTGCGGCGCCAAAGACTACCTTGTCAAGCCGGTGCATCCCGACGAACTCAAGCGGGCAATCGGTGCTTGCCTCGAAGAACTATCGGCCGTACGGCCATCTGCAGCCGGGCCTGATGTCGGTTTGACCAGACCACGGCAGCTCATTAAGTCGGCGGCTGCCTACATTTTGCAGAACTACATGAAGCCGCTGACACTGGAGGAAGTGGCCCGGCAGGTTCACCTCAGCCCCGCCTATTTTTCCTATTTATTTCGCCGGGAGCAGGGACGGACGTTTACCGATTATCTCACGGCCACAAGATTGGATAAGGCCAAAGAACTGCTCAGAACCGATCCCTCCCTTTCTATCTCCGAAGTCGCCGGGCAGGTGGGCTACGAAGATGCCAATTATTTTTCACGCCTGTTTAAGAAAAAAACCGGTTTAACACCCGCCCGCTATAGAAAAAGAAATCAAGCGTAGAATGTTCATTTGATATTCCGTACCGGAAATAAATCCGGTTTTTTTATGTCTTTTTTTTCGATTTTTATGGGTTCACCTGCCAACCTAAAAATAATCCAGAAGTGCGAAAAGATCGTGCAGTGATTACCGGGAGCAATCTTTCTAAAATGAAAGCGAAAGAAGGCGGCGCCTTGCCTGGAGGTTTGGAAAGGAGAGATTGTATTGGAAGCAAAGGTGCAGTTGCAGGAACCCGGGATGAAGGGTTTGACCAAGGTTATAAAAAATTTTGCCCCGGCCTGGTTTGCCTCTGTTATGGGGACGGGAATCTTCGCGGTCACCAGCAAATATTATTCCTGCTACTGGCCCTGGTTAAGCAACGTGGCAGCCTGGCTATGGGTGATCAACATCCTCCTCTTTTGCGCGCTTATTGTTCCCTGGACCCTGCGCTGGTTTTGCTTCACAGAGCAATCCCTGCGTGACCTGCAGCATCCCATTACAGGGCAATTCTACGCCACGATGCCGATCGGGTGTCTGGTGCTGGCGGCAGATTTCCTGGTTATAGGTACCGAATACCTGGGCGTGGATTTGGCGGTCAGGATCGCCAAGGTCTGCTGGGTATCTGGGGGGATCCTGGCCCTGGCCTTTGCCATTATCACACCGGTTATCAATTTGTTCAACCGGGCAACGGTTGCCGACCTGAATCCGGCCTGGTTCATGCCCCCGGTGAGCCTGATCGTGGCACCCATTGCCGGCGCCAAACTCATTCCCTACTGGCCGCAATCCTTTCAGAAGTTGCTGCTGCTGATAAATTACGCCTCCTGGGGGACCGGCTTCTTTCTCTTCATATTCCTGGCGGTGATCTGTTTCTATAGATTTATTGTTGCTCCACCTCTTCCGGGAGCCTTGATCCCCACCACCTGGATCTACCTGGGGCCCATCGGTTCGGGTACTCTTGCCCTGCTGAATCTGGGAACGGTCAGCGCCCCCTGGCTGGGAAGCCTTGCCCTGCCGGTAATAAAAATCTTCGGTCTGATCTACTGGAGCTTTGGCTTCTGGTGGCTCATTGTGGCAGGCATTGTTACCATCACCAATATCCTGCGCAAGAACCTGCCCTTCGCCCTTTCCTGGTGGGCGTTTACCTTTCCGCTCGGCGCCTACGCCGGGGCAACCTACTCAATTGCCACAGGTTTACAATGCTCACCGCTCAGATTCTACGGGTTTCTTTGCTATTGCCTGCTGGCCTTCTGTTGGCTAACCGTCTTCGGTAAAACGTTTTTCCGGGTCTGTACAGGCGACCTCTTCAAGGGTTAGGAATTGAGAATAGCAGCAAGCTTTCTTCTGTTGGATCAAGGCCGTTTCTGATCAGCCCCGCGTGTTCCTGCATAATCCGGAGCCAGAACTGCATCTCTTGAAGGGCGGCGAAAAGCTCTTTTCTGAGTCCTCCCGGCAATCTTTGCTCCTGATTGGACAATGAAATCCCTCCTTATCGTTTGTGAATTTATGCCGGCACCACGACAATGGCGATGATCTTTCAAGTAGATGGAGCGGGGGCTCTTATTTTCGAAAAAAACATTTGGCCGGTATCAAAATCGCTTGACATCTGACAGCAGATTTTTTATCTTATGATCAAATCCTATTAAATTAATAGGAAATAGTAGTGTAGTTGTCTTACTGAGGATTATTGTGATCAATTTGGGGATATTCTTAACTTGATGGCAGGAGATGACATGAGATGCGCAAGGTGTATCTGGACCACGACGGCGACGACCCCGCTGCATCCGGAGGTTTATTCCCTCATGTGCCGGTTCATGAAGGATACCTTCGGAAACCCGTCCAGCATCCATTCCTATGGGCAGGAGGCCTATACCCATCCGGAACGGGTGGTGACCCGATGTTGACCGGAAGGTGCGGCATCGGACTGCTTCAACATTAGAGGTGATGAAGTTGAAATTATCAACAAAAGGACGATATGGGTTAAGAGCGGTTCTGGACATGGCTCTCCATAAAAGCGAGGGCCCCATAACCTTGAACAGCATAGCGGAACGCCAGGGCATTTCGGAGGGTTACCTGGAACAGCTGATGATGCCTTTGAAAAGGGCCGGCCTGGTCAAAAGCGTCCGCGGTGCTCAGGGTGGCTACGTACTGGCGAAGGAGCCGAAAGACATCACTGTCGGAGAGGTTATCAGGGCTCTGGAGGGTCCGATTGCGCCGGTTGCCTGCGTCAGCGAGGATTACCCTGAGGAGTGCGAACGGGCCGAAGGGTGTGTGACGCGCCTGGTCTGGGCAAAGGTGAGGGACAGCATCGCCGAGGTGCTTGATTCCTTCACCCTCGAAGACCTGGTGCAGGAGTCCAGAAAGCATACCGGTCAGAGTAGCTATATGTATTACATTTAGTTTAGTGTTTAAGGGGGGTGGTTGCTTCCCATCCTGACAGGTCTACCGGCGAGCGACCTGTGGAAGGCCGGGTAACAGGACAGGCGAAGCGAGGATGACAGGTCGGGATGCGAGTACAGATACCTTATTAGTTTCCATGGAATGGATTTGTAGCGAGGCCAAACGCTGCGATTGGCAGAAGCCGTTCGCAACTTGTTACGCAGCATCCCAGAGCTGTCCCGAAGCGAGCCGTCGTCCTGTCCGGCCTGGAATCGGGAGTCGGGCGGTAGACCGGCGGGTGAACTTGATGTATTTTTAGATAGATTAATATACAAGGCGCTGTTTCGTTGAAGGGCTCGGTTATGGCACCTTGACAACAGCCGTGGTTTGTGACAACATGAAAGAAAAAATAATACTTGCATGACGCCTCGGGAAAGGCAAAAAGGACGCGAAATTATTGGGATGCGAACCAGTACGTTAGTACTGGTTTTTTTATTCAGGATATCAGAATAAACGGAGGGATGCTCATTGCTGTTGATGATCGACAATTACGATTCTTTTACCTACAACCTTGTCCAGTATCTGGGGGAAATGGGGGAGGAGGTAAGGGTCTTCCGCAATGATGCTCTTACCTGCAGCCAGATTGCCGCTCTCCAACCGGAAGCTCTGCTTCTTTCTCCGGGGCCTTGCACCCCTGATGAAGCGGGAATCTGCCTGGAGGCGGTAAGGTTCTTTCAAGGGAGGATTCCCATTCTGGGGGTCTGCCTGGGGCACCAGGTTATCGGACAGGCATTTGGGGGAGAGGTTGTCCGGGCGGAGCGCCTGATGCACGGAAAAACCTCCCTGGTTTATCACGATGGCCGCACCATCTACAAAGGCCTGCCCAATCCTTTTACGGCAACGAGGTATCATTCCCTGATACTCAAGAGGGAAACACTGCCCGCTTGCCTGGAGATTTCTGCGGAGACCGAAAGGGGCGAGATTATGGGTGTCAGGCACCGTGAGTTCATCATTGAAGGGGTACAGTTTCATCCCGAATCCATTTTGACGGAGGGGGGTAAGACTTTGCTGCGCAACTTTCTTAACATTGTTCGGGGAAGAGAGCCTGCTGTGAGAAGTAAATTTTCGGAATCCCTCCGAAAGGAGAGGATCGTAGTCAGCCGGGGGGTGGCCAATCTTGATTATTAAGGAGGTCGACTTAAAGGATACTCTCTCTCTTTTTGAGCCTTTCCGCAGCCGCTTCTTCCCTTTTCTTTTAGACAGCGGCATGGACCCCTCCCACCTGGGACGGTACTCGATAATGGGAAGTGACCCCTTTCTGGTGATCCGGGCGAAGGGAAGAGAAATAGCAGTCTTTGACGGCAGCAGTTGGATCAGGAAAGAGGATGATCCCTTTTCTGTTCTCCGGCAGCTGCTGAGCAGATATCAACTGCCTGGCAGCCCTCACCTGCCTGTTGTGGCAGGGGCATTTGGTTATTGCTCCTACGACCTGGGCCGGCTGTTGGAAAAACTTCCCGAACACTCTGCTGACGACCTCAAGGTGCCGGATCTCTATCTGGGTTTTTACGACAGGCTGGCGATTATTGACCACCTGGAGGGGCGGGCGTTTCTTACATCCACCGGTCTGCCTGAGGTTGGAGAGGCAAGGTTAAAGGTAGCGGAACGGCGCTTGCGGGAGCTGCAGGAGATCATCGCGAATAGCAGAGCACCGGTCGATCCGGTAAAATCTGCTGGTTTCGGAGGATCGCCGAAGATTTTCGGGCATTTCACCCGTGATTCTTACTGCCGGGCGGTGCAGAAGGTGAAGGACTATATTGCGGCAGGGGATATTTTTCAGGCCAATCTGACCCAGCGCTTTTCTTGTCCTCTTGAGATCCACCCCTGGCATCTTTACCTGCGTCTCCGCTTGGAGAATCCCGCTCCCTTCGCCGCTTATCTGCACTATCCCGAACTGGATGTCGTCAGTGCCTCTCCGGAGCGCTTTTTGCGCGTGCGCGGTCGCCTTGTAGAGACCAGGCCGATCAAGGGAACCCGGCCGCGGGGGAGGAATCAGGAAGAGGATATGAGACTGCGTGAGGAGCTGTTGCACAGCGAGAAGGATAGGGCGGAGCTGACGATGATCATCGACCTGGAGCGTAATGACCTGGGGAAGGTCTGCAGCTATGGGAGTGTGCATGTCCCGGAGCTGATCTGTCTGGAGGAATATGCCACTGTGTTTCACCTTGTTTCAACTGTAAGGGGGGTCCTGGCACCGGGCCGAGACCTGGTTGATCTCTTGTGCGCCACCTTTCCTGGGGGGTCCATCACCGGCGCCCCAAAGATCCGGGCGATGGAGATCATCGATGAGCTGGAGCCGGTGCGGAGGGGGATATATACGGGTTCGATCGGATATCTGGGGTTTGACGGAAACGCCGACTTGAATATAGTCATCAGAACATTTATCGTCAAGGATGGTGTTGCCTACTTCAACGTAGGAGGGGGAATTGTGGCCGATTCCGACCCGGAGGCGGAGTATCGGGAAACAATAACTAAGGCGAGGGCTTTGTTAAGGGCGCTGGGATACCGCCGGGAGGAGGTAGCGGTATGCCTGGAATAGCCTGGGTGAACGGGGAGATCGGCGATCTAAACCGTCCCCGGTTCGGAGTGCGGGAAAGGGGATTTCTCTACGGAGACGGGGTGTTCGAGACGCTGCGGCTGAGGGATGGCCTCCCACAGGATTGGAAAGAACACCGGCAGCGGCTTTGTCAAGGGTGTTCCGCTTTGAAAATACCCTGCCCCTGGGATGATGTTGAGGCAGGAGTAGCAGAAGTTGCGGCAAGGATCGGGAATGGTGTTCTGCGGGTTACGGTAACCAGAGGTGAGTCCCCAAGGGGGCTGCTGCCTCACCCTGACAGCAGGCCGACTGTTGTGGTGGTCGGTCAGGATGAAGAGCCCTATCCCCGTGATATCTATGAGCGCGGGATGCATGCCTGTCTGGTCAGCTTTCCCCGCAACCACCTCTCCCCCCTTGTCCGGCTCAAATCCCTCAACTGTTTGGAGAATATCCTGGGGCGCCTGGAGGCTGCAGCTGCCGGCTCGCACGAAGGGATATTTTGTAATTATCTGGGAGAAGTGGCGGAGGGCACAACGAGCAACGTCTTTATTGTCCTTGAAGGGAGGATTGTAACGCCGTCCCCAGCGAGCGGGCTGCTGCCCGGGATCACGCGGGCCAAAGTGATGTCTCTGGCCCGCGAACTGGGAATCCCGGTTGTCGAGGGGAGTGTCCTCCCCGAAGATCTCTTGGGCGCGGAGGAGGCATTTTTGACTAACTCCTTGATGGGGATTATGCCGCTTGTCTCCGTGGATGGAAGAAGGGTGGGAACAGGGAGGCCGGGGCCGGTGACGGCGAGCTTGCGTCGGAAACTCCAGTTCTTATAATATTTTTTGCCTCGGCAGGAAATCAATATCATCGGAGAGAAATTACAAGTAGCATTTCTTAAAGTTCGGCACCAGCGGGGGGTTCATTTCTTCTAAGTGCTTTTTGAGGAAAGTTCCTTGGAAAATTTAAGCGTTTGCTGCCCGCAGGTTTCTCTTTTCGGTGCTGATGAGTGAGGAGTGCGGGGCTGTTGATCTTCTATACCGTTCAGCACGTTTTAATCTTACGCCTGCTCATCTGTTATAAGGTTAAATCCGCGACGATCCATAATTTGCTCTTTCTGGTAAGTGCAGCAAAGAACGAAGAGCAGGAACTGGCCTTCTACGATTTTGTCAGAACGCGCTTGGGAGCTTACAGCCGTGGGATCCAACGGATTATCGACGAATTGAAGCAGGAGAGGCTGATCGAAGAATCGGAAGATTCTATACGCATTACGCAGCGGGGGATGCAAATCTACTATAACCTTGGTGCCTCCCTTAACCCCTTCTCATCTTTTTGGGATCTTTGTTTGGAGATCATGGAACGCTACGTGAATGACCCGGAGGGCCTCAGCAAAAGGGTCTTCTGTGACATTACCTTCAGGCGGGCAAAAGTCGGCGAGCGGATCTTCAGCTACGGCTGGTCATAATAAGGGGGAAAGCTGATGCAGAATAAGATGGCGATTCTTGCCGTGGATATCGGAGCCGGCACCCAGGATATTCTCCTCTACGAGGAAGGGAAGCCGGTGGAGAACTGCACCAAGATGGTGCTGCCGTCCCAGACGAGCATCATGGCTGGGAGGGTAATCCAGGCGACTGCCGCTGGGAGGGATCTCTTTTTATCCGGGCATCTGATGGGAGGGGGGCCGCTGGTGAGGGCATTGAAGCGGCATATTTCTGCGGGGCTGAAAGTTTACGCGCTCCCTTCAGCTGCTAAAACGATCAGGGATGACCTGCGCCAGGTTGAGGCCATGGGGGTGCAGATTGTTACAGAGCGGCCTGCGGGTGATTGCCTGGAGCTCACCCTGCGCGACCTGGATCTAGAGAGCCTCGGTAGAGCGCTGGGCTTTTTTGATGTATCCTTGCCGGACGTTGTGGCCGTGGCCGTGCAGGACCACGGGGAGGCCGTCGGGAGGAGCAACCGGAGGTTCCGTTTCGAGCACTGGGAGAGATTCCTGGAAGCGGGAGGGCGGTTGAACGGCCTGATCTACCGGGAGAATGTTCCCCCCTACCTGACCAGAATGCTGGCCGTGAGGGAGGATGCTCCGGGAGCTTATTTAATGGATACCGGCGCTGCAGCCATCAGAGGAGCGCTGCTCGACCCGGTTGTCGGAGCACGCCGGGAGGATGGGGTGTTGGTGGTAAATGTAGGAAACCAGCATGTTCTTGCCGCTTTGGTCAAGGGAGAGCGCATTTGGGGAATTTTCGAGCACCATACCGGTTTGATGAATCAGGAGAAGCTTAAGGATTATCTCGCCCGCTTTGTACGGGGAGAAGTTTCTAATGAAGAGGTTTACGAGGACGGCGGACACGGCTGCGCCTTCGTCAGCGGCGCTCCCGCCCCCGAATGCTTTTCCTTTACTGCAATCACCGGACCCCAGCGCCACCTTGCTGCTGACCTGGGGTATTTTGCCGTGCCTTACGGTGATATGATGCTCAGCGGGAGCTTTGGGCTGGTGGCAGCGGTGAAAGAAATGTGGGATTCCAACTTCCACTCATAAGATGGCGGGTGCTGTGATAATATTCTGATAATATAGAGTCGGAGATGCATGCGCTTTTCTCAATGCAAGTGGTCGGAGGGGAATTTTGATGGAAGCAGGAATTACAGCGGTTATCTGGGATATTCTCATCGTGGGAGCAGGCCCTGCCGGGCTGGCGGCGGCCGTCAACGGTCGTATCAGAGGAAAGCGTGTTTTGCTCCTGGGTGCCGAGAAAGGCTCAGAGCGCCTGAAAAAGGCGCCTGAAATCAGAAATTATCCCGGTTTTTCGTCTGTTTCCGGGGAGGAACTGCTGGAGAGATTCCTTAACCACGCCCTTGATTTGGGGGCTGTACTGGAAACGGGGCGGGTGGAGAACATCTACCCTGGTAAGGAGTTTTCGGTGGTGACGCGAGACAACAGGGTATTCCGCAGCCGCTCGGTGATTCTGGCCACCGGTGTCAGACAGGCGCGCCTTCTGCCGGGTGAGAAGGAGTTGCTGGGTCGCGGCTTGGGGTACTGTGCCACATGCGACGGGCCCCTTTATCGCGGAAAGAAGGTAGCGGTGATCGGGGAGACCCCGGAGGCGGAGCAGGATGTCGACTTTCTGGCGGAGATCTGCAGCGCGGTCTATTATTTTCCTGCTTATAAAGGGGAAGTTAGGGTTGATCCCCGGATCAATGTGCGCCGGGAGAGACCCCTGGCGGTAGTAGGAGAGGAGCGGGTGCGGGGTCTTTCTCTGGCCGATGGTGAGCTCCCTGTGGACGGGGTCTTTATTATCAGGGAGGTTGCTCTTGCCGGACAGCTTGTCGCAGGGTTGCAGATAAGCGAGGGAGCCATCGTCGTGGGGCGAAGCATGGAGACGAACATCCCCGGGATCTTTGCCGCTGGCGACTGCACCGGGAAGCCCTATCAGGTGGGGAAGGCCGTTGGGGAGGGCCTGACCGCTGCCTTGAGCGCGGTTGCTTATCTGGACGGGCGGGCAGGGGCAAGAGGATAGCCTTTTGGCATATTTTACCGCTAACGCCTGTTCTGGTTTAAAGTCCGGCTTCAATCCGGATTGTGCCTCTTTCCTCTTCTCCTCGGGAAGAGGTTTCTTGTTTCCTGCGGCGAATATGGATAAGTATACACTTTTGCTCCGGAGGGGGGAATGGCGGTGGAGAGGAAAAGACCGTCCTGGTTGGCGTTGGTGTGGGAGGTTCTGACGAGCCCCGGTAAGGCCATGGAGAAGGTTGTGGAACACCCCTCTTTTTGGCCGCCGGGACTGCTTTTCTGGCTGTTAAACCTGCTGGCTACGCTGTCGCTGATCCCGAAAATAAGGGAGTACGCTCTGTGGTCACTGGAACATGGTGTGGTCGAGCTGTCCCCGGAACAGCTGGAGGCGGCCTGGGCGGTGGCGCCGACGGCGGCGGTAACCGGAAGCATCGCTGCGGCGGTTGTTATTCCCTGGCTGACCTGGCTTGCCATCGCCTGCCTGCTGAAAATATACGCCGCCGTCAGCACGAGAGAAGCGTCCTTCAGAGCCCTCTTCGCCGTTTCCGTTTACGGCTATTTGCCGGTTTTGCTCTCCACTTTGATAACCAATGCCATCGCTGCGGCGGCACCGGTGGAAAACTTTGCGAAGGTGAGCGTGAGTCTGGCCTCCTTCCTCCCTTCGCAGCAGGGCTTTCTCTATTTCTTTCTGTCCTCCTGTAATCCCTTTACCTGGTGGAGCCTGGTGCTCTGGGGGATCGGCGGTGCCGTGGCCATGAGAGCGAAGCGGCCCGGCGGGATAATCTTCTACCTTTTTGTGCTCTGGCTGGTGCTGGCTTTGGTGACTTCAGGTGTTGCCGCTTTGAATATGCCCGCAGCGACGGGTTGAGGAAAGGAGAATCCCCTTGTCGAACTCTAAAAAGCTGCTGTTGCTGTTGGGGGCGGGATCGATCCTGGCAGTGGTTGTAACCGCGGCGCTCCGCGGTCTCAGTGCCCCCTCGGTGGAGGTGAAAACTGCCCTTGTTGAACACCGCAGCTATGAGGATAAGGTCCTGACGACCGGGAAGGTGGAGGTCGAAGGTGCCGTTGACCTGGTAGCTCATTTTCCGGCCTGCCTGTTGAAGCTTCATGTGGGAGAGGGGGACCGGGTAGCTGAAGGGCAGGTGCTCTTTGAACTGGACACCTTTGAGCAGGAAAACAGGGTTCGGGAAGCAGAGGCCGCCCTGAAGGTGGCGGAGGCGGAGCTGGCGAGGGCGCAGAAACCGGCCAGGCCTGAAGAAGTAGCCGCTGCCGAAGCAGAATATGACTGGCTGCAGACCCAGGCGGAGAATGCGCGCCGGAACTACGAGCGCTATCGCTACCTGTTTGAACAGGGCGCGGTGCCGGCGGCGGAGTTTGAGGCAGCGGAGGCCTCTTACAGAAAGGCCGAGGCTGATCTTAAGGCGGCCGCATCTCGACTGGAGAGACTGCGCAGCGGTGATCCTGAGGAGATCCGGGTGATCGCCGCCCGTGTCGAGCAGGCACGGGCCTCCCTTCAGAGCGCCCGCGCCTTGCTGGAGAAGGGGCAGCTCAGGGCTCCCGGCGGGGGGATCGTTCTGCAAAAGTATGCAGATGAGGGGGATTATCTCCAGCCCGGTTCACCGGTCCTCACCATCGGTGACCCGGAAAATCTGCAGGTGGTTGCCGATTTAAGTGAACAGGATGTCGCCGGCGTCACCCCGGGGCAGGAGGTCGAGGTTCGGTGGGCGGGGGATCCGGGCAAGATTTACCGGGGTGAGGTTGCCAGCGTGGCTCCGGGCGTGACCAGGGGCACCATGAGGGAGAACGAAAATGTCGTCAAAGTTTACATAACGCTAAAGGAGGTGGGAACTGGACTGAAGCCGGGAGCCAACGTTGATCTGACAATATACCGGGTTAGGCCGCGTCGGTCCCTGCTCGTTCCCAATGAAGCCGTCATCGAGTTGGATGGCAAGAAAGCCGTTTTCGTCGTTGAAGGCAGAAAGGCTAGAAGAAGGGCGGTGGATGTCGGCCACAGCAATGAGCTTTATACCGAGATCAAGAGCGGGGTCAAGGCCGGAGAACTGGTCGTTTTAGCCCCGGAAGGTCTCCAGGACGGTCAGCAGGTGCGGGTGAGCACCGGTGACGGAAAGTGATCAGGGTTTCCGGCTTGACAAAAGTGTACGGCAGCGGGGATGCGGCGGTGGAGGCCCTGAAGGGGGTCACCCTGGAGATACCGGAGGGGGATTTTGTGGCCATTATGGGCGCCTCCGGTTCCGGCAAGTCTACCTTCCTGAGCATCCTGGGCTGCCTGGAACGCCCTACTGCCGGGAGTTATTTCCTGGACGGCAGAGACGTCAACTCCCTGGAAGAGGAGGAGCTGGCGGAATTGCGCAACCGGGAGCTGGGATTTGTTTTCCAGAGCTTCAATCTCCTGCCCAGGCATGACGTTATGCGCAATGTTGAATTGCCCCTGGTGTATGCCGGGGTGCCGCGCCGGGAACGCCGGGAGCGGGTCATCGGACTTCTGAAAAGGGTAGGGCTCGGCCACCGCCTGCGGCACAAACCGGCCGCCCTTTCCGGCGGGGAACAGCAGCGGGTGGCCATCGCCCGGGCGCTGGCCAATAATCCCCGAGTTGTTTTGGCGGATGAGCCGACTGGTAACCTGGATACCAGGTCCGGTCGTGAGATTATGGAAATCTTTAGAGAGATGCATCAGGCCGGTAAGACGATCGTTCTGGTGACCCATGACCCGGAAATCGCCTACTACGCCAGGCGGATCCTCCACTTCCGGGATGGGGAGATCGTCGGGGAGGAGGTTGTTGGTCTTTGAGAGCCGCAGATATGTTGCAGATCGTTGTGGAAAATCTGCTTGCCCACCGCCTGCGGGCAGCTCTGACGGTTCTCGGGATTGCCATCGGGATAGCCGCGGTGATCGCCGTTGTCGCCATCGGGCAGGGGGGGCAGGCGGTGGTCATCTCTCAGCTGGAGGCAACCGGGAGCAGCCGGTATTTCGAGATCTCCGTGGACTTTGCGCGAGGCGAGGCTCCGGGGCCGGACACCTTCAACCTGCAGGACGCCGTTCTGATCAAGGAACTCTCACCCGCCGTGGAGAAGATGGCCGCTCTCACCTACGGTAGCATGATCGATGTGCGCCTTCCGCACAGCAGGCAGAAGCCCCTGCTGTCGCAGCTTTACGGGACGATGCCGGATTTTACTGCAGCCATCAACCTGGGTGTCAAGACCGGACGCTTTCTGACGGGTAGTGATGTGGCCGTTCACGCCCGGGTGGCGGTGCTCGATGCCGCCGTGGCCGAAGAGCTTTTCCCGAACGGCGATCCTCTCGGCAAAAAGATCTTTATTCAGGATGTTCCGGCCACGGTTGTCGGGGTGATGGAAACACCCCCCTCCTCTGTGATGAGCACGATGAACTTAAAGGCCGTCTATGTACCCATCACCTTTGCCCAGGAAATTCTCAATACCAGGGTGATTCACTCCCTCTGCGGGGTGGCAACCTCAAAAGCCGACATTCTTCAGGCGATCTCCGACAGCCTGAAGATTCTGGAGAAGAGGCACCCCGCCAGCACCGTCAAATATACCGGTACCTCTATGGAGGAACAGCTGGCCATCGTGGAAAAGGTAACCTCGGTACTGACGCTGGTAGTAGGAGCAGTAGCGGGGATCGCTCTTCTGGTGGGCGGCGTCGGGGTGATGAACATCATGCTGGTGGCGGTCACCGAGCGGACCAGGGAAATCGGGATCTTGATGGCCTTAGGGGCGCGCCGGCGCGACATTATGCAGCAGTTTCTTTTAGAAGCGGTCGCCCTTTGCCTTGTAGGGGGCTTTATCGGGATGATCGTGGGTGCCGGTGGAGCTTTGCTGGTAGCGCTCGCCGCCAACTGGCCCCCTCTCATCTCCGTCTGGACGATTCTGCTGGCTTTCGGTTTCTCCGCTCTTGTAGGGATTTTTTTCGGCCTTTACCCTGCCAGCAGGGCGGCATCTTTGAGCCCGGCGGAGGCATTGAGGCATCTATAACAGGCGGTCTTCTCCCGGGGACTTGCATTGACAGGGAATTGGAAGAGTGACGCTGAGCCGACCTAATTATAAAAGTGCTTAATAAATGAAGAGCACCGGGCGGTGCTTTTTTTGTGTCTATCCCCCAGTTCTCAAGAAGACCCTTCCTCTCGCCGGATGGGTGTTTTTCTGGCACATATTTTGCATTGTTTCCCGGTGAGGCACGGCCGGGTGCAAAACGGATCGACGATTCCCGGTTCTGCCGAGAATGGTAATTCCCCTGTCTCAGGACGGAGAAGGGGTCCGGTGTGATCGACCGGGATAACCGGCGAAGGAGTTTTTCATTCTTGACTCTACAGGAGTTTAAGGAGGTCGGGGGGATGATCGAACTGAATGCTGCCGGTGATGTCGTCTCTATAGATGGTGAAAGTCTCTCCCTGGATCAGATTATTGCCGTTGCCTGCAAAAGGGCCCCCGTGGTGCTTCATGTTTCCGGGAAAGCCAAGCTTTTGAGATCCAGGAGGGTCGTTGAAAGGCTCGTTGCAGACGGGCGGGTGGTCTATGGGGTTACCACCGGTTTCGGGAAGTTCAGCGACCTGCTGGTGTCGCGGGATGCCAGCGACGCTTTGCAGCAGAACATCATTATGAGCCACTCCGGTGGGGTGGGGGAGCCCCTTCCGGTAGAGGCGGTAAGGGCCATGATGCTGCTGCGTGCCAACTCCCTGGCCAAGGGTTATTCAGGGGTGCGGGTGGAGGTCGTTCAGCTGCTGCTGGACATGCTGAACAAGGCCGTTCATCCAGTGGTCCCCTGCAAGGGTTCGGTGGGGGCGAGCGGCGATCTGGTGCCCCTGGCCCACATCGCCCTGGCGATGATCGGCCTGGGGGAGGTGGAATATCAGGGGCAGAAACTCTCCTCCCGGGAGGGGTTGAAGCTGGCAAAACTGCATCCCGTTCAACTCACCGCCAAAGAGGGGCTTGCCCTGATCAACGGGACTCAGTATATGTCCGCTTTGGGGTGTCTGGCCGTGCATCACGCCTTGCGTCTCTACAAGGCGGCGAACATCGCCGCTGCCATGACCTTTGAGGCTTTGGATGGAATACCCACAGCCTACGATCCCCGGATCCAGGAGTTGAGGCCGCACGGCGGCCAGAAGAACTGTGCCCTGATGATGCGGCGCCTGCTGGACGGCAGTGAACTGCTGACCAGAACCAGGCACAAGCGGGTGCAGGATGCCTATACCCTGCGCTGCATTCCCCAGGTGCACGGCGCTTCTCTGGATGCCATCAATTATGTGAAAAGGGTCTTGGATGTAGAGATCAACTCGGCCACCGACAACCCCTTGATTCTCCCCGATACCGGTGAGGTGATCAGCGGTGGGAACTTCCACGGGCAGCCGCTGGCCCTTCCTTTGGATTTTCTGGCGATGGCTGTTTCGGAACTGGGAAGCATTTCCGAAAGGCGGATCGAGAGGTTGGTGAACCCCGCCCTGAACAACGGCTTACCGCCTTTCCTGACCGAAGAGGGCGGCTTGAATTCAGGGCTGATGATCCTGCAGTATACCACCGCCGCCCTTGCTTCGGAGAACAAGGTGCTCGCCCATCCGGCAAGTGTCGACTCCATACCGACCTCTGGGAACCAGGAGGACCACGTCAGTATGGGTTCTATCGCTGCCCGGAAGGCGGTTTCCGTCATCGAGAATGTGAGGTGGATTGTAGCCGGAGAAATGCTGGCCGCGGCGCAGGCCCTGGATTTCACCTCTCACGCCATAGGCAAGGGGAGCAGGGCGGCCTCCCGAGTGATCCGGGAGGTGGTGCCCCACTGGGACGGGGATCGGATCCTTTACCGCGACCTGGAAAAGGTCCACGGTCTGCTGCTGGACGGCAGGATCATCGACGAGGTGGAGAAGGAAACGGGCGAACTGGCCTGTTGATGGCGGTGCCTGAACGGGTCGTTTTGTGCCTCAGCAAGGGAGATCGTCGTGCCGCTTGACAACCTTGTTAGAGGGGGTGATGGGATGAAAAGAACAGAGGCGGATCTGATTGTGCGTAACGCCGCAGAGGTGGTCACCTGCGCCGGAGGCACGGAACGGCCGAAGCGCGGCCGGGAAATGGCTGAGATCGGCCTGATCCGGGATGGGGCGGTGGCGGCTAAAGATGGCGTCATCGTAGCGGTCGGAAAAACCTCCGACGTTATGGAACAGGTGGCAATCGGCTGGGATACCAGGGTGGTCAATGCCGGGGGCAGGGTGGTCCTCCCCGGTTTGGTTGATCCCCACACTCATGTGGTTTTTGCCGGTTCCCGGGAGTACGAGCTGGAGATGAGGATCGAGGGGAGGGGCTACCTGGAGATCCTGGCCGCCGGGGGAGGCATCCTGGATACCGTGAGGGCCACCAGAGAGGCCGGGCTTGCGGAACTGATCGCCGCAGCCGGGAAGTATCTCCAGGAGATGCTCGCCCAGGGGACCACCACCGCCGAGGCCAAGAGCGGTTACGGGCTTACCATCGAAGATGAGGTGAAAATGCTCGAGGCGGTTCGGAGGCTCAACATGGTGCAGCCGGTGGAGTTGGTTCCGACTTTTCTAGGCGCTCATGCCATTCCCGCCGAATATCGGACGAACCCCGATGGCTACGTGGATCTGGTGGTGGAGGAGATGCTCCCGGTCGTTGCCCGGCGGGGTTTGGCCGAATTCTGCGATGTCTTCTGTGAAGAAGGGGTATTTTCGGTGGAGCAGACCCGCCGCATTCTGCTTAAGGCGAAAGAACTGGGATTGAAGCTGAAAGTGCACGCCGATGAGATGGCCCCCTTAGGAGGGGCGGAACTGGCCGCAGAGCTCGGCGCGACTTCGGCCGATCATCTAATGGCGGTTTCAGGTAAAGGTATTGGCGACCTGGCACGGTCGGATACCGTGGCCGTCCTCCTTCCGGCAACCACCTTCTGCCTGATGGGGGAGAGTTATGCCCCGGCCCGCAGGATGATCGAACAGGGGGTAGCGGTTGCCCTGGCCACCGATTTCAACCCAGGGAGCAGCCCCGTGAACTCTCTGCAAGTGGTGATGGGACTGGCCTGCAGGCAGTTGAAGATGCGCCCGGCGGAGGTGATCACGGCGGTCACCATCAACGCCGCTCACGCCGTAGGGCGGGCGGCTGCTGTGGGAAGCCTGGAAGTTGGGAAGAAGGCCGATATGGTGATCTTCGACGCTCCCAATCATCTTTACCTGATGTACCGCTTCGGAACCAACCTGGTGGAAACCGTCATTAAGAACGGAAGAGTGGTAATCGGAGGGTGAGCAAAAACTGGTCGAATGTGTCCCCAATTTCAGCGAGGGGCGGCGCCCTGAAGTGGTGGAGCAGATCCTTGATGTTATCAGAGGGGTAGCCGGAGTCAAACTGCTGGATTATTCCTCCGACCCCAGCCACAACAGAACCGTGGTCACCTTTGTGGGGGGGCCGGAGCAGGTGAAGACCGCTGCCTTCCTGGCGGCTCAGAAGGCGGCCGAGCTCATTGACATGGAGCGGCACCGCGGTGAGCACCCGCGCATCGGGGCTACCGATGTGATTCCCTTGATTCCCATCTCCGGGGTAACGATGGAGGACTGCGTCCGGCTGGCCCGGGAGCTCGGCCGGGAGATCGGTGAGAAGCTGCAGATTCCCGTCTATCTCTACGAAGAGGCGGCGCTGCGCCCCGAACGCAAAAGCCTCCCGAAGGTGCGCCAGGGGGAGTATGAGGGGCTGAAGGAGGCCATCGGCCGGCCGGAGCGGCGCCCGGACTTCGGGCCGGCCCGCCTGCATCCTACCGCAGGGGCGACGGCAGTGGGAGCCCGCCCACCTCTGATAGCCTATAACATCAATCTGGGGACGGATGATGTGGCCGTGGCCAAGGCGATCGCCAAAGCCATCCGGGGGAGCAGCGGTGGTTACCCCAGCATCAAGGCTCTGGGTATAATGCTGAAGGACCGCAACGTAGCCCAGGTGACCATCAACGTCTGCAACTACCGGGAGGTTCCCCTACATCGGGTGCTGGAAACGGTCAAGAGCGAGGCGGCGCGCTACGGAGTCAACGTCATCGGCAGTGAGATCGTCGGCCTCGTTCCCATGGAAGCCCTGCTGGATGCGGCGGCCTTTTACCTGAGGCTGGAGGGGTTTCGGCAGGACCAGGTGCTGGAAAAACGGATTCACGAAGGGGGATGAAAGGAAGCGATGAACGTGCTTATGGATTTGACCGTTAAGGACTTCCTGGCGGAGCTGGCTTCCGCCTCCCCCGCACCCGGGGGTGGGAGCGTTTCCGCCCTGGCCGGTGCCCTGGGAGCCGCCCTGGTCTCCATGGTGGCGCGCCTGAGCGACGGCGGAGATGGCTCTGATGAGAAGGAAAAGGAGGATCTCCGGCGCCTGCTGGAACGGTCGCTGGCTCTGATGGAGAGCCTGAGCTCCGGTGTGGACGGGGACACGGAAGCCTTCAACAGGGTCATGAGCGCCTACCGGATGCCGAAGGAGACTCCGGAGGAAAAGGAGCGCCGCTCCCGGGCAATTCAGAAAGCCCTGCAGGAGGCGGCTGACCACCCCCTGCGGATGGCCAGAGAATGCCTGGATGTGCTGCGCATTGCCGGGGAGATGGTGAGACGGGGTAATCCCAATGCCCTGAGTGATGCCGGGGTTGCCGCCCTCATCGCTTATGCCGGTATGGTAGGTTCCCTCTTTAATGTTGCCATCAACCTGGAGGGGATCAAGGACCAGGAGTTCAGGAGGAGGCTCGGAGCCGAAAAGGAGATTCTGATGGGTGAAGCGGCAGGGATCTTTGCGGAGATCAAGAATCTGCTGAAAACCAGATTGCTGTAGCGCACCGCTTGAGATAAAAATTTTGCACTTGTTGCCCTTTCGGTAGGGATATTGTCTCTTGATGTCGAATTGATGACCGGTGGAACTGCAGTTGCCCTGATGGGGGTGTGACAGGTGCAGAAGGAAATTCGGATGCAGGGGGATGACAGCAACAGGGCCGAGCGTCTTACCATGCTGGAAAACACGATTGAGGCGATCTCCGAAGGCATCATCATTACCGACGTAGACGGGACTATCATCTACTACAACCGGGCCCTGGAGAGGATGGATGGTCTCAGTCGGGATGAAGTGATCGGGCGTCACCTGATGGATGTGTACCGGGTTACGCCAGAGACCAGTGAACACCTCACGGTCGTCAAGACCGGAAAGCCTTTTAAGGAGCTTGCCAAGATTCACTACACGGCAGAAGGGCGGGAAATCAGTCTGGTATCCAGCACCTATCCCGTTTATATGGGAAACAAAGTGATTGGGGCCTTTTCCGTCTGCCGCGATGTGACGAAGCTTAAAGACCTCCTCAATGAGAAAGTTCTGCTGCAGAAGCAGATGCATGGTGAAGAAGGAGGATCGGGGTTTAAGAATGGAACTCGCTATACCTTCGCTGATTTCGTTTACGCCAGCCGGGAGATGGAAAAGCTGGTGCGGCAGGCGCGCAAGGCGGCCAAGACCGACTGCGCTGTTCTGGTTTACGGCGAGACCGGGACCGGCAAGGAGATAATCGTTCAGAGCATTCACAATGCCAGCAGCAGGCGGGATGAGCCCTTTGTGGGGATCAACTGCGCGGCGATCCCGGAGACGCTGCTGGAAAGCCTCCTCTTCGGAACCGTCAAGGGGGCTTTTACCGGCGCGGTGGACAGCGTTGGATTGATCGAACAGGCGGGGAATGGGACTCTCTTCCTGGATGAGATCAACTCCATGAGCCCCTCTCTGCAGGCCAAGTTGCTCAGGGTGCTGCAGGAGAGGACCTTCCGCAGGGTGGGCGGCAAGAAGGAAATACCGGTCAGCTGCAGGATTTTCAGCTCGACGAACATGGACCCCTGGGAGTGCATCATCAACGGCACACTGCGGGAGGACATCTACTATCGTTTTGCTGTTTTTACAATTTATATCCCGCCGTTGCGGGAAAGGCCGGAGGATATCAAGGCTCTGATCAATCATTTCATCGGCAAATACGGTAAGATCTACGGTCAGCTCGGTGTCCGGATGGATTCCCAACTGAAAGAGGCGTTTCTGCACTACAGGTGGCCCGGTAATGTCCGGGAGCTGGAGCACATCATCGAAAGCTGCATGTCCATGCTCGATCCCAACGAAAATCTGATCTCCTTCGAACATCTACCTCCTCATGTCAGCACAAGATTTGCGAAGAAAACGGTATCCCGACCTTTCAAACGCAGTATTTCAGGCGGCACTCTCCACCAGATCCTGAAGGATTATGAGAAACAGGTGATCGAGGAGACTCTGGCGAGAAACGGGGGAAATATCAGCAGGGCGGCCAGGGAACTGGGGATTCTGCGCCAGAATCTGCAGTATCGGATGCGCCGGTTGGGGATCCGGGCGGAAGCTGTCCGGTGAGGATTTGGGACCGAAAGATAAGATCACCGCAAATATTTATTGCGTGCAAAAATAGCATGCAGGCGAATTCCCGCTCGAATACACCAGAGGTGCATAAATTGTGTGCGTGAGATGGGGATTTAACAAAGGTCGTTCATTGAAGGGGAGAATCAGATGGAACAGTGCTGATTCCCTGCCTCCGGGAGGAAACGGCTGCTGCTCAAAAATGACCTGGTTAACCCGAACAGTTAAGGGCGTTGGGGTGATTACTTGAGGACAGACCCTCACGCCGCCTTGGGCGGCACAAACAGAGCATGAAAATACCCGACGGGTCTGCCAGCGAGCGACCTCAAGCGACCTATGGAAGGCCGGGTAACAGGACAGGCGAAGCGAGGATGACAGGTCGGGATGCGAGTACAGACACCCCTTGACCTGCGATGGAATGAATTTGCTGCGAGGCCAAACGCTGCGTTTGACAGAAGCAGTTTCCAACATGTTACACAGCATCCCAGAGCTGTCCCGAAGCGAGCCGTCGTCCTGTCCGGCCTGGAATCGGGAGTCGAGCGGTAGACCGGCAGGGTATGCGGTCTATTTTCAGGATAGGGTGGTGAGTTCTTGAGCTACCTCAAGTTCATTCAGAACAACATACCGCTCATTTTAGAGTACACTGAGGCCCATTTTTCCCTCGTGCTCTGGGCAGTATTGATCTCCCTGGTGCTCTGGGTGCCTGTAGGGGTGTTGATCACCAGGAGCGAAAAATGGGCGAACCGGGTATTGGGGATCGCCAATGCCATCTTCTGCATCCCCAGTTTGTCTCTGTTTGCGGTGATGGTGACGATTCCCTTTTTAGGCCTGGGACGGCGTTCCGCTCTGGTTGCCCTGGTGCTCTATGCCATGATGCCTCTGGTGAGGAATGTTTATCAGGGGATCAAGGTGGTCGATAAGAGCGTCATCGAAGCAGCCAGAGGCATGGGGATGAACAACTGGAGAATCCTTTGGGAAATCCAGCTTCCGCTGGCAACGCCGGTCATCTTTGCCGGCTTCAGGATTACGGTGGTGATGACAACCGGGATTGCGGCCATCGCCACCTATATCGGTGAAAGAAACTTGGGACGGCTGATTTCAGAGGGGTTAACCAGATTCAACGTTGAGATGATTGTTGACGGTGCCCTGCTGATCTCCTTGATTGCGATAGTACTGGATACCGCTCTCGGAGCGCTGGAGAAGAGAATGGTGCCCAAGGGACTGAGGGTGAGCCGCGGTCAGTGACCGCGACCCCGTGCCGGAATAACATCGGTTAGGAGGATGTCGATGATCGAACTCAGGGAGGTTACCAAGATATACAAGGGCCAGAAGGTTCCGGCCGTTGACAGGTTATCTTTGCAGATACCGGAGGGTGAGACCTGCGTTTTCGTGGGGCCGTCGGGATGCGGCAAAAGCACCACCCTGCGCATGATCAACAGGATGATCGAGCCGACCTCCGGGACGATTCTGATCGACAATAAGGACATCAGAGAGAGTGACCCGGACAGGCTCAGAATGGGAATCGGCTATGTCATCCAGCAGATCGGGCTCCTGCCCCACCGAACGGTGGCGGAAAACATCGCCATCGTCCCGCGGCTCTACGGCTGGCCGAAAGAAAAGATCAGGCAGCGGGTGGACGAGCTGCTGGAACTGATCGGGCTGGATCCGGAAACCACCAGGGACAAATATCCATCCCAGCTCAGCGGGGGGCAGATGCAGAGGGTAGGTGTTGCCAGGGCGATGGCTGCAGACCCCCCGATTATGCTGATGGACGAGCCTTTCGGAGCGGTTGACCCCATAGCCAGGAATTACCTTCAGGACGAATTTTTGCGCCTGCAGAGGGAAATGAAGAAAACCATCTGCTTCGTCACACATGATATCAATGAAGCCATCAAGATGGGGGACCGGATCGCCATTTTCAACAAGGGGCGGCTGGTCCAGTACGGAACCCCGCACGAGATCCTCACCAGACCTGCCAACGAATTCGTCAGTGATTTCATCGGTTACGACAGGGTGGTTAAGAAGCTGGGGCTGTACCAGGTGGCGGATCTGGCAGCTCCGGTCGGCTGCGTAGTCAGGGAGAGGGAGCTGGCGCATGTCGGCCGGCTGATGCAGGATAAGGGTGCGGAGATCGCATTTCTGATAGATGATAACGGTAGGGCCTGCGGTTTTCTGACTGCCGGGGACATCGACGGCAAGGGAGAAAGCATCTCTCCCCAGAGCCTGATGCAGATGGCCCTCGCCAGAAGGGGTGCCTTTGCCCAGAGGGATTTGGTGCTGCGGGATGCCCTGTCGCTGATGCTGGAACACGGCGTTGAACATCTCGGCGTTCTGAACGGAGCGGAGCTGGTCGGTGTGATCACCCTTTCCACCATCAGGAAACACTCCTGCAGGAAAGAAGGGGAATAAATGGACTGGGTGCGTTTTCAGGATGCTCTTTTCAACAGAGTTCCGGCGGCACTGGGTGTTCACATAATAATGGTTCTCGTTTCGGTTGTTGCTGCCATGGCGATCTCGGTGCCCTTGGGCATTATCCTCACAAGGCCGCGCTTCGAGAGGTACGGTTTCATCGTTCTCAACGTCTTGAATGTCCTGCAGACCATTCCGGGCCTGGCCATTGTGGCCCTGGCCATGCCCCTATTGGGCTTGGGATTGAAGCCCACCATTGTCGCTCTGGTAGTGCAGGGACTGCTGCCCATTGCCAGAAACACCATTGCCGGACTCTATGGTGTGAGCCCTGATGTGAAGGAAGCGGCTTTAGGCATGGGTATGCCAGCGAAGAAGATCCTCTGTGAGGTGGAACTCCCCCTGGCCATGCCCATCATCCTGGCCGGCATCAGAACTTCAACGGTGTACGTGGTCAGCGTCGGTACTCTCGCCGCCTACATCGGCGGCGGAGGGTTGGGGGATCTGATTTTGACGGGATTGAATATGTTCTGGTCGGAATTCCTCATCGTCGGAGCCGGATTGGGAGCCCTGCTGGCCGTTGCCCTTGACCGGGCGCTGGCCTATGTGGAATACAGGATCACCCCTCCCGGAATGAGCGAACAGTGAAAGGGTGCAGTCTCACCTTTTTGGAAGGAGAGATCACCATCTTTATATTACTTGAGCGGGAAAAGGGGGGATAGATGGGAGCGTAAAGCATTTTTGAGAAGATGGCGACGGTTTTGCTGATAAAAAATTTTTCGAGAGGGGATGCAGGTGAGAAAACTTTTCCATTACGGTATGGCTCTGCTTCTGGTGCTGGCGCTGCTGGTTGGAGCAGGGGGGTGTTCTGGCAGCAGTTCTGAAACAACCGGTGAAAAACCCACCATTGTGGTCGGCTCAAAAACCTTTACCGAGGCCCTGCTGTTGGGCACCATGACCTACTACTATCTCCAAGACCTCGGCTACCCGGTGGAAAACAAGGTCGGGCTCGGCGAGCTAGCGGTGATCAGGCCGGCGCTGGAATCGGGGGAGATCGGCTGCTATTGGGAGTACACTGGAACCGTGCTGATCAACGTGATGCAGCACGAGCCCAGTTTCGATGAGGAAGAGAGCTTCAATCTGGTCAAGGAATGGGATGCCAAGAACGGCATCATCTGGCTTGACTACGCGCCGCTCAACGATACCTACGGGATTATGGTGAGGAAAGATATCGCCGACAAATACAACCTGAAGACCACCTCTGAGCTCATTGAGCAGATCAAAAAGGGTGAGAAACTGCGGTTTGTGAGCACCCAGGAGTACAACGAGCGCCCCGATGGTCTTGCCCACTTCGAAGAAGTGTACGGGTTCAAATACCCCAGGGATCTGGTCATCAACGCCGCTTTGAACGTCGGCTATGAGGCCCTGAAAACGGGGCAGGCCGAGGTAGGCCTGGCCTTTACCACCGATGCACGGGTCAAGGCCTACAATCTGGTCATGCTGGAAGACGATAAGAAGTGCTTCCCGGTCTACAACGCCGCTCCGCTCTTCAGGAAAGAGATCCTGGAAGCCTACCCGGAGATACCGGAGCAGATGAAGAAATTAAGCTCACTGCTGGACAACGACACCATCATGGAACTGAACAAGCAGGTGGATGTGGATAAGAAGAGCGTCGGCGAGGTCGCCAAGGACTTCCTCAAGAAGAACGGCCTGATCAAGTAACAAAGGATTGTTAAGGTCAGATCTTTGCGGGGTTCATCTGCGGTAGACGGAGGCTCTGATGTTTCCCCTTCAGCCCTCCGGGGATATCAGGGCCTTCTAAAATACCGCTTCCAGTGTTCACTGTAGACCACTATGCCGCCTCCGGCGGCACCAACGGAGTATGAAACCCGACGGGTCTGCCGGCGAGCGAATTATGGAGGATCGGTTAACATCACCGGGCGCAAATCGAAAACCGGTTCAGGCAGCGAGGACTGGGAACAATAATATGCCTTAAGAAGCTATGGAAAACTTCACACGAGATCAGCAGCTTAGCAGCGATTCGTTACATAGTTCCGCAGCTGCCTCAGAACCGGTCTGAGCGGGCCCTGGTGATGTCCGGGACGCAATCAGGAGCGAGCGGAAACAACCGTTAAAACTCAACCGGAGTCCGGGAGCAAGCGCAAGGATAAACCGAAACGTATTTTCAGGGCAGGTATTCAGTATAGGAGATGTCCGGAATGCAGCTCTTGGATGATTTTGCAAGGGTATTTCAGGCACCCGATTTTGTCAAACCGTATCTCCACCTGTTCGCAACCGCTGAGGAAATGCGGCTGGTTGTCCTGCTCGACGGCAGAAGCCTGACCGCAGGAGAAATCGCCTCGGTGATGCAGGTAGCACCCGAGGAGATGACCGTTTTTTTAGAACAGGCCTGCCGCAGGCGGATCCTGAAGCGGGAAGTTCGGGAGAGAGCGGTCCTGTTCGGTGCGGCAACTTTTTACGACAGGCTGGACCATTACGCCAAGTACGGCAATTATTACGTCATCCCCAGGAAGGCCCGCAGGCAGCTGGACGAATGGTGCTTCGAGGAATACCTCCGGAGGAACGATTACTTCAAGCAGGTGCTCGAGAAAGACCCGGATTACGAAAAGTGCCATAATGAATGGGTGCTTCTGCTCTCCGAGGTGGAGGAAATGATCGCGGCCGCAGACTCCATCCGGGTGCTTCCCTGTAACTGCAAGATGCTGGCGGATAACTGCGGCTTCTCCAGGGAGGTCTGCTTGGAGCTTTGGCAGGGTTCCCCGGAAGAGGCAGAAGGCAGGGAGTTGAGCAAAGAGGAGGCCAGGAGGCTGGTCCGCAGGCTGGATCGGGAGGGGCTGATGCATACCGGCGGCCCCCCTGACTGGGAGGAAACCGGGCGGGGCCATGTCTGCAACTGCTGCATATGCTGCTGCTATCCCTTGAGGGCTGCCCGTAGGCTGGGAACCAAGGGTAAGTGGCCAAGGTCTCGCTACATCGCCGTTTATGACCGGGAACGCTGCCACTACTGCGGTTTGTGTACCAAGCGCTGTCCATTTGGAGCCTTTTACCATGACGGCGGCGAGATCGTGAAAGAGGGCATTGCCCGAAAGAATGTGGTTTTCGATTCTGAGCTCTGTTGGGGCTGCGGTCTTTGCTTCAACGCCTGTCCCGGACAGGCCATCACCATGGAGAGGATCTGAAATGGCGGCAGTCAAACTGCCGGCGGCTGCCGGTCCGCTCACCGGGAGTGATTTCACAAAAGGGACCCTGCTGGCCTTGTTTTCCGGTATTTGCTCCGGCTTCATTCCTATTTTTGCCCTGTACGCCTACCGGGGGCAGGCGAGCGTGCTCACCTTTATTTTTCTGCGGACGCTGATCGGGGCGAGCGTCTTTTTTCTGTACCTCTGGAGGAAATCTCTGCCGGTACATCTGTCCTGGCGTCAGCTCGGCTGCCTATTCGTTATGGGAGGGGTGCTGGAGACGCTCCAATCAGCGCTCTACCTCACCTCTGTGAAATACCTCCAGGCTTCGTTGGTTCAGCTTATTTTCTATACCTACCCTGCCCTGGTGGCCCTGTTTTCATTCTTGCTGTTCCGGGAGAAGCAGTCGCTGAGGACCGTTGCAGGAATTGCCATTTCCTTCACAGGGTTGAGCATGGTGCTGGGGGCCTCGGCAGGGAGGGCAAACCCGCTGGGAATGGCACTGGCGTTTGGCTCTGCTCTCATCTGTTCGGTGGTGATTCTGCTGAGTTACCGGCTGGTGAGGGAGATCGATTCCTTGCTGGTCGGGGCTTTTTTATCCCTGTTTACGGCTTTAACGGTTCTGCCGGTAGGGCTGCTGGAGAAAGGGATCAGTCTCGCAATTGAGCTCGAGGCGTGGCTGGCCATCATCGGCTGCGCCTTGGTTGCCACGAACCTGGCCAGGTTCTGCTTTCTCACCGGTATGAGGCTGATCGGTTCCACCCTGGCCTCCCTCCTCTGCATGGTCGAACCTCTGGTCACGGTGGTATTTTCGGCCCTGCTGTTTTCTCAGTTTTTGACATGGCTGCAGTTGCTGGGCGGCTTGATTGTTCTCCTGGGAGGGGCTATTGCCGTTGCCTCTCGATGAAGGAGCGGGCTTAATCCCCTGGTTGATGCCGCCTGGGGATTGGTATCCTTTTTGCTTAAGGAGTGGATAGGGCGAAGATGTCGGCCGGACGTCCTGGGCGATCTTCCGAGGATGTTTTTTCGTACTTTTCCGACCGTTTTGGAAAGGAGTGGTGGCGATGTGGAACAATCTGGCGGGGGAGCTGGTGCTGGTCGATTTGACTGCTCAGGAAATAACAAGGAAACCGTGTCCTGAAGAGGTGCTCAGAAACTACCTGGGAGGACGCGGTCTCGGCGCTTATCTCCTCTTGAGGCACCTCGACCCGGCGGTGCGACCACTCGATCCGGAAAACATTCTGATATTTGCCGGCGGGCTCCTGGGTGGCACCCGGATGATCACCACCGGCCGACTGCATGTGGGGGCCCGCTCCCCCCTCACCGGCCTGATCGGGATTTCCAACGGCGGGGGGTCCTTTGGAGCGGAGCTTAGAGCCTGCGGAATCCTCGCCCTGATCGTTACGGGCCGGGCGCAGTGTCCCGTCTTTATCAACATCCGGGGGGATCGGATCACCGTCGAGGACGCCGGTTCGGTCTGGGGGCTCAAAACGGGGGAGGCCCGCCGCAGGATCCGGAAACTGGCGGGGGACGAACGGGCTCAGGTGCTCCTGATCGGACCCGCCGGGGAAAACCTTTCCCCTCTAGCCTGTATCATGACAGATGTGGGGCACGCCGCCGGCCGGACGGGAATGGGAGCTGTCATGGGGTCGAAGAACCTCAAAGCCGTTGCGGTGAAGAAAATGGATTCTCTGAAAAGGGATGTACCGGAGGCTGCGGTGGCGGCGGTAAAGAATTACATCGCCAGGCTGAAGTCCCTCCCCTGCTGGGAGATGTGGACTACATCGGGTTCCTCCGGCTGGCTGAAATGGACCGATGCCCAGGGTGCCTCCGGGGCCAAGAATTACAGGCAGGTGACCTTCGAGGGGGTAGAGACTGCCTGCGGCTCTCATTACAGGGATCTGGTGGTGAAACACCATGCCTGCTACAACTGCCCGATCCGCTGCCGGGCCTTCGTCCGGATCGACAGGGGCAGGCATGAGGGGTTTGTTGGGGACAGGGGAGAGTACGAGCCGCTCTCCTCCTGGGGGCCTAGGTGCGGCAATGCCGACGGGCTGGAAAGCATCTACCTTATCAATATGTGCGATGAATACGGTCTCGACAGTCTGGGAACGGGTAATGTGGTGGCCTTTGCCATGGACATCTATGATCGGGGGATACTGACCGGAGAAGACACGGGTGGCCTGGAGCTCACCTGGGGGAAGGCGGAGGCCATGGAGGAGCTGATCCGCCAGATCGCCGGGCGCAGTACCAGGTTGGGGGATACCCTGTCCCAAGGTGTGAAAAGGGCTGCGGAGATCATCGGCAGGGGAGCCGAAGAGTACGCCTACCACGTCAAGGGCCTCAGCATCACCATCATGGATCCCCGGGGTTTTAAAGGAACGGGCCTGGGTTATGCTGTCTCCAATAGGGGAGGGGATTTCGGCTACGTCTACGCCAAGCCGGAATACACCTATACCCCCGAGCAGGCCTTGCAGGCCTATGGCACTGAGAAAGCCGCCGACAGGCTGGCGGAGGAGGGGAAGCCGGCCATGGTCAGGCAGTGTATGCTGGCCTGCGCCGTGATCGACTCCCTGGGTATCTGCAAGATACCGGAGTTCGGCATGCTGCTGGACTTTGATGTGAAGGCGGCTGCTGCCGTTCTCTCTGCCTTCGCTGGAGGGGAGTTTGCTCCCGAGCTGTTGATGAAAATCGGTGAGAGGATCGTCAACGCCGAACGCCTTTTGAACTTCCGGTTCGGGGCCACCGGCCGGGATGATACCCTTCCCAAAAAGTTCCTGGTAGAGCCGATAGCGGAAGGGCCCTGCAAGGGTTCGGTGGTCCGGCTGGAACCAATGCTGAAGGAATTTTACGCCTTAATGGGGTGGCAGGAGGACGGTTCCATTCCACTATCCAAACAAAGGGAGCTGGGGCTGGAGGAACTGGCGGCCGGCCCTGCGCTCCCATTGCTCCGCTGAAGCGGATGCTTAAGGCGGCTATGACGGCGTTTCGGTGTTGTGAGGGGGCTGCGGGTGCGCAACGGGCACTTATTTCAGTGGGACCGTCGTCCAAACCGGGCGGTTTTCAGTTGACAGTCCACTATTTAATAAGTTCCCTTTCAAAGGGAAGCAAAGTTTTGTTGCGCACAGATAGTTTTTGCTTTTAAATACGGCTGTCGGGCGACCGGTGCCGCCGAAACATGCATAAGAATAGCCTTCAGAGGTTGCGGGGAAAGCAACGGTTCCCGGCACAACAGGGCTTTGGTACGCTTTTTGCATAACATTAATAATGTCTTCAAATGGATTGTCGGAACAGGGAGGGAAGGTCTAATGCTTGACAATGCCACAATAGCTGGGGCGATGACGATCAAACTGGACGGCGAGCTACCGGAGATGCCGGAGTTTGTGCCCGGCATCAGGAGGGCGCCCAGCCGGGGGTTTAACCTGACGCCGGAGCAGACGAAGATTGCCTTAAAAAACGCCCTTCGCTATGTGCCTGAAGAGCTCCATGAAAAGCTGGCACTGGAATTTCTGGATGAACTGCTAACCCGGGGAAGGATCTATGCCTACCGCTATCGCCCGCCGGGAAGGATCTACGCCCGCCCGATCGACGAGTACGAAGGGAATTGTATCGAAGGTAAGGCCTTCCAGGTGATGATCGACAACAACCTTGACTTTGAGGTCGCCCTTTATCCTTACGAGCTGGTGACCTACGGCGAGACGGGGAGAGTCTGCCAGAACTGGATGCAGTACCGGCTGCTCAAGAAGTACCTGGAGGTCATGACCGACAGTCAGACCCTGGTGGTGATGTCAGGGCATCCCCTCGGGCTGTTTCCCTCGAAGCCGGACGCTCCGCGGGTCATCATCACCAATGCCCTGATGGTCGGGATGTACGACAACCTTAAAGACTGGGAAATTGCCGAAGAGATGGGGGTTGCCAACTACGGCCAGATGACCGCCGGGGGCTGGATGTACATCGGTCCGCAGGGTATCGTCCACGGCACCTTCAACACCATCCTCAATGCCGGCAGGCTGAAACTCGGCATACCGCAAGACGGCGACCTGAGGGGCCATCTCTTCGTATCCTCCGGGCTTGGGGGGATGAGCGGCGCCCAGCCCAAGGCCGTGGAGATAGCCGGTGGGGTAGGAGTCATCGCCGAAGTGGACTACTCCAGAATCCAGACCCGATACGAACAGAAATGGGTAAGCCGGGTTTCCGATGACCTTGACGATATCTTCAGAACGGTAGACGAATACCTGCACAAAAGGGAACCCATTTCGATAGCCTACTACGGCAACGTAGTGGATCTGCTGGAATACATCGTGAGGAATGATATTAAAGTCGATCTCCTCTCCGATCAGACCTCCTGCCACGCTGCTTACGAAGGCGGCTACTGTCCCCAGGGTCTGACCTTTGAGGAAAGAACCAGGCTTTTGGCCACCGACCGGGAAAAATTCAAGGAGCTTGTCGACCGGAGTCTGCGGCGCCACTACGAACTGATCAAAGCCCTGGTCGACCGGGGTACCTACTTTTTCGACTACGGAAACTCCTTCATGAAGGCAGTATTTGATGCCGGCGTCAAAGAAATCGCCAGAAACGGAGTAGACGAGAGGGACGGTTTTATCTGGCCCTCGTATGTTGAGGACATCATGGGCCCCCAACTCTTCGATTACGGGTACGGGCCCTTCCGATGGGTTTGTTTGAGCGGCAAGCACGAAGACCTGGTTAAGACCGACAGGGCGGCCATGGAATGCATCGATCCCAGCCGCAGGGGGCAGGACCGGGACAACTACATCTGGATCCGGGATGCCGAGAAGAACAACCTGGTCGTCGGATCGCAGGCCAGGATCCTCTATCAGGACGCTGAGGGCCGGATGAAGATCGCCCTCAAATTCAACGAAATGGTGAGAAAAGGTGAAATCGGCCCGGTCATGATCGGCAGGGATCACCATGACGTCAGCGGCACCGATTCCCCATTTAGAGAAACGGCCAACATCAAAGACGGCAGCAACATCATGGCCGACATGGCGGTTCAGTGCTTTGCCGGGAACGCCGCCAGGGGGATGAGCCTGGTTGCCCTGCACAACGGGGGAGGAGTCGGCATCGGCAAGGCGATCAACGGAGGTTTCGGCCTTGTTTTGGACGGCAGCGAAAGGGTCGACGAGATCATCAAGTCCTCCTTGCTGTGGGACGTGATGTGCGGAGTAGCCCGTCGCTCCTGGGCGCGCAACGAGCACTCCATCGAAACCAGCATCGAGTTCAACAAAAACTACGAGGGTTTCGGGCACATCACCCTGCCCTACCTGGTCGACGAGGAACTGGTCGATGAACTGGTAGCTGAAAAGCTGAAACAAAACAGCGGATAGTCTGAAAACCCCAGGCGGCCGACAACCCCGCTCGGGGTTCATTCCGGAGCGACCTGCAGACCGGCCTGGGGGGCGGGCTGGGATCCGGACAGTCGAACATTCCTGCCTCAGTGACCTCCCAGCGGCCCTGAGGTTGCTCTCCGGTTACCGGGCGGTGTATTTCCTGCTTTGCCGGTTCCGCCGGAGGCGTGGCGGTCTTCCGGAAAATTGGATCTTCGAGTGCAGGGGGAGGTGGTGCAAGATGAGGGTTACTGCTTAGGGTGGATTGAGGTATTGTTGTGTCCTTTAAAAGATGCCGGTTCTCAAAGAGGATAGGAGGTAAGATTATGTTACTTACTGTACTGATCGTTTACGTAATTTTTGTGCTCGCCATAGGGATTTGGGCCGGGCGTTATAACAAGAGTATGACCGATTTCCTATTGGCTGGCCGCAGGCTGGGGCTGCTGCTGGCGACCTTTACCCTGACGGCTACCTATTTTGGCGGCGGTTATTTTCTGGGGCTGTCCAGCTATGCTTATGATCACGGCTGGGTCGCCCTGTGGCAGGCCATCGGAGGAGGCCTCGGGTTTATTCTGGTTGCCTTTGTTGCCTTTAAAATGAGGGATTTGGCATTCTACACGGTTCCGGACTATCTGGAACACAGGTACGGCGGCAAGACAATCAGGGTTTTAAGCGCTTTGCTGTCCCTCATTGCCCTGGTGGGAATTCTTGGCGCTCAGGTGCTGGCCACCCGCGCCGTGCTGGCGATGGTCGGGGTGGAGTCTAATATCGGACTTATCCTTGCTGCGTTGATCTTTGTCGGCTATACTGTGGTGGGCGGTCTTTGGGCGGTGACCCTGACCGACTTCGTGCAGGTATCGATCGCTGCTCTTGGTGCCGTCATTGCGGCTGTTGTGGCCGTTTCCAGAGCCGGAGGCTACCAAAGCCTGGTTGCCACGGTGACGGCTCAAGGTGTCGGAGAGGGCTTTTTCACTTGGTCGGGTGGCGATATCTCTCTAGTCATGTGGTTAACCCTCCCCATGATGATGTACACCTTGATCGGACAGGACGTCTATCAGCGTTTGTTCGCTACCAAAGACGGCAAGACGGCCAGGACTGCCGGCATTTTGTCCGGTTTGGCGATCGTGGTGATATGCATCTTCACCGTACTCATCGGCCTGGCTGCCAAAGCTATATTCCCAGATCTGGCCGATTCGAGTCAAGCCGCCACAACGGTGATCAGTAGCTTTTTCCATCCGGTGATGGCGGGGATAATTCTGGCTGCTGTGATGGCGGCGATTATGTCAACGGCCGATTCCATTCTCACTGCGGGGACTTCTCATATAATCAGGGATTTTTACATGGAGGTCTTCGGAGTCAAAGAGGAAGGGAATGAGAAAAGGCTGCTGGCCCTGAGCCGGTTGTGGACACTGATCCTGGGCGTCGGCAGCATCTTCTTCGCTCTGGCGATCCCGAGCATTATTGATATACTCAACTACTCGTACTTCCTCTACACCGGTGGGGTGTTCGTTCCTGTTGTCGGAGGCATTCTCTGGAAGAGGGCAACCCGCCAGGGCGCCGTTGCCGGGCTGCTGGTGGGGGCGGCTATGGCCGTCATTGGGTTGATTACCAAGCTTAATGTCTGGGGCATACCTGTGGAAATTTACTCTGGAATCGTCTCTGCCGTCGTTTTCATTATTGTATCATTGGCTACCAGGCAGCCGTACATGGAGCTCCGGCACAAAGCCTAGAATGAAGGCAGAGATCTTTCGGTCCGGGAACTTACTGTTCCCGGACCGAAAGATTATCATGTGGGAGGGATGAGAGTGCAGTTGGAGCTCGTATTGAGTGTGATCGATTCACATACTGCAGGTGAACCCACCAGGATCTTCTCCGGAGGCCTTCCCCGCCTACATGGCAACACCATGCTGGAGAAGATGCTGTATATGCAGCGGCACTATGACTGGATCCGCACCAGCACCATGATGGAACCCAGAGGGCATCGTGAGATGGTCGGAGCGGTCTTGACGGAACCCACTCACCCTGAGGCCCACGTCGGGGTTTTTTACATAGATTGCGGCTACTACGCACCCATGTGCGGAGCGGGGGCGCTGGCGGTGGGCAAGGTCCTGGTGGAAACCGGTCGGGTTCCGGCGGTTGAGCCCGTGACGACGGTAGTGCAGGAGACCCCTGCCGGCCTGGTGAAGACCTACGTGGAAGTAAGGGATGGGGAAGTTTTGTCGGTATCCCTGGAAAACGTACCCTCATTCCTGTATCGACAGAATATCCCCTTGGAAGTTCCGGAGATCGGGCGGATTACGGTGGATATCGCTTGGGGAGGAAACTTTTTTGTAATGGTTGATATAGAGCAGGTTGCAGCCGGTATCGACGCCCTACCGGTCCACCGGCTGGCCCGGCTGGGGACCGCAATCCTGCAGGTTGCCAGAGAGCAGGTCAAGGTGCAGCACCCCCTGGCCCCCCAGATCACTTTTCTCAATGATCTCATGTTTTGCCAGCAGCCGGACAAACCGGGCGCGCCTTACCGGGGATTCGTGGTTTTCGGAAATACCCAGGTCGATCGTTCCCCTTGCGGGACAGGTACGTGCGCCCGTATGGCCAGGCACTATGCCAGGGGTGAGCTGAAACTGAACGAGACATTCGTCCATCAGAGCCCTGCCAAAACGCTTTTTTACGGAAAGCTGATCAAAGAGGTGAAAGTAGGCGATTTTACGGCCGTTGTTCCGGTTATTCAGGGTGAGGTATTTATCACGGGGTTCAATCAGTTGGTAATCGACCGTCGCGATCCGCTGAAAAAGGGCTTTCTCCTTGATTGACCGATAATATATTCGCCCCCCCTCTATCAATCTCTCCGCCGGGAACTATATTTCCCGTGCGGAGGGATTGATTTTATGCATACGAAAGTGGCAGGCAAATAATCTTTGCAGTTATAGGTGGTTGGACATCGGTCGGTTCTTGTGCAAAAATAATGTGCGGTTCGAAGTGATACGCCTTGGCCGCTCCGGCCCAGGCACCACCTGTCCAATACCCTTTTTCTGGGGAGAGCGGTTTGAGCTCAAAAAAGAGGCAGCAAAGGAGCTTCTTGTTCGGATCGTCTCGAGGCTGTTTGTTCTTTTTTGTGAAAGCGGGTGGTTCCGGTGAGCAGCTGGTATGATTCTTGCTTTGAATGCTGGGTGTAGTCTAAAAGAGATGTTCAGGCGAGCTTGTTTGCAGTGATTCTGAAGATGTTTATAGAGGAGGTTTAATTGTGGATAGATACAGATCAAACTATGAGGAACAGATAACACCGCGACTGACCTGGGTCTCCGATTCCCAGCTGGAGCAGATCCATTATGCTTCCTTGGAGATCCTGGAGCGTACCGGGACGGTTGTGCAGAACCAGGAGGCACTGAAACTGCTAAAGGATGCGGGCTGCCGGGTCCGGGAGAACCGGGTGTGGATCCCGGCCTGGCTGGTAGAGGAATGCCTGCGCCTGGCGCCCAAGCGCATTTGCATCGCCGACAGGCTCGGCAGGCGGGTGATGCCGCTGGAGAAGAACCGTGTTTATTACGGGACGGGCTCGGATCTTCCCTTTACCGTAGATATAGATACAGAAGAGAGAAGGGTGTCCTGCAAGGAAGACGTCAGCCGGGCGGCCAGATTGATGGACTACCTGCCGAACTATGATTTCATTATGAGCTATGCCATTGCCTCCGATACCAATCCCCGTGTCAGCGACCTGCACCAGTTCGAAGCAATGACCCGAGAGAGCAGCAAACCGGTTATTTTCACCGCCCACAATGCAGCAAACACCGAAGCAGTGATCGAGATGGCGGCCGCCTGTGTCGGCGGAGAGGACAACCTGAGGAGCAACCCCTACATCATTCTCTACTCCGAGCCCATCTCCCCCCTTATCCATACCGATGAGGGGGTTGCCAAGATGTTCAAGTGCTTTGAATACGACATTCCCGTCGTCTATACCTCCGGGGTCCTGGCCGGGGCGACGACGCCGGTAACCAAGGCAGGGTGTATCGCCCAGATCAACGCCGAGGGGCTGGCGGGAGTGGTAATGGCGCAGCTGAAGAAGAAGGGTGCTCCGATCATCATCGGAGGGGGAGCAACCCCGATGGACATGAAGACCACCGTCACCCTCTACGGGGCGCCGGAGACCTCCATGAACTACGCCGTCATGACGCAGCTCGCCCAGTTCTACGGGCTTCCCAATTTCACCGAGGCGGGCTGTGTCAATGCCCCTCTGCCCGACGTGCAGGCAGGGGTGGAAGCCGCCATGACCATCATGCTGACCCAGCTGGAGGGATGCAACCTGGTGCACGACGTGGGCTATCTGGAGGGAGGCAAGACGGGATATCTCCCCTTCCTGGCCATCTGCGATGATATCATTGACATGGCCCGCTACACCGGAGCCGGAACCAGGATCACGCCGGAGCACCTGGCGGTTGATTGCATCCATGACGTAGGCCCCGGAGGCAACTTCATGGGGCACGGCCATACCTTTAAGTACTTCCGGGAAGAGATCTGGTCACCCCGCTTCTTTGTAAGGTACCTCTGGGAACAGTGGGAGGCCAGGGGGAAAAAGACACCGCTGGATCTCGCCACGGCGAAGGTCAGGGAGATACTGGAAGAACATCGAGCCGCCGCCCTCCCCGACGGTGCGGTGGAAGAGATGCAGGCGATCATCAGGCGCCGGGAAGCGGAGTGCCGGGATTAGGGGGCGGAACGATGGAATACGCCAGCAGCCACGGAGCGGGGATGGCTTTTCGAACCCTTTCCCCGGAACAGATCCGGGAGATCCACAGCGCCAGCTGCCGCGTCCTGGAAGAGGTGGGCGTTGTGGTGCACCACGACGAGGCGGCGGATCTCTTGAAGCGGGCGGGGGCCTACACAGGCAGCGACGGCCGGACCTATATCCCCAATACCTTGGTGAAACGGGCGCTCGCCACCGCCCCTTCGAGGATCACCCTTTACAACAGGTTGGGCGAGCCGGCCCTGTGGCTGGAGAAGTCCAACGTCTACTTTGGGACGGGTTCCGATACCCTGGTCTACCTCGATCCCTTTACAGGGGAGCGCAGACCCTGGCAGAGTGCCGATGTTGCGATGGCGCTGCAGGTGGTTGACGCCCTCCCCAACCTCGACTTCGTTATGTCGATGGGGCTGCTGTCTGACGTCGACAGACGGATGATCAACAGGGCTCAGTACGCTCTGATGCTCAAAAACAGCATCAAACCGCAGGTGGTGATCGCCGAGGACAGGGGGACGGTAGAGGATATCTTCGAGATGGCTGCTGCTGCCGCCGGCGGGAAGGAGGCCCTCAAGCACCGGCCGCTTTTTGTTCTCTACTGCGAGCCGACCTCCCCGCTGCAGCTTCCCTTTGAATCGGTGGACAAACTCCTGCTGGCCGCCGAAAACCGGATTCCGGTCAATTTCGCCTGCGGTGCCGTGGCCGGCGCCTCCACCCCGATTACGGTTGCCGGAACGGTTGTCCAGGCCAATGCCGAGGCCCTCTGCGGGCTGGTGGTGCACCAGCTGAAGAATCCGGGCGCACCTTTCCTCTACGGATACGGCGATTCTCCTCTGGACATGCGCACGATGATGGCGGTGTACGCAGTACCGGAGGCGCTCCTGCTCCAGGGTTGCCTGTGCGATCTGGCCCGCTATTACTCCCTGCCTTCCTGGGGTTATGCAGGGTGCGGCAGTTCCAAGGTTTTTGACGAGCAGGCCGTGGTCGAGGGAACCATGTTTACCCTGATGGGCGCTCTGCAGGGGTGCAACCTGATGCATGACGTCTTTTACATCGAGTCCGGGCGCACCGGCTGTCTGGAAATGCTGGTGTTGACCGATGAGGTTGTCTCACGGGTAAGGTACCTCCTCAAAGGGGTGAATACCACCCCCGAGTACCTGGCCGTAGAGGCCATCATGCGTGTGGGCCCCGGAGGCAACTTCCTGGGGGACGAACACACCGCCAGGCACTTCAGGGAGAGCTGGGGGAGCACCCTTTCCGATTTCAATAACTACGAGACCTGGGCGGCAGGAGGCTCCAAGACCATGGGTACCCGGATCCGGGAGAAGCTGCGCGAGATCATGGATAATTACCGACCGACGCCTCTCGCTCCAGATACCGAACGGGAGATCGACGGCATCCTGCGCCGGGCGGAGGAAAGGCTCGGCGGCTGACTTTGCGGTAGCCGGTTGAACCTGCCGATTAATTTTAACCTGAAAAAATGGAGGGATGAAGCATGAGCAGCCTGAAGGAACTGATCGATCTGGTAATAGCAGGTGATGTTCAAGGGGTGAAGGAGGCCACGAAACGGCTGCTGGAAGCGGGAGAAGAGCCGCTCCGGGTTATCAATGAGGCACTGATCCCCGGAATCAATGAGGTGGGGGTCCGCTTTAAAGAGGGAGAGATGTTCGTGCCGGAAATGATGATGTCCGCCCAGGCCATGAAGGCGGGCGTCGAACTGGCGAAAGAGAGGATCGGTGGAGCCGAGGTGCCCGCCGCAGGGAAGGTGGTTATCGGTTCTGTCAAGGGTGACCTGCACGATATCGGCAAGAACCTGGTGATTATGATGCTGGAGAGCAGCGGTTTCAGCATCGTCGACTTGGGTGTGGACGCAGCGCCGGAAAAGTTCGTGCAGGCGGTAAAGGAACATCAGCCGCATTTGGTGGGAATGTCCGCCCTTTTGACCACCACCATGCCGGTTATGCAGGAGGTCATCGCCGCCCTGGAAAAAGAGGGGCTGCGGGATACGGTTAAGGTGATCATCGGAGGTGCCCCGGTTACCCGGGAGTATACAGAGGAGATCGGAGCCGACGGCTATGCGCCGGATGCCGGAGCGGCTGTGGAGCTCTGCAAGCAACTGGTGAATTAAGCCCCAACTGATCGCAAGAGCATTCTCTGGCGCGTCCGCTTAGGGCTCTCTTGAGGAGGCGGGACCGGTGTCGCGGAAGGACACAGTAGTGCTGGGTGTGATTGGGGCCGATGTGCACGCGGTTGGCAACAGGATCCTGGAAATGAGCCTCAGGCAGGCCGGATTTAAGGTGGTCAACCTGGGAGTGATGGTTTCCCAGGAGGAGTTCATCAACGCCGCCATTGAAAGCGATGCCGCGGCCATCCTGGTTTCCTCCCTCTACGGCCACGGTGAGCTGGACTGCCGGGGTTTGCGGGATAAGTGCCGCGAGTCCGGCATCGGGGAGATCTTGCTCTATGTAGGGGGAAACCTGGTCGTGGGCAAGAGGACTTTTGCCGAAGTAGAGCGGCTCTTCAGGGATATGGGGTTTGACCGGGTGTACCCGCCGGGAACCCTTCCCGAGGTGGCCATCGCCGATTTGAAGAGGGATCTCGGTCTATGAAGGCTTTGTTGATCGATTTCGGCAGCACCTTTACCAAGGTGACTCTGGTGAGCCTCGATCCGCCGGCACTGCTGGGTACCGCTCAGGCCCCGACCACGGTGGAGACGGATCTCAGGGAGGGGTTGTTCGCTGCCCTGAAGGCATTTCCTTCGGGGCTTTTGGAGGGGGTCAGGCTCAAACGGGCCTGCAGTTCTGCCGCAGGTGGTTTGAGAATCGTGGCCGTCGGGCTGGTGCCTGCTCTGACGGTGAAGGCGGCCCGGGAGGCCGCGCTGGGAGCCGGTGCCAGGGTCGTGGCGAGTTTTTCCTACACCCTCACCCGCCGGGAGATCGAGGAGATCAATGCCTTGCGGCCGGATCTGCTGCTGTTGGCCGGGGGTACCGATGGAGGGGAGCGCAGAACCCTCCTTAAGAACGCCTCCCTGATCGCCCGCTCGGGGCCGGGGGTACCGGTGGTGGTGGCCGGAAACAAGGAGGCGGCGCCGCGGGCAGCTTCCCTTCTGGAAGGCAGTGTTCCCCGGGTGGTGGTAACCGAGAACGTCTTGCCCGAGATCAACGTGCTCAACCCGGAGCCCGCCAGGAAGGCGATCAGGGAACTCTATCTGGACGAGATCACCAAGGCCAGAGGGCTGGAGCAGATCCAGCAGGAGTTCGGGCTGGCCATGCCCACCCCCCTGGCGGTGATGAAGGCCGGAGAGCTGCTGCAGAAAACCCTGGGAAAGGATGTCGTTCTCGTTGACGTCGGCGGGGCCACTACGGATGTGCATTCCTTCTGCGAGGGAAAACCGCTGACACCGGGGTGCGTCTACAAGGGGCCACCTGAGCCTTTCGCCAAGCGGACCGTCGAAGGGGATCTGGGGGTTCGGGTGAGCGTCCTTTCTTTACTGGAGGCAGTAGGCGAAGACGCCGTACTGTCTCTTCTTCCCTTTGCGGTAAGCAGGGAAGAACTCAGAAGTTATGCCGCCAGGATAAATGCCGGTCGGGGAGCCATACCCCAGGACGAGAGGACGGCGGAATTCGACCGGGCACTGGCAACAGCCTGTATCCGGGAAGCCCTGCGGCGGCATGCCGGCCGTTTAAGAGAGGCCTACACCCCGGAGGGAAGGATCTGGATTCAGGAGGGTAAAGACCTGACCGGAGTGGAGGTGCTGGCAGGCACGGGAGGGGTGCTGGTGCATGCTGCAGATCCCGCTGCCCTGCTTCAAGAGGCCGTCAGGCAGAGCGACCCTTTGGTCTTAAGCCCGCGCCGTCCGGACCTTTTCCTGGACGGCTCCTATCTATTGGCTGCGGTCGGACTCCTGGTTGACGTATGTCCGGAAGCGGCGCAGGTGCTGTTGAGAGAAACGCTGGAGCATGCTGGGAGGTGTGCTTTTTGAGCCTGCAGGACCGCAAGTGGGAGATCGAACGGTTCTTTCAGGAGCGCACTGAGGTGCTGGCTGCCTGGCCGAGCGGCAGGGGGGTGGATCTCGAAGAGGCGCTGGCCTATCACAGGGGTTTACCCAAAGAGAAGGTGGCTTATTATAAGCTCCTGAAAGGTCAGGCTGAGGGCCGCATTTACCTGCAGCCGCGGGCCGGTGTTGCCCTGATCGACGAGCACATTGCCCTGCTGAGATCTCTGGAAAAGGAGGGCGAGGCCGACTTTTTACCCACCACCGTCGATTCCTACACCAGGCAGAACCGTTATTCCGAGGCGGCCAGGGGAATCAAGGAATCCAAAGCGGCTGACCGCTCCCTGCTCAACGGGCTCCCGGCGGTTAACTACGGGGTGAAGAACTGCCGCCGGATCATCGAGGCGACCGGCGTTCCGGTACAGGTGCGGCACGGCACTCCCGACGCCCGGCTTTTGGCGGAAATAACCCTGGCGGCCGGGTTTACGGATTTTGAGGGCGGTGGAATTTCCTACAATATCCCCTACGCCAAGGACGTGCCCCTGGAGCGCTCTCTGCTCCACTGGCAGTATGTGGACCGCCTCTGCGGGTTCTACGCCGAGCACGGCATCATCATCAACCGGGAGATGTTCGGCCCCCTTACGGGGACGCTGGTTCCACCTTTTATCTCCCACGTGGTGGGGATTATCGAGGCCTTGCTGGCGGCCGGGCAGGGAGTCAAGAGCATCGCTATAGGCTACGGGCAGGGGGGCAACCTGATCCAGGATGCCGCAGCACTGCGGACCCTGGCCCGGTTGGGAAGAAGCTATCTGGACCGCTTCGGCTATTCAGACGTCCTCCTGACGACGGTCTTTCATCAGTGGATGGGAGGTTTCCCCCAGGAGGAACCGCGCGCTTTGGGTGTGATTGCCTGGGGAGCGGCCACTGCGGCTCTTGCCGGTGCCAATAAAGTGATCGTGAAAACACCTCACGAGGCCATGGGTGTGCCCAGCCTGGAGGCCAACCTGGCCGGGCTGCTCTGCACCCGCCAGGTGCTCCGGATGCTGGCGGAGCAGCGGGTTCCGGAGACTCCGGAGCTGGCCGAGGAGGAAAGCGTTATTGAAAGGGAGGTCCGGGAAGTGTTCGACAGGGTACTGGAGCTGGGGGAGGGGGACCTGGCCGTGGGAACAGTCAGGGCGTTTGAGGCGGGTGTCCTCGACATTCCTTTTGCTCCCTCCAGGGCTGCCCGGGGAGGCATCATGCCGGTGCGCGATGCCAGTGGGGCGATCAGGCTCCTGGACACGGGCAACATCCCCTTATCCGCCGAAATCAAGGATTTTCACAGGAAGAAGATCGAGGAGCGCGGCCGGCAGGAGAAGCGGGAGCCCGGTTTGAGAATGGTGATCGACGACATCTACGCCATCAGCAAAGGCCGGCTGGTGGGCAAGCCGAGGTGAGGAAAGAATGCGCATCGAAAAGGTATTGGCATCTCCGGGGCTGACTGGTTTTTTCTTTGACGACCAGCTGGCGATCAAAATGGGCGCCCGGGAAGACGGAGCGGCCTACCGCGGGGAACCGCGCACCCCCGGATTTACCTCCGTCAGGCAGCGGGGGGAGTCTCTCAGCATCATGCTGCTCCTCTCCGGGGGGGAGGTGGCCTACGGGGACTGCGCCGCCGTGCAGTACTCGGGCGCCGGGGGGCGGGATCCGCTGTTTCTGGCGGAAAGCTACATTCCCCTGGTGGAGGAATACCTCGGAGAAAGGCTTGCAGGGAGAGAGATCACGGGATTCCGGGAGATGGCGGAGGAGATCGGCTCCTTTACCACAAGGGACGGCAGGCGCCTGCACACCGCCGTTCTCTACGGATTGACCCAGGCTCTGCTCCATGCCGTCGCCCTCAAAGAGCGCAGGCTGATGTGCGAGGTGCTCTCCGACGAATACGGAACCGGCCTGACCCTGGAGCCCGTTCCGGTCTTCGCCCAGACCGGTGACGAGCGGTTTACCAACGCGGATAAGGCTATCATCAAGCGGGCCGACGTTCTGCCGCACGGGCTGATCAACAACGTGGATTCGAAGCTGGGCAGGAACGGGGAAAAACTCTGTGATTACGTCGGCTGGTTGAGCAGGCGGGCGCGGGAGCTGGCAGGGGAGGACTACCGCCCCGTCTTGCACATCGACGTCTACGGTACTCTGGGGCTGGCCTTTGACAACGATCTCGAGCGGATCGCCGATTACCTGGCCCGTCTGGAGAGGGCGGCCGCTCCCCTCAAGCTGCGGATCGAGGGCCCCATCGACATGGGCTCCAAAGCCGGGCAGATAGAGGGCCTGCAAAGACTGAAGGTTTTGCTGGTCGTCAAGGGGGTATCAGTGGAGATCGTTGCCGACGAGTGGTGCAACACCCTCGAAGACGTCCGGGACTTCGTAAATGCCGGGGCCGCCCATATGGTACAGGTCAAGACGCCGGACCTGGGGGGTATTAACAACACCGTGGAGGCCGTCATCTACGCCAAGGAGCGCGGCTGCGGTGCCTATCTGGGGGGAACCTGCAATGAGACCGACCGCTCCGCCAGGGTCTGTGTCCATATAGCCCTGGCCACCCGACCCGACCAGATGCTGGCCAAGCCCGGGATGGGGGTGGATGAAGGGATGATGGTGGTCGTCAATGAAATGCAGAGGGCCTTGCGGATCCTGCGCTATAAAAGAGGCGGGGATGTGATTTAGGGGAGATGTGATTTCAATGAAACAGATGGTTTTGCTTTCCCCGACGGCTATACTGGGATACGGGTTCCCGGCGGTCTCCTTTGAGAACGGGCTTTCCTGCAGACCCCACGTCATCGCCGTGGACGCCGGCTCCACCGACCCTGGGCCCTACTACCTGGGTTCCGGCAAACCCTTCGTGCCCCGCGGCGCGGTCAAGCGGGATCTCACCTTTCTGCTGCGGGCGGCGCGCACCCTGCGGATCCCGTTGCTGATCGGGACCGCCGGCGGCTCCGGGGCCAGGCAGCACCTGGAGTGGTGCCGCAGGATCATCCTGGAGGTGGCCGAGGAGGAGGGGCTCTCCTTTAGGATGGCGGTGATCCCGGCCGATGTCTCCAGGCAGAAACTTGCTGAGGCGCTCCGGCAGGGGAGGGTCAGCCCGCTGGGGCCGGTTCCGGAACTCACGGAGGAGGCCATCAACGAAAGCACCAACCTGGTCGCCCAGATGGGGGTCGAACCTCTGATCGAAGCCCTGGACGGAGGGGCGGAGGTCGTTCTGGCAGGGCGCTGCTATGACCCGGCGGTGTTCGCCGCCCTCCCCATCAGAGAGGGCTACGATCCGGGGCTCTCCCTGCACCTGGGCAAGATCCTGGAATGCGCCGCCATCGCCGCCGTTCCCGGGAGCGGCAGCGACTGCATGATCGGTTTTCTGGAGAAGAGGCGCTTTCTGGTGGAGGCGGCCAGTCCGGAAAGGCGGGCCACCACGGCCTCGGTGGCCGCCCACACCCTCTACGAAAAGAGCAACCCCTATCTGCTGCCTGGCCCCGGCGGCGTCCTGGATTTGCAGGGGACGACCTTCCGGCAGGTCAACGGCCGCAGGGTGGCCGTTGCGGGAAGCCGCTTCCGTCCGGTCTCCCCCTACAGGGTTAAGGTTGAAGGGGCGAGGAAGATCGGCTACCGTGTGGTTTCTATTGCCGGCGCCCGCGACCCCAGATTTATCTCCGCTCTGGAGGAGATCCTGGCGGGGGTGCGTGAACGCACCGAGGACAACTTCAGTTCCGAGCGCCGGAGGTTCCGCCTGGCCTTTCACGTCTACGGCAGGGACGGTGTGATGGGGAAACAGGAGCCCCGCCCCGTAGCGGGGCATGAGGTGGGGATCGTCCTGGAGGCGGTGGCGGAGAGGGAGGAGCTGGCGGAAGCGGTGTGCGGCTTCGCCCGGTCCACCTTGCTGCACTACGGTTTCCCCGGGAGGCTGGCCACCGCCGGGAACCTGGCCTTTCCCTTTTCTCCTTCGGATTTCAAGACCGGCGCTGCCTACGTCTTTTCGGTGCACCATCTGCTCACACTGTCTCACCCCCGGGAGATCTTCCCGGTCAGCTTCGAGGAGGTGCGGTCGTGAAACCGCTGGTGGAACTGGCCCAGGTGATCCGAACCAAGAACGCCGGGCCCTATGAGTTAACCCTGGATATCATCTTCAAGGATCGGGAGAGCTACGAACGGGTAAAGAGGAACGGCAGACTCAACGCCGCCTTGATCGCCCGCCTCTACGGGGTGCCCGAGGAGGACATCCTGGAGGTGGTCTACTTCGATCCAGCTTTGGCTTTTAAGGCCACCATGAAGAGGCCTCTCCCCTGTGGGGATCCGGGGGAAAGGGACATCTACGGGGCGCAGCAGCACGCTCCGCTGCTGGATTTGTGTCTGCCCTGGGGGGATGAGGATGAAGGTTCATGAGTATTTGATGCATTCAGTTTACTTTGCTCCGCGCGGAAAAAAGAGAATCCACGAGCTGGGGGCTCACTTGACCCAGCGCTACCTGGACGCCGACGACCTGCTCATCGGGGTGATCGGTGACGCCGGAGCGGGGAAGTCTCTGTTGATCCGGGGGATGTTTCCCGGCCTGGAGCTTTCCAACGATGACGAGAGGATTAATGTGCGCCCTCTGCCGCTGCTGCATGACGCCGAAAGGGGCGACTTCGAACACCATACCTATCATTTGGACGTCAGATTCGAAATGGCTTTTACTCAACCCGGCCTTCTCGCCGAAGCGGTCACAAAGGCGGTTTTCGAAGGTTGTCGGGTGGTGGTGGAGCACTTTGAGATGCTTTATCCCTTTATCAAAAGGAACGCCCATGTTCTGGTCGGGGTAGGGGAAGAGGTGATCATCGCCAGACCGGGGATCTTCGGCCCGTACCCGGAGGAGATCAAGTCCATCGTTTTCCCCTCCCTGCGCTACCGCAAGATGGCCCATTCGGCAGAAGACATCACCCAGAAGGTGCTGGAACAGATGGGGCACCCCCCTGCCGACGACCACGGGGACGTGCGCCACGGCTTTATGCTTTGCTACTACCAGAACCCCCCGCAGGTGAACCTCACCCTGGTGGAGCGCCTGGTCCGGGAGGTAATCGAACAGGATCTGCCGATTACACCGGCGGGTGAAAAGAGGATCTTCATCGGGGAGGAGCGGTGCCGCTGCACGGGGCCGCGCATCCACGTCAGCAGCACGGGGGAAATCAAGAACTTCCGCCTTCTTAAAGATTACGTTTTCGACCCGTTGACCGGGGAGTACGGAATAGTCGGCCTGGTCGGGGAGGAGCCGAGGAGCTTCTTGACCGGCGGGGAGCGGAGGCTGTTCGATGCCCCAGAGTGAGTGCCCTAATGCCCTTTTAATCGATCATCCCGTAGGATCGCAGGCCCTCCAGTATTCCTCCTGCATAGTGTGACTTTGCCAGATAAGCCTCCTGCGAAAGCTGTTTAACGCTTTCTATCAGTTCCCGCTGCGCGTTGCCGACCACGATTCCCTTATAACCTTTTGAAAACAGAGACAGATCATTCCCGCTGTCACCGCAGACAAAAGTATCCTCTCTTTTAATGCGGTAAAACTCCTGTACGTATTGGAGGGCCGGCCCTTTTCCGGCACCGGCAGGGATAACATCGATGAACCGCTCCATTGAAGGTACTATTGTAGCGGGCATACCGGCTTTTCTTAAAGATTCGGAAAGCCCTGCTATGACCTCTTGGAATCTTGTTTTGTCCGTGTAGTAGGCAAGACGAAATCTCGCCCGCACCCCTTGCTCTTGCAAACCCGCTATTCCTTCAATTGCAGACCTGATTCTGCCCTCATCCCACCGGGATGCCATCAAGCCGTCCCATACCGCATCCGCTCTCAACCAGGGGGGCGTATAGATCTCTGTTCCGACATCTGTGATCAGCACTTGGGGATGCAGCAGATTTTCCCCGAGGATGAGCTGCCAGGCCGATAATAGGGTTCTCCCTGTGACGTAGACCAGAAGGAAGTTCCTCTTATGTATTGACATAACATGGTTGAATTCGGCCAGTGCCGAACGGCTGCCTACCAGTGTGCCGTCGAGATCTGTTGCCAGGATGTATCTCGGATGATTAATTTCTCCTCTCATCGGCAACACCTTTATAAATTGCCAGGAGGTCTGATGTTGTTTTCTCCCAGCTGTATTTTTCCCCGTGAAGCGCTGCTTGTCTTGCCATCTCATTCCTGGCCCTTTCATTCGTCAGAAGATAATTTAGGGCTATTGCCAGGTCTTTGGGGTTTTTCGGCTCCACGAGCAGACCGGTTTTGCCGTGGAGCACATTTTGCTGGAGGCCTCCCGTTCGGGAGGCGATCACGGGGCATCCACAAGCCATCGCTTCTACCGCAACCAGTCCGAAGGATTCGTAATATGATGGGACTACCGTGACCCAGGCACCGGAGTACCAGGAAGGGAGCTCTTTATGCTGTACCGGCCCTGCGAAGATGATCCGCTCGGAAAGGCCTTTTTCCTGAATGAATTTCAAATATCTCTTTTTTTCGGGGCTGAGCTCCTCCGGCGGCGTATCCAGGCTGTCGCCGCCGACGATTACAAGCATGGCCTCCGCCAGCGTTGCGGGATGGTTTTTCTTTAGGATATCCAGCGCTTTCAAGAGAACAGGCAGCCCCTTGTTTTCTTCAAACCGCCCCACGAAAAGGATGATTTTTTTGTCCACTTGCAGAATCTCGCCCGCTTTGTTGTTCTCGGAAGGACGAAACAGTTTGGTGTTGACACCGCAGGGCACCATGGAAATTTTTTGGGGTTTTACAGAGTAATAGTTTGCTATTATTTTTTGCTCGAGTGGTGTTGTGGCGATCACCTTGTCCGCTTTTTGCAGGACTTCTTTTTCGATTTTGAGGCGCGTCGAAAACAACGGGTTGTCCGCATCCAAGGCCTTCTTTCTAACGATGCCGAGTGAATGAGAGGTATGGACTCTGGGGATGCCGTAGCTCTTCTGCAGCTGCAACCCTACCCAGCCAGAAAGCCAGTAATTGCTGTGGATTAAGGTGTAATTGTTGCCTGTCCCTATATGTTCTTTTAGCTCATTCAAAAATCTGGGAAGGAGCTTCAGCATCTGACTTTTGGGTTTAAATCCTTTGTGCCCTGCCGGAAGTCTTATTACTTGAGAGTTTTTACCCAAAGGTTCTTTATTAGGAGCCTGGGGGTCTGAATGGTGGGTAAAAACATCTACGGCGATTCCCAAGGAGTCGAGCGCCTTCACCAGCTCCCTGACGTAGACATTTTGGCCTCCGGACTGAATCTTGCCCAGCTTGGCAAGAGGATCCCCGTGGACGGAGAGGAACAGCATTTTGCCGCGAAAGCCCATGGTTACCTCCCTAAAAACAATCAATTGCCTGCTGCTTTCCTAGAGTGTTTATATTATCATTTCTCTTTACTAACCCCCAACTGTATTTAATTTTTGCAACACAAGAAAATCCGTGATTCTTTTTTGTACTTAAAATCATGAAATCTTCCCTCCACAGAAGAATTTTTTCTAAACTCACTTAAACGCTAAATAAAGGTTCCAAAATTAATCGCTTAAGCGTGGCTTCTTTTGGATTCCTTTCTCCATTTACCCTAAAAATTATTAGACTCCTTAGAGCCTTTCTAATCCATAACGCCTGTCTACTTGACGTTCAAACTGGCCAATGATCCTGTCCAAAAGAATGGTGGCAACAGCAACGACCACAGTTCCTGCTATAAGCATGCTGTCATTATAGGTTCGCATTCCCTGCATAATAATACCGCCCATTCCCCCACCACCGATGAAAATTGCATATGTGGCTACTGAAAAGTTCATTACCATCGAAGTGCGTATTCCCGCAAATATTACAGGAAAGGCAAGCGGCAACTCAACCCGGAAAAGCAATTGCCACCTGTTTGCTCCCATTCCTAAGGCAGCCTCCTTAGCAGCAGGAGACACCTGTTCGATCCCAACACAGGTATTCCTTGTTACCGGCAATATCCCATAAATGGTTAAAGCAATAATTGCCGGTTTTGCACCGATACCCATAATCGGTATCAGAAACCCGAAGAGTGCAAGAATAGGGATGGTATAGAGAACACCGACAACTCCTATCACAATATCACGAAGTTTCTTGTTTCGTGATATAAAAATACCGATAATCACACCTAGCGACACAGCAAAGAGACTAGCCCAAATAACGAGCATGACGTGGCTGATGAGAGCTGAAAAAACAACGTCTTTCTTCGTAACAAGAAACTGCCATGCTTCCACAAAAACATCGAATTTCACAAAATTTCCTCCTTATGACGTTACCAGGGACACGCAGCCTTCAAATGTTACAATCCCCAAAAATTTGTTTTCATTGTCAACAACCGGCAACCACGTTCGCCCTCCCCAAAGCATTTCCTCGATGGCTCTTTTCACTGACACCCTGCTTTCCAGACACGTCGACGGTAATGGCAGAATTTTTTCTTCTCTGATTTTTCTACCTGCATCCAGATCATTAAAATTAACGTATCCTAAACACGAATTGTTTTTATCCACAAGAAACGCAAACTCCCATTTCTGCTCTTTGGAAAGCTCTTCGACGGGTAATGTCTTTTCCTCAATGAAAAGCCGGGGGGCACTCCTGTCAATTATTTGAGCTATCGGAACGGCATTGAGAGCATCGAAGATGGCGTTCTTACCAATAAATCTCCTGACGAACTCATCCTCTTCTTTTACGATCTCCATAGCTGTTCCCGTTGTAATGAGTTTACCCTTTCGCATGATGGCAATTCGATTGCCCAGTTTAAATGCTTCCTGGATGTCATGTGTGACGAAAATGATGGTTTTTTGGATTGTTTCCTGTAGCTTCAACAACTCATTTTGAAGTTGCCCCCGGGCAATTGGATCCACAGCACCAAAAGGTTCATCCATTAGCAATATTTCCGGATCAGCAGCTAAGGCCCTTGCCACGCCAACCCTCTGTTGCTGTCCCCCACTTAACTCCCGCGGATAACGATCGAGATAACTCACAGGAAGCCCAACCGTTTGAATGAGTTCCTCTGCACGCTCTCTCTGTTTCTTTTTAGGATACTTTTTGAGCTGGAGGACGAAAGCGATGTTATCCCTGATCTTCAAATGGGGTAACAAGCCGATGTATTGGATTACATAGCCAATTGAGCGACGAAGCTCGACCGGGTCGAGCTTCGTCACATCCTCACCTTTTACGAAAATTTTACCTTCACTATGTGGTATCAGCTGGTTGATCATCTTGAGAGTGGTTGTTTTGCCACACCCGGAGGGCCCAATCAGGACAAATATTTCACCTTTTTTTACTCCGAAACTCACTCCATCTACTACTTTATCGTTGCCGTAAACCTTGCTTACATTTTCAAGTGCTACCATTACGTTATTGTACTTCATTCCCTTCGCCGCCTTTCAGCCTATATGAGTCCTTTGGATTTCAAGAATTCTCTTGCTACCTCAGCAGGGTCTTTTTTCTCCACCTCAACCTGATAGTTCAGATCTATCATCGTTTTTTCATCAATAGCTCCGAAAAGAGGCTTCAAGGCTTTCTCTTCTATTTCAGGGTGTTTTTTCAGAATCTCACTTCGCACGACGTACATTGCATCATAGGGCGGGAAAAAGTTTTTATCATCCTGCAGCACCGTGAAGTTGTACTCTTTCAAACGTCCGTCAGTTGAAAAGCAGGTGGTAACGTCCCCCTGTCCCTGCGCAAGAGCTTCATAGAAGAAATTGGTATCAACCATCTTCTTTTTGAGATTTAATCCGTAAGTTTTCTGGAGCCCTGGATACACGTCGGGTCTCGTCCAGGTTGTAGAGTCACCAACCAGGGTTAATCCAGGGTGCTTGGCTAAATCTGATATTGTGGTGATATTCAGCTCTTCTGCCTTTTCCTTTGGCATTGCTATAGCAAAAGTATTCTGGAAGCCAAGCGGCGGGAGACAGGCGATTTTAAATTTGTCCTGGTAGTCCTCCTTAACCCTGTTATAAATCTCCTCCCTATCGTGCAGTACGGGTTGTTTTAACACCACCATCCACGCAGTACCGGTATATTCCGGATAGAGATCGATTTGCCCTGACACCAGAGCGGGATGCAAGAGTTCAGTTGCGCCCATCCCGATTTTGCTCGTGTCCACATCTAAACCTGCTTTCTCTTTTAGGAGAATTGCAGCCATATGAGCCAAAATATATGATTCGGCGAATTGCTTGCTGGCAATCACTATTTTGTCCTCTGAGGTCTGAGCTTCTTCCTTTCCGCAGCCGCCAACAAACCCTATTGAGAAGATAAAAACCAACAAGATAGCCCAGCATATTGACTTACGCCATTTCATCATAAATAAATTCAACTCCCTTTTGATGATTTTGATAGAAATTTTAGGTTTTGTGAGACCAAAAAACTAAACACTTAATTACAGTTTTACTGTTAAGCCAGCCCTGCCTTCATCCTGAGGTGACGTTCAACATAACCCAGTATTTGGTCAAACAATACAGCCATTAATGCGACGGGAATGGTTCCTGCCAGTACCATTCGGTTGTCCATCATTGAAATCCCGGTAAAAATCAGCTCTCCTAAGCCGCCTCCTCCGACAAGGGCACCAAACGTTGCTATCCCAACGGTCAGGACGGTAATAGTCCGCACGCTGGCCATAATTACGGGAAATGCTAGCGGAAGTTCAACCCTGACGAGAAGTTGAAACGGAGTGGCTCCCATTCCAATAGCGGCTTCCTTTACTGCCGGGTCTATTCCGGCCAATCCTGCACATGTGTTTCGTAAAACCGGCAACCAGGAGTATATTACTAGCGCCACAACCGTCGGAAGCCATCCCAACCCCAGAAATGGAAGGAGAAAGCCTAACATCGCCAGGGAAGGAACAGTATACAGAATTCCTGCCATATCAATTACCAGAGCACTCAGTTTTGGACTGCGAGAAATGATTATTCCAAGAGGGACAGCGGTTAGGGTGCCAATGAGTACCCCCAGGAATGAGAGCCAAAGATGTTGACCCGTCAAAATGGCTATATCACTTTTTGTCTCCCAAAAATACCTCACGAAGTCTATTACCTGTTCCATGTGTGCTATAAACCTCTTTTCATATCTCAAAACAGTGTTAGGGTATTTCGAACAGACAACTTATTATACATAAAAAGTTGCTTATTGCTATCTATAATGCTATACAATGTCTAATCCGGTTGCAAACCACGAGAGCTGGCGATAGGTCCAGTGATTCAGCAATATTCATTATTTTCAATACTGATCTCAAAATAGTTTCGGTTTGAGCCTCCTTCCTGGAGGTTTTCTGTAGCCGCCGCTACTTGGGCGCACAGCCTTTGCTGTTTTGAGTGATTCACCGGTCAACATTATGGTCAATATTCTACACGCCTGTTGATTTGCTCAACGCACGGGGTGTCAAGAAATTTCACAGGTAAACTGCCGCTCGGTGGGTAATTGATCTGTCGACAGAGATAAAAGAAAGGAGTGAAAGGCTAAGATGAGGGTTCTTCAGGGCTGTTGAGAAATCATCTTGGGAGGAAACCAGCATTCGGGTGGCGGATGGGCCGTTTAAGTGCGGCGAACGAAGAGCAGGTGGTTTTGATGAAGCCGAAGGGCGTTGGAGGCGGCCTAACCGGTCTGCAGACGGCCTCAATTGTGGCGGCTTTTCCCTTTATGCTGATCATGGTAGCCATGTGTGTTTCCCTCGTCAAACTTCTGAACAGCGAGCGAGAAAAATAAACGGCTCTGAGAGCGCTCTTCAATGAGAAACTGCCTTCCTAAGCTAACAGCTGTGTTCAGGTGATATCTTGAGGTCAAAATAGTGCACATCAACAGGTTTATATCAACAACGGATTGTTAGAAAAATCACTACCCGGAAAGGCTTTTCCCGGATAGAATAACAGTAGAAAGCACCAGTAAAAATACTAGCAGTGTTCACTTGCGACCTTCTCAAGGTTCACACCACTAATCACAGCCTGCAAATCAACTTCCCTCCCCCGATTTCACGGGGGAATTTTTTTACGTGCACCTTTCCCTCGTTGTCGAAGCCGTTCCACCTCTAATCCTTTGGAAGTGTTGGCTGTAGTTAATTTTCCCGAGATTCTTGCTCCTGAGGCTTTGCGTTCTGATGGCCTGATTTTCTGGTAGATCTTGACCCTTGATGATTATCGAAAAGGAAATAAAAAGGGAAGTGTATAATATCTAAAGTGGTGTACTTTCTGAGGCAATGGATGGGGGGGTTGGTTTGTTCGCTAGTCTCGGTGAAGATGTGGGAAAGCAGGCGGGCATGGAAAGGGTTATTGAAAGACAGTTGTTACAGCGGCTGTTAGATTCTTTTTCTACTGCCACCAGGCTTTTTGTTGCCGTGACCGATGTTGACGGCGAGGTTATACTCACATCCAGGCAGGGAGACTGCGAATTCTGCCGTCTGGTAAAAGAGGATCCCGTCGGCAGAGAACGCTGTCGTGGTTCGTACGCCCGTGCCGGTAAACAGGCGAAAAGGTGGAACGAGCCCTATTTCTTCAGATGCCATGCGGGACTGATCGCATGGGCTTGCCCTATTCTTATGAACGACAATCATGTGGGTAATATGATCTGCGGACATGTCCTGATGTGGGAGCCTGAGGAGCTCTTCTGGCTGGAAATGAAGGAGTCGATCAGTGACCTTGGACAGGACAGCGAGGTTCTTTTGGGGGCGGCGCGCAAGCTGGAGGTTGTTTCGGCAACTCAGGCGCAGGCGGCTGCAGACCTGCTCTTTATCATCGCTAATTATCTGGCAAAGGCCGGTACGGAGCTTTTTGACTACCAGCGGAAGCTGCGTGAAGTGGGTTCCTGGCTCTGGGAGGAGAACTACCGGCGCGGAGATGCCGTGAGAGCTGATGGCAGCGAAGCGGCCACTCGTTTCTTCGATCTGGAAAGGAGGTTTTTCGCGGAGATCCGCCAGACGAACATCGAAAAGGCCAGAAAGCTGCTGGAGAGCCTTGCTCTGGAATTGTTTACCCGCAGCAAGGGGCAGATCGAAGTCATTAAGGGGTCTTGCATCGAATTCATCGGTTCGCTGGCCCGGCTGGCCACGGAATGCGGAATTAAATTCGAGAAATCGTTCAGGTTCGATATGCTGAAATTGAATGAGCTTGAGGAGGCCGATACGGTGGAGAAGGTTTTTCTATGGCTTTTGTCCACCGGGAACGCCTACATCGATCTCCTTGCCGGGCAAAAGGAAGACGAAGGTGAGGCCGTGATCAACAAGGCCGTGGCCTACATCGAGAACAACTACAGCTCTCCAGACCTATCCCTCGAAGAGATATCGAAAAACTGCTATATCAGCCCTGCCTATTTGAGCAGACTCTTCAAAAAGAAAAAGGGATATACTCTTATGGAGCATATCAGAAATGTCCGGATCGACAGGGCCAAGATCCTGTTACAGGATCGTGACAGGACGATGAGTGAAATCGCCCGAAGTGTGGGCTACAGTGATCGCACCTATTTCTGCAAGATTTTTAAGCAGGTCGTCGGCTTGAGCCCTAACGAATACAGGAAAAAGTTCTTGCTTCGATAACCGGCCCGGGACTTGGCGCTCAGCCGTTGTGTCTGTTTAAAAGGTTGTGCACCACCTTAATGGCTTCGTGGGGATTATCGGCATAGGCGTCTGCCCCGATGGAGTCGGCAAATTCCTGGGTGACGGGGCCACCCCCGACGATTACCTTGACACAGTCGCGCAGTTGATGGACGTAAAGCATCTCAATGACGTTGGACATTTCCCCCATGGTGGTGGTGAGCAGGGCGGACATGGCGAGCAGGTTGGGCTTATGCTGTTTTACGGCCTGAATGAAATCGAGCGTGGTGACGTCAACTCCTAGATCGATTACCTCGTATCCTGCGAATTCGAGAAAGAGAGCGACCATGTTCTTTCCGATGTCGTGAATGTCCCCGGCCACCGTGCCGATGACAATTCTTTTTCCCCCGGCTGGCCGTTTGTAGGGTTTGAGGGCGTGAAGTCCGGCCTTGATGGCGCGGGAGGCGAGCAGTACATCGGGGATGTAGAAGACCGCGCCCTGAAATTGTGCGGCTACCTGCCTTGTGGTGGGTATTAAGACCTCCTCCAGGATCTCTTCAGCGCTCATGCTCATCTTCAACCCTGTGTCAATCAGTCGGGCCACCTCATTGGCCTCACCGTTTAAAATTGCCGAGTTTATTTTTCTGAAAATAATAGTGCGGTTGTTTTTCAACCCGGTTACCTCCTTATCTTCTGCTGTTCAGGCCGGCGTATATATATCCTCTTCTCCGACGGCACCGGGATTCCTGCTGTTTTTGGCATAATAGACCTCCATGTTGATTTTTAGCAACACCAACAGAGGATGAAAATCGGGTCGTGTTGAACTATCCTTATTGCGGCTGGCGATGAGAGGTCGATAATACCTGGAGTTTTCAAGCCCGAATAGTAGACAGACCCCGGCGGCCTGGTGCACCACAGATTGTTGCTCCCTTTCTGGGAAGCACGCAGGGTAGATTAAGCCCTAAAAAGGCTGCTGCACCAGCCGCAACAAAAACTGCCGCCGCGAAAGGAGTACCTTTAAGTGGACATCATTTATGAGCGCTGTTGTGGTCTAGATGTGCACAAAAAGAGCGTTACGGCTTGCATCATCACTCCTGAAGGCAAAGAACTCAAAACCTTTGGAACCATGACCGATGACCTGGTGGCCCTGGTTCAGTGGATCAAAGAGAAAGGCTGCACCCACGTGGCCATGGAAAGCACCGGCGTGTACTGGAAACCGATTTACAACCTCCTGGAGATGGAGGAAATCACTACCCTTGTGGTCAACGCTCAACACTTCAAGGCAGTGGCCGGCCGGAAGACTGACTTGAAAGATGCTGAGTGGCTCGCTGACCTTCTCCGGCACGGGCTTCTGCAAGGAAGCTACATTCCCGACCGGGAGCAGAGGGAGTTAAGGGAGTTGGTTCGCTACCGGAAGAGCCTGATCAACGAGCGTGCCCGGGAAGTCAACCGCCTGCAAAAAGTTTTGGAGGGGGCCAACATCAAGCTTTCCTCTGTGGCCAGCGACGTTCTGGGGGCCTCTGGGCGCTCCATGATCGAGGCCATTATTCACGGCATAGATGACCCCGCCTTTCTGGCCGGACTGGCCCGGGGACGGATGAAGAGCAAGAAGGAGCAGTTGGAAAAAGCCCTTAGCGGTTTAATCGGCCCCCACCAGAGGATGCTTTTGGCTGTTATCTTAGAACATATTGACTTCTTAGACCGGCAAATTGCCCGTTTAGACCAGGAGATCGAGGAGCGGATGCGCCCTTTTGAAGAAGCCCTGGCCCTTTTGGACACCATTCCCGGCGTGGGCAGGCGTGCCGCCGAGCAAATCCTGGCCGAAATCGGGACCAACATGGAGCGTTTTCCTACCGCTGCCCACCTGGCTTCTTGGGCGGGGATGTGCCCGGGCAACAACGAGAGCGCTGGAAAGCGCAAATCAGGCCGGACACGCAAAGGAAATAATTCCTTACGCAATATCCTGGTGGAAGTTGCTCGGGCTGCCGGGAGAACCAAAAACACCTACCTGTCTTCCAAGTACCACCGGATTGCCGCCCGGCGGGGGGCCAACCGGGCGGCCGTAGCTGTTGGCCACACCATCCTGGTGATCGTTTACCATGTTTTAAAAAGGCGCACACCGTACATCGAACTAGGTGCTGACTATTTTGACCGGCTCAAAAAAGATGCCATTGTCTACCGGGCGGTTAAGAAACTTGAGTCTTTGGGATACAAGGTTTCGTTGGAACGGGATGTTGCCTAAGTTTCTTGGTCTGCACCATCTCTCGTAACAGATTGCCTTTGGCGGTTATTGACTATTGCGTTAGGTTATTTTCAGGGTAGAATTGCATAAAATGGCAGCCAAAAATGCATAGCATGGCGCGTATAAAAGGGGGCCGGCCCTGAAGAGTTTTATAAGGCATTTATGAGTAAATTAAAAAATGCCCAATCTTTTGTGGCATAATCTCCATAATTAGGGGGGTCCGGGAAAATTCTTTGTATCCAATGAGTTTGACAACAGGCCCATGTTTATGAAAGCCTACGGTAACTACCATAGGAGCAGGAAAAAACGAAAAAAGATAGAACCTCCAATGGTAGAAAGGGAAAACCGTACCCGATGAACTTTTTGAAAAAACTGGGCTAGCAAAACTATAGTGCAATCTAGATGTAGCGACAGTTGAAGGGGGTTATATGGCCAATGGGAAATAAAGCGACCTCCAGGGTTAACAGGTTTATAAGTTGCGAGGGCGTAGTTTACATGTTGCTATGCGGAATAGCCCTTCTAGTGTTGAGTTCATGCGGCCAGAAAAGTTTAGCCGAGGAAATTCAACTCGATTTGGATAAAGTTACTGAAGTGCGTATTCAAACTGCTCGACAATTAAGTCAGGCCGCAGCTCCACAAGGTTCTTTAAAGTGGCATCAGATCTCTGGGGGAAAAGAGTTAACTTCATTTATCGAATTATTGGGGAAAGCTAAAAGGATCGAGAAAGCCCATACCCCATTTCCTTTAGGGGATGGTCTAATAACGCTCGTTTCGAAAACTCACGGTTTATATGGACTTAGATACTTTATTAAAGACCGCAAGTTGTTAGATATTCATAAAGGTATATGGTATTCATTTCCAGAAGGGTTAGATGGGGTTCTGAATCATTTAGAGGCAATCCCTATTGTAAGGAAGTGGAATTGACTACCCTGATAATGGACAATACAGATTCTGGGTGCTACTGTAATATGAGGGGCGGATGGAATATAAAACGTGTTGTAAAGCTGGTGGCATTGATAGGGGGTTATAATGGGGAGGGTTATCCTTAAGCCCAAGCTGATGCGCAATGCGACGCCGGTACTTAAGTATAGAACTCCTGTTACCTGGCCGGCCACTGAGGCCAGGATAAGTATCACCAAGGATCCTGTCAGTTGGTTGGCTTCCATAAAAGCGCGTACGCGGGCCGTTTGTAGGGTTTGAGGGCGTGAAGTCCGGCCTTGATGGCGCGGGAGGCGAGCAGTACATCGGCCTCGTGGAAGGAGGGACTGACGCAGCGGTTTCCTCCGGTGTAATAATTAGGGCGGCAGTTAAATAAAATAAGATGTATAGAGGCAAGGCGTCTCGAAGGGATGCCTTTTTTGTTTAATACTTGACAGCCGGGGGAGGTTGTGGGATGAAAAAGGGGAAAGTGAAGATGTTTTTTCCCGGGGGGAATACCTGTCGGGGATTCTATTCCTTTTACGACAATATTATCGATGAGAAGGCGGCCCATATCTTTGTGCTCAAAGGGGGGCCGGGGGTCGGTAAGTCCACCTTTATGAAGAAAATCGCAGCGGAACTGCTGGAGCTGGGTTTTGATCTGGAGTACCACTGGTGCTCATCGGACAGTGAATCCCTGGACGCGCTGGTTGTTCCCGCCCTGGGCGTGGCTCTGCTCGACGGGACGGCACCCCATGGGGTCGTGTTTACCAAAGAAACAGCGGACGAGCCTTTGAAAATCATGCAAAATGTATTGCTTGAACGTTGGTTCCACGAAAATGTAGCTCCCCGGGTCTTCAATCGCGCCTTTTGAAATCAATTGGTCAATACCACGTTTGACCCTATTGGGTGAATTCTCTCTTCGTTAGCCGTGATACTCACCACTTTAGTGAGATTTTATCACCGGTATTGTGATATAGTACCAGCGTTTTTCCAGTTAACCTGGCAGGCGCTATTAAAACCACATCTGTAATAACTACCACACCTTAAAGGAGCCAATTGCGATGACCGGAAGTAAAGATGAATAGGACGTTTGAGGGCAATGGCGAAAAAAATTTACCCCGGTGCGATCCAGGTTTTATGCTGGTTGTGGGTATGGGCAAACGGTCTTTTGGCAAAATTGACCCCACAGAAGAAAAACGAAGGAATGGAGAGAAACAACGGGAAATAAAAAGGGAAACCTCTCTTTATAGCGAATTCTTTTTTAAACACCCAAAAAACCAAAGGAGGTTTCCCTTATGGCTATTATACCACAACAACGCCTCTTTGGGTGGCGAGAAATAGATGAACTGGGCGATCTGGAGCGCCTGGCATTGGTACTCCGTCATCTGCCTGATGAAGAGCTGATGCGCAAACTGGAGCGGGAACGGGCAAAAGGCCGAAATGATTACCCGATTCGTGCGGTCTGGAACTCGGTAGTGGCGGGGGTAGTCTTCCAACATCCATCCATTGAGAGCCTGCGGCGGGAACTGGCCCGCAACGCCCAACTGCGGGACATTTGTGGCTTCGACCCGTGTTTGGGAGAGCGGGCAGTTCCACCGGCTTACGTATACAGCCGCTTTCTGGGGAAACTTATGTGGTACTCCGGCGAAATAGAAAGAATGTTTGACCGGCTGGTGGAAAAAGTGAGCACACTGCTACCGGATTTCGGGCGGGTTTTGGCAATGGACAGCAAACCCATAAATAGTCTGGCCCGGGGCAGAAAAAAGGACGAAGAAGAAAAGCCCCGAAAGCCCGATGGGCGCCGCGACACCGATGCCGACTTTGGCAAGAAAACGTACCGGGGGCGAAGAAAAGACGGAACACTGTGGGAGAAAGTAGTTTCATGGTTTGGCTATAAGCTTCATCTTATAGTTGATGCTGTCTATGAATTACCCGTAAGCTTTTCAGTAACGAAAGCATCTGCCAGCGATATCCAAGAGGGGCATCAACTGATTGCGCGACTAGAAGAACAACAGCCGGAGATTATAGAACGTTGTGAAGTGCTAACAGCGGATAAAGGGTACGACGACACGAAACTAATCGTGAACCTGTGGGACGAACACCAGATCAAGCCGGTGATTGACATCCGCGACATGTGGCGGGACGGTGAAGACACACGGCTTTTAACAGGGAAAGACAATATCGTTTACGACTGCAGGGGAACGGTCTATTGCTACTGTCCCGAAACCAACAAGCGCCGGGAGATGGCCTTTGGGGGTTTTGAAAAGGGCAGGGAAACTCTGAAGTATCGCTGTCCGGCCCGGCACTACGGGGTGGAATGTCAGGGGATGGAGCGATGCCCCGCAGCTTGCGGTGTACGCGTTCCTCTTGCTGAAGACCGGCGGATCTTCACCCCCTTGGCGCGGTCCAGCTACAAGTGGAAGAGAACCTACAAGAAGCGTACAGCCGTGGAAAGAGTGAACGCCCGCCTGGACGAGGCCTTTGGATTTGAAAAACACTTCATCCGGGGCCTGCAAAAAATGAAGCTGCGCTGTGCGTTAGCGCTAACCATAATGCTGGCCATGGCGGTGGGCCGGATACAGGAAAAACAAGGAATGAATATGAGGAGCCTGGTGAAGGCGGCCTGACGCCGGCACTCTAGAAAAACAAAAAAACAAATGGATGATGCACCAAGGGGTAAGTATGCCCTTTTCGTGGAAATAATGTTTAATATCGGTTTGAAAGTGCTGCATTTTTGCTCAAAAAACCGCAGTGTTGGTGTTTGCTGTTTACACCGAAGTTAAAAAATGTTTACAGCGCAAATAGCTTTAAAGGAGCAGCCCTTTCCCAGCTCCCGTATCTATGATATAATGTCACTTTTTTTGGCTCTCAGGCCAGGGGTACCGCAGGAGAAGAATCCGATATTGATCCGATATTGACCTTTTGGTCGTCGTAGAAAAGCTGGATAGAAACATTCGTGAAACTATTATTGACGAAGCTTATAACGTGGGTTTGGAAGAAGATGTAGATTTGATCGCGCTTCCCTGCGACATTCAAGAATTTACTTCTCCTTTATTTCAGGCAGATGCTTTTTACAGAAACGTGCAAAATGACGGGGTGGTTATCAGGTGAGTGATATACAATTGAAACAGGACCTCGCCAGAGCAAAGATGGAAAAAGCGCGGGAAGCATGGGGGAGGAAGCACTGTGGTGTTTCAAGGGCGAAAAGTATCCGGCAACCGTAAATAGACTTTACTATTCCATTTTTATAAATCGCAGTCTGTAAATTTGCTCTGGAAAGGCAGCTCTTTCGTGGGCAGTCGAACTGCCGGGATTGGAAAGGCGGCATGGTCATGAAGGTTGCTGCCCGGCCGGTGGGGCGGGCTCCTCTTGAACGGACTCCGTCTCCCACTCTGTGCCGATTGCTTTAACGTCAACACATTTGGTAACAAAAAGCTCGGCCAGGTGTGGGTCGAACTGTCGACCCGCTTCTTTTTTGACTATTTCTATGGCTTCCTGGTACGTCCTGGCCCGGCGGTAGGGGCGGTTGGTGATCATGGCGTCAAAACTGTCGGCAAGGGCAATAATGCGGGCGCCCAAAGGGATTTCCTCGCCTGCCAGGCCGTCGGGGTATCCTTGCCCGTCGTAGCGCTCATGGTGGTGCCGGATCAGGGGCACTATCTCTTCTAAGGATTTGATCTGCCGCACGATGTCGGCGCCGGTAACCGGGTGGCGCTGGCACACCTTCTTCTCCGCGTCGCTCAGCGGCCCGGGTTTGTTCAGAATTTCTTCCGGGATATCCACTTTCCCAAGATCGTGGAGGAAGGCGGCCAATCTGATTTTTTTTACCTCCTCCTGCGCCAGTCCCGCCGCCTGAGCCAAAGCGGTGGCGTAATGGGCCACCATTTCGGAGTGGCCGTAGGTGGCGGGTAAGGAGATAAGTAATCTTTTCCTTGATTTTTTAAACCTCGGGAGCCCATTCAAGTATCTTCTATGCGATCGCCCGCGAACTGGTGGCGGCGATCAAGAAGAACCTTAGCATCGACTGAACCAACCACGAGAATGTGAAGGCGGAGATCCGGGCGACGGTGAAGCGGTTGCTGCGCCGCTACGGGTACAAGCCAGCGACGTGCGAGACGCTGATGGTCGTGATTATGGAGCAGGCGGAAAGCCTCTACCGCGACTGGCCGGAAGTGACGTAGGGTTTCGGAAGGCCGGAGATAAGGGATGGTGAAGCATCTTGGATATCACGCCTGACAAGAAAAGGTTGCTTGACCTGGTGGAGCGGGCGAGAAGTGGGGATATCGCCCTGCCCGAGTTTCAGCGCAACTTTGTCTGGACCCGGGATGATGTGAGGGACATCCTGACCTCGGTACTGAAGGGTTACTTCATCGGTTCGTTTCTTCTTTTGAAAGTGGATGCGGAGAGCAGTCCCTTCGCTTTCCGGGCCGTGGCCGGTGTAGAGAAGCTGGCGGAGCAGCTCAAGCCAGACTGGCTGATTCTCGATGGGCAACAGCGGTTAACCTCCCTGCATTACGCTTTTGCAGCGCCACCGCTTCCTTTAAAATGGACCAAGTATCCCTACCGTTTTTTCTTAGACTTAAGCAAGATCAGTGCTGGTGACCTGGATGCGGCCATCTTCAGCGAACGAGCCGACCTGAGCGGGCGTTACCTGGACAAAGACTACCAGTTTGAAAACCTGATTGTTCCGTTCACGGAACTGTCGCAATGGGAAAACTGGCTCAACGATTACGAACGCTGGCTGATTGAGCGCGACCAGGAGCGGTACTTTAACGAGTACTTTAAGGTGCATAAGCCGGTGTGGAACCGCGCCGTTGGGGTCATCCGGCAGTTCTATGTACCGACGATTGAAATTCCGAAGGTAAAGCCTGACGATGCTGACGGTATTGCCGAAATATGCGCCATATTCGAGAAGCTCAACAGTACCGGGGTGGCTCTTTCGGTATATGACCTTTTGACTGCCCGGTTATACAGTTTCGGTGTTGACCTGCACCGGCTCTGGCAGCAGGCGATGGAAGATAATGAATTGCTCCGCCAGTTCTCGGGCGGAGATCCGGATATTTACGGGGTTCTGGTGTTGCGTGCATTAGCGCTTATTCGGGAACAGGAGGTTAAAAGTAAGTCCCTAATTAACCTGCGGCCGGAAGGCTTCGAAAAAGATTGGCACACCGCCGTACTTTACATGGAAAAAGCCCTCAAGCGCACCACTTCGACGAGTCAGGACGGGTTCGGCGCTTTTGCGCAAAAGTGGCTCCCGTATTCGACAATGATGCCGGTGCTGGCTGCTCTTCTCTACCGGATCGACCGGGATAAACTGGATAATCGGGCTTACCGCGGGGTGAAAAAGTGGTACTGGGGTTCGGTTTTTCTTGAGCGGTACGCCGGGGCCGTGGAGAGCATTACGCTTGCTGATTACCGGGATCTGACCGAATGGTTCGGCGACCCTAACCGTCAACCGCTTGTTTTTGAACAAATAGAACGCAATATCCTTCACAATCCTAATTTTTCGCTGCGTGATACGGCGCGGGTTAATGCTGTTTACCGGGGCGTAATTGATCTGGTTGCCATTCAAGGGGCGAAAGACTTTCGGGCCGACGATGCGATCGAATTTCACGCGCTGGACGACCACCACATTTTCCCGCGGGCCTTCTTAGCATCGGTGAAAGATGTAGAAGGTAACAGTAAGTACAAAAACCCGGATATCAATACGGTGCTTAACCGGACGCTGATTTCCCAGGCGGCAAACCGCCGGATCAGCCGAATGAAGCCGAGCGAGTACCTGGCCAAGCTGGTCCCGCCGGAAAGGAAGCAAGAAATTATGGCAACCCATCTGATTGACGAGGCGGCGCTGGCGGCGATGGAAAGGGACGATTACGAAGGCTTTTTAAAAGCGCGGGAGAGGCGTATTATGGCGGTGTTGCAGATGTATCTGAAGATTTAGTTCGGGGGGGGAACCCTGGTGCCGGCAGGGGTGATGCGTCTAATGGGTAAGGATGTTAAGCCGGAGTTCGACACTACCGAGGCATTCAGAGCGAAATTTTTGCAAAGATTTTTCCCCAGGCACCGGTGGGGAATTTTTTATATTAATTCCGATACTCCGCGTGTCTGATTATTCCATATTTTCTTTTATCTGGTTTATGATAAAACTTCTTCAACCGATATATGATGGATTAAAAGATCCATGTACAGACGCATTGTTAAAGTTAGGGATCTCCCATACATGCAGGTGGTACACAACTATTATGTTAGCGGAGAGTACCCCAGACAACAAGTAATTTCATCGCTGGGACGCCATGATGAAGACCATTACCGGCAGATCCAAGATATCCTCCGGGACATGCAGAAACTGAAACGATGCAGGAAGTAATAGGCGAGATCAAGAATCCTCCGATACTCCCGGGTATGGGATCCTGCCGTAGGTTTAGTCTGGCCGGGGGCCAGAAAGGGTTAAGGAGGTGCACTGGTGGGACGAGCCAAGGAATACCGTCAGCGCCTGAAATACCAGGTGGCATCAGCCCGCAAGAAGACCATGAGAGCATGCTCGCCGTTGGTTTTGTCGAGGAACTCGGCATGAGCGAGACCGAGGCCCGGTTGCTGGGGTACCGGACCGCCAGGTGGATTTTAAATCAGCCGGGGGTGCGGCAGAGTAGTGGCCATGTAAAATTTCAGTAGGTAAAAGAAGGGGATCGGCTTCTTAAAAAGAAAAGAGACCTCGGCACCCAAAATCTATCACCCCAAAAAGGAGTGTGAGGTCTCATGTTAGATATTCGCCACATAGTGGGGGCAGTCCTTCTTTTTGTCAAAGGTTTAGTCAAATTAATTGGAGAGTGCGAAGACTTCTCTGAGCTTGAGAAAGGGGTTCACGAACTCTGCCAGGACGTGTGTAACCAGATTTTCACCTGGGCATTAGAAAAGATCGATACCCGTCTGATGAATGAACGAGACCGGAGCATCTGGGAGGTTGTCGGTTTTCGGACAAAAACAGCCATCAGCACCTTTGGGGAATTTCCCTTAAAAAGGCGCCTGTACAGGAACAAAGAAACCGGGGAAACCAAATTCTTTTTAGACGAACTGCTGGGCTGGCCGGAGCGGGCCAGGGTTACTCCTTACCTCAAAGAGTTGGCAATCAAACTAAGCACCGAACTTTCCTTTGGCCGGGCAGCGGAGATATTGAGTTATCTTGTACCTAAATTAAGCACCATGACCATCTGGCATATCACCCAAGAAGCAGGCGAAATACTGCAGCGAGAAGGGGAAGAGAAGAGAGCGGCGGTATTTGAAGACGGAGGAGCACCAGGTGGGAAAGAAGTGGTTGGGGAGTTGCATATTGAAGGTGATGGAGTGATAGTCAATCTGCAACGGGAAAAAGAGAAGCGAGGAGAAATCAAACACATAGTAACCTACGAAGGGAAGAAACAAGTTAGCCGGAACCGCTTTGCTCTGCAAAACAAGCTTGTTGTAAGCACCCTAAGTGAAGGACAAGTGGCCTGGGAAGAGAGCTATGCTCGGGCTGGGGGGAAATGGGATTTAGAACAGATCAAAGAGATCTACATAGGTGGCGATGGAGCAAAATGGATCAAAGAGGGGCTGGAATACTTCCCCGGTGCTGTATACTGCTTAGACCCATACCATCTAAACAGGCATTTAACCGAAGCCCTCTGGTATGACGAAGAAACCTTTCAGAAAGTAGGCGCAGCCATCTCTCATAGCAACTGGCAGGAAACCCAAGCAATACTCACAGAAGCAATCAAAAAAACCAGAGGCAACCGGAAAAAGAGGCTCATCAAGCTATTGCATTATCTTGAAGAGAACTGGACGGGGATTATTAACTCGGCAGGAGCAAAACGTTTAGGAACCATCGAAGGGCAGATTCAGCACAACGTAGCACGGCGGATGAAACGCCTGGGGGCCAAGTGGACCACAACCGGAGGAGACCGGATGGCCCGGCTTCTGGCTGCCAAAGCAAACGGAGAGCTTAGCAATTATGCTTCGCGCTGGCCAGTGGAACATGGAAAGCTGAAGGAAATAGCGCAGATAAAACCGGTAGAAAAGTCGGTAGAAAAACAAAAAGCCGGAGAAATAGGGGAATGGCTGCAGGCGACAATACCGGCATTAAAAGGGCCTTTTGCGGATCGTCCCTGGATAAAACATGTTTTACGGGAACTGACCCGGCCGGAATTTGCTGCTCTTATTTGCTAACCGGTTTTCCGAGAAGCACTGATAGCTTGGCCTCTGCATGTGTTAAATGTTTTGCGAGGGGGTAACGTGTTATTGTTGTCTGTTCCTCCTAGCTACCTGGTTGTCAAGTTTATCTCAACAATCTTCAGTTAAATTCAAGGTCAAAGCCATTGCTTTGAAGCTTAAGGTTTTGAACGTCGAGGTCTCTTAAGGGGAAAAATTTCCCTTTAATACGGGCAAACAAAATTTTTTGTGTACTACTCCAATAGGCTGAAATTATTTCTATACCGGTCAAACTTCGGACGTAGCGCCACCGTGCCGTCTGCCCTGACGTTGCGTTGATAGTGTACCGTTCCGCGTTTTCCTACAGTTTGCCGAAAGAAGCAGTACTGCGAAAAATGCGGCCTTCACGTCCAGTATTTCTCACGGATTTTCACCCCTTCCAAGGACAGCTCTCGTAAGCTCCTGGACTTCCCCCGCAAGGGATTCGAAGAGACGCCGCAATTCGGAATTAATTCCAGTATAAGGTCTTCTCCAGGGCGATAAGCCCTTCCATGCCCTCAATTGGCCTGCCAACCACAGGTACCGGTCGAGTTCCCGGGTGGTCACGGGAAAATCCAGGGCATCCTTCAACGCTGAAAAGCCCGCCGCAAACTGCTCATACGAGAGCCCTTCCCTGCCCTTCCCATTCAAATGGTATGTGAGCATCTTAACCGCATACGAGTCGTAAATCGGGAATTGATTCGGATCAATAAAAAAGTGGGCGAATTTGGACGCAAAACTCCGAAACGTCCATGTTATGTGCTTTGACCCCCTGACAAATTTCACCTTTGCCAGCTCCTCTACGAGGGCGGGAGTAGCCGGTACCGTGGTATTTCCCAAGACGCTGCATAAGTGTTCGGCCACCTCTGCTACGGCGTAAACCTGGGTTCCGTAGAGGGCGTTGACGGCTGCCGCTTTGAGCAGGGTCGATTTAAAATCGAAGCCCGGAAAAGACCGGGCAAGGGAATCCAGCGCCTCATCCGTCGCCTGCTACCCCTTGCATTTCTGGTACAACTGCAGGGCAGCTTCCATCTGCCGGCGCTGGAGAGGAACGGCCGGTTTTTTAGCCATTACTCACTTCATCTCCTTTATTAGTCACTGTTACCCGGGCAGCTGTTTTTGGCTTAAGCGGTCTTTCTACTCGGCTGATGTCTATGGCTGCCACCATCATCGTTATCATTATAATACTGTATAATACTGTATTTTCCCTTTTCTTTCCTCACTATTGACTTCCTGCCAGCCACAAGCAAGCCTTATAAGCTGTTACAGATTTTTTCAAGGTGACAATATCACAGATGGATTATAATAAATATAAAGTTGAGGACGTGTATCTCTTATGGTATGATTTTACTAAAATTGGTATTACCGGGAGGCGATAAAATGCCGGACCAAACTATAAGGATTGATCTCGAGTTGCCAAAAGAACTGTTCATCAAAGGCCGGGAATCGGCTCAACGGGTAAAAATGGAGGCATTGAAGAGGCTGGCGGCAACCTTTTACGCAGATGGGAGTTTATCCCTGGGCAAGGCGGCGGAACTGGCCAACGTTTCCAAACAGGAATTCCTCGGTTTCTTGGCCGCACATAACATTCCTCTCAACTATGATCTCGACGAGCTAGAGGAAGACCTGGCGACCATTAAGGAGTTTTTGCAAAATGAAAGTGGTCTCTAACTCGACACCACTTATTGCTTTAGCTCGGATTAAGCAAGTAAACCTCCTGCATGCCGTATTTGGACGAATTATTATTCCTCAAGGTGTATATAATGAAGTGGTACTACAGGGAACTGAACTTCCCGGTGTGAAAGAAATCAGAGAAGCTACCTGGATCGAGACCCTCCAAGTACAAAACGCTCTGGCGGTTTCCTTACTTAGAACCGACCTTGATCGAGGAGAAGCGGAAGCCATCGTTTTAGCCAAGGAAGTTAAGGCGGATTATCTTTTAGTTGACGAGAAAAAAGCCCGACGTATCGCCAGAAACTCGGGCTTAAGGGTTATGGGTACCTTAGGTGTTGTGGCGCTTGGTGTGAAAAAGGGGTTATTGCCTGCTATTGACCCAATCCTCGATAGCCTGGAACAGAATGGTTTCCGCTTTAGCGAAAGGGTAAGAACAAAAGTCAAGGAAGAAATTTGGAAATAAACTGACGGCGAAAACTTATACCAGACCCTTCGCCAGGAAGGTGAAGGGGTTTTTTGCCGGGTAATCTGGCAACCCGCACTGGAAGGTGCGGCTGAACTGGCAGGAGTCAGCAGAGGTCATGGTACCCCTTTCAGACGTCAAAGAGGGGGAAGGACTGAACATAAGGACAGGGGGGCTCCATATGAGTTCGAGAGAAGGGCGACGACAGCCGAAAATCCCGAGAGGGAGCTACCCATGGGAGGGAAGCAGTGAAACTGCGGGGGACTGTGGGAGCGCCTAGCACTTCTCCGGCACGAATAGAAGAGCAACCCTGCGGAGGCAGTACCGGTTTCCTTGCCGGTTTCTTTTTTCCTGGTAGAATGATACCGGGCAGAGGTGCCGGTTCTCGCCGGCTTGGACGGGAAGAAAAGCAAGGTATTGCTTGGCGTTGTTTGAGGATAAAACGGGGGCAGGAGAAAGGTGAGTTTATGGACGGCAGCAATTTCTCATGGTTAACGGAGGAATACATTCGTCAACTGGCGGACGGGCAAAGTTTTGAGCGCGGGATGAATTACTACGCCGGCGGAAACGTTCGCTATCCCCTCCGGCAGGGGATGGAACTGAGCGGTGAGTGCTATGGGTCACAGTCGAAGCCGTACAGGGTCAGGGTTGTTTTGAGTAATAACGGCATCCGGGAGGCATTCTGTACCTGTCCCCGGGGAGGGTTTTGCAAACATATCGTTGCTCTCTTGCTGACCTATGTTCATGAACCGGATTCTTTTAAGGTTTTAACGTCACTGGACGCCATGCTTGCCCGGCTCAGCAGGGAAGAACTCATTTCTCTGATCGGCGATATGGTTCAGCGGGAGCCGTCTTTGTCGGCTGTCGTCGATTTGGCTGTGGCTACGGCCGGCGGGCGGTCTCCGGATATGGCGGCATTGAACCGAGAAGTGAAGAGGGCGTTGAGCCTGGACGACCCCTTTGAAATAGAGACTGGCCTGCGGAACATCTTGCGAACGGCCGAGCGCCTGGAACAGAAAGAAGACTGGCCGGAGGCAGGCGCGGTCTACCAGACGGTGCTTGACGCTCTGACGGAGATTTATGGCAATGAGTTGTTGAGCATGGACGATGATGGAGCTATCGCCGCCATTGCCTGTGAATGTGTGGAGGGATTGAGCGAGTGCCTTAATCGAGGTGATTGCGACCGCGAGACGCGGCAAGCCTGGTTGATGTCCCTTATGAAGGCCGAACTAGCTGACATAGAAATGGGTGGTGTCGATTTTGCCGGTGATGCCCTGGATGCCATATTCGAGCATGCCGGCGAGCAGGATTGGGAGCTGCTTCGGGAATGCCTATGTGAACATATCCCGAAAAGCGGCGAATGGGAGCGGAAGAAGCTGGTAGGGATACTGGTAGCCTGGGAGGAAAGGAACGGCCGCCATGAGCAGGCCAGGCGGTTAATCCAGGAAATGGGAACCGCAGAACAGCGAGAAACCTCTATGAACGCCTGGGTGAACAGGCGGACTGGAAAAACTACATCACCGCCCTAAAGAATAAGTATGCCCGTTTCTCCGCTCTGCATGGGGAATTAAGAAAAGCCGGCTTATAAGGGTGACAGGGGGAGGTAGGCCTTGGCCGGGGCGTCCGGCCTGTGGTGTTGAAAGAGACGATCATTATGAAAGAAAGTGGTTGAGCGTCCGGCAGGCCGCCGACCATCTGGGCGTTGCCCGTAGCCCTATCTGCAAGTGGTCGCGGCAGGAGAGGTTTTCCATCTAGAAGCTGGGGGAAAGGGAGTGCAGGTGCGCCTGAGGATCTGAAAGCGCTGCTGGCAGAAGAGGTTAATGGGTGGTTGATTTATTGAAGAGCAGGATGGCTGCTTGCCGGGATTGGGCATTTGTTGCAGGGCAGACCACCATGCCGCCAGCGGCAGCACCAACAGAGTATAAAAATACCCGACGGGTCTACCGGCGAGCGACCTATGGAAGGCCGGGTAACAGGACAGGCGAAGCGAGGATGACAGGTCGGGATGCGAGTACAGACACCTTAAGAGTTTCGATGGAATGGATTTGTAGCGAGGCCAAACGCTGCGATTGGCAGAAGCAGTTCGCAACTTGTTACGCAGCATCCCAGAGCTGTCCCGAAGCGAGCCGTCGTCCTGTCCGACAGATTTCCCGTCCCCGGGATGGGACAAAGTGAAAGGATGCTGCAAAAAATTCAAAATTTTTTGGAAGATCGGGATTTTGAGAGCATGGATGAGGCCAACGCTTTTCTGGAGGGGATAACGGCGAAATTGAATGCTGGTGAGGAGCCGGAAGTCGACGACATGTCTCCCGACAAAAGGGCACAGGAACTTATCTACGATGCCTGGGAAGCGAAGCGGCGGGAGGAGCGGCTGAAGCTCGCCGAGCAGGCATTGGCGCTTTATCCCGAATGCGCCGATGCCTATGTTATTTTGGCAGAGGATAAGGCGCGTACCCTTGAAGAGGCAAAAGAGTTCTATGCTCTGGGGGTTGCAGCCGGGGAAAGGGCTTTGGGGGAAAAGTTTTTTAGGGAAAATAAGGGCAGCTTCTGGGGAATTCTTAAGACCAGAGGTTATATGAGGGCGCGGCAGGGGCTTTACCGGTGCCTCTGGAGCCTCGGGCAAAAGGAGGAAGCTATAGCCCACTGCGAGGAAATGCTCAGTCTAAATCCCAACGACAACCAGGGCGTGCGTTACGACCTGGCGGCCTACCTCTTCGAGACAAATGACCTGGACAGGCTGAGCAGGCTGATTAAAAAATATACCGGCGACAGCTCTGCCTTTTGGCAGTACAGCCGCGCTCTGCTGGCTTATTACCAGAGCGGTGAAAACAAGAAGGCAAACCGGGAGCTCCGGCGAGCCCTTGAAAAAAATCCCTTTGTTCCCGCTTATCTCTTGGAAGGGAGGGCACTCCCCAAAGAACTGCCTGAGTTCTACGCCTTTGGCAGTCACGAAGAGGCCATACTTTATGTTGCCTCTTTTTACGGGGGCTGGTACAGAAAACCGGACTCCCTGCTCTGGCTAGCCCGTGGAACGGCGGTTTTACTGGCGGACTTATGTGAAGAGGACGAATAAAATCTTTGGCAAGGTCTGAGACAAGGGGACGGTTCTTTTGTCTACGGTCTAAGGCTGCCGGACTCCAGAAAAACCTCCTGGGTAATCTCAGTGACTTCGGTAACAGGTAGTGCCTGTATCTTTGCCAATACCTGTTCGCTTATCTCCGGGCCTGCTTAGCGATAGATACCGTAGTAAACCTCCAGGAGGTTTAGCCGGTGCAGGAACAAATTGGGCTCCTGATGATTGGATTTTCGCAGCAGTTCTTCCACAACATCCGCACCAGCTTCGCGCAGTTCCTTCGTTTTCTTAGAAATGGTAATTATTTCTCCCCGGGTCGTCCCTAGACGCCTCCAGCATAAACTGAATTAATGAAAAAAGTGCAGTTATTTGCTTGATAATTGGAGTCTGCTTCGAGGTACCGGTAGGCTTAGAGGTGGAAGGGTTTTTGCCCGGCCACCGGGCCTTAATAGGAGGTGGGGGCCATGGCAAAGCGGGAATTTGAGGTGATCATAACCCGCAGCGGCTCCCAGGATGAACGTGAACAAGCCTACCGAAAAGCGATTCGCTTTCTTCTGTCCCGCCTTCCTGACCAGAGTAGAAAATTCTCACAAATGCGTCAAAGCAAAGTCAAGCTGAAGGAGGGTCAGGGAGGGTGAGCGCTGCACTGATATATTTACGAGTGTCCACTGAGGAACAGGCCGAACGCGGCTATTCAATTGCGGCGCAGCGGGAGGAATGCAGGGCCAAGGCCCAGGAATTAGGCGCAACTGAAATAACAGAATTTGTAGACGAAGGGGTCTCGGGCTCAATCTTAGAGCGCCCCGCCCTGGTGGCGGCGCTGGAAAAGCTTAAAGCCGGCGGCATCCGCTGGTTTATTTGTTTAGATACCAGCCGTTTGTCACGCAGCGTAGCCCACCAGCTTTTATTGATCGACGAGATAAAAAAAGCAGGAGCGGAGTTGATTTTTGTCAACTCCAAGTTTACCGACAGCCCTGAAGACCGTTTCCATTTAACCGTGCTTAGCGCCGTTGACGAATACGAACGCGCCAGGACCAGGCTCCGCTCCTTAATTGGCAAAAGAGCCAAGGCAAAATCAGGGAAACTTACTCACAGTCCTGGACTTTACGGCTATGAATTTGATAAAGAAACAGATACCCTCCATATTTTCGAAGAAGAGGCTAAAATCATCAGGCTTATGTATCAATGGTTCACTTCTGAAGAAGACGCCAGTCCTTATGAAATAGCGCGGCGATTGAATGCCATGGGCATCCCTAGTCCCAAAGGCAAACGATGGGCCAAACAAACGGTTAAACGTATTTTAGCCAATAGCGCTTATGCGGGCACCCTGTATATCCGCCGCTATGATACTAAGGACGTCAAGTTCAATAAATATAAGCCGCCTGCAGAAAGGGTAAGCCGAAAGGAAAGGCCCGCCGAAGAGTGGATCCCTATTTCTGTCCCCGCCATTGTTGATAAACAAACATGGGAGGCAGCCCAAAAGCGTTTTGAGAACTCGCGAAGGCGCTGGCGCAGCTGCAGCACTTACCCTTATCTTCTTTCGGGCCTTATGCGCTGCGGGAAATGCGGCACGACTATGCACGGGAATCTCGTTACGTCAAAAGGAAAGAAGAGGGCTTATTACGTCTGCACTGCGAAATCGCCGGGTATACCGGGGCGGGAACGCTGTAAATCCCAATATCTTAATGCTCCGGAATTAGAAGAAGTCGTTTGGGAAAGAGTCTCCGGTTGGCTGACGAATCCGGAAAGGCTTCGCGAAGAACTCCATGCCGCTTTCCCTGACGAGACTGCCAAAGCTTTGGAAATTGAGCTTATCACCATCGAAAAAGAATTAGTTCAAGTCTCCAAAGAACGGTCACGGGTAGCGACTGTGTTCCAAAAAGGTTTGATACCGGAAGATGAAATGGAACAGCGGCTCAGGGAAATAAAGGAGCGCTGGGAGTACCTCTCGCGCCGCAGGGAGCAGATTTTAATGGAACTTTCCCGGCACGACCTGGCGGCGCAGGAAATGGAACGGTTAGAAGAGCTTGCCGCCCAGGTTGGAGACATTCTCGAGGCTCTTTCTCTTGAAGAGAAAAAGCGCCTGGTTAATCTCTTGATTGAAGAGATTACTGTTACCGGGAAGCGTATTGACATCAAAGCCAAAATTCCCGAGACTATACCCGAAAACATAGGCATTCTCGAAACTGCTAATAGTTTCTACGGTAGACACGACGCTGCATGTGGTAGACCCCCGTTATCCGGGGGCTGTTGATGAGATCGTCAACCTGGGGGAGTACTGGGACGTTGCCGAGTTGAAAAGCCGCAGAGAAGAGATCATCCTCCTGAGCAAGAGGGTGAAACGGCAATTTGCTGCGGTCTACCGAAGCCTGCGGATGGCCAGGATGGCCAGGGAGGATGAAGCAAGCTTCAGGGAAAAAGGATTGAAATTGCAGGAGTTTCACCGCCTCATAGGCGGCCTCTTCCGACAGATCTTCGGGCCGGAGATCGCCTGGGGGAAGGGATTTCCGAGGGAGCGCCATCTTTTTGCCTGGGCATTGACCCCCCAGGGGATCGTTCACCATCTTCCCACCGTTCTGCGCGATGTCGCCTTTTTGTATGTGGTCGAGGGGGACCCGGGGTCTGGGAAGGAGATCGTCTTGACGGAGCTGGCCGCTTTCGCCTACCGTTTGGGGGAGGCGGTAGAGGTCTACCACTGCGCCTTCGATCCCCAAGGGATCGACCTCATCGTGCTTCCGGAGCGCCGCACTGCAGTGCTCAGCCCGTTTCCGGGGCTGTCCTTCGACCCCACTTCCTTACCGGGCTTAAAAAATCTGGGGAGCGTAGACTGCAATACCTGCCTTGATGCCGGCGTTCTTAAGGATTACGAGAGGGAAATGCAAGAGGCGCGGGAGCTGTTCGACGCCTGTTTTGACAGGGCGATGCGTTATCTCCGGGAAGAAAGCCGGTTTTATAAGGAGATGGAGCGGCATTACCTGGAGGCCATGGATTTTGAGAGGGTGGAAAGGAAGCGACAGGAGGTGCTCGCTCGCATCCTGGCTTATGCCAGGAAGTAATGCCTTGTAAATTCTGGGATCGGCTTGATAAACAGGAAAGGTACCGCCTTTTCCGGCAGTACCTTTCCGCTGCACTTATTTTTGAAACTTTAGAAATACCTTTTCAGGAGTCCCTGCAGAGCCCTGGCATGGCGGGCCTCATCCCTTGAGGATTCGTCCAGAATGTCATGGGCCTCGTCAAGACCCGCCTCTTTGGCCTTCTTGGCCGCTTCCTTCTTGCCGTTGTTGGCCTCGATCTCTCCGTTGAGCATCTTTTCCAGGTTGGATTTGGTATCGGAGATCATCCCGTTCAATTCGGCGAACCTGGCGGCATGGCCTGCTTCCTCCCAGGCGATGGCTTTCAGCACCTCCGCTACCTCCGGGAGACCTTCGCGCTGGGCCTGACGGGCCATGGCCAGATACACCCCGACCTCGTAGGTTTCCCCTCGAAACTCCTTCTTGACGTCCTCCTCCAGTGCGGTTCCTTTGGTAACACCCAGTTTGTTCTCGTTAATCAGATCCATTTTTCGTGCCTCCTTTTCATTTTTTATTATCTGGCACCCGGGGTGCCGACAAATCGGTTTGCCCTTAGATCAGTCTGTCTAGGGTTACGTCGAGTTCCTTTAACAGAGCCTGTTGAGCCCTCCACCAGACCTGATGAACCTTGCAGTGCTCTTTCCTTCCGCATTGCCCGGCCTCACCGAGGCATTCATTGAGGGCGAAGGGGCCTTCGATGCTCTCGATGACTTCCCTGAGGGTGATGGCATCAGGGGGTTTGGCGAGCATAATCCCCCCTCCAGGGCCCCTTTGACTGGTGACCAGACCGCTGCTGATTAGGCGTCCGAGGATCTTTGTCAGAAACATAGCCGGTATTTCCTGCCTGTTGGCCACATCTTTGGTGCTGAGGCGTTTTCCGTAGTTTCTGGCCAGTTCCAGAACACATCTGACGGCATACTCCCCCTGCCTGGTGAGCCGGATGGCGTTCACCCCCCACAAGCCAATTCTGGGAATCAACATTAAATTATAGATAAATACGGCCTAATTTATCAATAATTATATCGCCCTGTAGAGGATGTGTCAAGAGACCACGTGCCGGCGCTGGCATCCAAACAGAAAAACCACGCCGATAGGATTTATCGGCATTAGATGTGCAAAAAAACGCCCGGCTCCGCAAAAAACCTTGATAATGTGTAGAAGTTGGCGGATATTTTTATAATACGGTCAATAACCGGTTGACAGGAATCTGGCAATTACCTATACTAGTTAGAAATTATATTTCCCGCATCGGTTCCGTTTTATTATGTCAAATCAATAAGGGAAAAGGTCATGAAGGGAATATGCTATTGCCGAGGTGCCGGTTCCAGAGAGCTGGGGTGGCTGAAATCCAGCACCGGTAGCGGCGATGGTTGCTCATCCCTGAGTACTGCTATCTGAACGGCTTCAAGCCTAGTAGGTGGTGCCGGCATACCCCTTGTCCGTTAGCGAAAAGGGTGAAAGCGGTTGTCCAGTTTTCCTGGGCAGCAAACAGGGTGGTACCGCGGGCCCCTCTCGTCCCTGGATGTAACTGTCTGGGATGAGGTGGGGCCTTTTATTACCGGGGTAAATTAACCCCTGCCCGGTGCCGAACGGGAATTTAAGTTTATTAAGGGGGCTTTATCCTATGGGGTTGGTTATTTATCTCAATGGGGAATTCGTTGACGAGGAAGAGGCTAAGATTTCGGTTTTTGATCACGGGGTGCTCTATGGAGATGGGGTTTTCGAAGGTATTCGGGCCTACAACGGCAGGGTCTTCCGGCTGAGTCAGCATATCGACAGGCTCTATGAATCGGCAAAATCGATACTGCTCGACATCGGGATGACCAAAGAGGAGATGTCCGAGGCCCTGCTGGAGACGCTTCGCCGGAACAACCTCCGCGATGCCTATATTAGGCTTGTGGTTACCAGGGGCAAGGGGGATCTGGGGCTCGACCCGCGCATGTGCTCAAAGCCTACGGTTTTTATCATTGCCGCTCAGATTCAGCTCTACCCGGAGGAGCTCTATGAGAAAGGTCTCGAGGTTGTTACCGTTCCCACCCGCCGCAACATAGTGGAGGGGGTCAACCCGCGCATTAAATCCTTGAACTATCTGAACAACATTTTGGCCAAGATTGAGGCCAACCTGGCCGGGGTGTCCGAGGCGATCCTCCTCAACAATGAGGGGTATGTGACCGAGTGTACGGGGGATAACATCTTTATCGTTAAGAACGGGGAAGTCATTACACCACCTCCCTTTCTCGGCATCCTGGAGGGGGTCACCAGGAACTCCATTCTGGAAATCGCTGAAAAACTGGGTTACCGCACCGCCGAAAAGGTCTTCACGCGCCATGATCTTTACGTGGCCGATGAGTGCTTCCTGACCGGTACGGCGGCGGAGGTGGTTCCTGTAGTCAAGGTGGATGGGCGCGTTATCGGTGAAGACGGTAAGCCGGGGAAGATAACCGCGACTCTGATCAGGGAGTTTCGGAAGTTAACGGCGGTTGACGGCACCGAGATTTATCCTAACCGCTGAGGCGGCCGGAAGCCCTCCTTAAGAGGGGTATGCGAACGCGGTGAGGCCCCCGAGGCTGCCCGAACCGAGAACCGGTGTTGTCGGAACCGAAATCACCGGCAAGAGGGGCGAGCCAAGCCTCTGGGTGAGCGCCTTTGAAGGCGGAAGAGTTTTTATTAAGTTTATGGGAGGGGTGATTGTTATCAACAGTGACAGCATCAAAAACGGTATCGAAAAGGCTCCCCACAGGTCGCTTCTCAATGCTCTAGGGCTGACGCGCTGGGAGAAAGAGCGGCCGTTTGTGGGAATTGTCAATTCACAAAACGATCTCGTTCCCGGCCACCTGCACCTGGATACGATTGCCGAAGCCGTCAAGGCGGGCGTGCGGGCGAATGGGGGAACGCCTTTCGAATTCCCGTCCATAGCCGTATGTGACGGCATTGCCATGAACCACGCCGGGATGCGCTATTCTCTGGCGAGCAGGGAGCTGATCGCCGATTCCATCGAGGTTATGGCCGTAGCCCATGCCCTGGATGCCCTGGTGCTGATCACCAACTGCGACAAGATCGTTCCGGGGATGCTGATGGCGGCTGCTCGACTTAATCTCCCCGCTCTGATTGTCAGCGGCGGGCCGATGATGGCGGGCCGCTTCCGAGGGGAAAATGTGAGTCTGAGCACTATATTCGAGGGTGTAGGAGCCGTTCAGTCCGGCAGGATGAGCCGGGAGGAGCTGGACGAACTGGAGGAGGCAGCCTGCCCTGGCTGCGGGTCCTGTTCCGGGATGTTCACCGCCAATACCATGAACTGCCTCTCCGAGGCCCTGGGGATAGCCCTGCCGGGGAACGGGACGATCCCCGCGGTTTCGGCGGCCAGGATACGGCTTGCCAAGGAGGCTGGATGGCAGATTATGGAACTTTTCAGGAAGGACATCCGCCCCCGGCAGATCCTCACGGAAAAGGCCTTCAGGAACGCCCTGGCGCTGGATATGGCCTTGGGAGGTTCCACCAATACGGTGCTGCACCTTCCGGCCATTGCCTGGGAGGCGGGGCTGACCATCGACCTCGACGTTGTCGATGAAATAAGCAGAAGGGTTCCCCACCTCTGCAAATTGAGCCCTGCCAGCAATGTGCACATTCAGGAACTGGACGAGGCCGGCGGCGTCTCGGCAGTGCTTGCGGAGCTCCTGGAGCACGGCCTGATTGAGGGTGACGCTTTGACTGTCACCGGACGGACGCTGGCCGAAAACGTCAGGGGGTGCACCGTCAGGCGCCCTGAGGTCATCAGGAGCGTTGCCGATCCCTACAGCCCGACTGGGGGCCTGGCCGTGCTGAAAGGGAACCTGGCCCCTGAAGGCGCGGTTGTGAAGCAGGGGGCGGTTGCTCCGGAGATGCTTGTGCATCAAGGCCCTGCCCGTGTTTTCGAGAGCGAGGAGGATGCGGTGGCCGCTATACTGGGCGGCAGAATCAGGCCCGGGGATGTGATCGTTATCCGCTATGAAGGCCCCAAAGGTGGTCCGGGAATGCGGGAGATGCTTACCCCAACATCTGCTGTAGCCGGAATGGGGTTGGATAAGGATGTCGCTCTGATCACGGACGGGCGCTTCTCCGGAGCCACCAGGGGAGCCTCGATCGGCCATATCTCCCCGGAGGCGGCGGAGGGAGGACCTCTTGCCCTGGTGCAGGAAGGGGATAGGATCAGCATCGATATCCCCGCACGGAAGCTGGAAATTCTTGTCGATGAAAATGAATTGGAGAGGAGGCGCGTTGCCTGGCAGTCTCCCGAACCCAAGGTAAAAACCGGGTACCTGGCCCGCTACGCCCGGCTTGTGGCACCGGCGAGCAGAGGAGCTGTACTTCAGACGGGACCCGGGAGAGGAGGTGGAGCAGATGAAACTGACGGGAGCGGAGATCGTCATTAAGGCCCTGGAATATGAGGGGGTAGAGGTGGTTTTCGGCTACCCCGGCGGGGCGGTGATCCCCCTTTATGATAAGCTTTATGATTCATCCCTGAGGCACGTCCTGGTGCGGCACGAACAGGGGGCTGCCCATGCCGCGGACGGCTATGCCCGAGCTACCGGGAAAACAGGTGTGGTTTTTGCCACATCGGGCCCCGGAGCGACCAACCTGGTGACCGGCATCGCTACGGCCTATATGGACTCCGTTCCGCTGGTAGCCTTTACCGGCCAGGTTGTCTTGTCGTCTATCGGCCGAGACTCCTTTCAGGAGGCGGATATCACCGGGATCACCTTGCCAATTGTCAAACACAGCTATCTCGTCAGGGATGTCGATCAGCTGGCCGCCACAATACGCGCCGCCTTTCACCTGGCGGGAACGGGAAGGCGCGGCCCCGTTCTCATCGACCTGCCCAAGGACGTCACCCTTGCTCAGGCGGAGTTTTCCTACCCCCCGCAGGTATCCTTTCGGGGGTACCGCCCTTCCGGTGACTGCAATACTTCCCAGATCTATAAAGCGGCGAAGGCCATTGGGATGTCCCGGAAGCCGGTTATCTATGCCGGAGGTGGGGTTGTTGCTTCGGAAGCTGCTGAGGAACTGCGGGAACTGGCGGAGACCGCTCGCATCCCTGTGACTACGACCTTGATGGGTAAGGGTGTTTTTCCGGAAGAACACCCACTTTCGTTGGGGATGCTCGGTATGCACGGTACTGTATATGCCAACTACGCCATTTCCCATTGCGATCTCATTATCGCCTGCGGAGCGCGTTTCGATGACAGGGTCACCGGGAGGCTCGATACCTTCGCCCCTCAGGCCAAGATCATCCACATCGACATCGATCCCGCGGAGATCGGAAAGAACGTGCGGGTGCACTATCCCTTGAATGGGGACGTCAAAACGATCTTAAGGGAGCTGATTCCGCGCATCGAGCTGCCGCAGACAGAAGAATGGATCGAGCAGATTGCGAGGTGGAAGAAGGAGCATCCACTTTCTTACAGGCAGGAGGGGGAAGTGATCAAGCCCCAGTACGTAATTGAAAAGATCTGCGAGCTGGTGGGTGAGGAGGCTATAGTCACCACGGAGGTAGGGCAAAACCAGATGTGGGCCGCCCAATACTATCGGGTTACCCGACCCCGCCGCTTTATCACCTCCGGCGGCCTGGGGACGATGGGCTACGGTTTGCCCGCAGCGGTGGGTGCCCAGATCGGTTGCCCTGATGCACTTGTTATCAATATTTCCGGGGACGGCAGCTTTCAGATGAATCTTCAGGAGCTGGCCACCATCGTCCAGTGTCGGCTCCCGGTGAAAATAGCCATCCTCAACAACGGCTATTTGGGAATGGTGCGGCAGTGGCAGGAGCTGTTCCACAATAAAAGGTACTCGCAGACCGAACTAATTCCCGTTCCCGATTTCGTCAAGCTGGCCGAAGCCTACGGGATTGCCGGGTTCCGTGCCCGCAGGCCGGAGGATGTAGTGCCGGTTCTGGAACGGGGGCTGGCCCACCCGGGGCCGGTGCTGATGGATTTCGTCGTCGACCGGGAGGAAAACGTTTACCCCATGGTGCCGCCCGGGGAGTCGATAACGAAGATGGTTGGGGGGTAATAGCGATGCGGCATACCCTTACAGTGTTAGTAGAAAACCAGCCCGGTGTCCTGACCCGTGTGGCCGGACTTTTCAGCAGGCGCGGCTACAACATTGAGAGTCTGGCGGTGGGGGAGACTCATGAGAAAAGCATCTCCCGCATGACTATCGTTGTTGACGGTGACGACCGGGTGATTGAGCAGGTAGTGAAGCAGCTTAATAAGCTTGTTGATGTCATCAGCGTCCGGGATATCACCGAGGAAGAGCACGTCGACCGGGAGCTGGTGCTGATCAAGGTTAAGGCCGAGCCGGCCGTGCGGGGGGAGATCATGCAGATCGTCGAGATCTTCCGGGCACGTATAGTCGACATCGGCCAGAATACACTGATTATTGAATGTACCGGTGACGAAGGGAAGATCAGGGCGATTGAAAAGTCGCTTAAACCCTTCGGCATCCTGGAGCTGGTCCGTACCGGCAAGATCGCCATGGTGCGGGGGCCCAAATACGAAGATGATAAAAAGGAGCGATGAAAGTTGAAGATTTACTATGATCAGGACGCAGATCTTCAGTACCTTGACGGCAAAACGGTGGCCGTCATCGGCTACGGGAGCCAGGGGCATGCCCAGTCGCAGAACCTGCGGGACAGCGGTGTGAAGGTTGTAGTGGCCGATATTCCCAGTTCCGAGAACTGGAAAAAGGCCGAAGAAGCGCAGTTTCAGCCCTTAACGGCGGATGAAGCCGCCAGGGAGGCAGACATCATTCAGATCCTGGTGCCAGATGAAAAGCAGGCCGCCCTTTACCGTGAGAGCATTGCCCCGAATCTTCGTCCGGGGAAGGCTTTGGTTTTTTCCCATGGGTTCAACATCCACTTCAAACAGATCGTTCCCCCTCCGGATGTGGACGTTTTCATGGTGGCTCCCAAGGGCCCGGGGCATCTGGTCAGAAGGATGTACGAAGAGGGGGCGGGGGTACCTTCCCTGGTGGCGGTGGAGCAGGATTACAGCGGCCAGGCTCTTAACCTCGCTCTGGCCTATGCCAAAGGAATCGGCGCCACCAGAGCCGGAGTGATTCAAACCACCTTCAAAGAGGAAACCGAAACCGATCTCTTCGGGGAGCAGGCTGTACTCTGCGGCGGCATCACCGAACTGATCCGGGCGGGCTTCGACACTCTTGTAGATGCTGGTTACCAGCCGGAGATCGCCTACTTTGAGTGCCTTCATGAGATGAAACTGATCGTCGACCTGATTTATGAGGGCGGGATCAGCACCATGCGCTACTCCATCAGCGATACCGCCGAGTACGGAGACCTGACCAGAGGAAAGCGGATCATTACGGAGGCCACCCGTGAGGAGATGAAGAAGATCCTCAAGGAGATCCAGGACGGTGTCTTCGCTCGGGAGTGGCTCCTGGAAAATCAGGTGGGGCGCCCTGTTTACAATGCCCTGCGGAGGAAGGAGCAGAACCACCTCATCGAGACGGTGGGGGCCAGGCTGCGGGGAATGATGCCCTGGCTGAAGAAAAAGGTGATCTAGGGATGGCGGATCGGGTGTACATCTTCGATACTACACTCCGGGATGGTGAGCAGTCTCCCGGAGTCAGTTTAAATAAAGAGGAGAAGCTGGAGATCGCCAGGCAGCTGGCGAAGCTCAACGTCGATGTCATCGAGGCGGGTTTTCCCGTCGCTTCTCCCGGCGACTTCGCTGCAGTGCAGGCCATTGCCGAAGAGGTGCGCGGCTCCGTCATCTGCGGGCTGGCGCGGGCGAATTTCAATGATATCGACAGGGCCTGGGATGCTCTTAAAGGCGCCGAGAAACCGCGGATCCACACCTTTATAGCCACATCTGACATTCACCTGAAATACAAACTGCGGAAGACCCGGGAGGAGGTGCTGCGGCTGGCCGTCGAGGCGGTGCAGCACGCCAAGCAGTACACCGAAGACGTGGAGTTTTCCGCGGAGGACGCCTCCCGCAGCGATCTTTCCTTTCTCTGCGAGGTGCTGGAGGCGGCGATCGAGGCGGGTGCCACTGTGGTGAATATTCCCGATACCGTGGGTTATGCGGTTCCTGCCGAGTTCGGCGAGTTTATCGCTTCCATCCGCCGGCGGGTGAAGAATATCGGCCGGGTGGTATTGAGCGTCCACTGTCACAACGACCTGGGGCTGGCGGTGGCCAATTCTCTGGCCGCCATCCAGGCGGGAGCGAACCAGGTGGAGTGCGCCATCAACGGCCTGGGTGAGCGTGCTGGCAATGCTGCTCTCGAAGAGATCGTGATGGCCCTCTATACGAAGAGCGGTTACTTCGGGCGGGAGACGGGGATCAAGTATGATGAGATCTACCGCACCAGCAGGCTGGTCAGCACCTTAACGGGGATGAGCGTCCAGCCGAACAAGGCAATTGTGGGCAAAAATGCCTTCCTGCACGAATCCGGCATCCACCAGGACGGCGTCTTGAAGGAGCGCACCACCTATGAGATCATGAACCCGGAGCTGATCGGGATCCCTCAAACCAACATCGTTTTAGGGAAACACTCCGGGCGCCATGCTCTCAGGGAGCGCCTGGCGGAGCTGGGATATACCCTGACCGATGCCGAACTGGATAAGGCCTTTGCCAGGTTTAAGGAGCTGGCCGACCGGAAGAAGGAGATCACCGATCTCGATCTGGAGGCGCTGGTGAAGAGTGAGATCCGGTTGTCCGCCGACCTCTACCAGCTTTGTTACCTCCATATTTCCAGCGGGACCAGTGTTGTGCCCACTGCTACCGTTGGGCTCAAGAGGAATGGAACGATGCGGGAGGAGGCGGCCTGCGGGGACGGCCCGGTGGACGCCGCCTTCAAGGCAGTCGATAAAATCCTGGGAGCCAATAAGGTGACCCTTGCGGAATACAACCTGAGCGCCATTACCGGAGGAAAGGATGCGCTGGGCGAAGTGGTTGTGCGGGCCACCTATAAGGGTAAAACCTATATCGGCAGGGGTGTCAGCACCGATGTCATCGAAGCGAGTGTCAAGGCTTATTTGAACGCAGTCAACAAGATAATTCTTGAAGTTGGAGAGGATGCCCTGTGAGCATGACGATCACAGAAAAGATCCTGGCTGCCCATGCCGGGGAGGAGAGGGTGGAGCCGGGAGAGCTGGTCAACTGCCGGCTCGATCTGACGCTAGCTAACGACATCACAGCTCCGGTGGCCATCAAAGAGTTCGCCAGGCTCGGCCTGGACAGGGTTTTTGACCCGGAACGGGTGGTTCTGGTTCCCGACCACTTCACACCCAACAAGGACATCAAGTCTGCGGAGCAGTGCCGGTTGATCAGGGAGTTCGCCCGGGAATTCGGTATAACGAACTATTTTGAAGTTGGAAGGATGGGCATCGAACACTGCTTGCTCCCCGAGCAGGGACTGGTGCTCCCCGGAGATCTGGTGATCGGAGCCGATTCCCATACCTGCACCTACGGTGCCCTGGGTGCCTTTGCCACAGGGGTGGGGAGCACCGACCTGGCGGCGGGGATGGCTCTGGGGGAGTGCTGGTTTAAGGTCCCGGAGAGCATGAAGTTCATTTATCACGGCAGGCTGCAACCCTGGGTAGGGGGGAAGGACCTAATCCTATACACCATCGGCGATATCGGCGTTGACGGAGCCCGCTATCGGGCGATGGAGTTCACCGGTGAAGCGATCTCCTCTCTCTCCGTTGAGGGGAGGCTGACCATGTGCAACATGGCTATCGAAGCGGGGGCCAAGAACGGGATCGTTCCCCCCGATGAGAAAACGGTTGCTTATGTGGAAAAGAGGGCGAAGCGGGAGTACCGGCTTTATGACAGCGATCCCGATGCCCGGTATGTGGAAGTTCGGGAATATGACGCTTCTTCTATCGAACCGCAGGTGGCCTTTCCCCACCTGCCGGAAAACGCCCGGCCGGTGAGCGAAGCCCAGGGAATTGAGATCGATCAGGTGGTCATCGGTTCCTGCACAAACGGTAGGATTGAGGACCTGCGGGTGGCGGCGAAGATCCTGGCCGGGAAAAAGGTGCATCAACGCCTGCGGGTGGTGATCATCCCCGGAACCCAGGAGATTTATCTGCAGGCACTGCGGGAGGGGCTTTTGGAGGTCTTTGTAGAAGCAGGAGCGGCGGTAAGCACGCCCACCTGCGGGCCCTGCCTGGGAGGTCATATGGGGATTCTGGCCAGGGGGGAGCGCGCCCTCTCCACGACGAACCGCAACTTTGTCGGGCGGATGGGACATCCAGAGAGCGAGGTCTATCTGGCGGGACCTGCGGTGGCGGCGGCTTCTGCAGTGGCGGGATGCATCGTTCATCCGAAGGAGGTGGCCGGTGATGCAAATTAAAGGGCGTGTCTGGAAATTCGGGAATGACGTGGATACCGACCTGATCATCCCGGCGCGCTACCTCAATACCACCGATCCCCAGGAACTGGCCGCCCACTGCATGGAGGATGCCGATCCGGGTTTCGCCAAGGTGGTGCAGAAGGGGGACATCCTTGTAGCCGGGAAGAATTTCGGCTGCGGGTCTTCCCGGGAGCATGCTCCTATCGCCATCAAGGCCGCCGGCGTGTCCTGCGTTATCGCCGCTACCTTCGCCCGGATCTTCTACCGCAATGCAGTCAACATCGGGCTGCCGATTTTGGAGTGTCCGGAGGCAGCTGCCGCCCTGCAGCAGGGAGATGTTGTGGAGGTCGATTTATCTACCGGCATTATCAAAAATCTTTCGCGGCCCGGTGAGCACCAGGCGGCACCCTTCCCGCCTTTTATGCAGGAGATCATCAAAGCGGGAGGCCTGATCAATTACGTACAGGAAAGGATGAAGAAACGTGCCTGATGTCTTGCTCTTACCCGGGGACGGTATCGGAGCAGAAATCGTGCCAGAGGCTGTTAAGGCCCTGAAAGCCGTTGGAAAGCGCTACCAGATCCGGTTCCGGTTTCGGGAGGCTTTAATCGGGGGGGCGGCTTATGATGCCTGCGGCCATCCTCTGCCGGAAGAGACCCTGCGCCTCTGCGAGGAGAGCGACGCCATTTTGTTGGGGGCGATCGGGGGGCCCAAGTGGGATAACCTCCCCGTTGAACTGCGCCCGGAGATGGGAGCCCTGCTCCCCCTGCGCAAGAAACTCGGTCTCTATGCCAATATCCGGCCGGCGCTGCTCTTCCCTGCGCTCATCGAAGCCTCTCCTTTGAAGCCGGAGATAGTCTCCGGAATGGATCTGGTGGTGGTGAGAGAGCTTACCGGTGGGCTTTACTTCGGGACGAAAAAGAGGGAGTTCGTCGACAACGGGGATGAGCAGGCCATCGATACCCTTGTTTACAGGACCGGTGAGATCGAGCGCATCGGCCGCCTGGCCTTTCAGATGGCGCGGAAGAGGCGGAAAAAGGTGACCTCGGTGGATAAGGCCAACGTCCTGGAGAGCAGCCGGCTCTGGAGGGATGTGATCACCGGGCTCGGGAGGGAGTACCCTGACGTGCAGCTGGAACATATGTACGTCGACAACTGCTCTATGCAGCTCGTCCGCAGGCCAACCCAATTCGATGTGATTGTGACCGAGAACACCTTCGGGGATATTCTGACCGATGAGGCCAGCATCCTCACCGGGTCGATCGGGATGCTGGCATCGGCAAGCATCGGGGGGAAGGTGGCCCTTTACGAACCGGCTCACGGATCCGCTCCCGATATCGCCGGGCAGCAGAAGGCAAACCCCCTCGCCACCATCCTCTCGGCTGCCTTGATGCTGCGCCTTTCCTTTGGAATGGAAGAGGGGGCTCAGGCTATCGAGGCGGCTGTGCGGCAGGTCCTGGACGAAGGCTACCGAACTGCGGACATCATGCAGCCCGGAAAGAGGCAGGTAACGACCGCGGCGATGGGGGACCTGGTGGCCGACCGGATCCTGGCCTAAGGCTTTTCAAGCAGAGTTGAGGGGCTGTCCAGTCGCCGCCGGATGGAAAGCGTGAATTGTCTTCTCGACCTGATCGAAGATGGGGATTTAAAGGAAATACTAATTTTGCGAGGAAGAGGTGAGGTTTTTTGGGGATTACGTCCTTATCTATGACACGACACTGCGTGATGGAACTCAGGCGGAAGGAATAAGCCTGACGGTCGAGGATAAGCTGAAGATAGCCAGAAAGCTGGATGAGCTCGGTATTCACTACATTGAGGGCGGCTGGCCCGGCTCCAACCCAAAGGATATGGAGTTTTTTGAAAGGGCGCGGAAGTTCTCGTGGAAGCAAGCCAGGATTTCCGCTTTTGGAGCCACCAGAAAGGCGGGGATGAAAGCAGGGGATGACCCCAATATCAGGGCGCTGCTGGAAGCGGAGACTCCGGTCGTCGCCGTTGTTGGAAAAAGCTGGGATCTTCACGTCACCACCGCCTTGAAGACGACCCTTGAGGAGAATCTTTCCATGATCAGGGAGAGCGTGGGGCTGCTCAAGGAGCACGGGCGTGAGGTGGTCTACGATGCCGAGCACTTTTTCGACGGTTATAAGGCCAACCCGGCCTATGCCCTGGAGACCCTCCGCGCTGCCGAAGGTGCGGGAGCCGACTGGATTGTGCTCTGCGACACCAATGGAGGTGCCCTTCCCGATGAAGTAAGGGAGATCACCAACCGGATCAGGCGCTTCATCAGAAAACCGCTGGGGATTCATACCCACAATGATGGGGATCTGGCGGTCGCCAACAGCATTACTGCCGTTTCCTGCGGAGTGCGCATGGTACAGGGGACGATCAACGGGTTTGGGGAGCGCTGTGGCAATGCCAACCTCTGCTCGGTGATACCCAACCTGCAGTTTAAAATGGGGTATCGCTGTTTGGAGGAGAGCTCCCTGCGGCACCTCACCGAGGTTTCCCGGTACGTCAGCGAGATTGCCAACATGACCCCTTTGAACAGCCAGCCTTTTGTGGGTACCAGCGCATTTGCCCATAAAGGAGGCATTCATGTAAGCGCCATCCTGAAGAATCCCCGCACCTACGAGCACCTCGATCCGGAGCTGGTCGGCAACAGCAGGCGCGTCCTGGTGTCAGAGCTGGCGGGGGCGAGCAACATCAACTACAAGGCGCAGGAGTTGGGTATTGACATCTCGCAGGACGGCGACCGCACCCGCGAGTTGATTGCGGAGATCAAGGAACTGGAGTACCGCGGCTACCAGTTTGAGGGGGCAGAAGCCTCCCTGGAGCTCCTGCTGCGCAGGGGGTGCGGTCAATACGAGGAGTTTTTCACCCTGGAGAGCCTGAAGATCCTGGTGGAGAAACGCCCGGAGAACGGCAACGGGGGCGGGATCAACTCCGAGGCGATGATCAAGCTGCGCGTAGGGGATCAGATCATTCACACGGCGGCCGAAGGGGACGGCCCGGTCAATGCCGTTGATAACGCCCTGAGGAAGGCTCTGGAAGAATTCTATCCCTGTCTCAAGGAGATGCACCTTGTGGACTATAAGGTGCGCGTGCTGGACGGAAAGGACGGCACCAGGGCGAATGTGCGGGTTCTCATCGAATCCGCCGATTCCACGGGAACCTGGAGCACGGTGGGGGTTTCCGAGAACATCATCGAGGCCAGCTGGCAGGCCTTGACGGACAGCATGAACTACTTTCTCCTGAGGCGTTGCAGGAAAAAAGACTGACGGGGGCAAGCCCCTGCCGGTTTTCGAAAGAGGCGGGGGCTTGCTTTAAAGGAAAGCCAGTAAGTTGACAGGTTGCAACTTACTGGCTTTCCTTTGCTTTCAAGTACTTGATCTCAGGCCGATCCGCCGCGGGCAGCTCCAGCATCTCGGCCTTCCTGACCACAGGGTGGATGTCGTAGATGGCCAGATCGTCCAGCACTCCACCGAGCAGGCGCAGGCCGGATTCCAGCTGTTCGGGATCTCCGATGGCCTTGATGGTGCAGGGGAAGGGGACGATTTGACCGTCGACGGTTAAGGCCAGATTCTGCTTGTTCCAGTATATTTTTGTCCACGTTGTTACGCGAATGTCGTTAATGGCAATAGCCTCGGCCTGAGATGCCCACAGTTCGTTGATGACATCGATGATGTCCAGATAAACGATAGGCGGGGTCGCCTCGAAGGTAACGGTGATCCCCGGCCCCTTAACGGGTACCAGGCCCAGAGCCATTTGCTGCCTCAGCAATTCCTGACGCAGATCTCTGGTCAGCGCCTCCCCCGCAAAGACGTCGGCGCTGAAGGACCGCTGTTGTTCGTCCAGCGTAAATATCTCCCTTTCGAGGCTGTTTTTCTTCTCATAAAGCTTGTTGAGCATTGTTACCAGATCCTCTGTTTTCTGTTGGGAGAGGTCGCTGAGGTAGCTCTGCTGCGTCCGGAACTGGACGGTGAGAAGCAGCCCCAGCAGAAGAAAGGTGATGAAAACAGGCACTTGCCAGTTTTTAAGCCTCTTCATTGCCATTCTCCTTTGCGGCGTGGAGGTGACGTTTTTGTATCCACCTGGCCAGGAGCTGTCGTCTGATAAAGGCTATGTTCTGGAAGATTCTGACCCCAAAGGCGAAGACGGCGGCCAGGTAGAGATCGACCCCCAGCTGATCCCCCAAATAAGCGAGAAGGGCAGCCAGCAGAGTGTTGGTAAAAAATCCTGTCAACAAAATTGCGGCGTCGAACCTGTCGTCGAAAATGGATTTGACTCCTCCGAAAGTTGAGTCCAAAGCGGCCAGCACTGCGACCGATAAATACTTGGCAAAAACGCCGGGGATAGGGATGTAAAGCGCTGAACCGATGAAGATGCCGATTAATAGCCCCAGCAGCGGCAACCACACTTATTATTCCTCCTTTGGCTGTGCATAGATGAATTGATAGCTTCCTTTATATGCTTCGACGACGACCTGATCGTGTTTTTCGATGCTTACCGGATAGCCTGCCATTTTAAGGATATTATATTCGCTCTCCGGTGCCTCAAGGATCCTGGTCATTCGTTCGGGGTCGCCGATCGCTTTAATGATGTAGGGCGGTGCCAGGCGGGTGGTGTTCACCAGGATCATGGGGCCAACGCACCTGATATCCGAAGAAGCGATGATTCGCTGGCCGTTGATGGAGATGGCTTCTGCGCCGCCGACCCGAAGTTCGTTGACAATGTAGAGTAGGTGCTTGTCGTGGATCAGGAAGTCTTCCTCTTTGAACTGCTCCGGGTTTTTAGTTTCAGCGGCTTTGGCTCCTTTCCTGTTGTCGTCGAGGTGGATGATTATCCCCTTCCCAACGACGTCGGTCATCCCAGACAGAACCCTCAGCTGCTCCAGTTGCGCCTGCAGCTCTTCTGCTTCTGCTTTTCCCGCCGCCAGGGTCTTCTGGTATTCTTCAAGAGACTTCCTCCTGTCGGCGATGTTCTTTTCCAGTTCTTCAATGCTCTTCTCCTGCGCTTCAATTAAGGCTATCAGTTTTTTATCCTTATTCCGCCAGGAGGTATCTTCCGTGCTGGCCAGCGCCCTCAGGGTTGATACCAAAAGAATGCCGGTTATAAAGAGAACAACCGCCAGGGGAAGCTGCCATTTATAGAATTTCATTACCGCAATCCTCCTCGTAAACCTTAAGAGACAACTTAAGTATTCGTGATCCCGGTACGAAACTCCTGCTGTCAGATTTTAGCATCCGATGCTACGGACCGGCCTCTTCGGATTCGCATTAACACTGTGGCGGTGCTGGCGAGGCCGATCAGAGACCCGGCGGCAAATCCTAACGGAGCACCGCCGACTTGAGAAAGGGCGCCGCTGAAAAGGCTTCCCAGGGGTGTCATTCCGAGAAAAACCATAGTGTAAACGCTCATCACCCGGCCGCGCAGGTGGTCCGGTGAGTTCAACTGTAGAGTCGTGTTGGCTGAAGCCACGTAGGTGATCATTGACCAGCCTGTAAAGGCCAGCAGCACAAGGGCCAGGGAATAGGAACGGTTAACCGCTAAAAGCAGCTGGAAGAGGCAGAGGCTGAGGGCTCCGGCGGTGAGCAGTTTGCGCCGCGGCCCCCTGCTGCTGATAAACGCTAAGGAGACTGCTCCGATGAAGGACCCGATACCTGTAGCAGACATCAAGTAGCCGTATCCTTCCGCCTGCTGCCCCAAAGTGTCTCTGGCCAGGATGGGAACCAGCACGTTGAAATTCATCACAAAGACGCTGAGAATGCCAGTTAGAGTAATCGTCCGCTTTATCACCGGAGTTTTCCTGATGAACCGTAAGCCCTCCCCGATCTTTTTCCAGACGGCTTCTTCCTGGGAAAGGTCCCTGGCGTTATCGTCCACCCGAATTACCGCCAGGCAGGCGATCACGGCGAGAAAGCTGGCTGCATTTAAAAGGAAACAGGGCGCTATTCCCAGTTTGCCGATGGCCAGCCCGGCGATGGCAGGTCCGATAACCCTGGCGGCGTTAAATGCCGTTGAGTTGAGAGCGATGGCGTTCATCAGGTCCTTCTTACCGACCAGCTCCACGATGAAGGACTGCCGGGTCGGGGTATCGAATGAATTGATGGTTCCCAATAGAGCGGCCAGGGTTAAAACGTGCCAGTACTGTACCTTCCCCGTCAGGGTGAGAATTCCCAAGGTGAAGGCCGTTAAGGCGGAGCCGCTCTGGGTAGCAAGCAGCAGCTTTCTTTTAGGTACCCGGTCGGCCGCAACTCCGGCTACTAGGGAGAATAAGAGCAGCGGTGCGAATTGAACGGCAGTCACCACCCCTAGCAAAAATGGGGAGTTTGTCATCTGCAGCACCAGCCAGCCCTGGGCGAGATTTTGCATCCAGGTCCCCTGCAGGGAGATCAGCTGTCCAAACCAGAACAAACGGTAGTTGCGGTGTCCAAGCGCTGCTACGGACTGCGCCAAGCTGAGATTTCTTATAACCACTTCCAGCCCCGCTTTCCTACTACAAATGCTTCTATCCTGTCCGAAACTTTTCTTGCCTCGAGGGAAAAAGATCATTAACATAATATTAATCCTTTTAGCGACAATTGTCAGCGGATGGCTTCGTTCAGAGTACGTATAATGGGCGCTGAACATGTTGGAGCGGGGGGAATTTCCAACTGGTATTAAGGCTTTATTTGATGTATATTTTTGTGAAGAAAGCTGCCGGCCGATTACGGGTGTGATTAAATGTCTGGTTACTTAACATACTTCAATTATCTCGATTTGCTGACATTCGTCGATATCCTGATCGTCGCTTTTGTGATTTATAAGTTCCTGCTGCTGATCAAGGGGACGCGGGCGGTGCAGCTCCTTAAAGGGCTGGCGGTGCTGGTGATCGCCTCCTCGGTCAGTTCCTGGTTTCACCTCTCGACGATTAACTGGCTTCTGGACAAGACCTGGACGGCCCTGGCCGTAGCTCTACCCGTCGTTTTTCAGCCGGAGCTGCGGCGCGCCCTGGAGCAGATAGGTAGGGGAGGCTTTTTCGGAAAATACTCCCGCCGTGCTGATGAGGAAGTGCGCCATTTGGCCCATCAGGTGGCTTTGGCGGCGGATTCCCTTGCCCGGCGGCGGGTTGGGGCGCTCCTGGTCTTTGCGCGGGAAACCGGTCTCCAGGAATATGTGGAAAAAGGGGTGAAGCTCGACGCTCTGGTGTCGGCTGAGATCATCGGGAGCATCTTTGAGCCGAACACCCCCCTCCACGACGGTGCGGCGATCATTAAAGGGAACCGTATTGCGGCGGCAGCCTGTTACCTCCCCCTTACCGAAAATCCCTTCCTTAGCCGAGATTTCGGCACCAGACATAGAGCCGCCCTGGGGATTACAGAACAGAGCGATGCAGTGGCTGTGGTGGTCAGCGAGGAGCGGGGAGTTATCTCCCTGGTGCAGGGCGGGAAGATTCTGCAGGGGTTTGGCAGGACGGATCTGGAGAAGATGCTGGGGGACTTTTTGAGTCAGGGAGGAAAGGCGGTGATCTCCTGAGGTGGGCGACAGCAGGATCGGGAACTGGTTCATCCGCAATAATATCGGTTATAAACTGCTGGCCATCATGCTGGCGCTGATGCTCTGGTATTATGTTGCCGGGCAGCGAGATCCTCTCGTCGAGCGCACCTTTCCGCTTCCTGTGGAAGCGCGAGGCCTCTCCTCCGAAATAGTGCTTACTTCACCGCTCCCTGAGGTCAGGGTGACCGTCAGGGGGATGAGGAGCATCATCCAAAACCTCAGGCAGGAAGACATCTTGGCTTACGTCGACGTTTCCCGGCAGGAGGTGGGGGAGGTACTTCTTCCCGTCCGCGTTGATGCCCCTTTGGGTATCCAGGTGTTGAAGGTCGAGCCGGAACGCATTCGGGTTGCTCTGGATTTCTATGACGAGAAGAGGGTGCCCGTAAGGGTGCAGGTGCTTGGCGAAGTAGACCTCGGTTTTACATACCAAACCCCTGTTGCCGAGCCCGATGCAGTAACCTTAAGGGGCCCCAGCAAGCTGCTGGCGAAGGTGCAGGATGTCCGGGCCGTCCTCGAGGTTAACGGAGGAAAAAGCAGCATTAGCCGAAGGGTTTCCGTCACTGTACCTGAGGAAGTAGAGGGTAAGGTCGTCGTCCAGCCGGGTTTTGTTCAGGTTAGGCTTCCGGTTGTGCCGAGCGGACCCGTTAAAACCGTAGCCGTTCTCCCCGCCCTGCAGGGGGAGCCCAAGGAAGGATTTGCCGTCAAGGAAACCCGGGTGGAGCCGAACCAGATCCGGGTTACGGGGCCGGCGGAGCTGCTGGCGAATTTGCGGGAGGTCGCTACCCTGCCGGTGGACATTACCGGTGCTGAAGGTAACGTCACCAGAGAGGTGGGTCTGGCTCTTCCCGACGGGGTTATCAATTTGGGCCAGGCGAGGGTGAAAGTGACCGTTAACATCGGGGCTGTTGGAGAAGAGCAACTGCCAGAGGAGTAGAATAATGATATAATATGCGTGTTATTCTCGTGGGGAGGATGAGGGAGAATGGGTATGCTGTTTGGCACGGATGGTGTCAGGGGTGTTGCCAACGAGGGCCTGACCCCAGAGCTGGCGTATAAGCTGGGAAAGGCGGGTGCCTATGTGCTGGGCCGGGGCGGCAGGCGGCCCCGCATCATCCTGGGGAAGGATACGAGGATTTCCGGCGACATGCTGGAGGCCGCTCTGATGGCGGGGATTCTGTCCGTAGGCGGTGACTGCCTGCGGGCGGGTGTTGTACCGACGCCGGGTCTGGCTTATCTCACTAGGGTCTATGACTGCTGTGCCGGGATTGTCATTTCGGCTTCACATAACCCAGTGGCCGACAACGGGATCAAATTCTTTGCAGGTGATGGGTTTAAGCTCCCCGACCCGGTGGAGGAGGAGATCGAGCGGCTGGTGCTCAAGGACGGATTTCCCTATCCTCGACCTACCGGTGTGGACATCGGCAGGGTCTATGAGGAGAAGGAGGCGGTGGGGCGTTACCTCTCCTTTTTAGAAGAAGTGCTTGCCGTCGATTTGCAGGGTCTGAAGATCGTCGTCGACTGCGCTAATGGAGCCGCCTCCTGTGTTGCCCCACAGCTGTTTCGAGACCTGGGGGCAGAGGTGGTGGTGATCGCCGGGGAACCGGACGGGACCAACATCAATGAAGAGTGCGGTTCAACCAATCCGAAGGCGCTGCAGAGGGAGGTAAGGGAGCGTAAGGCGCACCTCGGGCTGGCCTTTGACGGGGATGCTGACAGACTGATTGCCGTTGACGAAGAGGGCAATCTGGTGGACGGCGACCAGATCATGGTTATCTGCGGCCTGCACCGGCACAGGAAGGGAGAATTGAAGGGGAACAGGGTGACCGTTTCCGTCATGAGCAACCTCGGCCTCAAGGAGGCCTTTCAGAAGGTGGGCGTCACAGTGGAGGAAACCAGGGTCGGGGATCGCTACATTCTGGAAGCCCTCCTTCAAAACGGAGGCGTCATGGGCGGTGAGCAGTCCGGCCACATCATCTTCCTCGACCGCACCACGACCGGTGACGGTCTGGTGACTGCACTGGAGCTGTTGAGGGTAATCAGGGAAGAAGGGAAGACGCTTTCACAGCTGGCTTCTCAGATGAGGCGCTTCCCCCAACTACTGGTCAACGTAAGGGTCAGGGACAAGGAGGGGCTTAAGGACAATCCCGAAGTGGCGGAGGCCATTCGCCGGGCCGAAGAGCGCCTGGGAGAGCAAGGCCGAATTCTGGTGCGCCCCTCGGGAACCGAGCCGCTGATAAGGGTGATGGGGGAGGCTTTGGATGAAAATTTGCTGCGGGAGGTGGTTGATGAACTGGCCGAAGTTGTGGCGGTGCAGCTGAATCGCCAGCTTGTTGCTGATGGTAGAGAAGCTGGCCGGTGATGCGGTGCGGAGCGGCAGTTTGTGAGGAGAAAAGAATTGGTTCAGCACGCAGTTTAAAGTCCCGGATGGCTGCCGGTTCCAGCCGGAAGCAATTATTAAAATGAAAAACTGGCTTCCCGCGCAGGTGACAGAACAGAATCTCAAGCGCCTGGACCGGCCTTCGGCCGGTTGACGAGGAAGGGGTTTATCGAGTTTTTCGGCGGGTGCCCCTCGGTGGCCCACCACCGTGAGGATGCCTTGAAAAGCGGAGAGCAATCCCCGTGACAAAGGGGTATCCGGTGGGTGAAACCGCGTGGGAGGCAAAAAGGAGGAGAACTGAGGTATGTGCGGTATTATGGGATACCTTGGTGATCGCGACGCGGTTTCAGTCTTAATGAAGGGTTTGAAAACCCTGGAGTACCGGGGTTATGACTCAGTGGGAGTGGCCTTTTTGAACGACGGCTCCCTTAAGGTGTGCAAAAAAGCTGGGAGGATCGCCGTTTTAGAGGAAGAGCTCAGTTCCCGGAAATATCGCGCCGGGATCGGGATCGGGCATACCCGCTGGGCAACCCACGGTGCTCCTACAGATGCCAACGCCCATCCTCACTACGACTGCACCGGGAAGTTCGCGGTGGTGCACAACGGGATCATTGAGAATTTTCATGAACTTCAGGAGCAGCTGAAAGAGAGGGGGCATCGTTTCAACTCCGATACGGACACGGAGGTCATTGCCCATCTGGTAGAGGAAAAGTACTGTGGCGACCTCTCCGCTGCCCTCCGGCTGGCCCTGGAGGAGGTGCGGGGATCTTATGCCGTCGTGCTGATCAGCGAACATCACCCCGACCTGCTGGTGGCGGCGAGGAGAAACAATCCTTTGATAGTCGGGATCGGAGATGGGGAATACTTCCTGGCCTCCGATATCCCGGCTCTTCTGCCTTACACCAGGAACGTCTATTTTTTGGATCAGGGGGAGATGGCTGAGCTCACGCCTGACGGCGTGCGGATCTTGGACGGCGCCGGAAACCCCGTCTCCAAAGAGGTTTTTCATGTAGGCTGGGATGCCCGTGCCGCTGAATGCGAGGGCTATCCCCACTTCATGCTCAAGGAGATTCACGAGCAGCCGCGGGCGCTGCGTGACACCATGGGGAGCCGGATCACCGCCGCAGGGGATGTCGTTTTCGAGGAGCTGAAGATGACCCCGGAGGAGCTGCGCGGCTTTCGCAAGGTGGTTATCGTGGCCTGCGGAACCGCCTACCATGCCGGGCTGGTCGGTAGGTACATCCTGGAGAAGTTGGCCCGGATTCCGGTGGAGGTCGACCTGGCTTCGGAGTTCCGCTACCGTGACCCTCTGCTCGAACCAGGAACCCTGGCGATCGTCATCAGCCAGTCCGGGGAAACGGCGGATACTCTGGCCGCTCTGCGGGAGGCCAAGGAGCGGGGTTGCCGGGTGTTGGCCGTGACCAATGTGGTGGGGAGCAGCATCACCCGGGAGGCCGACGAGGTTATTTACACGTGGGCGGGGCCGGAGATCGCCGTTGCTTCTACCAAGGCCTATACCACCCAGGTGCTGGTCATGTATCTGCTGGGGCTGCTCTTTGCCAGGGCGCAAGGGCTCATGAGTATAGAGGAGGCTGCTGAGATCACCACCACCCTACAGGAGATTCCCGCCAAAGTGGAGGAGATCCTGGAACAAAAAGATCTCATCAGGGGCCTGGCAGAGCGGTACAGCGACCGTGAGGATGCCTTCTTCCTGGGACGAGGGCTGGATTACGCCGTGGCCATGGAGGGCGCCCTCAAGCTCAAGGAGATCTCCTACATCCACGCAGAAGCCTATGCCGCCGGGGAGCTGAAGCACGGCACCCTTGCCCTGATCGTCGAAGGCGTGCCGGTCATCGCCCTGGCCACTCAGGACGATCTCCTGGAGAAGCTCCTCAGCAATGTAAAGGAGGTTAAGGCGCGGCACGGCACGGTTATCGCCGTTTGCCTGGGAGAAAACGAGGATGTCGCCGGGAGTGTCGACCACGTGATCGCCCTACCCGAGGCACCCTCAATTGTGGCTCCGCTCCTGGCTGTTGTGCCCCTGCAGCTCTTCGCCTACTACACGGCCGTTGCCCGGGGCTGTGATGTCGACAAACCCCGCAACTTGGCCAAAAGCGTGACGGTGGAGTAGGGGAGCACATCATTTCAAGAGACCTGTGTATATTCCATTTATACCTTTTCCCCGTGCGAAAAAAAGTGGTTCTCGATTGGGAAGGGATAAGGGAAAAGGTTTAAGGACCAAGACCATACAGAATGAGAAAGGGATAAGTGCAAAGCCTGGAAAAATTCAGGCACGACGCCACTTATCCCTTTTCTACTTGAACCATGATCCTGCACTTCGATCCACCTTCTTATCTGTTAAACTCAACTTAGATACCAGGAATACCTACCTAAGTTGGCAAAAATAGTTCTAAGGTTCTCGGGAAAAGGATTCCACCTTCTTATCTCTCTGGGTTTGACTTTGGTTTGATTCAAGCAAAGCTGAAAAGCGTCCTGATCGTTGCTTTCCTTAAATCGCTGGCATCATTCTTAGTCTGCAGCTTGCTGCTGCCACCCGGAATCAATGTTTTCCTCCAGCTGCCTGTGCTGGTCGTCTTAACGGCCTGCTACTGCAGCCTGAATCTGTTGGATGCGGCAGTGACCTCTCTTCTGGGCCTGATCGTTTTGGCGTTGTGTATCTTAAGCTCGGCTTTGCCCCTTGCCCCGGGGAACTGTTTGGCCAGCTTCTCGTGCAACCTTACGATTGTGCCATGCTATCACCAAATCCTTGAACCCTTTCAGTTTTTCCGAGAGCACGAGGCTGGCGTGACTGACAAGTTCCGCTCTTGGTTCGCCAGGCACTCCTTCAAAAAGGCAACCAACCGCCTGTTGAAGCGCTCGTAAAAGCCTTACGGTAATATGTCAAGATCCAAGGACCAAAATTTCTAAGAAAATTTTCTAAAAAAGCGCATACCAAACTAAGCTTGTTTCCAGAGGTAAATGGAAAAAAGCAACATAAATGGTTCATCGGTTGAGAGACAATGGTCAGGTGGGTGATATGAATGATGCTCCACGCACTGTAGCGTCTTATCCGTTGTGGTCTTTCGGGATAAACCCTACTGGACGGTCGATACGGTATTATGAAGCGTTGCTATTAGCAGAAGAGCCACCCGACAGACTAAACCTTAACCACCTTTCTCTGCCCCTGGGGCACGTATAGTTGGTTGCTGCGTAGCAGAGCATCAACCACCCGCACGAGTTTACGTGCGGTAAGAACCAAAGCACGGCGATGGTGGTGAGTGGAACTCTCTTTAAACTTACGGGCATAGAACTCGGCAAACCTGGGGTCCCATTTACGCACGCTGTCGGCGGCCATTACAAAGTAATAGCGCAGGTACACGTTGCCGGTTTTCGTAAGCGGTGTGTCATCGGCTTCAAACTCGCCTGACTGGTGTTTCCGCCAGGTGAGGCCGGCAAACTTGGCGACTGCCTTCTCGTTGTCGAACCGGTGGATGTCGCCGATCTCGGCGATTATTCCGGCGGTACAGACAGGCCCCATGCCCGGCATCGACTGCAGAGTGTTCGGAAAGTGTGACAGTTCTTTCTCAATCGCCTTGTCAATACTCTTGACCTGCTGTTCCAGGGTGCGGATGGTCTGCAAACTGGTGGCCAGGATCAGGTTCACCGGCTCCAGGAGGCTTCCGTGCAGCCTGTAAGCGCAGGCTGCGGCATGCTTTAAGGCCTTGGCCGTAGCTTCGGGGTTGGAGAAATGACTCTTCCCCTTCTCCATCAGGAAGTCAATCAACTCATCAAGCGGTCGTGCCGCAATCTCTTCCGGAGAAAGGAACTCGGTCAGGATCGCCTCCGAGGTGGCCCCGAAGATGTCGCTCAGCACCTTGTCCTGGCAGATGGTATTGAACTTCAGGAACAGGTTGGTCAGGAAGTAGTTCTTCTCCCGGGTGATGGTCTGGATCAGGTGGTAACGGAACCTGGTCAGCCGCTGGAGGGGCAGGTAGCGGAAGTCCACCTGGCAGCTCTCGGGCAGCCGCCCGAACCTTAGCCGGTCGGCGATCACCAGGCAGTCGAACCAGTCATCCTTTGGAATATCGACGTACTGTTTTCTGAAGTTGGCGATCACCTTGGGATTGAAGACGTACACCTGGGGGTGGAAGGAAGCCAGCAAAGGCTCACCGGCCAGGCGCATCTGCAGGTGCCAGCCATAGACAGAGGTGGACTCCATGCCGATCCGCAGGGAATCAACTTCGTTGGCGCCGCAGATCTCCACCAGGTACTTAACAAAGGACTCGGCTCCCGGATCGTCGTTCTTGTAACGCATACGCTTGGCGATCTCCTCGCCCTCTGCGTCGAACATCCGGGCCTTGAAATCTTTCATGCTGACATCGATACCGACAAACAGTTTCATCAGTTTCACCCCCTCCCAGGGAGGAATTGTGCAAGATTATGCGGGGTCCCAGGCACCATAACCGGTCAACAGCCTCGCCGGAAACAACGCTTTCCTGTCAGGACCTTGTTCTATCCAACCTGCTACCATTGGACAGGATCTTGACAAGTTGCGCAACTTACGTGTCAGGGGTACAGGTTATGGGCTGGGGGTCAGGCTTTCTAAGAGGTCGGACCTCAAGGAGGACAACACCTACCCAGAACATAATCTCACGACTACATTTTGCCTGGAACACCGCCAAAAGTGAATACCCAATTTCCAGTTGTCAAGGAGCATTTTTGATCCAAGCCGGGCTTCTTTTAAGGGCTGGATCAATTGGTGTTACAAAAACTATCTTACGAGGAGGACGGAACGAGGGTTTTTCGGCTGATGCCGTCTCGTAAGCCCGCCTCAGCGAGTCGAGGGTGCGCTGCGCTCCAACTCCAAAGCCGGGCACCAGGACCAGAACAGGATCACCGGGTCGATCTTCCGGTTGCGCTTCACGCAGCCGACTTTGGCTGCCGTAGCCCTCAGCCACTCCGGAGGGAACATTTTGTTCATTACTTTTTCAATCTCATACGGTTCGCTCTTACCGGGAAGTGGAATCAATGCTGAACCTCCTCTAAATTATTAGTTTGGAGGAGAATTCCACACAGGGAGGGACCCTTTCCTCTTTTTTTAAACAATAATTCAGTTATTTTACCAGGGATAATACACTATCTTTGGTGGTTATGGTATATTTCGGGCTTAACCGAACACGAATGAGCAGGCACCATGGCAAATAAAGAGCTTTCGAAACGTTCCTCAAAAAAGTTATTTTAGGGGAGAAGGATTCTTTACACTCTTTACCAGGAGCTGGAGCTGGAAGCCTTGCGGCTGTTGGGATGCAACATGACGCTAATCACTAAAGGCAAGACTACCGTCACCCCCCAGGGTCGTTGACCTCGGCACGCTGTACGTTGTTATCTCATGGTAACCCAGGAGGTCCTGCCCCCTCTTCAGGTCACAGGAAGTATGGCCGACAAGCGATACAAAGCAAGAAAGCCAAAAGGCGGCCAGGGAGTAGGATTACGACATAGTACTGAGGAAACCGGGTAATTCGGTGAAGGGAAGGCAGTAGCACAGAAGTGCTCTTGCGAGGGAAACAGTTCCCCTTCTCATAGGTGGAATAGAATTGTCAACGTGGCTTCCCCCAAATTCTTAGGCACCCTTCTTACGGTTTTTTTCTAGCATACTTTATTGTTCCTGCCGTATAAAACCAATGATTATGGGATAATCTCGTTTTTTATTTCTACTTGAATCTGTGATTGTACTTCCAGATCTTTTTTACCCAGCGGTGTCAGCCTTGTGTGTCATAGAGATATCGGATTCGATCACTGATGTGACACAAATGTTATATTTCTGTCCCATTTTTGGTTGGGCTACTCTACCGTTAAAAGTCGCTAGCCGCTAGGCTTGACGGCTTTTTTCATTGTTCGATTTGGCTTTGTGGCATGGTACTTGCTTTATTAGGATAACAGAATATTCGTTGATTGTTTCAAGGAACACAGGACGGAAGGAAGTGAGGGATTCCGTGGCCCGCAAGCGTTTTATTGTTGAAATCGGGACAGGAGCCGACCTGCACGGCGGTGACGTTTCAAAAGCCGCCCAGAGGGCGATCAGAGATGCCGTATCACGAAGCTGCCTGTGCGGGCTGTTTGACATCATTGGAATAACAGATCCCAATGAGATGTATATTGAGGTCAAGGTGGCCTGCCCTAACCCGGAAAGGATCAACAGGGAGGAAGTGTTGAAGGCGGTGCCCTTCGGTTCCACCTGTCTGGAGGTGGTGCCGGGTGGTCTGGCAGTACGGGGGCTGGAGCTTCTCGAACTGGGAGAAGGTGACACCATCGTTGTGGCGGTGGCAGCACTCACCGTTTATGTTGACGTTAAGGACTGATTCCGGCATCATGGCGGCTTTGCCTGATGATATTACGGTATGAGTTACTGATTTGTGGGAGTGCGATATCAAATGAAAGGGGGGGGTAACGTAAAGTAGTGTCCATTATGATGGTGTAAAATTGATGGCTTGAAGCAGGAGAGCCACCCCTCCCTCTGGTAGATAAGAAGTGGCTTAATCTTAATCATCAGGAGGGAGAAAAGATGGCTCACTACCAGGTTACCGTAGACTGTGATCTCTTGCAAGGATTATTTATTCGGGATGATGGATTGGCTCGGTTGGTGGAGAACATCGTGAATCAGATACTCGATGCTCAGGCTACCGAACAACTCAGGGCCAAGCCATACGAACGTACCGAAGAGCGGCAGGGGTACCGCAACGGGTATCGGGATAAGCTGCTCAAGTCTCGCGTAGGAGAACTTACGCTTATGGTTCCCCGTCTCCGGAGCGGGCACTTCTCCACGGAGCTTTTCGAGCGGTACCAGCGGAGCGAGCAGGCGCTCTTGCTGGCCATGGTCGAGATGGTCGTGAACGGCGTATCCACCAGGAAGGTAAGGGCGGTTGTTGATGAACTATGCGGCACGGAGTTCTCCAAATCCACCGTATCCAGCCTGTGCAAAAGACTGGACGACATCGTAAAGGAGTGGAACGAGCGAGATTTGAGCAGCCAGGAATACCCATTTCTCCTGGTAGATGCCATTGTCATCCGGGTGCGTAAAGGCGGCCGGGTACGGCTTTCAAGCGTACTTCTCGCTACAGGGATCAACCGGGAGGGATACCGGGAGATTTTAGGGCTTATGCTCGGGGATAGCGAATCAGAGGCTGCTTGGTCGGAGTTCTTCGGCCGGCTCAAGGAGCGCGGTCTCAAGGGAGTGGACTTGGTTGTTTCGGATGATCACAAGGGCTTGATCAATGCGATAGAAACCCACTTCCAAGGAGCGACATGGCAGCGGTGCCAGACCCACTTTATCCGGAACATCCTGGACGCCTGTCCTAAGAGCCTCCAGGGCGACCTGCACGGGCGACTGCGGTTGATCTTCGACGCGCCGGATATGGAGACGGCCAGGCGGTTGCTGAACGAAACGATAGAGGCCTTTGGCGCCCGGGCGCCAAAGGCGGTAGAGCGACTTGAAGCTGGTTTCGAGGACGCAATGGCGGTGATGGCACTACCAGGGCGCTACCGGAAGCGGCTGCGCACCACCAATGGAGTCGAGCGGCTCAACCAGGAGATCCGCCGGCGGGAGCGGGTGATCCGAATCTTCCCTAACGAGGAGTCGGCTGTGAGACTGATCGGAGCAGTGCTTGTAGAGATCGACGAGGTGTGGACCACAGGAAAGCGCTACTTTGATATGGCAGAGTATTGGGAGTGGAAGGCTAACACAGAAAAACAGCAGAAGGAGGTGAATAATGCCGATACCCAGGTAAATGTAGCTTAAAACGGGGTGATCTTATCTGCCAGAGGGAATTTACACACAAATTTGGACTTGACCGTAACGTAACTCATGTTAAACAATTCACACAGATTTTAAAAAGATTTAAAAAGGGGGTTATTTTTCATGAAAGCTGCTGTATGGTACGGAAAAAAAGATGTCAGAGTGGTGGATGTTCCGGAACCGCCGGCACCAAAGCCCGGTTGGGTCAAGGTTGAGGTGGAATGGTGTGGCATTTGTGGATCAGATCTACACGAATACATTGCTGGTCCCATCTTTATTCCCGTTGACAAGCCTCATCCCTTAACAGGTGGTACTGCTCCCGTAATCTTGGGCCATGAGTTCTCCGGTACAGTTGTGGAAGTCGGCGAAGGGGTTAAGAATGTCAAGGTTGGGGACAGGGTAGCTCCCGATGCCTGCCAGGTATGCTGGGAGTGCTACTCTTGCAAGAGATATGATTATCCGTGCTGTGAGAAGCTGGCATTCACCGGTCTGCACACCGACGGTGCTTTTGCACGTTATGTCAATGTTCCCGCATATACCATTTACAAAATTCCCGACACCATGACCTTTGAACAGGCAGCACTGGTAGAGCCCATCTCCGTTGGTATGCATGCCGTTCGCCGGGCCCCGGTTATTGCCGGTAATAACGTAGTAGTTATCGGAGCCGGTACTATCGGACTGTCCGCCCTGCAGTGCGCCAGGGTTGCCGGAGCGGCCCAGGTAATTGTGATTGAGGTGGCCAAAGCCCGCAAGGAATATGCCAAGAAACTCGGTGCTACTGCTGTTCTTGATCCCACTCAGTGTGACGTTGTGGCGGAAGTCTTTAAGCTTACGGACGGCATCGGTGCCGATGTGAGCATCGAGTGTGTCGGTAGTGATAAGACCACTCCGCTTTCGCTTGCAGTCCTCCGTCCGCGCGGTATTTCTGTTCAGGCTGGAGTGTTCGAGCGCGAGAGCAGCATAAACTTCAACGGAATCGTTTTCCCTGAAAAAGAGATCAAGGGTTCACTGGCATACAACGGGGAGTTTGCCCCTGTGATCAAGATGATTGATGACGGCCGCCTCAATGCAGACATGATGATCACCGGCAGGATCAAGCTGGATGAAATTATCGAAAAGGGGTTCGAGGAATTAATCAACAACAAGGACGAGAATATCAAGATTATCGTATCTCCCAAATAAATTTTAAGGAGGTAACCTGGATGGAACTCACAAAAGAAAAACTGCTGGAAATGTATAAAACCATGGTGAGGATCAGGACCTTCGAGATGAAGGCCGCCGAATTGTTTGCTGCTGGCAAGCTTCCCGGCTTCGTGCACCTCTATGTCGGCGAGGAAGCGGTGGCAACCGGTGTCTGTGCGAACCTGACGGACGAAGATTACATCACCAGCACCCACCGCGGCCATGGCCACCTGATCGCCAAAGGCGGCAAGATCGACCTGATGATGGCCGAGTTGTTCGGCAGGACCACAGGTTACTGCAAGGGGAAGGGCGGCTCCATGCACATAGCAGATGTTGATCTGGGTATTCTCGGGGCCAATGGTATCGTTGGAGCCGGGCAGCCCATTGCCACCGGCGCAGGCTTTGCCTGCAAGTACAAAAAGACCAACAATGTGGTGGTCTGCTTCTTTGGCGACGGAGCATCCAACCGCGGCACCTTCCATGAGTCTTTAAACATGGCTTCCATCTGGAAACTGCCAGTAATCTTCGTGGCAGAAAATAACATGTACGGTATTTCTAACTACCAGAAGAACCACATGAACGTTACTGATATCGCCGACCGGGCCGCTGCCTACGGAATCCCAGGTGTGGCCGTGGACGGAAATGACGTCATAGCCGTTTACGAGGCTGCAGCCGAGGCTGTTGCCCGGGCCCGCAAAGGGGACGGCCCCAGCCTGATCGAGTGCAAGACCTGGAGACACCGCGGTCACTTCGAAGGCGATCCGCAGGTTTACAAGAAACCGGAAGAACAGGAAGCATGGCTCAAAAAGGACCCAATTCCCAGATTTGAAACGAAGTTGATTGAGCTTAAATATGCCACCCAGGCCGATCTCGATGCAATCAAGGCCGATGTCCAGGCAGAGGTCGAAGCTGCAGTGAAGTTTGCCGAAAGCAGTCCTCTTCCGAACCCCGACGATGTCCTTACGGACGTCTATGCAGAGTAACTAATAGAAAGGGTGAAAGAACATGGCACAGATGACTTATGCCGAGGCTATCAGGGACGGTATGCGGGTTGAAATGAAAAGGGACCCCAACGTCTATCTTTATGGCGAAGATGTAGGTATTTTCGGGGGCTGCTTTGGTGTAACCGCCGGATTATACCAGGAATTCGGACCGGAACGGGTAATCGATACACCGATCAGCGAAACCGCCATCGTCGGCAGCGCTGTAGGTGCGGCCGCTGCAGGCCTGAGGCCGATTGCCGAAGTCATGTTCGTGGACTTCATGGGGGTCTGCATGGACGAGCTTCTCAACCAGGCCGCCAAGATGAGGTACATGTTCGGCGGCAAGGCAAGACTCCCCATGGTAGTGAGGACACCGTGCGGAGCCGGAATGTCGGCGGCTGCCCAGCATTCCCAGTCCCTGGAGGCGTGGTTTACCCACATCCCCGGCCTGAAGGTGGTTATGCCCGGAGAACCGGCGGATGCGAAGGGGCTGATGATTGCGGCAATCAGGGACGACAACCCTGTTATCTATATCGAGCACAAGCAACTCCTCAATGTGGCAGGAGAGGTCCCGGAAGGGGAATATGTCGTTCCGCTCGGCAAGGCCGATATCAAGCGGGAGGGTTCCGATGTGACCATCGTGGCCTGGTCCTGGATGCTGCAAAAGGCCCTAGCTGCTGCCGAGGAGCTTGCGAAAGACGGCATCAACGCCGAGGTTCTCGATCCTCGCACCCTTGTGCCGCTTGATAAAGAAGCAATTTTGAAATCAGTTGGCAAGACGGGGAAACTGGTCATCGTTCACGAAGCGGTCAGGACAAGCGGGTTCGGCGGGGAAATTGCCGCTTTAGTTGCAGAGGAGGGATTCGATCTCCTCGATGCCCCAATCAAACGGGTAACCGCCCCGGATACTCCGATTCCTTTCAGCCCGGTGCTGGAGAGCGCTTACCTGCCAAACGAAGAGAAGATCATCAAGGCCGTAAAGGAACTGTTCTAAGGTTGATAAGCGGTGGGCAGGGTGATACCTGCTCACCGCGATTGAAAGTTATTTTAAGAGAGGGGAAGAGGAATGGCTGTAGTAGGGATCATTGCCAACCCGGCTTCCGGCAAGGACATCCGGCGGCTGGTGGCCTACGGCACAGTCTTTGACAACCAGGAAAAGGTCAATATAGTGCGCCGCGCCCTGCTCGGGCTGGCTGCCACCGGAGTCAGGCAAGTGGTTTATATGCCGGATTATTATGGAATTGTCCCAAAAGCTCTTGATGGTCTCTCCAGCCAGCACCGTCTTTCCCTTGAGGTAAACCCGGTAGATATGGAGTTGACGGGGACCCAGATCGATTCCTATAAAGCTGCGGTAGAAATGAACAGGCTTGGGGTTGGCTGTATGATCGTCCTGGGGGGTGATGGCACCAACCGCATGGTGGCCAAGGGATGCGGTGAGGTGCCGCTGGTTCCCATTTCTACCGGAACCAACAATGTCTTTCCGGAAATGGTGGAAGGAACAATAGCCGGTCTGGCGGCCGGGATTGTGGCCGGCGGATGGTATTGCGGGTCTCTGGCAGTACATCATACGAAAAAAATTCATATTTACAAAAATGGTGTTCATGTGGACATTGCTCTCATCGATGCCGTCGTCCTGCGGGACAGCTTCATCGGTTCCCGGGCTGTGTGGGATGCGGAGAGAATACGTCAGGTACTGGTAACGCGGGGGGAGCCCCACAATATCGGTATCTCTTCCATCGCAGGAAACCTGGAACCCGTCGGGATTCAGGAGGAGAGGGGGCTCGCCATTGAATTTGGAGAAGGCGGTATCACCTTGCTGGCGCCAATTGCGCCGGGGCTCATACAATCCGTGAAGGTGAGGAATCATCGGACTGTTGAAATAGATGAAGAAGTGTCTGTTGCCGAAGTTCCCTGTGTAATAGCCCTCGACGGGGAAAGGGAAGTGGAAGTAAAAGAGGGTGACACGGCATCCTTCAGGCTGAGCTTTGACGGTCCACGGGTCGTGGATATAAAAATAGCCCTGCGCGAAGCGGTGACCAGAGGCTATTCCCGTGTGAGAACAGGTTACAAGGCTTAAAAGGAGGACAACAAGATGGCAGCACAGATAACCATGCCTAAATTAGGACTGTCCATGAAGACGGGCACTGTCGCCAAATGGCTGAAAAACGAAGGGGATCGCGTTAAAAAAGGGGAGCCGGTCGTGGAGATCATGACCGAAAAGATCACCAACACAGTGGAAGCGCCGGAAGAAGGCATACTGCTTAAAATTGTCGCTTCAAAAGGTGCGAAGCTTCCGATTGGGGCTTTGCTTGGGGTGATTGGCTCCGAAGGCGAGGACATATCCGCCCTGCTTGCAGAGGCGCCTGGCGGGACGGCAGCTGCTGCTTCGGCCGCACCGGCAGCAGGTGAGAGGATAAAGATCTCCCCGGCTGCCCGGAAGCTGGCAGAAGAAAACGGTATCGATTACACCCGTATTAAAGGAACGGGTCCTGAGGGGCGCATCACCAGAGAAGATGTGGAGAGGGCCATCGCCGAGGGGATTCCTGCGGCGGATGACCGGCCGACCCTTGAGGTTATTCCTTACGAAGGCATGAGACGGGCTATTGGCGATAACATGGCCCATAGCTGGGCGGTAGCGCCCAAGGTTACCCACCATACCAGTGTGGACCTTTCAGGCATCATCGCCCTCCGCCGAGAGATCAATGAGGGGGTTAAGGAAAAAGACAAGGTTTCTATTACTGCCTTTTTGGTTAAGGCTGTTGCAAAGGCTTTAGAACTCAAGCCGGCGGTGAATGCCACCCTAGACGGGGAAGAGATCAAGGTGCTTCAGGATATCAACATCGGGGTGGCGGTGGCCCTGCCGGATGGGCTGATTGTCCCGGTTGTTAGAAACGCCGACCAAAAGGACATCTACCAGGTTAATAAGGAAATCAGGGATCTGGCCAAACGCGCACGCCGCAACAAGCTAGAACCGGACGAGATGACCGGCGGCACCTTCACCGTTACCAACCTGGGAGCCTACGGCTCGGTGGACTGGTTCACCCCGATCATCAACCAGCCGGAGTCGGCTATACTGGGTGTCGGCCGTACGGTAGAGCGGCCGGTTGTGGTGAACGGGGAGATCACCATCCGGCCTATGCTGGGACTCTCCCTGGCTTTTGATCACCGAGTGATTGACGGCGCCCCTGCTGCCGAGTTTTTAAAGGTCTTGATCGATCTGATCGAAAAACCATACCGCATATTTATTTAGACCGAAGCGGCAACGGACTGGAATAAATTAAAATATATGGAGGTAGGCAACGATGGATAAAGATCCGAAGGAAGTACTGGCCGAACTGGGTGAACGCATGGTGCAGCTGGAGGACGAGGCCCCGGAGCTATCGGCTGCTTTTGTGCAGATGGATCAGGCAGCCTACGTGGAAGGTGAACTGGAGCGGAAGTACAAGGAGCTCATCGGGCTGGCTATCTCCATCTACGCTAAGTGCGAATACTGTATGAACATCCACGTTAAGCAGGCCCTGGCTGAGGGAGCCAGCCGGGAGGAGATCCTGGAAGCGGCCGCGGTGGCCGTGGCCTTTGGCGGTTCCCCAGCCATGGCTCACCTGGCGGCTGTGGTTATGAAAGCTTTGGACGCCTTTGAGGAATAAAACGGAGGAACCGGAAAGAGAGGGGACTTAAATGGCCAGGATCGATAAGTATGAAATGCCGGATGAACTTTATTATACGACCGACCACGCCTGGGTTAAAGTTGAAGGGAGTCGGATCCGTATCGGGATCACCGATTTCATGCAGCAACTTGCCGGCGAAATCACTTTTATTCGTTTACCCCGGACAGGAAAAGTGATGGAAGAAGGAAAGACCCTCATCACACTTCAGTCTGGCAAATGGGCGGGGAAGGTTGTGGTTCCGATGAGCGGGAAGATAATCGAAGTCAACAAGGATCTGGCTGCCAATCCCAAGCCTTTGAACGCCGATCCCTACGGGCAGGGGTGGGTTGCCGTAATGGAGCCGGATAACCTGTCCGAAGGGTTAAACCGGTTGCTGCACGGCGATCAGGTGGAGCCATGGCTTAAGGAAGAGATAGAGAAACATGCCAAATAGCAGTATAGGAAAATGACCGCAGGTCTGCCCGCGGATTGGAGAGGATGGAGATAGGCGTGAAAAAGAGTGAAGCGCTGCGGCAGATAAAAGAGCTATGCGGCGAGCGGGCCACCGATGCTCGATTTGAGTGCGTCCTTTACAGCCGTGATCTGGCCCCGGTGCCGGCGCTACTGGTGGACCCGCTGTTTAAAACCGTGCCGGATCTGGTGGTGCGTCCCACCGGGGCGGAAGAGGTTGCGGAGATCCTGTGCCTGGCCGGGGCCGCGGGCATCCCGGTAACCCCCCGGTCGGGCGCCTCCACCGTTTACTTCGACTCCGTGCCCGCCAAGGGAGGCATCGTGATCGACCTGAACCTGCTCAAAGGGGTTTTGGAACTGGACGAGGATGGGATGACGGTCACGGTGAAAGCGGGGACCACCTGGAGCGAACTGGAACGATACCTGAACGCCAAGGGCTATGCTCCGAAATCCGTACCCAGCAGCGCCCCCGCATCGAGCATTGCCGGCTGGCTCTGCATGATGGGGTACGGTATTGGCAGCCTGAAGTACGGCTCACTGCTGTCCCAGGTTAAATGGGCGGAGGTAGTTTTACCGGGTGGAGAGATCCGGCAGGTGACCGCTGATACAGATCCGCCACTGGCCTGGTTTGCGGCTTCCGAGGGAACTCTAGGGATAATTACGAAGCTTAAAATCGAAATTCGCAAACGAACACCAATGAAGCACTTTCTGCTGTACTCCCGCGAACTGTCTGAAATGGCCGGAGTATTGACTGCTGTCAAGGATGCGAAAATTACTCCCTACAACCTGCATTTTACCGATGAAGCGTGCGTGAAAGCCATGTTCAGGCAGGGAATTTCACCGGGTAACGTAGATTCGGGGTGCCTGCTAGCAATCGATTATGAAGGCCCAGAGGACGAACTCAACCAGGCAGAGGAAATGATTGCCAGTCTTGTTGCAGATAACACTGCGGTTTCTTTCCTGCCCGGAGATGTCGCCGAAATGGAATGGGAAGAGAGATACAAGTCCCTCAAACTTAAAAGAAGCGGGCCCTCCGAAGTGGGAGGAGAGGTCTTCCTGCCGGTCTCCAGGCTTGAAAGCTACCTCTCCGACATCAAGAGGCTGTCCGGGCGGTACGGGCGGGAAATGTGCTCCTACGGGCATGTGGCTACCCCCGAGAGGATTATCATCATGACCATGTTCTTTGCGGATGAAACAAGGGTCTTCGAGTATGTCATGGATCTCAGCTTGGTGAAAAAGATCCAGGACGTGGGATACCGGCACGGTGGTTACCCTTACGGTGTAGGGCTGTGGAACACCCCCTATCTTGGGCGCATCTTCAAGGCCTCGGAGCTCGAGCAGTTGCGGACCAGGAAAAAGAAGCTGGATCCCAAGGGAATCATGAATCCGGGGAAGCTGTATAAATGGCATCCGATGCTGAACCCCTTTAATTTCAGCTTAGGGATGAACGTCATGGCCGGGATTAGGAGATTTATGAGAGGGAGTGTGCGCCGATGACATCAGAAGGCAAGAGCCTTTTCACAACCCTCGAAAGAGAAGCCCTGATCTGCGGGCGCTGCGGCTACTGTCGGAGCTCCTGCCCAGTCTACCAGGTGCTTGGCTGGGAGTCGGCCAGTCCCAGGGGGAAGATAAGCCTGGCTAAGGGCATCTTTGCCAAGGGTAACGAAAAAGCCCTGTCTGAGGAGTTTATCCGGCGGGTGGCCCAGTGCACCCTGTGCGGGGCCTGCGCACGTGCCTGCTCAACCTCTATTGATACGAGAACCCTCTGGTTGGAGCTTCGCAAGCGCATTGCCGGACTGGGCAAAGGACCAGAGGCTTATAACACCATCCGGGAAAACCTCCTGGCCCACAAGAACATTTCTACCTTCAGCAACGACGACCGGCTGGAATGGGCCCAGGACCTGGATGAGGAACCCGAAGGCCTGGAACTCAAGAAGGGCGCGGAGGTGTGCTATTTTGTGGGCTGCGTATCCTCCTTCTTCCCCCAGGCGGCCCAGATTCCTCTCGCCGTCACTCAGTTGCTGATGGAGGCCGGAGTTGACTTTACCACCATGGGCGGGGAGGAATGGTGCTGCGGTTTTCCCCTGTTGAGCACCGGGTTTGCCGATGACGCCAGGGAGTTTATCAAGCACAACGTATCCAAAATCAAGGAACTGGACATCCACACCCTGGTGGCAAGCTGTGCCTCCTGCTACCACGTCTGGAAACACGAATGTCTGAGCGAACTGGCGGGATACGACCTGGAGATCCTGCACACCACCGAATACCTGGCCCGTTTTGTTAAGGATGGTCGTCTGGAACTGCAGGAAATGGATGAGGTGGTGACCTACCACGACCCTTGTGACCTGGGGCGTAACAGCGGTGTCTACGACGCTCCCCGCGAAATTATCCGGAGCATCCCTGGAATTGAATTCGTCGAACTGGATCACAATAGGGAAGATTCTCTCTGCTGCGGGGGAGGCGGCAACCTCCAGAGCGTGGATGCCGATCTGGCCGCAGAGATCACCAAGCTGCGGATACAGGAGATCAAGGAAACCAAGGCCAGCATCGTGGTTTCCGCTTGCCAGCAGTGTGAACAGATGCTCAGTGCTGCCGTTCGCAAGGCTGGTTTGCCCGTAAGGGTTATGGATATCAGTGAATTACTTCTGGAAGCTATAGGTTGATTGGTGAAATTAAGAACCGGAGGTGTGTTGAATGGCATTGAAGGCGGCGTTTATTTTCGTGGCTCCCGAAGCGGATGCCGGGAAACACCGGGCGGTAGTGGAGACTCCTGTAGTGGAGTTGACCGTGGTTGGGGTCAAGGACTATCGGACTGCGGCAAAGGCGGCCGAGGAACTGGTCGCACAGGGTGTGAGTGCCATCGAACTGTGCGGAGGTTTTGGCATCGAGGGCACCGCAGCAGTGAAGAAAGCGGTTAAAAATAAGGCTGTAGTAGGAGTAGTTCGTTTCGACAACCATCCCGGCCTGGACTTCAAGAGCGGGGACGAACTTTTCCGGTAACATGAAATTTGGGGAGGTGGGGGGCAGTGGATCTCTACAACCTGGGGGGAGTCAGCTGGTGGGAATCCCAGGCCCTTTACCATGCGCTGGCCTACCTGGGCCGGGAGGGATTGATCATCTGCTACCCCACCAGTCCCTACGTCTGTCTGGGCCTCCACGATGACCTGCAGCAGGAGATAGACCAGGAGTATTGCCGGCTGCGGGGCATTCCTCTCCTGCGCCGCGAGACCGGAGGCGGGGTGGTTTACCTAGACAGCAACCAGGTCTTCTTTCAGCTCGTGCTGCATAAGGATAACCCTCTTCTTCCCCTGCGCCGGGACCGCTTTTACAAGAAATTTCTTAAACCGGCTATCCGCCTATACCGGCATTTTGGTGTGCCGGCCGAACTGAAAGCACCGGCGGATATTGTGGCGGATGGACGTAAGTGCTCGGGCAATGCCGCCGGAGACATCGGGCAGTGCGTGGCCTACGTGGGCAACATCCTGATCGATTTTGACTTCAGGACCATGAGCAGAGTGCTGCGTGTTCCCGGTAGTACTTTCAGACGGCGCCTACAAATAGCGATGCGCGAGTACATGACCGTGCTGGCCGACTGGCTTGACGATCTGCCCGGCTATGCAGATCTGGCTGCCGCCCTGATCGAGGAGTTTGCCAGGGAATTTGGCAGACTGAGCCCCCGCCTGCCCGACACCGAATTGCTAGAAAGGGCGAGCAGAATCGGTGCCCGCCTTGCCAGTTCTGACTGGCTGTCCCTCCCCGGTCGCAAGCTGCCCTACCGCAAGGTCAAGATTGCCGAGGGCGTCTATCTGATAGAGCGACCCTACGGCGGGGATGAACGCCTCCTGGCAGTGGTCAGGGACGGCAAGATTGCTGATCTGGAAGTTATCGGGCGCAATGAGCTGAACAAAGGGCTCTGGGAGGCGTATATCGGGTGTGAATGGCGTGAGGATTTGCTGGCAGAGTTCCCTGTAAATATTTAAATGTTTAGGAGGATGCAATATGGGTGAACAGTGGCTTGTTCCCGAAGACCTTCTCTACGACAAGAACAATTACTGGGTAAAAGTCAATGGTAATGAGGCCGTAATCGGGCTGACCCATTACGGGCAGAGCACTACCGGCGACGTAATTTATCTGGAACTACCGCCTGTGGGTACCATTGTCAGGCGGGGAGAAAGTTTCGGTTCCATCGAATCAGGCAAATGGGTGGGCAAGCTGATTCTGCCGGTAACGGGTGAAATTACCGAGACCAACTCCAAGGCCACTACCAGCCCGGGGGAAGTTAACAGGGCTCCATATACCACCGGCTGGCTTATGAAAGTCAGGCTCCAGGATCCTTCGGAGCTTGAGAGCCTGATGACCCCGGAGGCCTACAGGGAGTGGATCCGGCAGCAGGAAAGGCTTGAAGTGGAAGAAGGGGTTACCCCGTGAGCGAGGTCTGGCGCCTGCTCGATACCGGGTCGCTGTCCGCTGCTCACAATATGGCGCTGGAGAAAGTAATCCTGACGGCCCGAAGCCGCAACTTGGTGCCGGACACTGTTCACTTTCTGCAGTTTTCACCACCTGCCGCCCTGGTGGGATACCACCAGGCGGTGGAGCTCGAGGTGGAGGAGGAATACTGCCGCAGCCACGGGATCGACATCAACCGACGTATCTCCGGTGGAGGTGCGATTTATATGGACGAGGGGCAACTCGGGTGGGAGGTCTTTGCTCGCAAGGATACACCTGGCATACCGAAAAAGCTCGAAGATATGTACTGCTTGCTGTGTGAGAGTGCCGTAGCCGGCCTGGCAAAGCTGGGGGTAACTGCGCGATTCCGTCCCCTGAACGACATTGAGGTAGACGGAAGGAAGATATCAGGCACAGGGGGCACAGAGATCGGCGATGCCCTCCTCTTTCACGGCACCGTTTTAACCGACTTTGATGTGGATACCATGATCAAGTGCCTTAAACTACCGATCAAGAAGCTTGATGACAAGCAGGTGCAGAGTTTCAAGGAAAGGGTCGTCTGCCTGCGGGAGGTGCTGGGTTGCCTGCCGCCTCTGCCGGTGATCAAAAAGGCCATGGCGGAGGGTTTCTCAGAGGTGCTGGGCATTAAGCTGGTGGCCGGAGACTTGACAGGCCGAGAAAAGGAGATGCTGAATCGGGAGCTGCCTTATTTTCGGTCGGAGGAGTGGGTCCGCGGTCAAAGATCGCAACTGCAGGACAGCAGCCTAGTCACGGTGGATCACAAAACACCGGGCGGTCTGATCCGGGTGTCACTACTGCTCGACCGCACCAGGCACCGCATCAAAAGCGTGATGATTACCGGCGACTTCTTCGCATACCCGAAGCAGAGCATCCTTGACCTTGAGGCGTCTCTCAAAAACTCTTCCAGCGACCCGTCCGAACTGCGGCAGAATGTGTGCTCCTTTTTTGCAGAACGTGCAGTGAAAATTCCGGGTATCATGCCCGAAGATTTTTATGATGCACTGTATGCGGCTATCTCCAGGGCAGACAAACTCGCCGCCTCCTGCGACACCAACAGAGAATGAAAACAATCGTCTTCTTCAGCTCATGGATCAATATGCTGGATTGTTATCTTCTTCTGATGGGGAGTAGTTAACGTTGGCCGAAATGACCTTTCCCCAAAGGTAACTTCTACCCTTTAACATTCGTTCAGAACGATTGTTATTGAAAATGTCGTTGAGGGTGGGGGAGTCGGAACGACTCTGCGCCATGGACGGCTTCAGAGAAGACGGTTGGCTCGGGTTTTAGAACAGCAAGAACATAATTTTCAAGGCGGTAGACCAATAAGCAGTAATTACAAATAAAGGGGGGAATTCTTATGAAGATGATAAAGGAAAGCCCGGAATACGTACAAACCAGCCTGGCAGGAGCGATCTGCCTGGGACTGGAGCAGGGCCGGTTTCTCCGGGGGGCGAAGTGCACCTGCCTCAATATTCTGCTTACCTATCAGGACGGCTGCCGCGGTGCTTGCAGCTACTGCGGCCTTGCCCGCAACCGGCAGGTAAGTACCGGGAAAACCTTTATCCGTGTAAAGTGGCCGACATATGCCCTGGATGAAATCCTTGAGCGGGTAAAAACGAGAAATCACCCTTTTAAACGGGTGTGCGTCTCCATGCTTACCCATCCCCGCAGTGTGGTTGATACCTGTACTGTTACGGACAGGTTCAGAACTACGGGTCTTCCCATCAGCGGGCTGCTTACACCCACTGTCATGCGTGGTAAGGATGACCTGGCCATGATCAGGGATGCCGGGGCGGATCGGGTGGATATCGCCATTGATGCTGCTACCGAAGAGCTTTTCGAAAAGCACCGCGGGCGCACCGTAAATGGCCCCCATAAGTGGAGCCGGTACTGGGATACCGTGGCCGAGGCCGTAGAGGTATTCGGCCCCCATAAAGTGGGCGTGCACCTCATCGTCGGTCTCGGTGAAACGGAAGAACAGATGGTTAAGACAATATCGAGAGCATACCGGATGGGAGCCCTGACTCACCTGTTCTCCTTTTTCCCAGAAGCCGGCAGCCTGATGGAGGACTCCCCTCAACCCCCCCTCGGGCAATACCGCCGGGTACAGCTTGCCCGTTACCTGATCAACGAAGGGATTCTCTCCGAAGCTGCCATCAGCTTTTCTCCGGAAGGACAGATAGTCGATTATGGTATCGACATAGAGCCGTATGTCAATAACGGCCTGGCGTTCATGACCTCCGGGTGTCCCGGAGAAGACGGGTTCCTTGCCTGCAACAGGCCCTTCGGAAACGAGAGGGCTGGCGAACCTATGAGAAACTATCCCTTTGTTCCCACACCGGAGGATATCGAAATCATTCGCTCCCAGTTCTGGGAGGGAGTTTCGCATGCCGGGGCTTAGCAACCTTATGCAGCAGGCCTGGGAGATCAGAAAGGATCACGCACCTCAGATCATTTTTTCGGCCCCTGGGGCAAAGCATTACCAGAACAGGTTTTTCGCCAACCGCCGCAATTCCTTTGTCAACCTCAGTGTGACCGGTAAGGCGTGCGCCTGCCGCTGCGCACACTGCAACGGCAGACTGCTGGAAACCATGATCCCAACACCGACGCCCGAAGAGATGTGCCGCGTCGTGGACCGCCTGATGGAGAAAGGCTGCCGGGGTATCTTGGTCAGCGGAGGGGCGGATTCACGCGGGGAGGTACCCCTGCTCCCCTTCGTCGATGCCATTGGGTACGCCAAAGGGAAGGGGTTGCGGGTTCTGGTGCACAGCGGGCTGATCCGGCGGGAAACGGCAGTTGCCCTGCGGGAAGTGGGGGTCGATCAGGTTCTGCTGGATGTGATCGGTGAGGAAAGCACGATTCGCGATGTGTATCACCTGGCTCATAAGCCAAGTGATTATCTGGAAGCGATGCTGACCTGCCGGGAAGCGGGGTTGAGCATTGCTCCCCATGTGGTTATCGGGTTGCATTACGGCCGCCTCCTGGGAGAGATGAAGGCCCTAGAAATGATCAGCCGGGCAGACCCCCAGGCGGTGGTGCTCGTTATCATCTCCCCGATGAAAGGAACGGAAATGGCCGGAGTGGAGCCGCCGCCGGTGGAGGAAACCGCAAGGGTCTTTGCCACAGCCCGCCTCTTGAATCCCGACATCCCTTTAACCCTTGGTTGCGCCAGGCCGCCCGGCAGGTACAAACAGAAAATCGAGAAGCTGGCGGTGGACTGCGGTGTCAACGCCATTGCCTACCCAGATGAGGCAACCATAACACATGCCCGCAACAAAGGGCTGCAGGTGATTTTCACCGAAGAGTGCTGCAGCCTGATGGGCATAGTTGCGGGCAAACGCGGCGGGGGAAAGGGCGCATCTATGATTGGAAAAGAGGTTAAAGCATGAAGGTCACTGCTTTAACCACCGTTCTGCATGAGATCGACAATCTCCTGATCAGGAATATTCCGGTTACATCTACAGTGGTAGAATTGGATGACAAGATGCTGGCGATCATCGACACTGGGATGTACGGCAATCCGGGCTTGTTGGAAAGCCTGGAGGAGGCAGGCTACAGTCCGTTGGATTTCAGCCTGGTGATCAATACACACATCCACCCGGACCACGTTGGCGGCAATCGTCATTTTAAAAATGCCCGCATTCTGATCAGCCGGCAGGAGCTGGCATACGAACGGGACTTTGCCGCGAGGCTGCGGGAAAGCAAAGACCCGGCCGCCGGCTTGCACAGCATGGGGCGACATGTTCGAGACCAGGAGATCCTCTTGGCCCGAGAGCTGAAAAAACTTACAGAAGCATACCCTGCAGATAAACTGGTGGGCGATCCGGAACAGTTAGAGTTTTTTGAAGACCAGCCCCTGCTTCCGAAAAATCTTTCGGTCGTATCTGTTCCAGGGCATTCCATTGGCAGCCGCGCCGTTATTCTACAGGATAAGAGTCGTGCGGTTCTGGTTGCGGGAGATGCGCTGTACCATCGGGACCTGTGGAGAAAAAACTCTGCTGGCATTCTTCACTATAACGCCGATCTGTTTATGAACAATGCCCGGCGGATATCCCGTTTCCGGGGAATTATCATCCCGGGTCACGATCGAGCATTTGACAATCATTCGCGCCGGTATCTGGAGGAAGACACTTTTTATTTATGACTTCGGAGTGAAATATCAAAGGAACAGCTTGCAAGGGATGGGGTGTTTATGGCAAGACATTTATTAAAGGCAGACAATTCGGTATTCATGATTATTGATCTGCAGGAAAATCTGATGAAGGTGATGGACCAGGCCGGGAAGGTATACAAAAACACGCAGCTGGTGCTTGCGGCATGTTACAAATTGAACATACCGGTTATTGTCACCGAGCAGTATCCGAAAGGTTTGGGGTACACGGTTGCGGAGGTGAAGGGCAGCCTGGGAGAACACGTTAAACTGGAGAAGATCAGTTTCTCGGCCTGTTCGGTGGATGCTTTAAAGGTGCTAAAGGGATACAACCGGAACCAGATCCTGGTTGCGGGGAGCGAGACCCATATCTGTGTTTTCCAGACGGTCAGGGATCTGATCATGGCCGGGTATCAGGTCTTCGTATTGCAGGATGCCGTTTGCTCCCGGTTCAAGCACAATCACAAGAACGGTCTGGAATTAATGAGGGAAGAAGGCGCTGTAATAACAAATGCCGAGACCGTGGTTTTTGACCTGCTCAAAGTGGCGGGAACCCCCGAGTTTAAGGCAATTGCACCATTGTTGAAATAAGAAAAGAGGGTTGGGAACATTGAGAACAGCGTATGCAAGTTCAAGTTCTTATGACCCATGGTACAACCTGGCTATTGAAGAGTATTTGTTGAATCATGTGGCGGAGAATGAGATTATTTTGTATTTGTGGCAGAACGACAACACGGTTGTGATCGGCAAGCATCAAAATGCCTGGAAGGAGTGTGCCTGTAAAGAGCTGGAAAGCGAAGGCGGCAAACTTGCCCGCAGGCTATCCGGGGGCGGAGCGGTTTATCACGATCTCGGCAATCTGAATTTCACATTCGTCATGGACAGGAAGCTGTACGATCTGGAAAGGCAACTGCACGTTCTCCTGCTGGCCGTAAGAAACCTCGGAATAGAGGCGGAATTTTCGGGGCGCAACGATCTCACCGTTGAGGGGAAAAAGTTTTCGGGCAATGCCTTTTGTTTCAAGTCCAGATCGGCCTATCACCACGGCACCATTCTCGTCGACACGGACATGAACAGACTCGCCCGCTACCTGCGGGTCTCCAAGGAGAAAATAGCGTCGAAAGGTGTTGACGTTAAATCGGTAAGGTCAAGGGTGGTCAACCTGGCCCGTTTGAATCCTGAAATCACCATTGAAGCGGTGCGGCAGAGCGTAAAAGAGAGCTTTGCCCAAGTCTACGGGGAATATTCCCGTGAAATTCAGTTTGACGGGGACTCCGAGGAGATACTCAGGCTGTACCAGAAGTATGCGTCCTGGGAGTGGAGATACGGCGAAACCCCCGACTTCGACATTTCCTTGCGCAACAGGTTTGACTGGGGAGAAATCGAGCTCTGTCTCAGCATAGATGAAGGCCTTATTAAAAAAGCTGTCATCTACTCGGATGCCATAGACTGCGGCCTAGTCGAAGCCCTTGCGGAATCCCTTCAGGGTATTCCCTTCCGCAAAGATGTCATCATAGAAAGGGTCGGCTGTATCGAGGGCGCCGGGATGAGGTCATTTGTTCGGGATTTACTGGGATGGCTTGGGGCGAGGGAGTTTTGATGGTGAAGTGTTGTACTATCTTTCGCCGCCGTTTGCTGAACTTCTTGAAATTACCTAAATGGGCCTAGAGAAAAAATTTTAGTTGAACTAGTGAATTAAATGTGACTCAAGCAGCTGCCTTCTGTGAACCATGATTTTTAGCACCGTGGGAATAAAGAAATGAATTTTTCTCAAAACAGCCTGGGAGAATGTGAGAGTGCTGGGTTTGGGCCAGGATGAATCGAAGGGAAAGCTCAGTTACGAAGATCTTCCAGGATCTCACCGCGGCCGTAGACTCTTCCGGGATCTGCCTCTTCCTGACATTTGCCATCGGAGCACCGGAACTTTCCGAACAACTCACAGCTGCAACAGGGATTGACTTTACCGTTGAAGAAATAATGAAGATCGGCGAGAGGATCTGGAACATGGAGCGACTCTTCCTCCTGGCGAACGGCTTTACCAAAGCGGACGATACGCTGCCGCCGCGCATTTTGAAGGAGCCGGTCAAGGTCGGCCCCTGCAAGGGAGCGGTCAGCAAACTGGATGTCATGCTTCCGGAGTACTACGAGGTGCGCGGATGGGACGCTGAGGGCAGGCCGACCCCAGAGAAGCTACAAGAGCTAGGCCTCCAATAACGCATGAATGGGGGTGATCCCCTTTGAAAGTGAAGTTCTTTGCTCTCCTCCGGGACATTACAGGTGTAAAAGAAACCGCGGATTTTACGGCGACTGTATTGGTAGAACTGCTGGAAAAACTATCCGAGCATTACGGAAAGGAGCTGACCCGGTGGCTTTTTGCTCCCACAGATTCCGTTCAGGAGAAACAGCTCAGTTCTGACGTGATCATTCTGGTCAACGGGAGGGCAATAGAACATCTGGCAGGTCTGGCAACACCTTTAAAGGAAGAGGATGAGGTGGCGATTTTCTTCAGGCTGGCAGGGGGCTGAAAGGCGAATGGGGGTGGACCTGGAGTTCGCCCCCATTTGATCTTTTGGAGCTTTAAATCCGGTATGAATTTTGCTAATTAAGTTATTTGTGTATTATTTGTGTAGCCGGCAGCTTCACACTACAACCTGCTGGTTATGATATGTTATTGTATTACATAACCCATATCCGGTTGGCAGGGGATAGGGGCTGTTTGTCGAACAGTGTCAAATAAGAGCAACTTATTAACAGGGGGGAGGGAGGAGATGTCTATAGCTCACCGAGCTTTGTCTGACATTGCGTTGGCTTGGATGAAGTTTGTGACTACGGGGGAACTCGAATTTGAGACGCTGCGGCCCGAAATTGCGGAATCATGGCAGAGGTGTTATCAGGCGGGAATTGATCCGTACGACGGCACCTGTTATGACGTTTTGGATTCCTCCGAATTGGAATTCCTGCGTGAGAAGCACAGGGATCTGATTGAGATCGCCAGGCCGTTTATGACCAACCTTTATAAATTTTTTGAGGGATCCGGCTATATTGTGATACTGACTGACGCTCAGGGATATATTCTAGAAGCGTTTGGTGATGAGGATACTCTAAAAGATGCGATTGGGCTCAATTTTATTAAAGGGGCTAACTGGACCGAGGATGCTGTTGGGACCAACGCTATCGGAACTGCACTGTTACTCAAAATGCCCATTCAGGTATCAGGCCCGGAACATTACTGCCGCAAACACCATGCCTGGACCTGTTCGGCTACTCCGATATTCGATCATAACGGAAACGTATTGGGGATTCTAGATCTATCGGGTCCCTCGAATGAAGCGCATCTGCATACCCTGGGTATGGTAGTGGCGGCGGGAGAAGCCATCCGGGAACAGATGCGGATCCGGCAGAAGAACCGGGAACTTACCCTTGCCAACAGCCAACTATCAGGCATTATTCAGACAATGTGTGAAGGAGTTATTGCTTTTGATGCTCGGGGTATAATTATACGGCTCAACCCTGCGTCGGAGCAGATCATCGGTAGGAAAAGTCGGGATTTGGTAGGTAAGCCGGTGAGGGATATTCTGGGAAACCGTGTTCATTTTATAGATAAGCTACTCGTTGGTCGTGATACCTTTAACGAAGTGGAGGTAATGGTGGATTCCGTAGACGGGCTGATCCATTGTTTGGTATCAGGCAAGCCGATTTTAGATGACCAAGGTGTCTTTACGGGCGGCGTGATACTCCTCCGTCCGATTGAGCGGGTGCAGAAGCTGGTTAACCGTTTCAGTGGGGCGCAGGCCACATTTCGTTTCAGGGACATAATTGGGGAAAGTGCGGGGATTCGGGAAGCGATCAGGATGGCGTCATTGGCGGCATCGAGCATGTCCACCGTACTGCTGCAGGGGGAGAGCGGCACGGGGAAGGAGCTTTTTGCGCAGGCCATTCACAATCGCAGTCCTCGCAGGAAGGGTCCCTTTGTGGCGGTAAACTGCGGGGCTATACCGAGGGAGCTGATTGCCAGCGAGCTGTTTGGATACGAGGGAGGGGCATTTACCGGAGCGAAGCGAGGGGGTAGGCCCGGCAAATTTGAGCTGGCGTCGGGGGGTACACTTTTTCTGGATGAGATTGGGGAGATGCCGCTGGAGCAACAGGTAGCCCTGCTGCGGGTATTGCAGGAGAGGAGGCTCACCCGTCTTGGTGGTGATAAGGTGATTCCGGTAGATGTGCGGGTTATCTGTGCCACCAATAAGAATCTTCTGGGTGAAGTGGAGAAGGGGAACTTTCGGCGAGATCTTTACTACCGGGTGAACGTAATCACGATTAATATTCCTCCGCTTCGGGAGCGTCCTGAAGATATACCGATACTGTTCAAACACTTTTTGGAGAGGATCAGCAGGGAATGGGGGAAGAGTTTTGATGGCGTAGACCCGGAGGTAGTGGAGCATCTGAAGCGGTACCACTGGCCGGGGAATGTTCGGGAGCTGCAGAATGTGGTGGAGAGGATGGTGAGCATAGCGGAGGGGAGTCGGATCACGGCGGAATACCTTCCTGAAGAAATTTACAGGCCGTGGCATTCGGAAAGCTGCGAGGCGTCTTCATTTGTGCAGGTGGCAAGAATAGAGGAGGAGAGGGAGAAGAGGAAAAGGATGCAGGCCGAGAGGGAGCGCAGGAGGATCCTGGAACTGCTGTCCAAACATGGGGGCAACATCAGCCGAGTTGCCAGGGAGCTGGGGGTCTCCCGCAACACCATTTACAGGAAGATGAAGATCTATAATATAAACATAAACAAATGATTGATAAAATTGTTACTAACCTACAAATTATCGTAGAAATCCGATATCAGAGGTTCAGATTCACGGTGGGTAATATTAACCGTTTTGGTTCAGGGGGGGCTGAACGGATGGTGGGGAAGAGTACCGTGAAATTGCTTGACCTTATCGACCTCGATTTTCTGCAGGATTTTCAAGATAACTTTGCCGAGAGTGTAGGTGTAGCCAGCCTGACCGAAGATGAAGATGGAAATGCATTGACCCGTCTAAGCTGTTTTTCTGAATTGTGTATAAAAATCATCCGGACTACAGAGTGCGGGTTAAGGCGCTGCCGGCAGACGGAAATACGAGGTGGTTTAGGGTTAGTCTGTCGGGTGGCTCTTCTACTAATAGCAACGGCTTCATAATACCATATCGACCGTCCAGTAGGGTTTATCCCGAAAGACCACAACGGATAAGACGCTACAGTGCGTGGAGCAGCATGCATATCACCACCTGGCTATTGTCTTTCAACCAATAATCCATTTATATTGCTTTTTTCCATTTACCTCTGGAAACAAGCTTAGTTTGGTATGCGCTTTATTAGAAAATTTTCTTAGAAATTTTGCCCCTTGGATCTTGACATATTACCGTAAGGCTTTCTCTACTCTTGGGGCACGTATAGTTGGTTGCTGCGTAGCAGAGCATCAACCACCCGCACGAGTTTACGTGCGGTAAGAACCAAAGCACGGCGATAGTGGTGAGTAGTACTTTCTTTAAACTTACGGGCATAGAACTCGGCAAACCTGGGGTCCCATTTACGCACGCTGTCGGCGGCCATCACAAAGTAATAGCGCAGGTACACATTGCCGGTTTTCGTAAGCGGCGTGTCATCGGCTTCAAACTCGCCTGACTGGTGTTTCCGCCAGGTGAGGCCGGCAAACTTGGCGACTGCCTTCTCGTTGTCGAACCGGTGGATGTCGCCGATCTCGGCGATTATTCCGGCGGTACAGACAGGCCCCATGCCCGGTATCGACTGCAAAGTGTTCGGAAAGTGTGACAGTTCTTTCTCAATAGCCCTGTCAATACTCTTGACCTGCTGTTCCAGGGTGCGGATGGTCTGCAAACTGGTGGCCAGGATCAGGTTCACCGGCTCCAGGAGGCTTCCGTGCAGCCTGTAAGCGCAGGCTGCGGCATGCTTTAAGGCCTTGGCCGTAGCTTCGGGGTTGGAGAAATGACTCTTTCCCTTCTCCATCAGGAAATCAATTAACTCATCAAGCGGTCGTGCCGCAATCTCTTCCGGAGAAAGGAACTCGGTCAGGATCGCCTCCGAGGTGGCCCCGAAGATGTCGCTCAGCACCTTGTCCTGGCAGATGGTATTGAACTTCAGGAACAGGTTGGTCAGGAAGTAGTTCTTCTCCCGAGTGATGGTCTGGATCAGGTGGTAACGGAACCTGGTCAGCCGCTGGAGGGGCAGGTAGCGGAAGTCCACCTGGCAGCTCTCGGGCAGCCGCCCGAACCTTAGCCGGTCGGCGATCACCAGGCAGTCGAACCAGTCATCCTTTGGAATATCGACGTACTGTTTTCTGAAGTTGGCGATCACCTTGGGATTGAAGACGTACACCTGGGGGTGGAAGGAAGCCAGCAAAGGCTCACCGGCCAGGCGCATCTGCAGGTGCCAGCCATAGACAGAGGTGGACTCCATGCCGATCCGCAGGGAATCAACTTCGTTGGCGCCGCAGATCTCCACCAGGTACTTAACAAAGGACTCTGCACCCGGATCGTCGTTCTTGCAGCGAATGCGCTTGGCGATCTCCTCGCCCTCGGCGTCGAACATCCGGGCCTTGAAATCTTTCATGCTGACATCGATACCGACAAACAGTTTCATCAGTTTCACCCCCTCCCAAGGAGGAATTGTGCAAGATTATGCGGGGTCCCAGGCACCATAACCGGTCAACAGCCTCGCCGGAAACAACGCTTTCCTGTCAGGACCTTGTTCTATCCAACCTGCTACCATTGGACAGGATCTTGACAAGTTGCGCAACTTACGTGTCAGGGGTACAGGTTATGGGCTGGGGGTCAGGCTTTCTAAGAGGTCGGACCTCAAGGAGGACAACACCTACCCAGAACATAATCTCACGACTACATTTTGCCTGGAACACCGCCAAAAGTGAATACCCAATTTCCAGTTGTCAAGGAGCATTTTTGATCCAAGCCGGGCTTCTTTTAAGGGCTGGATCAATTGGTGTTACAAAAACTATCTTACGAGGAGTATGTCATGATTGGTTTACTTAATCTTGGCAGCCTCGCGCTTGGCCTAATTGCTTGGATACTTCCTGTTGTTAATCTTATGCGACATAAAAAACATGATCATAGGAATTGGGTCGCTCTTTCCATTCTGAGCATCAGTGCTTGTGCTATTTCGCTGTGTTTCCAGATTTTCTACAACTATCATTTGGTTAAGATTGCGGATTGGTCTGCTCTTATGGACATAACGGATAATGTGGCGTTCGTCGCAGCAGTTCTTCTCATCGTTACCATCATTTTAAATGCAATTACTCTGCTTGTATATCATGACAGAACAGCAAAATAGGATGTCAAATTCCAGATTGTCAAGATATGAAGGATTAAATTTTCACCCCCTTGGAAGCTGGATATTCCTTAATCTCCTGATGATCCCGGTAGCGTTCCCGGAAAAGTTTCTGGTGCTCATTTATCAAGGAGACCCCCCTTGCAGGCGTGCCATAAGCTCAGGCGGAACACCGAATAAATACAATAACAGGACTGCTTCGAAGGTTCCGATGTAGTTATCCCCCGCCCGTGGCGAATGATGCGTCATTCGGGCAATGTCTTTAACCGTGTAGCCCTGTAGATGCAGGCTGACGATCACATCCTTGGGCGTTATGCTTCTTCCGGCATCAAGGATAGTCCCCGAGGTTTGACGATCCCAGCGACGGAGCGAAGAGAAGCTTATTAAAATCTCCGAGCCTATCAAGGGGGATGACAGAAGCTACAAAGGGCTTCAACTTCTTCAGCCAAGCCGATCAGAAACACTTTGAAAAGTCTGGCGCGAGGTGAGTAAGACGATCCGTAAATTCATCTCTGATCTGAGCCCCTCATCGGTCACCAGGATCTTGAAGCGCCTTTTGCTTCATGGTCTTTTTAAAAAGGTTGGGAGGTCTCGCATGAATACTACCACCAAGCTGGGTAAGGCTGTCATCACTACTGTACTCAAGACAAAGGCTATGTCTTAATGGGGGGATGACATGCGGTATGATTGACGTTATGCCTTTCGGTGTGATAACATCAAACCGGGAGGTGTTGCCGGTGAGCACAAAGATTACGGTGAGCCTGCCCGAACCGCTGCTGGCCGTCCTTGACCGTTTGGCGCGGCAGCTGTCCACTACAAGGAGCGGGGCGGTGGCCGAACTCCTACGTCGGGCGGAACGGGCAGAATTGGAGCGAGAAATGGAAGAAGGGTATGCCGTTTGGGCAGAGTCCAACAGTGCGGATGCCGAGCTTTTTCTTCCGGCGCAGGCCGAGGTGGTGCTGCGTGACCGTGGTTAAACGCGGCGACGTTTTCCTGGTGGACTTCAACCCAGCGCGAGGTAGCGAGCAGGCAGGTTTTCGACCTGCTCTTATTATTCAGAACGATGTGGGTAACAGGTATAGCCCGACTACCATCGTGGCGGCGATCAGCGCAGCTTTCGAAAGAACCTACCCCTTTTTAGTGCGGCTTTCCGCGGGTGAGGGGGGACTGGAGAGGGACAGCATGGTCAACGCCAGCCAGATACTCACGGTAGACAAGTCCCGTTTGATTAAGAAATTGGGAAGCCTTTCTGCTGAAAGGATGCAGCAGGTGGACCGTGCAGTCAGGATCAGTCTGGGTCTGGAGAAGTCGAATTAGAACCATTGTTCACCATATGAAAAATGCTTTCTCCGTAGGGATTCCTGTCTCTGGAGGTTCTGTTCAGCACCGGGCGCTTGAACTCCTGTACAATTTTCAGGCCGGCACGGCGGGCGATCTCAGGATATAGTCCGTATTCGTCGTTGGCCACGATGAATGCGTGAAAATCATCCGCCAGGTACCTTTTGCTGTTCAAAAGAACGTCGGCGATCCCCTCGATGTACTCCTCCCTGGCTTTGCTTCCCTTCCCCCTGCCGGACCTGCCTATTTCCTGATCGTCGCGCCTGTTGAAGCCGAAAAGCTCGTAGGCGTACTCGTGCTGGGCATGGTAATCGAGCTGCCCGACGTAGGGCGGTGACGTGAAAATGCCTTTTATTCGTTTATTGATCAGCAGTTTGTAGAAATCTTCATTTCTCTTCTTAACTTCTTCGAAGATGTTGATGAACCTTGAATCTCCATCGATCACTGCAGAAAAGGCATCTTTTTTCAGCCTGCCGAATTCGGCGAGCCTGTTGATGGTATCCCGGGAATACCTGCCGAAGATCCTGGCCATTGAGAGGATCGGCTTGCAAATCTTCCTGTGCTTGTAGCAGTAATAAGGCCCGGAGACGGGTTTATTCAGCAGCTCCAGTTGATAATGCGGGGTCAACCGGCAGGAGCGGATCGTCCTGGACAGGATTACGGTGAGAAGCTTCCGTTCTTTTTCAGATTCAACCCTGTTTAAATACTTCCTTGCGGCCAGAGCCTCTCGAAGAACCGGAGCGGCCAGCCAGGTGTCGAGGAAATCCGATCCCGTCAGTCTGCCCTTCAATTCCACGCCGTACCTGTTGATCAAAGCATCATACTTATCCTTCAGACAGGTGAGTGCCTCCGACACCACCCTGTTTTCGTCAACCGTTCCCCGCGCCAGGCTGTACTTGAATTCCGGTGAAGGGAAAAATTCGTCGTTTATGGAAGAAACCAGTTCTGACAGTTCTCTATCAAAGCCGGCAAGTCTGCTGCTCTCCGCTTTGATTATCCTGTTTATCTCCTGGCAGTGGGCGGCAATGGTCTCCAGGTCGTAGTCGAGTAGCTTCACTTCGGAGATCAGGCAGTTGAAGTATGATATGTCCAGCCCGATCGCATGCATTCCGAGCTCGGCGGCCTGGACGAGGGTCGTCCCGGAGCCGGCGAAGGGGTCGAGGATGATGTCTCCGGGGCGAAAGTAGACGTCTCGCTTGAAGTCATCGGTGTGGCCGTCCAGGAAATACTCCACCAGCTGCGGGATGAATTTTCCCTTATAAGGGTGCAGCCGGTGGACGTGCTTTGTGGTTTCTTTCTCCTTCACCCGGGCAAACGACAGTGCCCAATTGATGTCGCCGCCTAGACGCTCCTCGTACCTTTCTCGCAGTTCCGAGTAATACTCTTCGTAGTACTTCTTGAGTTCCTCAACGCTCACAAGGGTTTTCCCGTTCCAGCTGTACTTTTTGACCTTGCCGTACTGGAGGAGGTAGCTGATGTTGGTCGGTGTGACATATTTGTTTGTAAATTCTGAAGCCCAGGCGGCGGCTTCGTTTAAGTCCAGCAGGTCGTTCATAATCCCTCTAAACCTCCGTTTGTTATCTTATCTGTTTGAATTTTTCATAGATTTCGTCTCTGATTTCGTCACCAATCTGATTTCGTCACCAACTGCTTTAAAAACATCTAGCAGTTCCTCATAAATATTGTCGCATGAAACAAAATTTCAGAACTCTTCCCCAACAAGGATCTCTCCTCTGTTGAGGTCAAACAACCCTTTAAGTGGTCATCTTCATATGGCTCGTGTTCATAGGGATTATAAGGGATGGCAAGCCTTGTGATAACTTTTGCATTTCAGTCCTGGCCGAAACGAAGTCCTGCCCATCTAAGAAGTTTTAGCTTCAAAGCCGCAAACTCTTTCATGTTGGGCTTAACTGATTTGCTGTTATATCGAAATAATTTTCCTTGTTTCCAATCTTAACAAATAGATCAACCACGCGGTCGGGATCTTTTGTTTTTAACACCAGGTTTAATCGAATGCCTGATTAATTCTATCTCCTCGTCTTTATCTGGAATCGTTTCTCCTTTTCTCAGTTTGAGGTGGATATGTCTAATCAGAGCCTCAGTATCCTGGTCGATTTCCCCAGTTAGATGATATTGTCTTTTCACTTCGAGTTTTGCTCTTTTTGCTTAAATATTTCTGCAACTTGCTCCCAAATAGACATTCCAAATGTTGTATTCATCGACTGCAGGAACGAAAACATTGCACATGTATCTTTACCGAGTAATCTATAGTGAAATGGCATAGAAACTGTTTCAGGAGTATAGGCATCAAGTTTCTTTCTGATTATCCGTTGTAGAGTCGATATTTTTAATTTGATTTCTGTCGCAAGCAATAACATCCCCCTCCTAAATAATAATTTCGAGACTAGAAAGAATTTTCCTATCATTAAGTTAAAGAAGACTTGATATACGGAATCTTGGTACTCAGGCGCTTCTTTTTGCGCTCGCATCATAGCCCCGCCTCCCTGGGTTAGCCCCTTAAATAATTTACATACTTTTACCGGTTTTTCCGTTACAAGTATTCATGCGCCCGTGCTCTACAGTTGTCAACTTTTCACTGCACCTTGCTTCAATGAAAAGAAGAAACCTTTCAAGTTCCCCTTTTGTGCGCTCCCACACTTCAACAAGATTATCCACTAAAGGCTTAATGCGTTTAGGAGAAAGATGGAAGGTATATATGTTGCGAACAATATGTCGGAAGCCCCTGTATTCATCCAGGCTGAACCTGGTTTCCCTGGAGATGACAGATGGGCGTATCAGTTCAATCTCAACCGCCATCTGGCGCAAAAGCTCCTGATGCCAGTTTTGCCCCTCTGGCTTACTATGCTCCACATTGATGGAAATTTGTTCAAAAATCCTTTCCAGCCCCGTATAAAAGCTGTGAAGATTAAAGGCTACGCTGTCAAGGTAAAAATCATCACCTGTAAGCTGATACCGTTCCCATCCGGCTCGTGCCCGGTCGACGGCCTGCTGGATTTCAGCGAGTTCATCCCGGATGCGGCCGGCCAGGGCGAGGAACTTCTTTTTCACAGCTCGACTCCTTCGCTTTCAATAACGCTGCGCAAAGATGTGCGACAATCTTCCGGGTCTACCAGGTCAACTTTAAATTTTTTACTAATACCCGTCACCGCCCCCACTGCGGCATAGAATCGGTCGTCCGGGATGCCCCATGCCGCCAGGTCAACATCGGACCAGCGCGTAAAGCGGGTGCGGTCTACAAGTGAGCCGAAAGCCACCACTTTTTGGGCGCCATATCGCTCTTTTAAGATGGCTGCAGCCCTGGCAGCAACCTGCCAGGCTTCCTTATAACGCTCTGTCAGGGAGGAGTCAGTTTCTGAAAAATCATCGACAAAGGTCAAAGGGTATTTTTTCGCGTAATAAGCAGCCAGTTCATCACTTTGTGTACCCATTTATAAACCCCCTACATAGATTTAGACATCTCATCCCCTATTTACTTTCCCGCAACACGGCAATTTAAGTATACCACAGGTTAATTAATTATGGTACTATTTTCCACTGCTTGGACGCAGTTAGACCTGTAGCGGATCACGATAAGGAGCTTCCTCTCCTTTTCGGATGTAACATCTCCCTGCCAAAACCGGCAACGCCAACCTCCGCCTTTATTATCCTGCTTATTTCCCGGCAGTAGATGACGACGAACTCCAGGTCCTAGTCGAGCTGCTTCACTTTGGAGATCAGGCAGTTGACCAGGCCGTTCAGGATTTCATATAAATCACGGGTCGACTCTCCGCTGCACAAGACGGTCAACGTCAGCTTCAGTCTGGATACGCATTAGATCACCTGCATGGTTTCTAAGAAGATGCTGGAGCTTTCTCAGGCTGAGACCAGCATATATCAGGATGCGGCGTCGCGCATACCGCTTCAACCCCCTCTCTTTTTCCATACCAAAATTAAGCCTCAAAAATACAAGCTCGTACTTAGAAATTAATACCATGACGTAAACAAATGGCGTGAATAGCAAGGAAAGAAGCGGAGCCAATGCAATGCTTCTGAAGGTATCCAAACTGAGGAGATTCTGGAAGTTAGAAATGGCGCGGCTAACTGTGATCGCCAAAATAACGATGCCAATAACCATCTGCGCCCTTTGGGTCATTTTTGCGACCGCAGAGTATTTCTCGTCAGATCTCACAAATACGTCAACCATCGCAAGCAATGTAAGTATCGGTACGAAGACGAATTCAGTAGGGAGCGAAAATGCGTAAGTATTGACGAGGAACTCGAGGACAATTACAATCTTGAAGCTGTCGGTCAGTATCTTCCGGAAGATATTCTCAGCATCATCCGATGTAATAATGCGCATCATCATTGCCATAGCATTAACACATAACCACACGATGGTATCTTTAAGAAGAGAAACATTCCATAGACCAATGGCAGCGAGTAGCATCACAGCGGCTCCGGTATAAAGCACCATAAGGCAGACTGATAAGAGAATCTTAAATTGGCAGAATGCTCGCAGAACTGCCGCAAATGATTTGCGTATATCGGCCTTTCGTAACGCGAATGTCAGGAATACGATAATCCAAAAGGCAGTTGCGATTTCGCGATTATTGAATGGGCTCTGGATCACTAAGCTCATCTCCGTGGACCGCGTGGACCGCCCGGTTGGCCTCCAGGATGTCGTCCTTTTTACCGGTGTCCAGCCACCAGCCCTCTACCCTGCGGGCAGCCTATTATCTCGAAACCAAAAAAGGGAATGTACTCATTTCCTTTGCTCGTTGTCGCTATTGCACCTTCCAGTGGTTGTTGCCGCATAAGAAAATAGATTTTCTTCTCATTTGGATAGTACTTCATTAGAACCTTGTCTACGTGGGTAACGAACATCGTCCAGTATTCATTTAGAGAGATGTAGTTGATAGCATTCCAGATATTAATATAACTTTTTAGGTCAATATTGCTATCTTTATGTGCTGCGATCTTATCCCTAATGAACCGAAATTTATATTTTTTTTCTAAACGATCTATCTCTTTAAGCATATCTTGGTACTCGAGTTGTGCATATTCTTTATTTAAATCCTTAAGTTTACTAAGTAAACCAAAAATACTGTTCAATTCCACCACGAAATATTTGCCGATCAACTTTTTGGCATAGTCGTTCATAAATGCTAAGATCTCTAACATCCCAATCAGCATCTCAATGTCTTCAAACGTCATTGCTATAACTTGAATAATTTTTTGCTCGTTAACTTCACTTCCCCAGACATTACTTTGAGCTACAAACATCATATTTCTTTCTGCAAACCTTAACGGATTGCCGGTAATTCTTGGTCTGAAATTTGGCAATAGTTGTTCGGGAGGATCATTTAGTAACCTATTTACACATTCCCTTCTCCAGGCATCATTTGCCACTCTATAACAATGTTGTTCAGCCTCGACCTGAGATTTAAAGTATTGCCCATTCGGAATTCTCTGCCGTTTACCATTATCAAACTCCACTTTTATCTCTCTTTTGTAGACGCTAATTACTTTTGCGGTCTGTAGGTTGCTCCTTGACAACTTGATCATGGTTTGGCACTACTGCCTGGCTTAGATCAGCCTGGCTACCCGGTTCAGGTTATATCCCCAGATGGCTCCGCCCACCCAGCGCCGGCAGCCGTTCAGTCCCCGGTAAAGAGTCCGGCCGAGCCCGTAGCGCCTTTTCAGCTAACTGATTGTTCCTTCTTGACCGGCCCGCCAGCGCTGAAGCCGACGGAACCAGGACTGGCGCTCGTGTTCGTTGCGCCGGCGGCTGCGTTTGCCTTTAAAGGGCAGGCTGACTTTTTTTACCCCCATTTTCTTTAAAGCGCGTTCGTTGGCGGGAGCCCAGAACCCCCGGTCGGTAGCTGTGCCTTCAGACACTCGCCCGGTGCGCTGAATGTGTTCCTTGACCCCGGGGACGAGCAGTTCTTTATCCGGAGGGTTGCCTATCATCACGTCGTACTCGGTCACCAGCCACTCTGCACTTTCCCTTTGTAGCCGAACTCGGTTTCCCGGTGTGCCTTGCCGCGTTTGATGGGCCGGGCCTCAGGGTCAAAAATACTCACCAAACGGTTCGGCAGGATCAGCTGACCGGCATTCACCTGCTTTCGGACCAGGTGGGCGTTTAATTCGACCATGTGGTCACTGCCGCCGGCATCTAATCGCTGGCGGATCTTGGACAGACTGCTGGGATGGGGCACCGGCCTGTCCCAGGGAATCCGGCAGAACCGGCGCCAGCTGATCCGGTCGTTGACCAGGGCACAAAGGCGCCGGTCGCTGAGATCATACTGGTGCTTGAGGGCGACCATGCGCAAATAGGTTTCCGCCGGTACGGAGGGCCGCCCCAGACACCGATGGTATTTGTCCCGATGGTGTGAAGAAACGCTCATCATCCAGCCAGGCGTCCAGTTTGGCCAGATCGTCCGGAAGCTCAAGCACCTCGGGCGGCAATAGCAAATCCACCAGTGATATTTGTCGGCTTTCTTCCTGCCGGATTCGCAGCATTATTTTTCACCCCCGCAGGAAACTGGGCTTTTGCGTCGAACCATGATCAACATAGGGATTTCCTCCTGTGCGTTTGTTTTGTTTTCTTCTCCTTAGACAATTCGCCACAGGAGCCGAAATCCCTTGATTTATATGCATTGTCAAGGAACTTTTTGGCTGACTTTTTCAGCGGAATCTATCTAAACCTCGATGAAGAGGATTTTTTAAAAATTTAGGGTTCAAGAGGATTGGATTTAGCTTCAACCAGTATCCATGTCATCCAACTCCATTGGTTTGACATTCAAGGCATCTAATATATCATGCATAAACGGCTTGATATTACCGATCTGCTGAACTACCTGACCATTGACGGTCAGGGTGACAATGGCCGGTATGCGGAACATAAAAAGCGCCTGCTTGGCCGATTTAGCGAGCCCTTCTTGCTGGCAGACATACTCGATCAGGGCATAGACTATAAGGGCGATGATATTGACCAGAACCAGGGATCTGATCCGATCGTCTGACTGCAGGAACACCGGCCTGATCTTGAGGGTGCTCTTCGTCGTCCGGAATCGGGCTTCGACCCGGTGACGGGACTTGTACCCCTCCAGCACCTGGTTTGCATCGTGGGTCGCTCTCGCCAGGCTGGTGGCCAGGATGTACTTCCCCAGGAGGCGGTGCTGCTGCTCCAGCATCTCCGGGTTGTAGCTCCAGCTAAGGTCGAGACTGCCGTTTTCGCCCTCAAGACTGATGTTAAACAGCGGTCGCAGGTTGCCGTGGCCTTCGAAGGCCTTGTTGATCTGGCCGATCACGTACTCCCTATTCTTGAACTTGCGGGTGTTTAAGGAGCCCTTTATCTTGTCGAGTCTCTTAGCTATTTTATCGAGCTGTTTATCAAGGGTCTTGCGCTGCTGGTTGTAGAGATCATCGCTCTTTACGACCACCGCTCTGCAGGTGTAATGCCTGCCATCGTGGGTGAAGCTGTAGGTGGTGTCGATCCCGGAGTAGCCGCCTTTGCCCTTGGCCGAGGTGTAGGCCAGGGGCTGGAACTGTTCCTCGGGGAAGCTGAGGATGAATTCCCTGTCCTTGCAGGCAAGCGGCCCCAGGAACTTCATCTTTTTTCTGAGCAGTGCGGCCAGATTGGGCTTGGTCATCATCGCCCGGTCGCCGATGATTAAAAAGTCTTTCTTTTTGAGCCGCTTCTTCAGCGTCTCCAGGTTCTTTAAGGCCTCTTTCTGGTCGGAGGCGTTGCCGGGGAGGAGACGGTGGCATAGGGGAATACCCCCCTTGGCCGTCACGTTCAGCTCCACCACCGCCTGCTTCTTGTCCTTCTTCTGGTCACGACTGTAGCCGAGTCTGATCAGTTCGCTCCTCAATGTAGTCCCCTTCAAAGTAGAAAGAATGTCATTGGCGGTGATAAAATGACCCCATATGGCGGATGAAAACTGACCCCCCTCCATCAAAAAAGGAGGTAACAAAATGGGGCAAGCAGAAACCATCTCCCATGATAATGAGTATGGGAGAGAGAATCAAATGCTAACACATGATCTTTGGGTAGAGATATCTGCATCATGCGCAAAATGGGGAAATCTATAAAAAAGATCTCCAAAGAACTAATGATCAGCAAGAACACCGTCAGAAAAGCCTTGCGTAGCGAGTCTTACAAGCCTTATCAGCGGGAAAATTGTAAACCCGGCCTGCTGTCTGAATTCATGCCGTTCCTGATTGAGCGGGCTCCGCAGTTGGACTTTAATGCCACCAGCCTCTTCAGGGAAATCAAAAAGATGGGCTATGCAGGAGGCTACACCCTGGTCAAAGAGGCGGTGCGCCCGCTAAGGGAGACCCACCGCCAGCTCGAGGCGGCAACAACTTGCTTTGAAACCTCTCCCGGGCTGCAAGCGCAGGTGGACTGGGGCAGCAAGAAGATCATGCTCGGAGGCCGTCTGACCGGGGTCCACATCTTCGTCATGGTGCTCGGCTTCTCCAGGGCGATCTACGTGGAGTTCACCCTGGACGAGAAGCTGTTCACTCTGATCGCCTGCCATGAGCATGCGTTTGCCTGGTTTGGAGGCATTCCCGAAGAGATTCTCTATGACAATCCCAGAACCATCGTCCTTGACCGGGCGACTGTAAATGCCAGGATTAATCCGAAGTTCGAAGACTTCTCCCAATACTACGGCTACACCCCACGGCTGTGCCGGCCGTACCGCGCCAGGACAAAAGGCAAGGTCGAGTCGGGTGTGAAGTATGTTAAAAGATCATTCCTGACCGGTCAGGAGTTCCCGTCCCTGGCATCTGCCAACGAGCAGGTACTGGCCTGGATCAGGGAGGTAACCGACCAGCAGATTCACGGCACAACTCACGAGCAGCCGGCGGCGCCCTTCCGGCGGGAAAACCTCCGGCCCCTTACCAGCAGGCCGCCATATGTTCTGCAAGATTGGCAGATGCGCAGGGTGGCTACCGACTGCCTTGTCTCCTACGCATCCAGCCGCTATTCGGTGCCCTGGAGGTACGTACACCAGACCATAGAACTGCAGGATGGAGGCGACCTGATATCTATCTACCACCAGGGAGAACTGATCGCCACCCACCGCAAGGCGGAGAGCAAGCACCAGGTCATCATGAACATGGAGCACTATCGAGGCCTATCAGAAAAACAGGATGCCACCAAGAAACCGGCTGCTCCGCTACCTGAGGTTGAGGTCAGAAGCCTGGATGTCTATGCATCGCTGGTCGAGGGGGGTGCTCTCGTTGGATAACCCGCAGCTTCTCAGAATCCAGGAAAACCTCAAGCTGCTCAAACTGCACCGTACCGGCCAGCAGCTCGAGATGTTGCTCCAGGAAGCGAGCAAGAATGAGATGTCATACTCCGACTTCCTGGATAGGCTGTTGGAGGAAGAGATCTCCCTCAAACAGGAGAAACACATGGCTCTGAACACCGCATTGGCCAAGTTTCCCTACATAAAAACCCTGGAGTCTTTCGACTTTTCATTCCAGCCATCCATAGATCCGAAGATTATCCGGGAGCTGGCTACCTGCTCCTTCATCGACAGGGCGGAGAATCTTGTCCTGTTGGGTCCTCCAGGGACGGGGAAGTCCCACTTATCAGTGGCTCTGTGGCTGAAGGCAATCCAGAAGAAGTACCGAACGCTCTTCACCCCGGCTATCGCTTTGATTGCTTCCCTGAACAAGGCATACGCCGAGAACCGCCTGGAGGAGAGGCTTAAAGTTCTACTGCGTTCCCAAATTGTTGATAATAGACGAGATTGGTTATCTGCCTGTCGATGTCCATGGGGCGCATCTGTTATTCCAGTTGATCTCCAGGAGATATGAGCGTGGTTCCATAATCCTGACCAGCAACCGCGGTTTTGGGCAGTGGGGAGAGATCTTCGGCGACACGATCATCGCCACCGCCATCTTGGATCGTCTACTTCACCATAGCACCGTCATCAACATCAAGGGTGAATCCTACCGGTTGAAAGAAAAGCAGCGTGCCGGATTGATTAGGAAACCGCTGGATACATCTTTAGCTGAAGGAGGTGATCTGGCAACCGCCCTCGCTTAGTTTATTTGTTTCAGTCTAATGGGGTCAAAATTCGAGCGCCAAAAGGGGTCAATTTTCAAGCGCCGTTGACAAAGAGGTGAGGTCCCAGAGTATCTGGTCTGTATCGATTTTGCCGAAGCGGGAAAGAACGCCGAGCACGATGGCTTCTTCGATATCGTTTTCGTAGGGAGCAATTGCATCCAACGCCCTTCCCACCCTGTCGTCGTTCAGCTTATCAGGCGGTATTCCGTAGAGTTCCAGGACGCCTCTTGCCTCAGCCCATTCTTCAATGTGCAGAAGCGGGCAGGGATCGTTGAGACGGTTTAGAACCAGTTGCTCGATCACCTGGCCATGGGTTAGCCCTCTCTCGACATTACGTTCCATGGGCACGATCCTGTCCACGATATCCCGGACGCCCAGGGCCCGGAGGAACGGACCCAGCAGGTAGAGGGAGCCGATCGTCTTCATGGTATCGATATTGATGTTAATCCCTGGTATGCTCTGAAAACGGTTGACGGGCTTTCCCTGAAACAGGCCGGAGTAATTTCTTCTCTTGTAGGACATAAGGCGCACCTTCCTTTAAAAAATGCCGGTTTTATAGGAAATTCGCGCCTTGTTAAAGATTTCCTCCTTTCTTGAGAAAAATTTTTAAAAAATTTTTCGCCTGATTAAAAATTGCTTAGTACGGAAGATGGGTAAATACGATCTCATTTTACGGGTTTGACTGCGCCGGAGACGGCTCCTGCAGAAGTGCCTTTCTCCGGGCTTGCCGTACTGAGCTGCCGTCACACGGTTTAAAGCCCGCTTTCGCGATCAACCGGTAACATAACATTTTTTTATGATTAACATAAAAATTAATGGAGGAAAATAAGGCATTTTATAGAAATTAGTAAGTAATCCCGTAATCATAACAATAACAAAACGTTATAGAACAGAGAGGAGGAGTGGAAAAAGGGCGAGTTACAGAAAGATCGTCGGTTAAGAGTGGTTTTATATTTTTAAGGAGGGAGAGCTTTTGAAGACCAAGAAATATTTAATGATAATTGCGGGGTTTGTCTTCGGGGTGCTGGCAGCTTGCATGACCGTTCTCGGCAATCCGGGCAACATGGGGGTCTGCATTGCGTGTTTTTATCGCGATATCTCAGGGGCGTTGGGCCTGCACCGGGCGGAAATAGTACAATATCTGCGTCCGGAGATAATGGGTATTTGTCTGGGGGCTTTGATAGCGGCTGTTGCTTTTAAAGAATTCAAACCCAGAGGGGGTTCCAATCCGCTGGTGCGTTTCCTCCTGGGCATGTTCTTAATGATCGGGGCCTTGGTTTTTTTGGGTTGTCCGGTGCGTGCGGTCATCAGGCTGGCCGGGGGCGATCTCAATGCGATTTTTGGACTGGCCGGTGTTGTCTTCGGTGCCGTCATCGGAATATGGTTTTTGAGGCGCGGGTTTAATTTGGGAAGGGCAACTCCCGGTCATACCTTTACCGGCTATTTGATACCCTTGATAATGGTACTTCTCCTGCTTTTTGCGGTTTTCCGGCCTGAATTCATTTTCCAGAGCAAGGAAGGGCCGGGAGCTTCCCATGCGCCCCTGATCATATCTTTGATCGTAGGTCTGATCATCGGGGCACTGGCTCAAAGAACGAGGATGTGTTTCGTAGGCGGTTGGCGGGATCTCTTCTTAGTAAAGGATACCTATCTGTTCAGCGGTATTGTAGCCTTTTTTGTCGGTGTCCTGGTCGTCAATATTATCACGGGAGCTGTTAACATCGGTTTTGAAGGCCAACCGGTCGCCCACACAAACGCCTTATGGAATTTTATGGGTATGGTCTTGTGCGGTTTGAGTTGTACTTTATTAGGGGGATGTCCTCTGCGGCAGACCGTACTGGCGGCAGAGGGGGATACCGACGCAGGCGTAACGATCATGGGCATTTTTTTGGGAGCAGCGGTCAGCCATAACTTTTTGCTGGCTTCGAGCGCTAAGGGAGTCGGCCTTTTTGGGCCTGCGGCAGTGATCATTGGTTTGGTATTTGTTTGCTGTATAGGCTACTTCATGTCTGAAGGGGCAGCGTAGCCAACCCCCTACGGATGTCATGGGAGGTGATCATCGATTCTTTTCAGCAGAAAGAAAGAAAAACAAACGGAAAAAACAGAAACAGAGCAAAGAGAGCGGGGGCTTGTCTTGTTCGATAACGTTGGGGATGCTATCAGGGCTGAGAAAATTCTAAAGAATAACGGTTATCACTGCAGGCTTGTGGCTCCGCCACCGGCATTGAGAAAAGGCTGTGACCTCGCTCTGGATATTAATCTTGTTGAGCAGGCGGCCGTTGAAAGGCTGCTAAGCGACAAGGTTTCCTATGTTGCCATTACTCCTTTAGCGGGAACGGCGGAGCTGATTAATGTCGTCCAAACGTACCGTTATGACGGCTATACCATGGTTAAAGCCGGCAATATGAAGCTGACCTTTGAGGACGGCAGCGGTGTCATAGTCAACATTTCCGGGGGAGGATGCCCCGATATCCCTTATCTTCATCTGGAACTGCTGGGGCGCAGGTTAGACCAGATCCCCCAACCTAGAGAGCTCGGGCACACCCTCTGTGCTCTGATGCTGGATCGCGCGGTTGAAGGAGCCCTGGAAATATGGAGAGGAAGCGGTAAAGGATGCTGCTAATGGCCGGGATAATGCCTCTGAAAGATCTGCCCTTAGTAAAAGGAAGAGTCCGTCGGGAAGACGACCTGCTCGTGATAGAAGGTTATAGAATTCCCTGTACACAGGGAACTGCAGCTATGGTCAGCGCAGCGCTGGAGGTGACCGGGCACCTGAAAACCGATCCCCCGTACTTTGTCTTTGCTGGTGACACAGGTAGAGGTAAGGGAAGCCGGCAGTTATACCAATTCTTAATTGACAACCTGACCGCTCTGCAGCCGCAGGTGTTGGTGCTGCACTACTGGCTGCCCGTTCTTAAACTGATGCGGGACTTATACGAAGCGGCCGTCCGCTGCTCGAAGAAACCTGTGTTGATTGCCGATGCAGGATCGATGTATGCCGCCAAAGCCTGCGGACTGGCGCCGGAGTTCGATGTGTTTACCCCGGACGCTGCAGAGCTGGCTTTTCTTGCCGATCCTGAGGCCCTTCATCCTGCATATATCAGTAAACATCTTTTTGAAACGGAATCTGACAGGCATCCAGAACTCATCACAACAGCATATAACAACAAAGGAGCATCCAAAATACTGCTGGTCAAAGGAAAACGGGATATTGTTGCTGCCGAAGACAGAATTATCGCCGTGATCGATGAACCGGATATACCAGCCATGGAATGCATTGGGGGCACAGGAGATACTATTACAGGTATGTGCGCTGCTCTGATATACAGCGGAATGTCCCTTGAGAAGGCTGCCGTAACCAGCGCAAAGGTTAACAGAATGGCAGGCTTACTGGCCGGTGTTAACCCGGCTAGCAGAATTTACGAAGTCATTAAACGAATACCGGCAGCTCTTGCCCAAGCGGATCTTAATAATTGAGAAGGAGGTTTTGTTATGCCACTTGAGGTTGATGCCAGGGGGCTTTCCTGTCCTATCCCTGTAGTAAAAACCAAGAAAGCCATGGAAAGCAACCCCCAGGAGGAGATAATCGTTCTCCTGGACAGCAACGTCTCCAAAGAAAACGTGTTGAGATTGGCGGACAGTAAAGGGTATCGAGCCGAAGTGCAGGAATCCGGCGGCGAATACCGGGTTGTTCTCCTGCCGGGTTCAAAGTAAGCTGTTTTTTTAGCAATCCCCTGCCACAAAAGCCGTTACTCTACCTGCTGGGTATCGCTTTTGTGGTTTTTTGTGAAGAAATGGCAGAAACCGAATTTTGCCTGAAGGGACCGAGGATTTACCGAAGCTGATTGTTAGTTGGCAGAAAACGGACGAACAGACAGAGAGGCAAAGAAGGGTTCTTTAGAAAATAATATTTAATTAACGAATAGAAGAGGGGTGCCTGAATGAAGAAGAAAGTGGCCTTCGTATGTGTTCACAATTCATGCCGTTCTCAAATGGCAGAGGCTTGGGCAAAGAAATTAGGAAGTGATGTTTTAGAGGCGTATTCGGCAGGGACGGAGGATTATCCTGAAGTACAGCCGCCGGTGGTGCAGGTGATGAAAGAAGCGGGGATTGATATGAAAGGGCATCGTCCCAAATTGCTGACCGAACTTCCGGCTGCAGTGGATATTCTTATAACGATGGGATGCAATGTGGAATGCCCTTCGCTGCCGTGCAAGTATAGAGAGGATTGGGGGCTTGCCGACCCCACAGGCGGCCCGATAGAAGATTATAGAAAAACAAGAGACATCATTAAAGGGAAAGTGGAGGAGTTAATCCAGAAGGTGAGAAACAATCAGGTTTAATCACTCTGGATGGGAAGAACTCTTCATTTCCAGTTGTCGATGAAAGAGCCGCTTTTGGCAAGGCGGATGATAGCCGCTTGGTTATTGACGCATTCCTCGAGGAGTATATAATTAAAATAAAGAGCATATGCCAAATTTGTTGACAGAGGCGTCTTGCTGACGGGGCACCGAACGCTCTTGGTCAGAGGGAAGGCAGAAGAAAAACTTGCATTATTTTATGCGCAGCATCAAAATAGTGGTAGACCACCATGCCGCCAGCGGCGGCACCAACAGAGTAACGAAAAAAGGGTTTATCCTTGACGGCGCAGCGACCTGACGGAGGTTGTTACTCGCCCTTGACGAAGGAGCAGCAAACAGCAGCCGTATCGAGACAGGATGTCGAGATAGGCGACTCTGCGCCAGGGAAGGCGCATAGGAGCCGGTCGGCTGCTTATCTATCGACGAGTCTTAGGGCGAGTTAAACCGGAGTCCGGGAGCAAGCGTAAAGGATGAACACATATTTTCAGGGTAGGAGAAGAGCGAAAGTGAATCGGAACGGAGAAAGAAGGGGTTCGTTTGATGTATGGTCCTAAGATTATTGAACATTTTCAAAACCCCCGCTGCGCAGGTAAGATTCCCGATGCCGATGGAGTGGCCACGATTGCAGAGGGGTGTGGGGACGTTTTTCGGTTTTACGTAAAAGTTCGTGACAACCGCCTGGAAAAGGTGCGTTATGAGGTCAAAGGATGCCCGGTGGCCATTGCGTGCTGTAGCATGACGGCCGTGCTTGCCGAAGGAAAGACTCTGGTCGAGGCAATGCAGATCACAAATCAGGTCGTAGAAAAGGCCTTGGGAGGGCTTCCACCTGAAAAAAAGCACTGTTCTAATCTGGCTGCAGATGCCCTCTACGAAGCCATACAGGATTACCTGTACAAGCGAGCCCTTGAAGGTAAAACATCACCTGCTAGGTCATCGGGGGATGACTGGCGGAACCTGTACCTGCAACGGGAGACCCCTGGTAGTAAGGGGAATTGGAGATGATCTACCTCGATCACGCCGCCACAACTCCCGTGCACCCGGAAGTAGCTGCCGTGGTGCAGGATGTGATGAGCAATTGTTTTGGAAATCCTTCGACCCTCCATGCGATCGGCAGAGAGGCCAGAGGCCTCTTGGATAAAGCCCGGCAGCAGGTGGCCGACCTCATCTGCGCCCGGCCGGAGGAGATCTTTTTTACGAGTGGGGGAACCGAGGCGGATTTCCTGGCTTTGTGGGGAGTGGTCTCCTCCCGCAAGGGGCGCGGCTCCCACATCATTACTTCATCCATTGAGCATCACGCCGTGCTCAACAACTGCGCTTACCTCGCCGAGCTGTTTGACTGCCGTGTTACTTATCTGCCGGTTGACGGAGCTGGAATGGTTGATCCCGATGATGTAAGGCGGGCGATCGAGAGGGAGACGGCGCTTATTTCCATCATGCATGCCAACAATGAGGTGGGTACCATTGAGCCGGTAGAGGAAATCGCCGCTATTGCCAGAGAAGAAGGGATACCCTTCCACGTAGATGCTGTGCAGACGGTAGGTCATCTTCCCATTGATGTGAACCGCCTGGGTGTCGACCTCCTTTCCCTTTCCGGCCACAAGTTTTACGGGCCAAAAGGGGTAGGAGCACTGTATGTGCGGCAGGGAACGCCATTCACCGCAGTGCTGCGCGGAGGTGGTCAGGAAAGGGGTTACCGCTCCGGTACTGAAAACATCCCCGGAATTGCCGGGCTAGGGCAGGCGGCAGATATTGCCCGGCGCGACCTGGAAGAAGAGACGCAGCGCCTGCAAAGGCTGCGGGACGCATTGATACAGGGGATCGAAGAGCGAATACCCGGGGCGCGGCTGAACGGGCACCGGACAAGGCGGCTGCCGCATAATGTCAATTTTTCCTTTCCCGATGTGGAAGGGGAGTCGTTAGTGTTAGGCTTGGATCTTCAGGGTATCGCGGTCTCCTCCGGTTCTGCCTGCAGTTCCGGCACCGGCGAGCCATCTCATGTGTTGCGGAGTCTCGGCCTGCCGGAATCTTACCTTAACGGTGCAGTTCGCATGACTCTAGGCAGAGCAAATACTGAAGAGGATATCCCAGTTGTCATCGAAGCTCTAGAAGGCCTTGTCCGCAAGTTAGGCCGGCTTTTTTCCGCCTGAACCGGTCGTTTGAGGCGCTCGACCTTAATATAGAATGTCAGCAGTAAGCATGGTTAGCGAAATCGGGATCAGTTATGTTGTTGCAATTTATATTTCTTTATGAGAAAATAGGAATATAATAATAAGCGGTTGAAACATCCGCAGGAGGGCGGGATTATGAAAGAACGCGACAAATTCCTTGCACTGTTGGCGTTGTTTCTCGCGGCCTATTATATACCTTTTGGTCACCCGAGGGTAAGCAAAGCAGTTCTGGAAGGCTTTTTGATGCTTCAGGATTACGCACGGACTCATGTTCTCTTCTGCCTGGTGCCGGCCTTATTTATCGCCGGGGCGATTTCCCACTTCCTCTCTCAGCAGGCGGTAATGAAGTATTTCGGCGGAGGAGCCAAAAAGTGGCTGGCTTATCTCGTAGGGTCTGTTTCCGGAACTGTGCTGGCAGTTTGTTCCTGTACTGTACTCCCTCTTTTCGGGGGAATTTACAGACGTGGGGCGGGATTGGGTCCTGCCATCGCTTTTCTTTACTCAGGCCCTGCCATCAATATCCTGGCGATTGTGCTGACGGCCAGGGTACTGGGTTGGGAGTTAGGCCTGGCCAGGGCAGTGGGAGCGGTAGTCTTCGCCCTGGTGATCGGCCTGCTGATGGCCTTTATTTTCCGGAAGGAGGAAAGGGAGCGGGCGGAGAATTGCCGTCGAGCGGCGGCCGGTCTGCCGGAGGAAGAAAGAACCCCTGTCCAGACACTTCTGTACTTCCTGGTCATGATTTTTATCCTTATTTTTGCTGCCTGGAGCAGACCTGCAGAGGGCGAAGGATTCTGGCTGGCAGTTTTTCAGGTGAAGTGGTATCTCGTTGCCGGTTTGCTTGTCCTGCTGGGGTTGATGCTCTGGCGCTGGTTTAAGAAGGATGAGATTGTCTCTTGGATGGATGCCACCTGGTTTTTTACCAGGCAGATTATACCTCTGCTGTTCGCAGGTGTTTTCGTGGCAGGATTTCTCCTGGGGCGTCCCGGATTCGATAACGGAATTATTCCGTCAGCGTGGATTGCCGCTGTAGTGGGTGGCAATTCCCTGCAGGCGAACTTTTTAGCTGCCCTGGCCGGTGCCTTAATGTACTTTGCAACCCTGACCGAAGTGCCGATTCTTCAGGGATTGATAGGCTCGGGTATGGGGAAGGGCCCGGCTCTGACCCTGCTGCTGGCGGGTCCAGCTTTGAGTTTGCCCAGCATGCTGGTTATCATTCGTGTCATCGGATTGAAAAAGGGCTTGACTTATGCCGGCCTGGTCATCGTTATGGCTACGCTTACCGGTTGGCTTTATGGGATGTTTTTTTAAACGGCATCCCTTAAATGTGCTCTGTGGACGGCAAAAAACGGTTTGCACCTGGGTGGCGGGTTTTGTTTGATTCGACTGGCAATCGACAGATAATTGAGATATAAGTATGTCGAGAAAACTATTAAGAAGGAGGCAAAAAGAATGGAAATCAAGGTTTTGGGAACCGGGTGCGCTAAGTGTAAGAAGCTTGAGGAGATGGTGCGGGAAGTTGTGGGCGAGCTGGGGGTAGATGCTGATATCGTGAAGATCAGCGATCTCAATGAGATATTGGAGTACGATATCATGATGACCCCCGGTCTTGTTGTAAACGGTGAGGTTGTATGCTCGGGCAGAATACCGAAAAAAGAGGAGATCCGGAAGTGGCTGCAGCAAGAATAGGGGTGCCGCTGGCCGGAGCTTAAAAGTCAGAAGAAGAGGGGTTCCTCTTCTGATGATTGTGGATTTTGGCAAAAAGGAGGCCTTGAAGAAATGGCGGTCAGGACCTGCCGTGTTTGTGCCCTCTCTCGGCCTGTAGAACCGAATGGGACCTGCTACTGTTACAAGTATCAGCGCATCATCAAGCCGCAGGACTGTGAATGGGATTGGGGGTGCCTCTACTTCACTGAGATAGTTCCAGATGAAGATCTCACCGCCTACCAGTATCTGCTTATTAAAGAAACAGAGCTGGCAACAAAGAAGTGACATTTGCCGACGTAGATTGTCCCGTGTGGACATACTGCGGCCGTTCGGTGTTGGAAGAGGGGGTGAAGAAATGAGAGGTGATATTTACGATCGGCGCGCCAGGATTGCCAAGGCTTTGGCTCATCCTCTGCGCTTGAAAATAATCGATCAGCTTGCCTCGGATCGAGAAAGGTGCGTCTGTGAGCTTGTGGAAGCTATCGGCTGCGACCAGCCGGTGATATCTAAACATCTGGCTGTTTTGAGGAATGCCGGGGTAGTTGCTTTCCGCCAGGAGGGCACCAGCGTCTACTACAGGCTGCGCACACCCTGTATCAAGAATTTTCTGGAGTGTATCGATCGTGTCATCAAAGAGGACCTGCAGGAGATTAAGAAGGAGATGGACGGGGTGTTCAGCTGTATCGACCTCGGATGATGCCTTAGATGTTGAGCAAATTATAGGTACATTAAAACAATGTCGTCAGGTGTTTTGACGAAATCGTTTTGAGTTTTGCCGATAGCTTTTTATCTGAGGGGCTAGTTGCCCTTCATTCTTTTTCTATATAGGGAAGGATGGTTTTGATGATCTTTTCAATCACCGCTAATTCTTTCGGCGAACATTTGTCGAGCAGGCTGAGCAATTCACAGTCTTTTTTGTTTTCACCGGCCTCGTAAGTAGAACCTGCTTCTTGAAGTCGATCACCGGTGGCCGTTTTTCCGAAAATCAAGTAATCCAGTGATAAATGCAGGCATCTGGCAATGTTGACCATGGCCGGTAGGCTCATCTGCCTCTCACCTCGTTCCAGTTGTCCGATATAGTAGTTTGAGAATCCTGTGAATTCAGCAAATTCTTCCCGGGAAAGGCCGAGCTTTTCTCTCTCCTCGCGTATCCTTTTCCCGATGGCTATATTATCTATCATTACTTTTTTTCTTTTCGTCATTTTGTAATACTCCCCACTTATTAACTTTACCGGAATTTGAGCATTACCTGAATCAGCAAACGGCATATATGAAGGGTTTGCCGTAAGCCAATCTCCGGCTGTGTCTTTCAGGATATTTGGGGGGCAAAAAATGATCCACCCGAAGTTTGCGTTTCCTGGGTTCTCTGAATGCAGTGACAGCAGGGAAGCAACGGTATTTCGGGTGGATTATAACAAGATTATCAAACATCTCCCTGTATTGGAAGATCATATTAGCCGATCAAGGAGTAGGGATAAAAAGCAGCACCATGAGAGCTATTACCAGAAAATTCGAAGCAGATAGCCAATAAATAAAATTTGCAATTTGCGTGTAATCCCTATAAAATACATCTGCGGCTATTTCTTCGGGGGTGCTGGGGATGAATGAGAAAGAAAAGATAGAGGCAGCCCGCAAAATTCTCAATAATGCTTACAGCTTAAACCTCAGCAAGGATGTCCTTCTGAGGATCAGCCGACTTATCGACAAATATGTTGTTGCCTACCATAAAAAAGAAAACAGGGTGAAGAAAGAGAAAAAACGAAGTAACGACAGCGGGCGATAGAGGGGGGCATAGGTAGGGCACTTCAGCGATGCCGTATCTACCTCTCTTCGCTTTGGAAAAGGCCCGTGCTGAGATAACGCTCACCTCCATCTGGAAGAAACACCACGATCCACTTGCCGGCTTTTCCGGACGATTGGCCACCTCCTTGGCGGCATAGGCCGCCGCACCAGATGAAATGCCGACCAGCAAGCCCAGCGTTCGGGCCAGAAAACGGCTGGTATTAAATGCTCCGGAGTTAGCGCTCCGGAAAATTTCTTTATAACCGAGTATTTTCTCCAAAATAACTCTGTTTCCTTTCGGAGTCTGCAGGCTGATGAAATTATACCCGCCCATATTTGATCACCCCCTTGACATCAGAATCTGAAACGGTACGATAAGAATAGTTAGATATCTAAACGATATAACGGTGGATGTGAGATGAAAATCGCTAACAGTGATTCCCTGGATTTCCTACTAGGGCAGGTCATCAGGCTGCACCGTGCCCGGGTTCATAAGCTGTTCGGGAAACTGGGGCTGTATCGAGGGCAGCCACCCATTCTTTTCATCCTGTGGGAAGAAGACGGGCGTACCCAAAAGGAGATAGCGGATAGGCTTCATTTAAAGCCGGCAACCATAACCGACGGACTAAAACGCATGGAAAAAGTCGGGTTGATTGAGAGGAGGCCCGATCCCGAAGACAGGCGGGTTACCCGCGTCTATCTGACCGATAAGGGAAGAGAATTGCAGGCACAGGTGGAAGAAAAACTGAGGGTCCTCAACGAGGAGGCTTTTCGGGGGTTTACGCAGAACGAAAAGGTTCTGTTGCGCCGCTTTTTATTGCAAATTAAGGATAACCTTTTGCAAGCGATCGGTGAGGATGGCTCTTGCTGATTTTTTGATGGGAGGAGCAGGTGTTGTTCGGGTTATTTAAATATCTGAAGCCTTACTGGATGGCGACGCTGCTGGCCCCTTTGTTTATGTTCGTAGAAGTTACCTCCGACCTGTTGCAACCTACCTTGATGGCCAGGATCGTTGATGAGGGTATTGCTAACGGAAATATGCCCTTTATCATCACCACCGGTCTTCAAATGGTAGGGATAGCTCTGATGGGTTTGTTGGGCGGCCTTGGTTGTATTGCTGCTTCGAGTTACGCCGGTGTCAACATGGGGACCGACTTGAGATCCGCCGTTTATAAAAAAATACAGCAGTTTTCCTTTGCGAACCTGGATAGATTTAAGGCCGCTTCTTTGATTACCAGACTGACTAATGATATCGTACAGGTGCAGATGGTTGTTCTCATGTCACTGCGAATGCTGGTCAGGGCGCCTCTCCTTTGTGTTGGAGGGCTTGTGATGGCTTTGAGTATCAACCCCCGATTGTCGTTGATATTCGGGATTACAATACCCTTGCTGATTGTTTCTCATGCTCTGATTATGAAAAAGAGTTTTCCTCTGTTTGCCATGGTCCAGCAAAAACTGGACAGGGTCAATGCGGTTATCAGGGAGAATCTCAGCGGAGTGCGGGTGGTGAAGGCGTTTGCCAGGATGGAACTGGAAAACGCCAGGTTCGGTACCGCCAATGAGGAATTGGCTGAGATAGCAATTAGGGCGTCAAGACTGATCGTGCTGATCATGCCTCTGATGATGCTGATCATGAATTTAAGTATTGTGGCTGTGATTTGGTTCGGGGGAATTCAAGTAAAAAGAGGAGATTTTCAGGTCGGGCAGGTAATGGCTTTTATCAACTACATGACGATCATTCTTTTTTCTTTGTTAATGGTCGGTTATATTTTGATGATGTTTTCACGAGCGAAAGCCTCTGCCGACCGGATCAATGAGGTGTTGGAAACCGAAGTGGATATTAAAGATGTTGCTGATGCTTCTGATGCTCCCATCAGGAATGGCAGCATTGTTTTTGAAAATGTCACCTTCAAGTACAAAGGGGATAGCGGCGAACCGGTATTGAAAAACGTGTCTTTTTCCGTAGCTCCCGGAGAAAGGGTGGCTATTCTGGGGGAGACCGGTTCGGGCAAGTCGACGTTGGTCAATCTGATTCCGCGCCTTTATGATGTGACAGAGGGAAGGGTTTTGGTGGATGGAAGAGATGTGCGTAGCATCAAGCTGAAAACGTTGAGAGAGGGTATCGGTATTGTGCCTCAGGAATCAATGTTGTTTTCAGGTACTATCAAGGATAATCTTCGCTGGGGCAAAAAGGATGCTACAGATGATGAAGTGATCGCTGCTGCAAAGGCAGCCCAGGCGCACGATTTTATAATGAGCTTCAAGGATGGTTACGAAACCCACCTCGGGCAGCGCGGTGTGAACATATCCGGGGGGCAGAAACAACGACTTGCCATCGCCAGAGCACTGGTAAAAAGGCCTCCTGTGCTGATTCTTGATGACAGCACCAGCGCCGTAGATGCAGAAACTGAGGTCAAGATCCACCAGGCCCTCAGAATGTTTTTGCGGGATACTACGATGATCATCATTACCCAACGGATCAGTCCGATAGTGGATGCGGATAAGATCCTGCTCCTTGAGAGGGGGAAAATAGTAGCACAGGGTACCCATGAGGAACTGTTGAGAACCAGCCCTGTTTACCGGGATATCTGCAGATCTCAACTGGGGGAGGAGGAGGTAGAACTTGTCCGGTAACGGCACCGGAAGGCCGATGGGGCCTGTTGCGGGTTTCGGTCGTGGGCACCATCTTCAGGGAAGATTCGCAACCGCACCTAAAGTAAAAAATGCCCGCGAAACGTTGAAAAGGCTAGGGAAGTATCTGAAGCCTAAAAAAGCCGCTTTGGGTTTGGTGTTGATGATGGTTGCCCTGAGCGCCGCATTCAACCTGACAGGTCCCTTTTTGATCGGGAGAGCTATCGATGATTATATTATCCCCGGAGATATTCGTGGCCTGATCGGCATTTCAGTCTTGATGCTGGTGATATATATCCTGGGTGCTCTGTGCACCTGGCTGCAGAATCACATTATGGTCGGACTGGCGCAGGAAACCGTCCTGGAGATCAGGAAGGATCTCTTTAAAAAGCTTCAGGTTCTTCCGTTGAGTTTCTTTGATAGCAGGCCGCACGGTGATTTGATGAGCAGACTAACCAATGATGTTGAAAACATAAGCAATACTTTAAGCACGAGTGTTACGCAGTTCTTTTCCAGCGTTTTTACCTTTACCGGCACACTTGCGATGATGTTGTATCTCAGCCCTTTGTTAACCCTGTTTACAATGCTTATCGTCCCCGTCATGCTTTTCTGTACGGGGATGGTTGCCAGACGTACGCGCCTGCTTTTTGTGGATCAGCAAAAGGAGTTAGGTCATCTGAACGGCTTTATCGAGGAGACCATCTCAGGCCAGAAAGTTGTGAAGCTGTTCTCTCGAGAAGAGGATAATATTCTGGAATTTGAAAAGTGTAATCAGCGCTTAAGGGCCGTGTCCGTTCGTGCCCAGATTTTTTCAGGGATTATGCCTCCCTTGATGAACCTTCTGAACAATATCGGCTTTGCCATAGTCGCAGGTGTGGGAGGATATCTTGCGGTCAGAAACATCATCACCGTAGGTGTTATAGCCAGTTTTTTGAATTATTCCAGGCAGTTCTCCAGGCCGCTGAATGAGATGGCCAACCAGTTTAACATGATCCAGGTAGCTCTGGCAGGTGCCGAAAGGGTTTTTGAGGTGATGGACGAGGAGCCTGAGCCGGCAGATGAGCCGGATGCGGTTGTCCTCAATGAGGTGGCAGGAGCGGTAAGGTTTCAAGATGTCTTTTTCGGCTACCGAAAGGATTCACCTGTTGTGAAAAATATCAATCTGGATGTTCGTCCTGGACAGACGATCGCCCTGGTAGGCCCTACCGGTGCCGGCAAGACGACGATAGTAAACCTGCTTTGCCGCTTCTACGATGTTGACAGGGGTAAGATCACTATCGATGGCAGAGATATCCGGCAAATTCGGAGAAACAGCCTGCGCTCCGCACTGGGTATAGTTTTGCAGAATACCTTCCTCTTCTCAGAATCGGTACGGAATAATATCCGCTACGGAAGACTGGATGCTACCGATGAGGAGGTTGAAAGAGCTGCCAGATTGGCCAACGCCGATCACTTTATCCGCCGTCTTCCTCAAGGCTATGACACAATATTAACCGAAAACGGTTCGAACCTGAGCCAGGGTCAAAGGCAGTTGCTTGCCATTGCCAGGGCTATTCTGGCCGATCCTGCAATTCTCGTGCTGGATGAGGCAACCAGCAACGTGGATACCCGTACTGAGTATTATCTCCGGCAGGCCATGCTGACGCTGATGAAAGGGCGCACGAGCTTTGTCATCGCTCACCGTTTGAGTACCGTCAGAAACGCCGACCTGATTCTTGTTGTCAACGGGGGGGAAATCGTCGAAAGGGGGACTCATGAGGAATTGCTGAAACGGAAAGGAGTCTACTACCAACTTTATTCCAGTCAGTTTAAGCGGGTATCATAGCCGGATTTGTGGTGCAGTTGCTCTGGGAGGTACCTGACAGGCGGTTTCTTGTGTTAAGATAAGAGATGCAAAGAGAAGCAGCAGAGAAAGGATATGACCTTGAGGTAAAAATGGAAAAGAGGAGAGGGTTTATGTACATCGATAACGTCAAAAATATCCGAGCGGTGCAAGTGGCGGCTCCGGGAGCCAGAAGTGTGGTTAAGCAGGTTCTGGTCGGACCTGTTCAGGGTTGGGAAGGCTGGGTTATGCGCCTCTTCACGTTGGCCGCAAACGGCAATACTCCCCGCCATTCCCATCCGTGGCCGCATATCAACTACGTGGTGAAGGGCTCGGGTATCCTCTTCCTGGACGGCAAGGAACACGATCTGGAGGAGGGGTCTGTGGCCTTTATCCCCGGTGGGAAGGAGCATCAGTTTATCAACGGCGGGGAACAGGAATTTGCTATTATCTGTATAGTGCCGGAAGAAGGGGAAGTGTAGTTTTTATTAACCGGACACGTTCGGTAATGGCCGGACGGGATCGCTCCGGCTGGCCCTCCTGCCGGAAACAAGCGGTGGGTGGCAAACACCGTGTTTCGGTTGCGGAATAGCATTAAAGCCTTAACAACCTCTTGGCATTATCTCCCAGGATCATGGCGATTTCTGTTTTCTTTAAACCTATGGATTTAATCAACGAAATTTCGCTTTTCTGATGGCCCCAAGGAGAATCCGAACCGAAGAGGATCTTTTGAACGCCGTGCCCTCTGATGATCCGTTTTATGGCTTCCGGCCCTAAATCCGTGATGGAGTATGATGTGTCGAAGTATATATCCCGTCCTAATAAATACTCTTCAACCTCGTCCCAGTAGTCGTAACCACCCATGTGGGCGGCGATAATACAGGCGCCGGGGAAGGCGTCCAGAACTTTTTTCAGGCGGGAAGGGGGGCAGTGGCAGGGGTCCGGAAGCCCGACGTCGATCCCCGCATGAAAGAGCACGATCATACCCTGCTTGAAGAGCTCTTCGTAGATGGGGAAGACTCCTGGGTCATCAACATAGTAATCCTGGTAATCGGGATGAAATTTGACCCCTTTGATGCCGGCAGAAGCCAGCCACTTGATTTCCTCTTGCCAGTTGGGATAGTCCGGGTGAATGGTGCCGAAGGTAATAATGTTTTGATCCTGAACCCCGGCCGCCCAGCGGTTGATGGTAGCGGTTTGGGATGGCTTCGTCGCCACCGGCTGGAGCACACTGATGTCGACTCCGGAATCCCTCATCGACTTTTTGAGGGCCTTAATGGTGCCGTCGGTATAAGCAGGTATGCCTGCCTTTTGAGCAAGGAGGGGGATTGCTCTCGGCGCCAGCTCGTCCGGAAAGCAGTGGGTGTGGACGTCAATGATCATCTTGTTCTGACTTACCTCCCGATTTTCGAAAAAAGCTTTATAAATTGAAACCCAATTTACTCGGGCAGGAATCTCCGGCACTATCTAGAATTAAATAAAAAAATGTGCTATGATGCTATTATAGCAGAACACCGGGTATTTTCCAGGATTCAGATCATAGAGATTAATTAGGGATCGGTTTATAGCCTGCCTTGGAAGATATCCCCTACAATAAAATAATTCGCAAGGAAGGGTGATCGATGGTAGAACGGAAGGATGGAAGCTCTTTATTTTTTTGTCCGGATAGCTCATCAGGGAAAACGGAAGGTCCGGCCGTAATTTGCGGTCGGAGTGCAGGGAGGTTGGGTTTATGCCGATAACGGAGATGCTTTCTCGCAATGCCAGGATGTACCCCGAAGAAACCGCTTTGATAGAGCGGGATCCGGCTCTGGGCAGGCGGAGGGAGATCACCTGGCTGGAGTTTGAAAACATGGCCAACAAGATCGCCGGTGCTCTGCTGGAACGCGGCATCGGGCAGGGGGATAAGGTCGCCATCCTGTTGATGAACTGCCTGGAGTGGCTTCCTATTTACTTTGGCATTCTGAAGACGGGTGCCCTGGCGGTTCCCCTGAATTTTCGCTATACTTCGGAAGAGATCAAAAGGTGCCTCGCCATCGTCGAGGCGCGGGCGCTGTTTTATGAGTCTCAGTTTACGGAAAGGATCGCAGCGATTAAAGATGATCTGAACTGTGTTGATTACTATATTTATGTAGGTGAGGACTGCCCTCAAGGGGCGGAGAGCTTTTCGGAAATCCTCGCTCAGCTTCCCCCTGACGACCCCGGCATCGCGCTGGCCGACACCGATGATGCCGCCCTCTACTTTACGTCAGGCACCACCGGAGCTCCCAAGCCGATCTTGCTGACGCACGCCAACCTGGTTTCGGCGTGCATCACCGAAAACCGCCACCACCTGCAACAGCATGAGGACAACTTCCTGTGCATTCCCCCGCTCTACCATACCGGGGCGAAAATGCACTGGTTCGGAAGCCTCATCGTTGGTTCTAAGGCCGTTATTCTGCGCGGGGTGAAACCCCACTGGATACTGGAGGCGGTATCGGAAGAAAGAGTGACCATCGTCTGGCTTTTGGTGCCGTGGGCACAGGACATACTTGATGCCATTGAAAGCGGTGAAGTGAACCTGAAGGACTATCACCTTGATCAGTGGCGGCTGATGCACATCGGCGCCCAGCCCGTGCCTCCGAGCCTGATCATCAGGTGGAAGAAGTATTTCCCCAACCACATGTACGACACCAATTACGGCCTGAGCGAATCCACAGGGCCGGGATGTGTGCACCTGGGAATAGAAAACATCCATAAGGTCGGGGCTATCGGGAGGCCGGGTTTCAACTGGGAGGCCATGATCGTCGATGAAGAGGGCAGGCCTGTTCCCGTCGGTAAGGTAGGCGAACTCATCGTCAGGGGGCCGGGGGTCATGAAGGGGTATTACAACAACCCGGAGGCCACCCGCAAGGTGTTGAAGGACGGATGGCTTTATACCGGTGATATGGCACGCCAGGACCGGGACGGCTTTATTTACCTGGTCGACCGGAAGAAGGATATCGTCATCGTCGGGGGAGAGAATATCTTTCCGGTGGAGATAGAGGAATTCCTCAGAAGGCACGACGACATCAGGGATGCGGCCGTCATCGGTATGCCCGACCGGCGTTTGGGGGAGGTTCCCGTAGCCATTGTGGAACCCAAGCCCGGAAGAATGCTGACCGAGGAGATGGTGATGGAGTTCTGCCAGGCCCTACCCAGGTACAAGAGGCCGCGGCGGGTCTTTTTCGACAAGGTGCCGCGCAACCCAACGGGTAAGATCGAAAAGCCGAAGCTGCGCGAAAAGTACTGTGCGAGAAGTGTAGCCCAGGTTGTTTAGGATGTGCCGCTGCCGTTGAAGTGAAACTGGAGACTGCACCCCGGGAAAGTAGCCGGGGTGTTTTCTTTTCCCAAAAAGAGAATTCTGGACGGGCTTCTTCCCCTACTTTCCTTGGGGGTGATAATAGTTTCTTGAAGGGAAAATGCTCTCTTTGTCGAATTTAACAGAAGAAGCATATTCTGATATGCCAGGAAGTGAATGCCACCAGGGCATTCCGAATGTCATTAAGGGCAACTTGTAAACCCGATGGGAAGCGTGTCAGCAGCAGGAATATTTCTCCTGTCTTATTAACATAATGCCCTTCTTGGGATCAATGGCATGGCAGGTGTTTCCTTTGAGTTTCCTTCCTTGCCCGCAGGGCCTCGTTCTCAGCCGCTATGAAGCGCGATTTCGCGCCGGCGCAGACGGCGTCATCCTTCCACCCTACAAGGGTTCCACCTTCCGCGGCGGGTTTGCCGGAACCTTTCGGCGCCTCGTCTGCTCAGACGGCACCGGTGAGTGCAAAAAGTGCCGTTTAAAGCACGGCTGTCCGTATACTCTGGTCTTCGAGAGCGAGCCGCCGCCTGAATCCGAAGTCCTGCGCAGCTTTGATGCCGTTCCCCGGCCCTTTGTCCTGGAACCTCCGCCGGATGAGAAAACCCGCTACAGCCCGGGAGAGGCCTTTGACTTTACCCTGCTCCTCTTTGGAAGGGCGAGAAACCTTCTGCCCTATTTCGTCGTCACCCTTGAGGAGTTTACACACCGGGGCATCGGCAAAGGGCGCAGGCCGTTTTTCCTGGAGGAAATAGTCGCAGTTAATCCTCTTACAGGTGTGGCCGCCGTTATCTATCGACGGGAAGACCGGATCGTCAGGCCTCGTGATCTATCCGTTACCGCCGAAGACATCTGGAACAGGGCTGCCGGGTATCCGGTAGACGGCCTGCAGAAAATTGAGATCAACTTCTGCACACCAACCCGAATCACCCATCAAGGCGCAGCAATCCACACCCCGGAGTTTCATACCATCATCCGCAATCTGCTTCGCCGCGTTTCATCCCTCTGCTATTTCTACCACGGCTTTCTCTACGAGGCAGAATTCCCCGAGGTCATCCGGCGCGCCTGTGAGGTGCACCTCGTCCGGGACAAAACCTCCTGGGTCACCATCGGGCGCTACTCGTCCCGCCAGGGGCGACGGATCCCCCTGGAGGGTTTCGTAGGGCGGGCGGTCTACGAAGGGCCGCTTGCGGAATTCCTTCCCCTGCTCCTGCTGGGCGAACTGATCCACGTGGGCAAGGGGACGGTCTTCGGACAGGGGAAATTTGCTCTGCGAATTCTTGCGGAGTAACTTTCAGACTGAACACTGGTTGCAGTGTGCTCTGATATACTGAAGCTGGAATACAGAAACATGGCTGCAATTGCAGTAGACATCGATGTGGCAGGCTTCGATCCATTCATCCGATAATCAGCCGAAATCAGCCGATCAGCACCCTGCAGAGATTCTCATGTCACCCAAAGAAGTTTAAGTAAGGGGTAAGAAAACGTGTCGGGAAGGCAGCAGCTGGAGCGCATCATGGAAATCGACCGCCAGGTGCGGGCAAAGCTCTATCCCAACGCCCGGAGCCTGGCCCGTGAGCTGGAGGTGAGCGAGCGCACAATCTACCAGGACCGGCAGTTTCTGATGGACCGGCTGGGCGCTCCTCTGGCTTATGACCGGCAGCGCGGCGGCTGGTACTACACCGATCCCACCTGGGTGCTGCCTTCGGTGCTGATGACCCAGGGAGAGCTTTTAGCCTTCTTCCTGAGCGTGGAGGCGGCACGCCGCTGCCTGGGCACCCCCTTTGAGGCCGCTCTGCGCTCTGCGGTGAAGAAGATCACAGCCAGCCTGAAGGCTCCGGTAGAGGTGAATCTGGAGGAGTTGCGGAGAAGCTTTACCTTTGCCTCGTATCCGAATGTGGGAGTACCGGAGGAATTTCTCCTCGACCTGCAGCGAGCCGTTCAGGAGCAGCATCAAGTGAAGATCCACTACTACACCGCGAGCCGTGGCTGCTGGCAGGAACGGGTCGTCGACCCCTATCACCTTTACAACCGCAGCGGTGACTGGTACCTGATCGCTTTTGACCACCTGCGTTCTGCCTATCGCATTTTCCATACCGGGCGCGTCGACCGGTGGGAGGTTTTGAAATCCGGATTTACCCGTGACCCTGATTTTCACCTCGAGGAGTGGATGGGACAGGCCTTTCAGATAGAACGCGGTGAGGAACCGGTGGAAGTGGCTGTCAGATTCGACGCCTACCAGGCGCGCTACATCCGGGAGCGGCGCTGGCACCCAACCCAGACGGTGGAGGAGCTGCCGGACGGCGGTTTGATCCTGCGCTTCCGGACCGGCGGCCTGGCCGAGGTCAAGCGGTGGGTGATGGGGTACGGCAGCCACGCCGAGGTGCTGGCCCCGCAGAGCCTGCGGGAAGAAGTGGCCGCAGAGGCGGGGGAGGTTGTGAAACTGTATAGAGGGAGCCCCGAGATGTAGATAACCGTTTAAAGCACAAATGGAGAGCGCTCGCTGCCGGCAATAAAGGGGGTTGTTACGGTGCCAGGCGTTTTTGAGCCCGGCTATCAGCACCTTTTGTGGAGTAGAGGAGGGCATTCGAATGCCTTTGTCCGTATTGGTTACTAACCAGCCACCCGAAACAGATGAAAATGTTCCTGAATCTGTGAAGGATCTTTTTCAGTCCTATACTCGGGTAAAGTATGGAGAAATGCTGATTCCTTTCCGACATCAAGCTGAAGTCTTTCGTCGGGTATTGTCAGATCAGGAGGTATTCCTGGTGGCGGGTACGGCTGCGGGAAAGACTCTGGCCATCGCCGTACCGCTGTTCCATAAGTTGCGGGAAGGACGTATTCGCAAGGTTTTGCTGATGTATCCTACGATAGCCTTAATGGAAGACCAGCGCCGGGTGATGGATACTCTGGCCGAAATTACTGGCTTACAGATAGGCCAGTTGCATGGCGAGATGTCACGCACGCAACTGATGGCGGCGCTAAATAAGCCGGTTATCCTGGCTACTCCTGACGAGGTCTACTGGTTTTTCCGTAAGAACGCCAAATATAGCGGTCTGCTCATCTATGGCCTGGCATTGGTAGACGAGTTCATTTTAGACGAAGCACACCTGTTCAATGGTCTGATGCTGCGAAATCTGACGCATCTCAAGCAAAGAATATGTCTGCTTGGTGAGAGGCTGGACAAGCGTCCGCGCTGGCACGTCCTCACCGCTACGCCTACGCCAGAATTGCGTCGTCTTACGAACGGGGTGGAGGTGCGAGGTCGGTCCAAGTGCGGCGATGTAGAAGTGACATTTCTTGAACCGGAGAGGGGCTACGAAGAGCGCCGTGACAGACTGATTGGCGCTGTTGAATCTGTCTTGGCCGACGGGGCACAGAAGATTCTCCTGGTTTTCAACTCCGCTGATCTGGCTCACAGGGTCTTTGAAGGCATCAAAGGCAGATCCCTACCTGACTTATCACCCGACCTGCAGATGCGGTTTGGACGCATCCCCTGGGGCAAATTCAAGGGCTGGCTGGAGCAGGAAGGGATGGTGATGGAAACCGTGGAGGAGATAGAGGGGTGGCTAAAGCGAGAAGGGCCTTTTTACCTGAAGGACCTGGATGAAGGAACTCGCGTTGATCTATCCATTGAGATATTGGCCGCCAGGGTAGCACGGTTGCTGGAATGCCATACCTACAGTCTTAAACGTCTCCTCTACTCTCTGAACCGGGGTGGAGAGCAGCACCTGATTGAAGCCATGAACCGGCAATTAAGAGGAAAGGGGAAGTTATCCCGGTTACTATGGAATGAGGTTAAGCCGATGTTAAATCAGGAACCGGATATCAACGCTGTCATTGAGGCACTGAACGAATACATAAGGATTATTCAGTCCGGACTGGAACGCCTTTGGACGGAGGACTCACTATGGGTAACCGCTCCGGCTTTCAGAGAGATTACAGAGTCTCTCCAAAAGGCAGGCGCAAGTCCCGAATTGTCCGAAGCGATTACCAACCATCTGAAATACACCGTGAATCTTCCGGAGCAAAGTGCAGCGGGGCTCAGGATGTCCCCCGGGGAGTTGGCCGAACGGCGTGTCGCCCTTTCTTGGCTGGACTGGCTGGTCGTGGATCCCTCTCGGAAGCAGGCATTGATTGAGCGTATACATCAGGCTTTGGCAGCTAAGGAACTGGATGTTGAGGCGCGCCACATTGCTATGTGGGGCGACACGGATGTACCTGTAGTAATCTATACCGGTAAAATGTCCCGCACAGAACGCGAGGGACTGTTAGATGCCTTTAGTAAGCTTCACAGAGCAGTGCTGATATCCACGCCAGCCGTTGAAGTCGGAGTGGATTTTGCTGCTGATGTCCTTATTACCGAGCAATGCGACGGCAACAGTTTCTTGCAGCGCTTCGGACGGGTGGGGCGCCGTCCGGGTATCCAGGGCAAAATATTCGTTTTGATAAGGGATGGCGAGACTTATGTGAACTTGTTTCAGCGCCTTTGGACCCCGGTGAGCAGGGATGAGTTCTCTGCCCTTATTGCCGATCCTGCAAATGGTCTTTTTCCGGCCCGGCTTTACGCCGAAGGCTCGGCCTTCTTAGACGCTACCCACTGGATGGTCAACGCCCAATTGGGCGAGATTGGTGAATGGCTCAATCGGACCATGTTTGGCAACGAAGTGGGTACTTTAGGCCGGAAGTTGCGGGAAGCAAATCTGCCTTTCGCTTATGGTTTGAGGGGGACGCTTCCAGAAGTCGTTCTCCAGGGGGGCGTAGGGGGGGACCCCTTCTATATTCTGCGCAAAGTGTCCAACGAGCGGCTTTTGCCCGGCGATTCGCCTTTTGAAATGGCCCGGGCTGAGATGTGGTACTTGGAGTTTCTATGGAAGAAATCGGTATGGAAGGCTATTGCTGTAGACACTAAAGCCACGCTGGAGGCCAGTCAGGTACTCTTCTGGTGGCAAGGCGGACAGTGGCACGTGCGGGCTGGTTATGGTGTTGCCGCGGATTACGTGAGGTTATTTATCAGCGAGCCGGTCAGCAAAGGGCAACCCGTTGGAGTTCTCTTAAAGGCATTGGAGGAGCAAATTCGGCATGATTTGGAAGAATTTCTCTCGAAGATACGCCCTGAGGCGTCCAAGCCACTTCCTCAGCTTCTGGTTCAGATAGGAGAGGCATTGCCCTTGTTCTTTGAGTCTTACTCTCGCCTCGTCCTGGGCCAGGGTGATGTGCATCTTCTGCGGGTGGATGCGGATGGTATCGCCGAGCCGGTGGAGGACCAACTTGGCAACCCGCTAGTGCTGCCCGACCAAACCTGGTTAATTATGTTCGGCTATACCAGGGAGGAAGCGGAGGAGTTACTAAAAAGAGCCTCGGCCCTTAATTTGGAAGAGATCATTTACAATTGGGAAAGCTTGGTGGTGCCAGGAAGCTTTGGGCCTGTGCTTCTCGAACGGGTGGCGGGGGCATGTTTTTATGTCTATCGGAGGCTGGTGGAGTATGCTAATAGACAAGTATAAGGCTACCTTAGGCAAGTCAACAGGCCGGCAAACCCTTTACGATCACTCTTTGTCCTGCGTGGAGGTGGCCCTACGGGTGGCCCGGCTGGCCGGTGAGGCACCGGGGCCCCGGCTGGACCGGCTAATCTTTGCAACCTTTGTACACGATGTGGGAAAACTCGACCCGGATTTCCAGGCCATGTTGAATGCAGCCGCCAGTGCCCAATCCTTGCCCGGTAAGAGGGTTAAGCACGAGGCCAGCACCTTTGACTATGACCATCCCCGTATGGTAGAAGAGAGCAAAGAAGCCATCCGGCAGGAACTGCGGGGAGCTTGTGGTTATGATCTTGACCTGGCGAACCTGGAAGGAACGGCTATGGATCACATCTGGGCCTTTGCGGTGACCCACCACGGGTTCTTTCATCTTTCCTATGAGCGAGAAAAGGCCGGCACCCTTCGTCCTCTCATTCGCCGCCAATGGACTTCCTTCTATCCTAACGAGGAGCGGCGCATCACACTGGTGGACCTGCTCTTTACCTATCATCCTCTGGGCGGTCTCGTGATGATTGGCGATCTTGTAGCTTCATATTGCCACGAGCAGGGGCAGGACTACCGGCCTTTTTTTAACCAGGCATCTAGCCTTGGGGAGGTGTTCGCCTACCTTACCGAGAACGCCGACGAGATCGAAGCGGGGCTCAAACGCTATGACCCCAGAAATTACGGGCTAAAGGAAACCCTGAAACTGATAGGGGGAGGACTTCGATGAACGGAAACCCTTTTACATTCGTTGTTCAAGCGGCAGAGGAAACCTTGAATAGTTGGAGTTTGGGCAACGCTGTCGGCAGCCATACAGTGGCGTCTCTGGTGGCCGATGGTGCTGCCTATTGGGAGCAGACCCTCTCAGACGGTTCTCATCTGGCCGTGATCCGCCTCTATTCCCCTGTGGTGCGGCGGGAGGAGGTTTTCCTCGGCAACGTGCTACTTAACGATTTTTTGAGCAAGGCATTGATTCGGGCGGTAGAGCGGAACGGTCTGGGCCGCATTAGGCTTTTGGCCAACGACCTGGAGAGCCATTACTATCTCTACCACGGAGAGGTGGTTCTGGACCAGATAGCTGAATGCTTCCGGCAAGAGATCCTCGATAGCCTACCTGACCTTTACTTCGGCGATGAGGATCAAGCTCGTGGCATTTACGGCGATATTGGGCGGATGTTGACTTTCTATAAGAGCAACATCGAACCCTTTCCAGCCTTTGCTGTCCCACGTGACCTTTTGCCTGGATTACTTGCTAAGATCAATCGGAGGTTACGAGAACTTGTAGAGGAGGAAGAAACGAATATCAACATCATCCTGGCTATTCTAAGTTTCTTCTACGCCAAGGACGGTACAGAAATGCAGAGCTTCTACGCCTTTCTTTGCCGGGCTATGAACGAAGGCTTGCTCCCGACAGCACCAGTGCGAGGCGCCTTCGCCTTGGGGCCAGGAGATATTTTTGATAAGACTGTTTTCACTGAACGAAAGAATGCCCAAGTGATTGACCGGGCTCAACTTAAGATTGCAATTGACGGATTTCTGAGCAATGTGCAGCAGCAAATAGACAACGGGGCAGCTGAAACAGTAGCAGCCAATTTGGCAAGAAAGATGCCGGCCTTGAGCCTTGCCCAGGCTGCCAGTGTTCTGGTTCAGGGGGTGCAGCTTGGTTTTCTGCCAATATGGGAAATTGGATGCAAGGCAGCCGCAGAGAGAAAGATGCCATGTCGCTTTTGCAGTGCTGATGCCGCCATCATCGCGGAAAAAAACATCACCGGTGGGTTTGGGGCTGGCCGCTTTTATAATCAGTCGCCGAAGCTGCGACCCTTCGAAGAGGCCCTGTGTGTTCGATGTGGGATCAGTAGCTATTTAGTGATTAAACTATTGGGTATGCACATCGCCAGACCACAACCCAAGGCGAAAGACTTTCCGGTACCGAAGCAGTTTAACATCATCTTCCACTACGGACGTCACGGTGAGGCAGATGCCCGGCGGCTTGCGGCCGTGATTGATTATTTATTTGAGCGAATCGGCACTTTCCAACAAAGAGCCCGCGAGGATAAGAGACCGTTCTCGGTAGAATATATGCGGGAGGAATTGATCCGGTGGGAAAGGGAGCGCCAAGACATGGATCCCTGCTCGGCAGGGGAGATCCCCAGCGCCGAGGAAGCCTTCGCTGCGCTAATTGCTGACGACACCGTGGCCCCCGGTCTAGAGACCCTGGGCCAGATGCGCACCGATGTGAAGGCCCAAGTCCTGCCACTGGGAGTGGGCGACTACCGCCTCTTGGCCTTCATCTTGCCTCAGCTCCAACCAGGCCGGGAGGAAGCCCTAGACTTTGTTCAGCGGCGTTTTTCCAAGAGCCGTCTCGCTGCTTTCACCCTGCTAGCCCTCTTACGCAAGCTGTGCGGCTGCGATGGGCCTTATTACTTCCAATCGGTACCAACTCTAGCTCCCGGCGGGTTCGACACCAACACCTTCTACGTCCAGGGTAAGGCCGAAAACGCCGACGATGTCATCCGGCATTTCAGCGCCATCGTTAACTTCGCCCGACGAGTAGTCAAGTGGCGGGAAGGCCATTCGCTTCTGGCCGATTGGATTCTCCTGGCCGAACGGCTTGAAGAAGATCCTCTAGGCACTTTCTCGGAGGTCCTGCGGGATTCGCCCTTGCGAGTCGGCGACGACTTGCGCGAAGCCCGATACAGGCGTCTTTCCAATGAGTTCGCGAAAGGAATGGGGGTGGTTGACGGGACAGAGTATCTGAAACTGATAGAGCAACTCAAACAATTATGACCCCAGCCATTTGTGGCCTCAGCAAATCGAGGAGGTGAAATGATGCCAAGACAGGTGAACACAACGGAAATGGACGAATTTTGTCAGCTTCTCTTTCGCACCCTTGACCGGCTAGGTGGTGACCTTTTGCCCCTCTTTTTGAGCGAGCGGCCTACCGCTTACGAAAAATACCCGCGCTTATTACTGGGCTGCATCCGCTACTACGACAACGTGGAGGCCGGCTTTGAGGAGTGGAAGAGTAAGGTGCTGCGGGATGCCAGCGACTACCGGCGGGAACAGGAATTCCCTGAACTCCTGGCCCTTAAGAAGTGGCTCCTGGACCATCGGGGCCTTTTTGAGGGGCGCAAGGACAACTTGAACCATCTCAAGCGCAGCCTCTACGCTCGGGCCTATGAGTACCTTTACCCCCGGAGGCTGCTCACCGGGGCCTACGCCGAGGCCAACCGGGGAAATCCAGATGCTCTGGAGGAAGATGCCATCCGGGCCAACTTCCGCAGAGTAGTTCAGCCGCACATCGCCAAACTGGCCCAGGTTTACGGTGAAGGTGAGCGGCTTCAGACCATCGTTACCGAAGCCGAGGAGTTTCTCCTTGCCAACCGCCAGCGCTATCGCTGGAAACTGCGGGAGATGGAGGCCATGGAGACACCGGAAGAGGCGGCCGGAAACTGATTTGTGAAGTAAGGCTTTTGTCTTATAAAATCTCAAAAACGAGGAGGGAAGCACCATGAGCCAGATTGAGCTCTTCGTTGACCAAATGGCCAGTGTTAGCGTTCTGGTTCCCAGGGTGGTCAACAAACGGCGTGTGGCTCAGCCCATTTACACCCGCCGGGTGGTTACAATTGTCGGCGTGAAGACTGTAAAGACCCGTTTTCTGCCGGTCTCCCACGAAGGCTACGGTAACGAGTCCTATGTGGATAAACTGGAACTCTTAGGCAAGACGCGAGCCGAATTTATCAGTCGCAAGCTTAAAGGGATCGAGCGCCGCGCTCATATGAGTCTTTTTCGGGAACTGGTAGAGCAGAAAACCAATAGCAGCTGGCAAGACTACTTTACTGCCAAGTTTGACAAAGAATGCACCATCCCAGATAGCTTATGTATCGCCTGCTGGAACTGCTCCCTGTTTGGCGGGCTGGAAGCCGGTAAAGGGGCTACATTCTCCCGCATCCGCTATTTTGACACCTACTCGGTTGAAGATGCTGTAGATTGCATAGCCATGGAGGGCAGCGAGGAAGGGATGGGAATTGGCAACCAGGTCTATGAGGACGTGAACAAGGGCCGTGGCGCCGAAACCTACCACCTATACGAGTACGTCAAGGCCGGCACCCGCTTCCCCTTCATCACCATTATCGAAAGCCCTACCCTGCTTGACGTAGCCGGCTACCTGCACACCGTGCGCCGGGCTGACGAACACGGCTACGGCAAGTACTCGGCCAACCACGGCAAGTTCGATACCGAGTTCCTGGTGGTGGCCACAGGCTATCCCCGCTTCTCGGTACTGGATATGCTGAAATGGGCCGATGAAGGTACGCTGGATAGCCGGTTTGAAGAGGGGAAGGTGCAATTTGATGACTTAAACGGCAGCGTATCTCTCTTTGGGAAGGAAATTGAAGCCCTGGCGGGCAAGCTTACGGAGGCCTTTGAAGAGTACTTCGCGGCTCTAGGGTAAGAGGTGATGCACTGTGCTCTACGCTAGGGCTATTACTCTCAGGAACTGCGGGCGCTTCACCGTGGTAGCATCTGACTTCGGGTCGGATTACCGAACCCATACCCACGTGACCAGCGAGGCCCTCTACGCCAGCCTAACACGGGGTGCTACCTGGCGGCCGCGCCTGATAGACTTGAGAAACGACCCGGACGCCTTCACTCAAGCCTATGACGTGGCGGCTATGCCTGTTTGGTTCTTACCGGGTATCTTCATGGCAGAGGGAAGCCATCGCCTTCCCGATGCCTTTCTAGATACTACGGCCTTCAACGTCGTGCACGAATTCTACCCCAGCACCGGCCGCAGCTATATGTTCAAAAAGGGCAGCCTGGAGGCAAAAGATCGCCCTTACTATGTCCCGACCTACGGCACCATTCAGGCAATCAAGCCCGACCAGCGATTGGTAACTTATGGCCTTTCAGCTAAACCTGAATTGTTGGAGAGTTTTGCCGAAGGCCAGACCTTCCTGCTGGGCAAAAAACGGACGATGTTCCAGATAGTAGGTCTTTCCGAGGTAGTTGAGGGAACAGTAAAATGCGGGAAATGCATCACAGGCTGGTTGGAGTTGCATGCTAATCATAGCCATTATTGGCAAAACTTTGAGTCTTTTGAGGTATTGGCTACTACTTTGCGGTATATCATCTTGCGTGGAACCACCCGAAAAAAAGCTGGTTATATGGAATTTGCCTTTTCCGACGGTAGTGGTCTCTGTGTACCTGATTTCTACTTTGAGCTCCTGAGACAAGAGAGGATATTGTGAGCGAACCAGGAGGTATCTCCAATGACCGAAAAATCTTTCTGGCCCCGGCTCTTCGATTTTTCCTTTTCATCCTTCGTCACACTGAAAATCATTCCGATTCTCTACTGCCTGTGGATTGCCATCGGGGTCATCGGGGCGCTGGGCATGCTCGCAACGGGCGGGATGAGAACGATGCAGTTCGGCTGGTGGCTTGGAAATTTCCTTTTCAGCCTGATCTGGGCGGTGGTCTTCTTTTTCCTCTGGGTGATCGGCGGCCGGGTTTGGATGGAGACTATTATCGTTCTCTTCCGCATTGCCGAGAATACTTCAGCTCTTGTCCAGGCCGGGCGGGGATGGTGGTCTGAGAGCTGGGAAGGGGCGAAGGACACGCTGGTCTGATAGCTTTTGTCTATTCAGATTGATTTACTTATCTTGCTCAGAGTAATAGGTTGGTTGGCCGGGGCATCAAGATAGCCTGTAGAATCTTTAGGGTTTAGCGGTGGCAATGTGGGGTCGTCGGAGGTGAGGTGAACTGTCCGAAATCTTCATCGTCAATTTTGGGACGACTCTGGGGAAGAAAAGCGAGCGCCTGGTCATCAAAGAACAGGGTAAGGTGATAGGTGAGATACCTTTCCAGGATGTCACGTGCCTTACTATTGCTTCGCGGGGAGTTTCCCTTTCCTCCGACGTGGTGCTCGAGTGCATTCAACATGGAATCCAGATCAACTTCCTGACGCCTTCGGGTAAGCCCTACGCCAAGATAACCTCCCCTCAACTGAGCGGAACGGTGCTCACCCGCAGGGAGCAGATCCTCGCCTATAAAGACGGCCGCGGGCTTGCCCTGGCGTTGGCCTTTATCGACGGAAAGCTCCGGAACCAGGTAAACGTTTTGAAATATTTCGGGAAGTACCGACGGGCCTCCGACGCCGCTCTTTACCAGGAGTTGGTCACCCGGATCGCCGCAATAGAGGAAATCAAAAAGGAGTTGGAGGGCATATCTGATGGAACGGTAGAGGAGGCAAGGGGTAATATCTTCTCCATCGAAGGCCGTGCTGCCCAGGCTTACTGGGAAGGTGTAGGGCTCCTGCTCGGGCAAAGAATCGAGTTCGCCGGCCGGGAGCGCCGGGGCGCTGAGGATCCCGTGAATTCAGCGCTGAACTACGGCTACGGCATCCTCTACTCCCAGGTCTGGGGAGCGGTGATGCTGGCAGGACTGGAGCCTTTTGCCGGATTTCTTCACACCGACCGACCTGGCAAGCCCAGCCTTGTACTCGACCTGACCGAGGAGTTCCGCGCCTGCATCGTCGACCGTACGGTGATCGGTATGATCCTCAGAGGGACCGCGATTAACCAGAATGAGGGAAGCCTTACTGAAGAGACCAGGCGCGAGCTTGCCAGGAGGATACTGGAGCGCCTGGACGGCGAGGAGAATTACGAAGGGAAAAAGTACAAGATGAGATCGATTGTTCAGCGCCAGGCAAGGCGGGTTGCTGCCTACCTGAGGGGGGAGGGGAAGTACAAGCCCTTTATTGCCGGATGGTAGCGGCTGGATGGACACACTGGAGGTGGTAACTTGAAAACTCTCGTTGTTTACGATATTCCCGATGACCGGATCCGGACCAAGACCTTCGAAACCTGCAAAGATTACGGTCTCGTGCACATCCAGTATTCGGCTTTCTTTGGAGAGTTGAACCACAACCGTCGTCAGGAACTTCAGCAGCGCCTGTATCGGGTCCTTGGAGGTAAAGAGGGGAAGATTCTCATCTGCCCTATTTGTGATAAGGACCTGTCGCTGATTCTCGAGGTCGCGGTTCCGGAAACCGATTCTCTCTCACGAAAATTGGCGGGGTTGCAGAAGGGGCCGTTAGTTATTTAACGGATTTAGGCGCTTTTGGTCAGGCTTGTGAGGGATTATGATGGAACCGATCCTAAAGGTGAGCGACATCAAGCAATATCTTTACTGTCCCCGGATAATTTACTTTACTTACGTTTTACCTGTGGAGAAAAGGGCAACTCCCAAGATGGAGATCGGCAAAGAAGAGCACCTGAAAACGGCGAGGCTTGAGGGGCGGCGCCGGCTGCGTTCCTACGGCTTTGAGGAGGGTAAGCGATTCTTTAATGTCTACCTTTTCTCATCTCGCCTGGGACTTGAGGGAGTACTGGACATGTATGTTGCCGTTTCACGTGGTTCTTTTCCCGTTGATTTTAAGAATACTTACCGACCTGCGGTCAATCACAAGTATCAACTTTTAGCCTACACCCTTCTGCTGGAAGACCATCTCAGGCAGCCTGTACGGGGCGGTTTTATCTATTTGATTCCTTCGAGGCACACAGTTTACATAGAGGCCACTCCAGAGGCTCGGCTTTATACCAAGCGGCTTATGGGGGCAATCCGCAGCCTGATCAGGCGGGAGCATTTTCCTGCCGTATCCCGGAGCAGGGGACGGTGTGCCGACTGCGAGTACAAGAACTACTGCGGGGATGTGGGATGATGTATTTTCTGTCTGATGACGAGAGAAAGCAGCTTCTGCGCTACTACCTTCCAAAAGCGCGGGAGCTCGGGGTGGTCGATGAGCTGCGGGGTTGGAACTGGCACCAGCCTCCGCTGGAGCCCGTTTATGGTTCGGTTCTCGCTTTGTACGAGGTGGCCGGCAAGTACTGCCCATCCGGCAGGGATGTCTTTCTGCGCCGGGTACAAGGAATCAAGGGAGAACCCAACTCTGCAATGATTCAGGGGATGGTTCTCCATGAAGTCCTGGCCGACCTTCTCGTAACTGCGAAACGGGCGATTTACCTCCACGGAACGGAGAAGTATCGGGCAATCTGTGAGGAACTCGAAAAGTACATTCCGGAGAAAACGTCTCATTTTGCAGGCCTTACCGATTCAGAGGCGGCCGATCTGTCCAGAAAAGTTGAGATCCTGTGCAGCTTTGAGAAGGCGCGGGTGCTCTCCCGCCTTCAAGAGGTGCTCACCCGCTACCCTTACATTGGTGAGGATTCCCTTGCGAATCTCACGATTCCAGTCGTGGTGGAACAGAAGCTCAATGGGGCCTTTCTCGGCTTGAGCGGCAACTTAAGCACGGATGCCTTTATCTTTTATGAGCCGATGATCCTCGACCTGAAGTTCGGGGAGCCCCGAGACTTCCATAGACTGGGTACTACCGGCTACGCACTGGTGATGGAGGCCATTTACGAGTTTCCGGTGAACCTGGGGTGCATTATTTACGGAGAGTTCAGGGGAGACCGGCTGATTGTGAAGCGAGATATTCACATCATAAGCGATGAATTGCGGCAGTGGTTCATCGAGGAGCGCGACGAGAAAGCGCGCTTCGTCACCGAAGAAATTGACCCCGGTCTGGCCGAGGACTGCCCTGCTACCTGTCCCTTTTATCACGTTTGCTGCGCTGAGGATGGTTCCGAATTGTTGACTTCTTCAATTCCGTAGTTTTTCTGGTATGTAACTTTCGGAATTAAGAAGAAAGGTTCCGCTAGAAGAGTACTTGATTAGGGAAATAAGACTTTTACTTTCGGTTGGTTCCTTATGTTCCTAACCGTAGCTCAAATTGGTTATCGCCAATGGTTTTTCGAAAAAGAAGCCTGAGGAGTAAATATCTGACATCGATAAGGGTTCGAGGTTGTTATTAAATGCCCTGAAAATACGAAGTTAGCTGAAAAAAGAAATTTCGAAAATTTCGAAAGAGGAGTAGTTTTTCATGCAAAAATCTTCGCTTCGAATTTTTGCCCTTGAAAAGCGGTTGAACATTCCGCGGAATCCTCTGTACGGTAAGGCTTTGAACCATACAGCCTGATGCGGTTGCACTAATTACCCCGATGAAAAGGGGACTGAAAGTTTCATCAAAGCCCCAATATACCAAGGGATATAGGTGTTGCACTAATTACCCCGATGAAAAGGGGACTGAAAGTGTTGTATCACGGGCAGCTATGCGCCAATAATAACTCGTTGCACTAATTACCCCGATGAAAAGGGGACTGAAAGTCATCGCTGAAGCCCGCACTGGCTGGCCTGCTGCACTCGTTGCACTAATTACCCCGATGAAAAGGGGACTGAAAGAACAATTCACCCCTTCTTAATCCCGTCCGTACTGCTGTTGCACTAATTACCCCGATGAAAAGGGGACTGAAAGTAATGTAAAGTATGTGCAATTCAAAATATCAACGGGCTGTTGCACTAATTACCCCGATGAAAAGGGGACTGAAAGGTGGAAGTCGGATGATATGGTTCGACAAACAAAATCGTTGCACTAATTACCCCGATGAAAAGGGGACTGAAAGTCCCGGACGGCTATTGTGTTTTCTTTTACTCTTCAGGGGTTGCACTAATTACCCCGATGAAAAGGGGACTGAAAGCAATCCGGCAGTAGCGGCGCCATAGAATTCCGATCTGGTTGCACTAATTACCCCGATGAAAAGGGGACTGAAAGTCTTCAAAGTACACTTTGAATGCTTCGTGCCCACACCCGTTGCACTAATTACCCCGATGAAAAGGGGACTGAAAGGCTCTGGGAGCGAGGCGAGGACTTTGAGATGGTATTCTGTTGCACTAATTACCCCGATGAAAAGGGGACTGAAAGAGGGCATGGAGAGCCAATTTGATCGCTTACGCCAGGGTTGCACTAATTACCCCGATGAAAAGGGGACTGAAAGCAACCTGATTAAAGGACAACGCCAGCTCGTTGAGCTGTTGCACTAATTACCCCGATGAAAAGGGGACTGAAAGCTCCTCTCAAACGGCTCCCGATATCATATTACCACGGTTGCACTAATTACCCCGATGAAAAGGGGACTGAAAGTTTGCAATTCAAACCTTGCATTGGACAAATTCAAAGCAGTTGCACTAATTACCCCGATGAAAAGGGGACTGAAAGTACCTGCTCGGCGGTCAGCCCGGTTTCTCTTAGTTGTTGCACTAATTACCCCGATGAAAAGGGGACTGAAAGTCTGTACCAGGAAGGTGCCAGTTATCCCCCGGTCGGGGTTGCACTAATTACCCCGATGAAAAGGGGACTGAAAGTTAATTAACCGTAACGGTCATATAAAGTTTTTCCAGTTGCACTAATTACCCCGATGAAAAGGGGACTGAAAGAACGGCCAGGAAAGACGAATCAGGGGTTTTTCAATTGTTGCACTAATTACCCCGATGAAAAGGGGACTGAAAGTACCGACTACAAACTGGCCTGTAAATATGTTTATGAGTTGCACTAATTACCCCGATGAAAAGGGGACTGAAAGAGTTCGATATATAAGTTTGCCAGTTCAGCGGCCGCCGGCGTTGCACTAATTACCCCGATGAAAAGGGGACTGAAAGTTCGCTGGTCTGCTAGCTTGAACAAACTATCTCTTTCTGGTTGCACTAATTACCCCGATGAAAAGGGGACTGAAAGGGCTTTCACCGTCAAAGAAATGAAATTTGATATAAATGTTGCACTAATTACCCCGATGAAAAGGGGACTGAAAGGCATCGGCCTTGGCCATAGCCCAGGCAATTTGCATTATGTTGCACTAATTACCCCGATGAAAAGGGGACTGAAAGTCATATTCGCGTATCTCGATACAAACCCTATTAGCAACGTTGCACTAATTACCCCGATGAAAAGGGGACTGAAAGTCAGTAAAACACAGTCGGATATATCCGCATATCAGAAGTTGCACTAATTACCCCGATGAAAAGGGGACTGAAAGGGTCGTTTTCTCCCTTCCTGGAGAAGAAGACTACATCGTTGCACTAATTACCCCGATGAAAAGGGGACTGAAAGTGAGTCAAAGTGATTTTCAGCGTCAACTTCATTTCAGTTGCACTAATTACCCCGATGAAAAGGGGACTGAAAGGTGGCGTTGATACCCAGGACGACAGGCTTGAATTTGGTTGCACTAATTACCCCGATGAAAAGGGGACTGAAAGTCCTTAACCCTGCAGTGCGGCGGTCACATAATTGGCGGTTGCACTAATTACCCCGATGAAAAGGGGACTGAAAGGTCTCAGATTACGAGCCTCCATTATTTGCTTTAATCTTGTTGCACTAATTACCCCGATGAAAAGGGGACTGAAAGGAAGTCTGAAAAATTCGCTCTCGTTGCAGACATTAAGTTGCACTAATTACCCCGATGAAAAGGGGACTGAAAGTCCACTATTGCGATTAAAGGCACCGCGCTTCCTTTTGTTGCACTAATTACCCCGATGAAAAGGGGACTGAAAGTTTTGACGCTATGACCCTCACCCTCAATTTCAGGACCGTTGCACTAATTACCCCGATGAAAAGGGGACTGAAAGATCAAGTTATTTGCTGTAATTCTAAAAAACCTGAGGAGTTGCACTAATTACCCCGATGAAAAGGGGACTGAAAGTGCAACCCAGCCAACGTGAGATTTATAAGCCAAATACGTTGCACTAATTACCCCGATGAAAAGGGGACTGAAAGATCTTAATTGAAATAGGGTCTTTCAGCGTTCTTCCGCGTTGCACTAATTACCCCGATGAAAAGGGGACTGAAAGGGTCAGGTCGGCGCCGGCGGCATCCACCCGGAGGTGTTGCACTAATTACCCCGATGAAAAGGGGACTGAAAGCAGGGTAATTGGGATGCCCAAGCGTGGAAGGGTCACAGTGTTGCACTAATTACCCCGATGAAAAGGGGACTGAAAGCTATCTGAACGAGCTGGACCAGTACGCCAAGCACGGTTGCACTAATTACCCCGATGAAAAGGGGACTGAAAGATCTCCAACAGCATAAAAGTTTTCCCTCGTTTCTCTGTTGCACTAATTACCCCGATGAAAAGGGGACTGAAAGTCCTGTTATAGGTTGAGCGGAGCGGGGAACTTTGCTCCGTTGCACTAATTACCCCGATGAAAAGGGGACTGAAAGTGGTATAGCGTGGATAGCATGACCTGGGTGAAGGAGTTGCACTAATTACCCCGATGAAAAGGGGACTGAAAGTACATGAAGTCATATTTCTCCTCCTCCCAGCCCTTTTTAGTTGCACTAATTACCCCGATGAAAAGGGGACTGAAAGCATACAGCTTCTCAAGCTCTGAGCCTTGCGCTTCCGCTAGTTGCACTAATTACCCCGATGAAAAGGGGACTGAAAGTGTCAACAGCCGCAAAGCCACTCCCATTGAGTATTTGGTTGCACTAATTACCCCGATGAAAAGGGGACTGAAAGGGACGCCCTGGCGGCCGCCGCGGCCAAGTTCGGCCGTCGTTGCACTAATTACCCCGATGAAAAGGGGACTGAAAGATTCGGCCAATATTCCAGGTATAAGGCAGAATTTTGGTTGCACTAATTACCCCGATGAAAAGGGGACTGAAAGCTTACCCAAGTATTTCCCGGAGGAATGGGAGTTCCGGTTGCACTAATTACCCCGATGAAAAGGGGACTGAAAGCCTTTCACGGCGCAATCTCCTTGACTGAACTTACTCCGTTGCACTAATTACCCCGATGAAAAGGGGACTGAAAGGTATAATCACACGAATAATTTTGTTACAAAGGGTATGTTGCACTAATTACCCCGATGAAAAGGGGACTGAAAGTGAAGGGTGGATATCAGATTAACGGTACCACCTATGTTGCACTAATTACCCCGATGAAAAGGGGACTGAAAGCGATTTCTTCAATTTGGTTTTCGATGGATTCTTTCATAGTTGCACTAATTACCCCGATGAAAAGGGGACTGAAAGTTTCCTCAGCTGTTAGTCCACGTACCCGAAATGAAGTTGCACTAATTACCCCGATGAAAAGGGGACTGAAAGGTGTCTATGGACCCACCGCTGCAACGTGAATATGTCGCGTTGCACTAATTACCCCGATGAAAAGGGGACTGAAAGGGGCTCCCCGTTCAAAATGACAGTCCGAATCTGGCTAGTTGCACTAATTACCCCGATGAAAAGGGGACTGAAAGGTATAAGGCCTGGGCAAAGCAGGGGTACTTGAAAGGTTGCACTAATTACCCCGATGAAAAGGGGACTGAAAGTCCTTCTGGAGTCGACCGGACGAACTGAGCTTCAAAGTTGCACTAATTACCCCGATGAAAAGGGGACTGAAAGTCGGCGTCCTGGGTGGTTGTCAGCTGCTGGATTGTGTTGCACTAATTACCCCGATGAAAAGGGGACTGAAAGACGATAAACTGCTGCCACGGCTCAAGCTGAAAAACGCAGTTGCACTAATTACCCCGATGAAAAGGGGACTGAAAGGACGAAGTTCGGCGCCCACTTGTCCGCCTCGCGGCGTTGCACTAATTACCCCGATGAAAAGGGGACTGAAAGCGATTTCGAGGCTGTCTCTCACGTAGTCGGACCATCTGGTTGCACTAATTACCCCGATGAAAAGGGGACTGAAAGTTTACAAAGTGGAAGGATGGGATGCTGATTACGAAGGGTTGCACTAATTACCCCGATGAAAAGGGGACTGAAAGATAAAGTTGCACCCTGTGGCGTGCCTTTGGCACCGGCGTTGCACTAATTACCCCGATGAAAAGGGGACTGAAAGGGCGTGGGAAACGTGCTTGTCGAACCCCTGTGGCAGGGGTTGCACTAATTACCCCGATGAAAAGGGGACTGAAAGTGTAACAAAGATAAAACAGACTGATGATGAACGTACAGTTGCACTAATTACCCCGATGAAAAGGGGACTGAAAGCTTTATTCTGCTCTTGTGATGGCAGACCCCTTAAGGAGTTGCACTAATTACCCCGATGAAAAGGGGACTGAAAGCTGGAATAAAAACATATATACTATCACCCACCCTTGCGGTTGCACTAATTACCCCGATGAAAAGGGGACTGAAAGTTTGACGTAGGCCGAGAAATTCGGCCTTTTATTAGCGTTGCACTAATTACCCCGATGAAAAGGGGACTGAAAGTTCCATATTCCAAAGCTCGTGGACTTCTCGCTCCAAAGTTGCACTAATTACCCCGATGAAAAGGGGACTGAAAGTGAATCGGATAGTTCACAATCTCGTTCTTTCTCATTGTTGCACTAATTACCCCGATGAAAAGGGGACTGAAAGTTCATCCAATTCGTTCGCCTAGGGCAGGGTGTTCGGGTTGCACTAATTACCCCGATGAAAAGGGGACTGAAAGACTCTTCATACAGAAGATACACGCTCATCCGGTACGTTGCACTAATTACCCCGATGAAAAGGGGACTGAAAGGCAGAAAGATGACTTTGATGGAGTATTAGCCTTGTGTAAGTTGCACTAATTACCCCGATGAAAAGGGGACTGAAAGAATTAACTAAACTTCTTCAAGGACAGCAAAGAATGTAGTTGCACTAATTACCCCGATGAAAAGGGGACTGAAAGCGCTTGGGTGGAGTGCACCGTCCCCCAGCTATAGGTGTTGCACTAATTACCCCGATGAAAAGGGGACTGAAAGTAAGTTCGACAACCTTACAAAGTTCCATACCGCCATTGTTGCACTAATTACCCCGATGAAAAGGGGACTGAAAGGTTCCTGCGCCGACAGGACTCACTGCGGACGTTTCTGTTGCACTAATTACCCCGATGAAAAGGGGACTGAAAGGGCCGGGCTGGAAGAAGCCCAGGCTGCCGTGAATGTGTTGCACTAATTACCCCGATGAAAAGGGGACTGAAAGGGCCACGTCTTTCGTGGTTGCCGATGCGTCGAAGTGTTGCACTAATTACCCCGATGAAAAGGGGACTGAAAGGATTTACCTGCTCCGGGAAGGCGAGATGTTCCCGCTGTTGCACTAATTACCCCGATGAAAAGGGGACTGAAAGGACCCCTGCTGACATTGGGGCGGTGGCGGCCAGCGATGTTGCACTAATTACCCCGATGAAAAGGGGACTGAAAGTGCTTTGGTCAAGGAATATTGGGAGCGTCCTACTCTCGTTGCACTAATTACCCCGATGAAAAGGGGACTGAAAGGAATACTCATAGGAGCAAGCATTTTCTTCCAGGTTTCGTTGCACTAATTACCCCGATGAAAAGGGGACTGAAAGGCAAGTGCCGCTGGTTGCCAACGATCCTTGCCCATATCGTTGCACTAATTACCCCGATGAAAAGGGGACTGAAAGCTATTTTGCCATCATCGTCAACATCAAGACATATAGTTGCACTAATTACCCCGATGAAAAGGGGACTGAAAGAGTTTAGCTCTGCACATCAGATACCTCACGGACCGGCGGTGTTGCACTAATTACCCCGATGAAAAGGGGACTGAAAGTTCCATTACGATAGCCACGGACTCCAGGACGAAATAGTTGCACTAATTACCCCGATGAAAAGGGGACTGAAAGGAACACCTAACCGCTTCATTACCCGCTGGAGTTTCCGTTGTTGCACTAATTACCCCGATGAAAAGGGGACTGAAAGAAAAAAACCTTCTCGACATACCCGACGATTTCGACACCGTTGCACTAATTACCCCGATGAAAAGGGGACTGAAAGTACCACCAGGCCCCCGCCCCTGCGGGGGTTTGCATTGTTGCACTAATTACCCCGATGAAAAGGGGACTGAAAGGCAAAAAAGTCTCGACATAAACAATGAAAGGCGCGTCAGTTGCACTAATTACCCCGATGAAAAGGGGACTGAAAGCATTTTGGTTAGCCTCCTTTTTAACTATCAGTTATTTCGGTTGCACTAATTACCCCGATGAAAAGGGGACTGAAAGTTAGTTAAAGTTAGTGTCAACATAATGGCTCCACCAGAGTTGCACTAATTACCCCGATGAAAAGGGGACTGAAAGTCTCACAATCAACCCCGCTTCTTCCGGTATTTCATCTTGTTGCACTAATTACCCCGATGAAAAGGGGACTGAAAGTTGTGCGTCCAGAAACCTTCCCATTGTCCGACCTTCAGTTGCACTAATTACCCCGATGAAAAGGGGACTGAAAGACCGTGCCGGTCAGTGTCCACAGCAAACTAATTACCGTTGCACTAATTACCCCGATGAAAAGGGGACTGAAAGGGTCGTAGAACATACTTACCAGCAAGCTGTCATGCGGTTGCACTAATTACCCCGATGAAAAGGGGACTGAAAGTAAATCCTGATATCTTACCCCATGTCGTTTCAAGCCGTTGCACTAATTACCCCGATGAAAAGGGGACTGAAAGCACTGCCGCCAACGACATCCAGTACGTTGACATCGGTTGCACTAATTACCCCGATGAAAAGGGGACTGAAAGCACCATAATCCCACCGCATTTGCACATCGCTTCCGCCGTTGCACTAATTACCCCGATGAAAAGGGGACTGAAAGCCGGCTGAGGATTAATGTATATTTGGACTCTTATGTGGTTGCACTAATTACCCCGATGAAAAGGGGACTGAAAGCGGGAACTGATTACCGCACACTGACGGGTTCAGGGTTGCACTAATTACCCCGATGAAAAGGGGACTGAAAGAGGAAACCACGCTGGTCTGGATAGCCGGGTCAGAAATGCCGTTGCACTAATTACCCCGATGAAAAGGGGACTGAAAGGCACCTGTCGCTTGTCGGCCCGCATGGTATCCAAAAAGTTGCACTAATTACCCCGATGAAAAGGGGACTGAAAGGCTGCCAGTGCGTTGAGTGCATGGAACGGGACAAGGCAGGTTGCACTAATTACCCCGATGAAAAGGGGACTGAAAGCCGCTAAGGAGAAAGAAATTAATCCAATAGTAGTACGTTGCACTAATTACCCCGATGAAAAGGGGACTGAAAGGAAAATATCTTGTATCTGTTCTGGCGGCTATAAGGGTTGCACTAATTACCCCGATGAAAAGGGGACTGAAAGGTAAGTGCAAAAAGCGGCTGGCGTTCTCCCTATTATATGGTTGCACTAATTACCCCGATGAAAAGGGGACTGAAAGAACCAATATGAGTCTTAACCGCTGGCAGGGAATTGGAGTTGCACTAATTACCCCGATGAAAAGGGGACTGAAAGCTTCACATTCATCCGAAAAAGAATTAGAGGAAGAGGTTGCACTAATTACCCCGATGAAAAGGGGACTGAAAGCCCACAGTCTCTTCTGCCCCAAAGGGTGCTTATCCACGTTGCACTAATTACCCCGATGAAAAGGGGACTGAAAGCCAAATGTGGAGCATGGCTCTTCTATGAATATCTTCGGTTGCACTAATTACCCCGATGAAAAGGGGACTGAAATGTAAGGGAAGGAGAGGATGGGCATGACGGTGTTGAGTGAGTTTTTTAGTACTTTGCAGGTGGGCGAGCCGCAGATGTATGAAAATTTAGTCATTTTTCCGTTGCTTGGGATGGAACTACGGGATCCGGGCTACCTCTTACTTGATGAAGCTTTGGTAAAGGGTTTGCTGGAGGTGCGGGAAATAGATGAAAGCGGCAGTGTCAACGAGGTCCTGGTGATCAATAAGGGGGAAACACCCGTCCTCCTAATGGATGGGGAGATACTTTCTGGGGCGAAGCAAAACCGCGTGGTCAACATCAGCATCTTGGTAGCGCCCCGGGTTGAGCTGAAGATACCGGTGAGCTGCGTTGAGCAGGGGCGCTGGCGTTATGTTGCCGACGGTTTTACTGAGAGCAGACGCTTTGCCTATGCTTTTCTGCGTGCAAAGAAGTCGCAACAGGTAGCGGAAAACATCATGTCCTGCGGGGCTTTTATGGCCAATCAGGGGGCCATTTGGGAGGAGATCGGGCGTAAGCAGAGGGAAATGGGAGCCGAATCACCTACAGGCGCCGTCAATGAAGTCTACGAAAGCCATGAAAATAGATTGAGAAAATACTGCGACGCTTTTGCGCCCCTGGAGAACCAGGTGGGAGTGGCGGTTTATATCAACTGTCACTTCCTCTGTCTTGACGCCTTTGATAGCCCTGCAGTTCTCAATAAGATGTACACGAAAATGATCGAGAGTTATGCATTAGATGCCCTAGAGCGGCTTGATTGGCGGGGAAAAGAGAAACCTGACAAGGGAGCTGTGAACAAGCTTTTGGAAAGAATAGCCCGGGCCGGGGTAGATCGTTATCCTTCCGTAGGGCTCGGGGATTCTCTTCGTCTCAAAGCTGATGGCTTGGGAGGCTTCTGTTTATCGTTAGAGGACAGAGTGATACACCTGGCTGTATTTGCAGCGGAAGAGGGGCGTGCCAATAGCGGCAGCCGTCTGAGCAGTCCCGGTAGAAGGCGCAGAAGCCATCTCTAGGTTTTTACTGCGGGCGGGATGGAAACCATAAGAAACCCAATGAAGGTATATTTATCGAACTTTGTCAAAGGGAAAAGAGGTGTGTTCAATGAATGAATCAGTAAATGACCGAGAATTCTCCTGGAACAGGGGAATGGAAGGCTCCTACGGACCAGAAGTGGAGCCGGATGAAAAATTCAGGAGGCCTGCTGGAAGCAGGAAATGGTTTTTTCTTGCTTTGTTGTTTATGTGTTTTGCTTCTTTTACAGGGTTGCAAATATGGGGCGCCGGGGAGTTTCAGAAAGGCATTGGCGGTATTGAACAGGAGGTCCGAAAGCTGAACGAAAGGTTGAGATTGCTTGAAAATACAGCAGGAGAACGAAAAGTTATGGTATTTCTTAACGATGTTGAGTCTTTGAGCAGAGAATGTCAGGAAAAAATGCAAACAATGGCGGAATTGAAGCAGCAGTGGTGGTTTGTTCTGCCGTTTTTAAAGGAGGAAACGGTGGCTCAAGAACTCTCAAACCTTCAGCAGGAATTAAATGAGATTGTTGCGGTACGACCTACAATAGAGGCATTTAGCAGGCGCCTGATAGAAACAGACGACAGGATTGCAGGGGTAATGGATGCCATTGGAGCGGCTGATGCCGGGGGCGCGATTGTAGAACTGGCTTCTTTTATTGAAGACAGCGATGTTTTGCGAAAGGATATCGAGCGTCTGCAGTGGCCGCCGGCATTGGCACCCTTTAAAGAAGCATTTCTCAATGCTTTACACGAGCGGGATGCCGCGCTTAATGCGCTTTTGGCTGCCCTGGATTCTGCCGCAAAGGCAAGCGCTTTCGCCGAGCAGGCAGTTGGAACATACATGATGGCATGGTCTTTTTGGGATTATCAGATGGTGCTGAATTACCTGGAGGCAAGCGATGAGTACAGCAGCCAGGCAGAGGGTTACATGGCGGAGTTTGAGTTTCACACGGCCAGATATTTCAAAATTCGCGACCGTTTGATAGAGTTCCCCACATCTGAAATTGAAACCCCTGCGGCTGCAGAGGAGGTAGGAATAAGCAACGGCATCATCAGATAGTTATGGTGAGGGGAGATTATACTTTGGAAGCAAAAGCACAATTGCAGGAACCAGGGAGGAAGGGTTTGGCAAAGGTCGTAAAAAATTTTGCGCCGGCCTGGTTCGCCTCAGTTATGGGGACGGGCATCTTTGCGGTCACCAGCAAGTGCTATTCCTGTTACTGGCCCTTCTTGAACAACGTTGCAGTGCTGCTGTGAGTTATCAATATTCTCCTCTTTTGCCTGCTGATTTTTCCCTGGATCATCCGCTGGTTTTACTTTCCAGAACAATCGCTGCGTGACCTGAAGCATCCTATTACAGGGCAGTTCTACGCCACGATGCCGATCGGGTGTTTGGTGCTCGCTGTAGATTTCTTGGTGGTAGGTATCGAATACATAGGCCGTGAATTTGGCGGTCAAGATCGCCAAGGTTTGCTGTTTGTCAGCATGGAACCTGGCCTTGCTATTCGCCATTTCGCCATCACCACACCGATCATCAATTTTTTCAACCGGGTGTTGCTATTGCCTGCTGGCCTTCTGCTGGCTGATGGTGTTCGGCAATACGTTTTACCGCGTCTGTACAGGTGAACTCTTCAAGGATTAGGAATTGAAGTATGTGCGATAATTTTCGGCTCCATGGTGGAATTAGGATTTCCACCATATTTTTTGTCCTTATCGCGGGCAGCGCTAGCCCAACTCCTCAGTGATTCTGCTCTGCTTTCTTACAGGTATTAAAAATAATACACGATAATCTCTATAATTTGGCCACGAATAAATGATTTTTTGAAATGATCTCACTATCTTGGCCGAATAGAATGTGCTGCAGGGGGCTAAAGGGGGCTGAATAATCTTGAAAAAAATTTGTTCTGTGAAGATGTCCCGTCAAAAATATCGATTCTATTAGCACTCTGAGTAACGGAGGGTAGCTATTCCTCATCCCCCCGCCGTTGCTTTGTTCTTTTTGTTTTTTCCATTCGGTGCTCAACAGCCCAAGAATAATCTCTCTCCATTTTCCTGCTCCGGGTTACGGTAATTTACTTTGCCATTAAGGCGGCATCTTCACAGAACGCTGAAATGCACGCCGTTGATTCCACGTTGACCGGCGCCTTACGCTTATATTCCCCCCATCAAGCGTCTGACAAGATTATCCTCCCGAACCGTCAGATTTCCACACGTTTGCTCTTGCAACTAAAGGCTTGAGAAAGGAGAAACAAAAGCGAAATGAAAAACTACCTCCAGTTGACCCGTCACAAAGGGAACGCTCCTCTCTTCCTGGCCGTAGAAATGTCCCTTGTCTCCACCCTGCAGGGAAGACCCCTGCACATTCACGCAGAAGGGCTGCGCGGCACGGGAAAGACCACTATCATGCGCTCGGTTACACAGATCCTCCCGAAGATCACCCGCATCAAGGGGTGTCTCTACAACTGCGACCCAGAGCGACCTCACTGCCCGCAGCACAAAAACATGACGCCGGAAGAGATCGCCGCCCTGGGCACAGAACAGATTCCCGTTCCCTTTTTGGAAATCTCCCATTCCGCCAAGATCGGTACGGTCGCCGGGACTATCGACCTGGCCAAGCTCACCAATCCCTCCCGACCGGAGGCGGCCCTCCTGCCCGGCATCATCCCTCAGGCGCACAGGGGGATAGTCTTCGTCGACGAAATAAACCGCCTGGCAGACACCTCGCCGGAAATAACGGACGTTCTCCTCGATGCCATGGGCACCAAGCCAGGGCGCGTCCAGATAGAGGAAACGGGCCTTCCCGTCGTCGAGGTTCCCGTTGCGGTTTCGGTTTGGGCGGCATCAAACCCCGATGAAGAGCCGGGGCCTTTGGCGGAGATCCGCCGGCAGCTGTCCGACCGCTTCGATCTGGTCATCCCCATGGGCAGGCCAACCACCCCTGAGGAAGTGGTGGATATTCTGACGACGGAGGAAGCCAAGAACGACAGAGAGCTTTCCGAACAGGAGCGCAGCCAGCTGGAACAGCTGCGAAAAAACCTGGAGAACATAGCCCTGCACAGCGATTTGACGATGCCCGATTACCTTACGACGTTTCTGGCCAACCTCTACATCAACTTCAACATCGAAAGCCTCCGGGCGCTGGAAGCGATCCGGCAGGCCGCTCTGTTGCACTGCGCTTTGAGGAAGCGCAGCCAGGTCATGATCAGCGACATCATGGCGGTACTTCCCCTTGCCCTTTACCACCGGGTCAGCCCGGCCACACTTACGGAAATCATGAATACCGTCAACAACCGCATGGTCGGCAATGAGAAGGAGAAGGAGAACGGCAAAAGAAGCGCACAGGGACGCCAGCTGCCCCCTATTTTTCACAACAAAAAGGGAGATAAGCGGCAGATGAGCGAAGATTCTCCTCCGGAGAAAGCGCGCCTTTTGCGCGACCTGCCGGAGAACGGAATCATAAGAAAAGAATCGGAAATCCAAACCATGATTGAGAAGTTGACGCCAAGAACCTGGGGGGGTTGATACCTGAAAGTCAGTATAATAATAGGCTCCGTAATCCTTGATCGCCTTGTTGAGCCCGAATGCTGAAAAAGGTTCCCTTCCTCCAGGTGTCTTCAATATAATGGGAGGCGGTTCGCCGCCTCCTTCTTTTTCCTCGACAGAAAATGTGGGCCTCGGTTGTCGGGAGCCTAGCTGTGGCGAAGGGCGGCAAGAGGCGGCTTTACCTCCTGTCTTGCTACGGAGTGAGCCGTCATCCGGGAAGATGAAGGATGCGGGGAAGAAGGAAATGCCTGTTTGACCCATCTGAGATCATGAATTATTGGTGAGAATCCGTTGTACTTGTGATAAAATGATTGAGAAAGAACCGGAATATTAAAATAAGATAGTGAAATAAAGTGAAAAGACTGGCGCGAAAGTATTTTTAAAGACCTCTTCCTTTCTTGTAGCAGGCGCAGGCCCACCTTAAACAGTCGTGTCTCCTGTAGTTGGCTGGAAAACCAACCTTGCGAATTCCGTTGCTAAAAAACAAAGGGGTGAAGATTTTGAAGCGAGCGCTGACCTTTACCGTTTTAACATTGGCTCTTTCTTATGCCTTTGCCGCTTTTCTTTATTTCGGTGTCCACCTTCGTTGGAATACCCTCCTGGCCCAATTTGCCGGAATGGCTTACATGTTCATCCCTACTCTGGTGGTGGTGGGGCTGCAGCGCTTTGCTTATCGAGAGCCGGTAGTGTCCACAATGGGCATTTGTTGGCGGCCAAATAAATGGTGGGTGGCCGCCTGGCTTTTCCCTCCGGCGCTTGCTTTTGCCGCCCTGGGGGTCAGCCTGCTCCTGCCCGGGGTTACCTACGATCCCAGCCTTTCCGGAATGTTTCAGCGTTACCAGCATGTGTTTCCGCCCGAGACGGTAGCGGAGATGCAGCGGCAGATGGAAGCAATGCCGCTGCACCCCCTGTGGATAGCCCTGGTTCAGGGACTGATCGCCGGTGCTACAATCAATGCCGTCTTTGCCTTCGGGGAGGAACTGGGATGGAGAGGCTTTTTACTGCGGGAGACTGCGGGTTTGGGGTTCTGGCGGGCCAATTTGCTGATCGGATTCATCTGGGGTGTGTGGCATGCGCCCTTAATCCTGCAGGGGCACAATTACCCTCAGCACCCGGTGGCGGGAGTCTTCATGATGATCATCTGGTGTCTGCTTCTTTCACCTCTGTTCGGGTTCTTGCGGCTGGCGGGGAAATCGGTGCTGGCGGCTGCTTTAGTCCACGGCGCTCTTAACGGCACCGCGGCACTGGCTATCATGGTGATAGCCGGAGGCAGCGACCTCACGGTGGGAGTGACGGGGCTGGCGGGGTTTGTGGCGCTGGCAGCTGCCAATGTGGGTCTTTGGGCCTACGAACGGTTCCGGGAGCGGGGTTTTCTGGACCGGTTGCTGGAGCAGGCTGCCCGCCCCTGCTAAACTGCATGTTGGTAGGGTTGGCACCCGGCTGGAACGCCGCTTTTTAGTCTCGTGCCCTTCTTCTGAGGGGATTCCCCGGATCGGTCGGGGATGCCGGGGAGGGGTAAGAAGCAGGGCTGATGCGTTGTGACGGGGGTCTCTTAGATGACTGGAGAACAATTGATGCAGCTTCAGCACCGGCTATCTGACCGGCCGGGCCTCTTAGGCAGGGAGGACCACCTTAACACCGCCGTGCTGATGTTGCTGATGCCGGTGGACGGGGAATACCACTTTGTCCTTGAGGAACGCCAATTGGAGATCCCTCAGGGTGGAGAGATCTGCTTCCCCGGAGGGGCTTTCGACCCGGAACAAGATGCGGATACGGTGCAAACCGCAATCCGGGAGACGGTGGAGGAGTTAGGGATTGCGAAAGAGCGGTTGGAGCTGCTCGGCGCTCTGGGTACTCTGTACACCTCGATGGGGGCGATCGTGGACGCCTATGTCGGGGTATGCCGGCTTCGGGGCTTGGATGAACTGCGCATCAACACAAGCGAGGTTAAGTCCGCCTTCACCATTCCGGTGTCGCGCTTTGAAAATACTTCACCCGAAGAATATCGGGCTCTGGTACGGGTGCACCCGACCTACACGGAAGAAAACACCGGGCAGGTGCGAATCCTGTTCCCGAGCGCAGAGTTGGGGCTGCCGAAGCGCTATTCCCGGCCCTGGGGCTCCAGAACCCATCGGATCCTGGTGTATCGGATGGGACCGCGGATTGTCTGGGGTGTCACCGCCCGGCTGATCTACGAACTGCTCCGGAGAATGCGCTGATAAGGCACTCCCCCTTCTCCCCTTAATGTCAGGAGGTACCAACCTTGCGTAAAAGTGTGCTGTATTTATTTTGGGGCGGGTTGTTGGGAGCACTGCTGGGGGTAGTGATTACTGTTTTGGTATTTGCTGTTGTTTCACTGCGAGAGGCTGTTTACAGTTGGCTCGGCTATTACATGACGTATTTTCCGGCATTTGTGATTATAGGAGGTGGCCTTTTGGGGGTGGTAGCAGTTAAAGCCTTGCGAGGACGGTAGCCAGCTGCGCCATGAGAAAGGTTGTGAGAGCGGCCACTGTCAGTGGTATCAAGGCGGCGAGAACGGTCCACTTCAGGCTGTTCGTCTCCTTGTGGATTGTCAGCAGGGTGGTGCCGCAGGGGTAGTGGAGCAGTGAAAAGAGCATCACGGAGAGGGCGGTAAGCCGGGTCCAGCCGTTATCCACCAGTAAGGCCTGCAGGGCCTGCAGGCTGTCCAGTTCCAGCATGGTGCCTGCGGAAACGTAGCACATGATCATGATCGGCAGGACGATCTCGTTGGCCGGCAGCCCCAGGATAAAGGCCAGGATAATGACACCGTCCATCCCGAGAAGGCGCCCGAAGGGATCCAGCAGGCCGGTGAGGTGAGAGATCATGTTCAAGCTCCCGATGTGGGTGTTGGCCAGGATCCAAGTAAAGGCGCCGGCGGGAGCTGCCATTACCACCGCCCGCATCAGCACGAAGATGGTCCGGTCGAGCAGGGAGCGAACCAGGAGGCGGCCGACCTGGGGTTTGCGGTAAGGGGGCAGTTCCAGCGTAAAAAATGAGGGGATTCCCTTGAGGATGGTTCTGGATAACACCCAGGACATCAAGAGGGTGACCGCCACTCCCAACAGAACCAAAGCCACCACCGTTGCCGTTGCTGCGGCCGTTCTGAAAGGGGTTGCAGCGGCGCCCCCCATAAAGACCAGCGACAGGGCGATCAGGGTGGGGAAGCGCCCGTTGCAGGGAACAAAGACGTTCGTCAGAATGGCGATCAGACGCTCCCGGGGTGACTCGATGATCCGGCAAGAGGTCACCCCGGCGGCGTTGCAGCCGAAGCCCATGCACATGGTGAGGGCCTGCTTACCGTGAGCGCAGGCTTTTTTAAAGTAGCGGTCCAGGTTGAAGGCCACCCGGGGCAGGTATCCCAGGTCTTCCAGCAAGGTGAACAAGGGGAAGAAGATGGCCATTGGGGGGAGCATGACGGAGACAACCCAGGCCAGCGTTCTGTACATTCCCAACACCAGGACCCCGTGCAGCCAGGCGGGAGCGCCGGCCGACAGAAAAAGCGCGGTCAGGCGCTCTTCCAGCCAGAACAGCCCGGCGGCAAGTGCCTGTGAGGGGTAGTTGGCCCCGATGACGGTCAGCCAGAGGATGCATCCCAGCAGGGCGAGCATGACGGGTACTCCCAGCAGGCGGGAGGTGAGCACATCGTCGATTTTCTCGTCCCACCTCATTTTTCGCTCCTGGTAGTGGACGACCCTGGCGGCGATGGCCTCGGCGTGGCTGTAGATGCTGCCGACGATGGAGTCCCGGATTTCCTGCCTTCGGGCGGGGGATATTTCTTTGTCAATTTCTGCAAGCAGCGAGGAGAGGGGAGTTGTCAGCGAGCCCATGCCGCAACCTCCCTCCTGGCGGCTTTTTCTGATTCCTCGTCCTGGTGGCCGCAGATGGCCTCGACGATGCTATAGTCACCCTCCAGCAGGCGCAGGGCGACCCAGCGGTGATTCACCCGCCGGGGAAGATAGGGGCGGATCTGCGCCGCAAGTTCCGCAGCGGCCTGCTCCACCTCCGGGGCATAGGTGACCAGCCTGGGGGAGGGGGTGATTTTCCCGGTCGCTACGTTGTAAATGGCTTCTTTCAGCTCTTCGAGCCCGACACCGTTCCGGGCAGCGGTAGGGATGCAGGGGACTCCCAGTTCCCTGGACAGAGCCTCCACGTCCACCCGCATCTTTCTTCTCCTGGCCTCATCCATCAGGTTGACGCAGACCACGACTTGCGGGGAGATTTCCATAACCTGCAGCACCAGGTTCAGGTTGCGTTCCAGGCTGGTGGCATCGGTGACCACTACGATGGCGTCAGGGTGCCCGAAACAGATGAAATCCCGGGCCACCTCTTCGTCCGCCGATTTTGCCAGCAGGGAATAGGTTCCCGGGAGGTCCACCAGGAGAAACTTTTTGTCCCTGTAGTAATATGTCCCCGTAGCTTTCAGGACGGTTTTTCCCGGCCAGTTGCCGGTATGCTGCCTCAGCCCCGTCAGGGCGTTGAACAACGTGCTCTTTCCGGTATTGGGATTCCCCGCCAGGGCAATTAACGGCCGCCGGGGGAGGGGCTTCGGCCGGGAGGGTTTGATGGGGGCGTTGCTCCCGGATGATAGAAAAGTTAATCCCATTCTCCTGTCCTCCGGCAGTTTTAGTCGATGTGTACCAGGATCCGGCCGGCGTCCTCATTGCGCAGGGCAATGATTGCACCCCTGATATTGAAGGCGGTAGGATCCCCCGAGGGGCTGCGGCGGACCGCTACTACGTGGGATCCGATCACCAGCCCCAGATCCATCAGGTGTCGCCTGATGAGGCCGTCGACTGCGAGGTGGGCTACTCTCCCGGTTTCGCCGTTCGGAAGTTGTGAAAGGGGCAAGAGCTTTCCCGGCACCGCTTTTTCCTCCTTTGCTTCTTTTTATAGCAGTGGGAAACAATGTTAGCCGCTGCTAACTCGGAAAAATTTATAGTAAAATATATGGTGTTGCTGTGTTGCAGGTGCCTGTCCGCAGGCGTCCATTGCGAGGGTTCCCGGGCCCCCGGCAACGGGGGCGGCGGCTGGTGGAAAAGCTGCTCCCGCACGGTCTGAATGTGGTGCATCTCTCCTCCTGCATGATGCTTGAGGATGACTATCCCCGCTGCCCGCACAAGGAGGAGATAAAAAGGATCATTGAAAAGAAGGGCGTCCGGGTGGTGGAAGGCACCCATCACTGAATTGCAGCATTCCATTGGGATCTTGCAGGTCGCCGGCTGACCTCCGGCCTCTTCAATGACGGGTGATCAGCAAGAGGGGGTAACACAAGTGGATGATTTCTCCAAGGGGCACCGTAGGGGTTTTTTTAAGGACATGAACGACAGTGCCGTCAATTTTTCTGCATACCGGAATTTTGCCGGCCATCCCTGGAGACGGGTAATCGGCTACCTGGTTTTACTCGTGCTCCTTCTGGGCACACCGGTGCTGCTCTCCTTCGTCTATGATTTTAACAGGGAAGTTGACAGGTTGGCCGAAAAGTTCAGCAGGGAAGCACCGGATTTTCTGTTAAAAAACGGGGAGTTGCAGGTCTTCGGGGAGATGCCGTTGATCTTAGAAGACGAGAGAGGCGGCAGCAGGAACATTATTGTGGTCGATACCAGCGGCGAGACCGATGAAAGCATCTTACAGGATTATGAGAACGGCGTCTTTGTCTCCAAAACGAAAATTGTTCAAAAAAACAGCCTCGAAACTCAAATCTTTTACTTCTCGAATTTCAAGGACCTAACGGTAACCAAAGAGGATGTGCTGGAGTGGCTCCCCTCTCTCAAGCTGACGGCGGTTTTTATCGTGATCTTTGGGTTTATCTATTTTTTCCTGGCCAAACTGTGTACCGCTGCCCTTTCAGGTTTGTTGTGCCTCCTGTTCTCCCGGCTTCAACAGAGGCGCCTTACCTACGGGCAGGGGGTTAAGATATCTGTTTACGCCCTTACCATTCCTACCCTCTTGCAGGCTCTCCAGGCCGTCATCCTTCCTGGCTTTTTTGCCTTTGGTCTCCTTTACTACATAGTGCTCACGATTTATCTCTGGTTTGGAGTGCAGTCGGGCGGGGAAGCTGCCTAGCCCGGCGGTCAGGTAAGACAATATCTTCTCTGCGGTTTGCCCCGACCTGCTGGCGCGGGGGAGGTACCTGGTTATGACCAGGTAACAATAGATCAGACAGGAGTAGATCTCGAGGTACAAAAAGCAGATCGGAACCTCCCCCCTCGCTGTAAAGTGACACTGTCGATGGAATTCGGCTAAAGACTGGCTCCAGCCGAAATGACAGTTGGCATCCGGCAGTAATCCCAGCAGAGCACTCAATACAATGAAGCCGTCTTTGCAGAGCCAGGCGGTGTACAGGAGGAAGGTGACGGCAAAAAAGCCGAGAGGAAAGTTCCAGGCGATGTTGTCGTAATGGGGGATGGCGTCAAGGATGAAGTGGGAGCCAGTGGCTACCACAGGTGTGAGCACTTTGTTACCCTTTAGTAATATGTAAGCGGCAGAACCGGCCAGCAGGTGAGTTGCTCCTGTCATCGCCTAAGCTTACCAATCCACATCCGGGAGCCTCAGGTAATCCTGAGATGCCTCTTCCGTGGCCTCTTTATTCTTGGTATCAAATTCATCAGAGAAGAAATTTGCGCTTGACGGCTTTGGCCTCACCCCTCTCACCTCCTTGACTTAGTATTGAGTGTTCTCTCAACAATTAATCTGGAAGATGGTGTGCCTTGTGTTTCCCCCTGGCATACCTGGTACAAAGCTGGCCGTAATGCCATTAATTGTTGACAAGAACTGCGATCTTACCTATAATCTGAGAGTGAGTAATCACTCTCATAAAAGAGTTCCCTGGAGGCATCGTCCGGAAATGAGTTCCGGTTTAAACTGTACCCAAAAAAAGATCATTGAAGCTGCTATTAAGGTCTTTTCAGAGAAGGGCTTTGAAGGGGCGACTACCAGCGAGATCGCCCAAAAGGCAGGCGTAGCCGAGGGAACAGTCTTCCGTCATTTCGGCACCAAGAAGGGGATCCTTCAAGGTATTCTCTTGCAGGCGGTCAACAATTTCCAAAAGCCGGAAATTGCGCTTTCCCTGGCCGGAATAATTGAGAGGAAGGGCTGCGAGAGCGATCCTCAGCTGTTAATCCGCCTCATCAAGGATCAGTTAAGCTCAATTCAACAATACCTTCCAATGTTGAAGCTGCTTTTTTACGAAGCCCAGTTCCACTCCGAAGTCAGAGAAGCGATGTATCAGAAGATTGCCAGGCCGGTTATCGACCTGCTCAGAGAACCGATCAAGCAAAAGCAGGTGGCCGGCGATTTTCGCCGCCTCGATGCCGATCTGATGGCCCTTTCGCTGCTGGCCGCTCTCTGGGGCTACCTTGTCTGGAAGGAGATGGCGGAGGACCGGGAGAATGCAGATGGAGAAAGAGAGCTGGCACAATTTCTGGATATCTGGCTGAAAGGTGTCGAAGCAAATTCCTGCAGGTGCTGAGGAGGTTGGAGCCGCCATGCCGGTCCGGGTTGGTATTCCACGGTATCTGGCTTATTTTTCGTATTATCCTTTATGGAAAACCTTTTTCGAGGAGCTGGGGCTTCAGGTGGTGGTCTCCTCTCCTACCACCCAAAAGACTCTTGATGATGGAGTCGCGGAGGCGGTTAATGATGCCTGCATCCCCATCAAGCTGTATCACGGGCACGTCATGGAGATCAAGGATAAGGTCGATCTTCTTTTTGTGCCTCGCCTCCTCAGCGTCCGCAGGTTCGGGACCGAAACCTTCTGCCCGAAATTCCGGGGGCTTCCCGACCTCCTCAGAGCCTCCATCAGCGGCCTGCCGGAGGTGCTGGAAACCCGGGTTGATCTGGCTCGGGGAAGATTCGAGCTTTTTCGCATCTGCAGGGAGCTCGGAGAGAGGTTTAGAGCCGATTTCTCCACCGTCGTTCGGGCCTACTGGCGTGCCAGGGGTGTTTTCCGGCGCTATCAGCAGCTGCTCTTACAGGGGAATATGCCGGAGAAGGCCATGGAGTACCTAGAGAAGGGGTTAAAGAAACGTCCAACTGTTGCCGCGAAGAGGGGCCGGTCGGGCATTTCTTTGGCCGTCCTGGGTTATCCCTACACCGTCTATGATCGCTTCACCAACCTTGACCTGATTAAACGCCTGGAAAGCCTCGGGGTGTCTGTGCTCACTGCCGAAATGGTACCGCCCCGTTCGCTGCTGAGGGAAGCAGGGGTAATGCCGAAGCATATGTTCTGGCACTATTCCAACCGCGCCCTGCATGCCGCCTTTTATTATCTGAACAGAGGTCTGGTCGACGGAATAGTGCACGTTACGGCATTTGCATGCGGCCCTGATGCCATGCTGGATAGGCTGCTCGAGTATGCAGCCCGGGAGCGGGGGCGGGTGCCTTTTCTTGCCGTTTCCATCGATGAGGAAACTGGGGCCGGGGGCATCCAGACCCGTCTGGAGGCTTTTGTAGATATGTTGAAAAGGAGAAGAGGGCTGGAGTGAAAATTACCTTTCCGCACATGGGCTACTCTTATATTGCTTTTAAAATGTTAATCAGCGACCTGGGTTATGAGCCGGTGATCCCGCCGGAACCCAGCAAGAGGACCTTCGACCTGGGTGTCCGGTATGCGCCGGAGTTTGCCTGCATCCCCTTCAAGGTATTGCTGGGCACCTATTTGGAAACCATTGAGATGGGGGCGGAGATGGCGATATCCTCAGGTGGCGTTGGCCCCTGCAGGGCGGGGTACTACGGCGTCATGCACCAGAAGATCCTCGATGAACTCGGGTGCAACTTCACGGTGCTGATCTTCGACCCGCCACGTTCCAATATCCTGGACTTTATCAAGAAGCTGAGGATGGTCAAGCCCCGGCGCATGTCCTGGCGCCGCTTCTGGCAGCTGATCAAAAAGGGGTATACCAAGCTTGAAGCCATTGATGAAATAGAATATCTGATGTATGAGGTCATGCCCTATGAGACCGTCAAGGGGGAGGCGGAAAAGGCCTTTAAGAAGGGGCTCTCCATGCTCGACCAGGCCTATACTCTGGAGGAGATTGAGGAGGCGCGCCACGAGGCCAGGAAGCTTATCTCCAGGGTGCCCCAGGACAGGAGCCGCGATCCCTTAAGGGTCGGGATTGTGGGGGAGATTTACGTCGTTCTGGAGCCTGCGGTGAATTTTTACATTCAGAAGCTGCTGGGTGAGAGAGGGGTTTATAGCAACCGCTCCATCTGGCTGACTTCTTACACTCAGAAGAATGTCGTCAAGGAGGGGAATGTCGGGGAACGGGATATCCATAAAGTTGCCCATCCCTATCTAGGGGTAATGATCGGCGGCCACGGCATCAACAGCATCGGGGAGACGGTGCTTTATGCCAGGGACGGCTATGACGGCGTCATTCAGCTGGCGCCCTTTTCCTGCATCCCCGAGATCGTGGCCAAAGGTATTCTCCCCCGTGTCAGCAGAGAACTGGGGATCCCCGTCATGACCATTTTTATCGATGAGCAGACGGCGGTAACCGGTGTCTTAACGAGGCTGGAGGCCTTTTTGGATTTGCTTCAGAGGAAGCGAGAGCAGAAAAAAGCTAGGGAAAAGCGACTTGCAGTAAGTTCGCCTGCTGGGAGGAATAGCTGGTGAGAGACGGATTTTTGGGGCTCGATGTGGGTTCGGTGAGCACCAACTTAGTTGTTATCGATGAACAAGATGAAGTGCTGGCCTCCCTGTATATCAGGACCAAAGGACAGCCGATCAGGGTTATCCAGGAGGGCATGGAACAGCTTAAAGACCAGGTTCCCGGTGATGTGGTGATCCGGGCTGCGGGTACGACGGGAAGCGCCAGGCATCTGGCAGGCGTTATGATCGGAGCCGATGTTATCAAAAACGAAATCACCGCCCATGCGGTGGCCACCTCCCGGTTTGTCCCCGGTGTGCAGACCATTTTGGAGATCGGAGGGCAGGACTCCAAGATTATCATTCTGCGGGACGGGATCGTCACCGACTTCGCCATGAATACGGTTTGTGCCGCCGGAACCGGCTCCTTTCTGGACCAGCAGGCGGCCCGTCTGAACATTGCCATTGAGCAGTTCGGGGAACTGGCGCTGAAATCGGAGAACCCGGTGCGGATCGCCGGGAGGTGCGCCGTTTTTGCCGAGTCCGACATGATCCACAAGCAGCAGCTCGGCCACAGCGTGGAGGATATTATTGCCGGCCTCTGCGAGGCGCTGGTGCGCAACTACCTGAACAATGTCGGCAAGGGTAAGGAAATCCTCCCTCCTATCGCCTTCCAGGGGGGTGTCGCCGCTAACGCCGGGATGAAGCGAGCGTTTGAGAAGGCCCTCCAGCAGGAGGTGATCGTTCCCAAGTATTTTTCCGTGATGGGCGCCCTGGGGGCGGCAATCCTGGCCCGGGAGGCGGTGCAGCGCACGGGCGGCGCTACGAAGTTCAAGGGGTTCGAGGTGACCGATTTCAAATTCCAGGCGCGCAGCTTTATCTGCAAGGGCTGCCCCAACATGTGCGAAGTGGTGCAGTTCTATCAGAACGGCGAAGTGATCGCCCGATGGGGCGGTCGGTGTGGGAAGTGGGAGGCCAAAGTGGGCTGAGGAGCCAGGCGCTCTATCTGCGATGCAGAAGAAATCAATTTTGACGCTGAAAACCGACCTTCAAAGGCGGGGTCCCTCAATCCCCGCCTGTTTGATTTATTTTACCATCCTCTAATGGGTTCTTCTAAGACCATCTTCCAGCTACTCGAATTACCTCGGCGTATTTCCTGATAAGTATTTCGGCTGGTACCGTTTAACGCTTTGATTCATATATTATAGAAAATTTTTTTCTTTGGTCCAGGACAGTTTAGGCAAAGAGAATCGTTAATTAATAAACAGTTGAGGAGGCTGTTATTAAGGTGAACGGTCCTCATGACGGAAATGTGGATAACGGCAAACTTACTGTTATAGCCAGAGATGTTATCACCGGTGTCCCCGTTTTAACATTCAAATACATTGTCAACGAAAACAACGTCGGCGATCCCCAGGTCGAACTTCCTGAAGAAGAACGTGATCCGAGTTTGTTTCCTTCATTAAGACCGGGGGCCAGTCACAGTCCGGTGGTTGCTGTGGGAGAAGCTTCGGATACCTCACAACCGGTGGTGTCACTCCCCAACGGCCGATACCTGGTTTCTGTATTGGCTCCAGGTTACAAGTTGGGCGGTAATTGGGTGACAACGACCGGTACCGACAAAACTGTGGAAATTAAATTGCATCCCAATCCTTTACCCCTTTCCAGAATAAGGGTGCATGTCTTTCACGACAACAGGCCGGTTAACGGAGAGGACGACGTGCCGCTGGAAAGTGGGTTGGAAGGGTTCAGAGTAATAATTACAGATGCAGTCGGTGAGGTGACTGTAGACTATTTCGGTAACCCGCTTGGTACGGAGTATGAACGGGATGCCTCGGGCAACTTGATTCTTGACCCCGGTACAGGTAAACCCGTTCCTGTTCCGGGTACAGGGGGAAAAATCCTTACTGATAGTAACGGGGACGCTCTGATCGACAACCTTCCTCCCGGAAAATACGGGGTGCAGGCCATTCCGCCGGACGGCACGGATTGGATCCAAACGACTACCATTGAAGGGACTCATACAATAGATGTCTGGATAGAGGAAGGTAATGACGGTTACAGCCCCAGGGAGGGTTTCCGGATGCCCTTGGTATGGATAGGGTTTGTCAGGCCGATGGAATTCGGCCCGCCACGCCCCTGGGAGACAGGGAGAATTACCGGCAGGGTGCGCACCATCATTGAATTCATCCCTCCTTTCAGACCGCTGACTCTGGGGGATCCCGTGGACCGCCCCTGGATAGCGCTCAGCGACATCGGAGCGAACGACCAGCAGGTTTATACCGGGCGCGGGGACGGCAACGGCAACTTTACCATCGAGAACGTTCCACCGGGGCTTTATCAAATGGCTATCTGGGATGAACCTCTGGATCATATTATCTCTTTTCGCACTGTTCAGGTGGGCCGCGGTGAAACGGTCGCTATGGGTGATATCGGTATACCCAGATGGTTCGGGTATATCAAGGGCACCGTATTTAACGACAGCAACGGGAACGGAGTCCGTGACCCCGGGGAAAGTGGTGTCCCTAGTGTTGAGGTTGGCACCCGTTTTAAAGACGGCAGTATTCAGTACCGGACGATAACGGATATGCACGGGGATTATAGCTTAGATGAGGTTTTTGAATTGGAACGATTTGCTGTGGCAGAGGTGGGTTTTACCCGTCTGGGATATACCGGGGCAACAGCTACGCCCGATTACGGCATCCCGGTGCCTGATCCTGTGAACCCCGCCGTTTTGTGCCGTGATGCACGCGGTAATTACGTCAGGTGTTCTCAGACCTACACAGATGTTTTAACCCTGGCCGAGCTGACATGGGCGGCCAAAACCAACCGTATTGACTGGGGCAAACGGGTTTACAAAAAGGGAGAGAACGGGGGTATTTCCGGCATGGTTTATTATGCCACCATGCGCAACGAGACCGACCCCAGGTATGCAATCGCCGAAGATTACGAACCCGGGATTCCGAACGTAACCCTTAACCTTTACGCAGCAATTACGGATTCGGACGGCAAAGTGGTTCAGGGAAACCTTATCAACACCGTTACTACAGAGGCCTGGGAACACCCCACCGGGTGCATGGATCCCGACGGCAACGTTGACCAGAACTGTACCGAGGTTCCCAACATCTCCAACCAGATCAGACCCGGGGGGTTTGACGGCGGTTACGCCTTTGAGACCTGCTGGGATCCTTATTACAGCCACCCCGATGCGGTAGAAATACCGCTTCCTTCCGGCACTTATATCGTGGAGGTGGTACCACCCACCGGATATAAGGCGATTGATAGGGATGGCTCCGTCAATACCGATCAGGGGGATGAATTCGCAGGAAGTGCCCAAACTTTTCTCATGCGCATGGCGCCCCCGCCTTACTACCCGGCACCTCCCGGCATTGATACCACCAAGAAGATCGTAAGGGTTTCCGAAGGGCTTAACGCCACAGCCGACTTCTTCCTGTATACCGATGTTCCCATTCCCGGCCGCATTGTTGGCTTCCTGCTGGATGATGTCAACCTCGAGACCAATCCTGGTTTCATATACTACGGTGAAAAAAGAGGTATCCCCAACACCCCCGTGGGCATCAGGGATTTTGCCGGCAGGTTGATAACCACGGTTCATTCCGATGTCAACGGCATCTTCGAGGTGCTGTTACCGTCCACCTACACCCGTAATGTACCTACCCCCTCCGGAGTGGCCCCGGGGATGTACCAGGTCATCGGGAACGATCCTGGGGATCCGGACAATCCCAATGAGCACTACAACCCTAATTACCAGACCCTGAAGATGGTTTTTGATGTCTGGCCCGGGAAAACAACTTATGCCGATGTGGCCTTATTCCCGATCACGGCTTTTGTCGGAACGCCCGGAGCACAATTCTCGCAGCCCCCGCAATGTGCTGTTCCGGCAGATACACCTCAAATATTCCGGGTCAGCCGTATCCAGGCAAACGTGATGCACCAGAATGATGATAACCGGACTGTTACCATACTGGGCACGGGTTTCGGGGATTCTCCCGGTAAGGTAACCTTGAACGGGAAGGAAATCGACATCCTGGAGTGGACCGACCGGCTCATTCGTGTCCTTGTTCCCCGGGGATTCAATGCCGTACCCCCGGGCCCTACGCAACTGCTGGTAACCAACGCCGCCGGAAAAACCAGCCCGACAGGCATCACCTTTCACCTGCGCCGGCAGGGGGTATACTGGCCGCCCGTCATTACGGTGAAAAAGGATGGCACACAGGATTTTACCACTATTCAGGATGCTATAGACAGTGCGCCTGACGGGGCAATTATTGTCGTATCAGCAGAAACTTATTACGAAAACCCGATCCTGTACAAGAACGTCAAGCTCCAGGGTCGGGGACCCGGAGGCATCAGGCCGGACGGATCCGCAGTTGCGGGAACCGTCATCGATGGCCGCTTCTTTCTAACTTATCGCGACAGGTGGCTTGACAAACTGTCCGGTATTGAATTTGACGGGCCGGAACTGGTGCCACCAGACCGGGTAAAAGAGATAAGCAGGGGCCAGGTATTAACTGTGGTTGCCAGAGCAGGGGCGTTCAGCGGTGCCTTTAGACCCCAGGTGGACGGTTTCAGGATCACCGGGGCAAGGGGTGAAGAGGGCGGCGGAATATATGTTAATGCACATTGCAGTTATCTGGTTATCAGCAATAACATTATCCAGAGCAACGGTGGTGGTTTCGGCGGGGCTATTACCATCGGAACGGCCTATGTCGGAGACAATTACAATGATAACATTTACATCCACCACAACCGCATCCTGAACAACGGCGGCATCAGCCTGGCCGGTGGTATCGGTATCTTCAACGGTGCCGACAACTACGAAATCGCTTATAACGATATCTGCGGCAATTACTCCGCTGAATACGGTGGAGGCATATCCCACTACGGTTACAGCCCCGGTGGTAAGATCCACCATAATCGTGTGCTGTTTAACGCCTCCTTTGACGAGGGTGCAGGTGTGTTTGTGGGCGGGGAACAGCCCGTCCCCCCGGAAACACTGACTGCCGGCTCGGGGGAGGTCGATATCTATAATAATCTCATCCAGGGCAACCTTGCCAACGATGACGGCGGGGGGATCCGGTTGCTGCAGCCCCTGGATTACCGGATCAACATTTACAACAACGTTGTTGTCAACAATGTTTCCACCGACCTGGGGGGTGGCGTAGCTCTTGATGATGCCTCCAACGTCGTAATTGTGAACAACACCATTGCCAAGAACATCACTACTGCCACGGCGGAGGACAGCGACGGCAGGCCTCACGGCGCCGGGCTTGTAAGTGAACCTCACAGTGCTGCTTTCCGGGCTTACCTCGATGTAGTGCACCCCGGCTCTCCCGGTTACAGCGATCCGGTCCTGTTTAATAATATTTTCTGGGATAACAGAGCCGGTACTTTTAATCAGGATCTGAACAACGGCAGGGGGGGCATCGGCGGCATAGGGGCCGCCGGGGACCCGCAACCTGTTAACATTATGGATTTAGAGGTTTTTGGGGGCCCTGCTCTGTTTAATCCTCAATACTGCAGCTTGTCACGATCGTATGACGGAGGCAGCAACAATATCTACGTGGATCCGGAATTTGTGAGTGAGTACGATACTGAGGTAACGGCTGTAGCATTCAATATGGAACCGGACTTCAAGTCGGTCAGGATAGTGACCGTTGATCCCGAACTAACCGGTGATTACCATCTTACCGGGGGTTCCCCGGTGATCGACCGGGGTATCGACAGGGTCGCCGGAGAGACTGAAACCTTTAATGCCCCGGAAAAAGATTTCGATGGCAATACCAGGCCCCAGGGAACGGGCTACGATATCGGGGCCTATGAGCACATGCTCGTTCCTTAGCCCTGGAAAGGAGCGTCGGAGATGGCTACAGTAAGAAAGCGTTTTGGTGCAACAGACGGGTGGGTTGTTATGCCCGACAGTACCAGGCACTACATATTTGGTTTTGTGGATATTACCGGTGTTCCTGAAGACCGGATTTTTGAATACCGCGGCAGGGCTACCCTGCTTGCCCCGTTGCTGCAAGTCTACGAGGGTGATGAGGTTTATTTAACCCTGACTAACCTGGGTTTTCCGAACCGGCCGGATTTGGATGACACCCATACCATACATTGGCATGGTTTTCCCAATCAAATTCCTATATGGGATGGAGTTCCCGAGGCGTCGATCTCCGTTCCGGTAGGCCGGGATTTCACCTATTATTATCGGCCGCTGGACCCCGGTACCTACATCTATCACTGCCATTTTGAACCTGTAGAGCATATCCAGATGGGGATGGTAGGTCCCCTGACGGTACGTCCCCGGCTGGAAATAGATCTGGGAGGGAAGTTCGCCTACAATGACGAAAGCACCGCCTTTGACAGGGAAGCTCTAGTTTTTCTGACCGAACTGGATGCCGAACCCCATTACCTGCTGGAAAATGTCCAGGAGTTCGATTGGACGGAATACAGCCCGGAATACTGGTTAATCAACGGGCGGAGCTATCCGGACACGGTCAGACCCGCCGCTGACCCGTCTTTGCCTATGCAACCTTATTCATCCCTCATTGAGGCTTACGAGGGGGAGAAGGTGTTGCTGCGTTTTGTAAACCTTGGATATCAGCAGCACAGCATCCAGGTGCTGGGGATATCTTTGAAGGTCGTGGGGCTTGATGCCCGGCAGCTGCGGGGATATAACGGTGAAGACCTCAGCCGCTGGAGGAATGCAATCTTTATTGCTGCGGGGCAAACTGTTGATGCGATCTTTACTGCTCCGTCTGCCGGAATCTATCCCCTTTATAACCGCAACTGGCACAAGAATACCAATGCGGGGAAATCGTTTGGCGGGATGATCACGGAAATCAGGGTATTGCCGGCGCCTTAGACGTGGAACGGGTGCCGGCATAACCAGTAACACCTATGAGAATAAAAGGAGAGAGCAAGATGCCTGTAATAAACCTTTGGGCCAAGGAAGGCTATTTGAGCACCCCAGACGGCAACAGCATCTATTTTTGGGGTTTTGCAAAAGAGGAAACCGGTCCTGCGCTGCTGCCGGGCCCTCATATTATTGCTAAGCAGGGGGAAACGGTGACCGTTAACCTGTTCAATACTCTGTCCGAACCTGTTTCCGTTTTCTTTCCGGGCCAAACGGCAGTCATGGTGGAGGAACGACCGGTTCAGCCTCAATATATCAACGGCCGGTTGAAGTCCTTTGTCAATCATGCCGAACCGGGAGGAACGGTTTCATATACGTTTACACCTACACATCCCGGAACATTCGTATACGAGAGTGGCTCCAGCCCCCACAAACAGGTTCCTATGGGGTTGTATGGAGCCCTGGTGGTGCGGCCTGCCGATTACAATCCGGATGTCAGGGAATACAGGACGGCATACGGCGCCGGGACGGATACGGAATTTGAGCGGGAATACCTGTTGATAACAGGGGAAATTGACCCCCAACTGCACCAGGCCGTGGAAGAGGGCAGGCCGTATCTTGTTAATAGATATCTACCCCGCTACTGGACTTTGAATGGACGTTGTGCCGTTGACACAATGATGATGGACGACGTGGATTACCTTCCTCACCAGCCGTATGGTTCCATGGTCATGGGGCAGCCTGGTGAAAAGATACTGATGCGGTATATCGGTGCCGGCGTTGATAACCACCCCCTTCACCCTCATGGCGCACATACCAGGGTAATCGGAAAGGATGGGAGGCTGCTGAGGAATGGCGGTACGGATCTCTCTTATCAACGCTTCACCGTCCTGGTCGGTGCGGGTCAGACCTACGATCTGATTTATCGCTGGGAAGGCTTGGGATTCACCCCTGATAACCCCATCCCTACAACCCTACCCAACTTGAGGAATATGGGTATCGGCGATGCCGGATGGACGATGTGGAGCGGCAGTCCTTACTTCGGGGTAAAAGGTGATATCCCGGTAGGGGTTATTTCGTACAATGAGTTCGGTGAGTATTACTTTATGCTGCATTCCCATGAAGAGCTGCAGATAACCAACTGGGGTGAATTTCCCGGCGGGATGATGACCTGGATTGCCATTTATCCTTCGCTTTCCCCTGATATCGGGGTGCTGAAGTAATCTGCGGAAAGGAGCGTCTATGCATGGCGATTGTTATCAAGAATTTTCAGGTTGCCGCCGGGTTGCTGTCCTTACCTGGCAAAAGCATCCCCTTTTGGGGTTTAACCGGTGAATTGTTCGGCTTTCCCCAAACTCCGGGTCCCTTCATAGAGGCTGTGGCCGGCGACCGAGTGGTTGTAAACTTAGTTGCTAATTTCATGAAGCCTTTAGGGGAACCGCTGTCCCTGATTTTTCCCGGGCAGGAAAATGTGATGGTAACCAAATTTCCGGGCGGCCCTTTTATCCCTCAGCCCGTCCAGCCCCAATATTCAGGAAGGATCATGATCTCATTGGCCGATTATCTGGACGAATCCTCCGATCTGTTCATAGTCTATCAGTTTAAAGCTGTAAAACCCGGCATCTATCTGTATGAAAGCGGATTCAACTCCGAAAAACAGGTGCAAATGGGTATTTACGGCGTTATTGTGGTGAGGCCACCCGGCTATAATACGCCGGGTCATCCCAACTATAAGACGGCATATGGTTCCGGGACGGGTTCTTTTTATGACGTTGAAAAGGTACTGGTCCTGGCCGAAATCGATAGCACAATGCACAATAGCGTTGTCCCCGGAGCCTACTACAATATGTTGAGGTTCAAACCTGACTACTGGGTGATTAACGGACGCTGTTTTCCCGATACCCTTAACGGCAACAATAACTCCGGCCAGCCGTATGGGTCCGGCGTAAGCTGCCGGGTTGGGCAACGGGTGCTGTTAAGGGTTATCAATGCCGGTTTTCAGAACCACACTTTTTATCTGGGCGGTCTTGTGGGCAGGGTGATTGCCGAGGATGGCTTCCCCCTGGCAAGCCCGTCGTTGGATGCCACCTATGAAATAACGGGCATTACCCTGGGTTCAGGGCAAAGTGCCGATATCGTCATTGCTCCGACCACTCCCGGGCAATACTACCTGTACGATAGAGAATACCATCACCTGGTGAACAATGACCAGTTTCCGGGAGGGATGATGACCAGAATTGATGTCAGCGATTAGAAAACGAGCGAATTAACAAAATCACCGGATGACCCTATGTGCAGTCACGAGCTTTTTGGCTCTTCGAGATACCGATAAATATTCTCCCGGTGGATGCATTCCGTTTAACTAACTATCCCCGTTCCTTGGAAATGGTCGTGGCCCGGAGCCGGTCCTGGTTAAAGCCACGTAACAATCCGATCTGGGGTTCTCAGGGTCAACCGTGTTTCGGAGTTTTCACTTAAGTGAAGCTGAAGGGGAGCTTCTGCAGATGTCCCGTAAAACGCAGGAGGGGCATTCCGGTTTCCTCGCCCGGCAGAACCGCCGTCCGTGAAAGATCAGGAGGTGGTGGGCTCTTCCCCAATCCCTTTCCGGAAGCAACTCCTTGAGCCTCTTCTCCGTTCCCTCGGGGTGCTTCTCCGAGCATAGGCCGATCCTGTTGGCAACCCTGTGGACGTGGGTGTCCACTCCGAGCCCCGGTTTGCCGAAGGCGTTGGCGAGGACGACGTTGGCGGTTTTTCTCCCCACCCCCGGAAGCTCCAGAAGGGGGTGGAGGTCGCTTGGCACCTCTCCGCCGTGTTCGGCAGCTATCTTTTTGGCTGCGGCCACGAGATGGGCGGCCTTCGACCTGTACAGCCCTGTTGACTTGATGACGTCTGCCACCTCATCTACACTGGCGCGGGCCAGCGCCGTTACATCCGGATACCTTTTGAAGAAGATGGGTGTTACCCTGTTTACCTGTTCATCGGTGGTCTGGGCGGAAAGGATGGTGGCCACCAGCGCCTGATAGGGGTTGGAGAAGTGAAGGCGCGGTCCGGCGTCCGGATGTTCTCTGCTCAGGCGTTTCAGCACTTCTGCGGCCAGCCTTTTTTCCCGTTTTTCCTCATCAGAAGCCATATCTTCCTTCCTTTCTATCCCAATTCTAGCCTCTGTGTGGGGTGGCTCCTTCGGATGAGCAAACATGCCAGGAGTCTGGTGATGGCCACTCCTGCTGCTAACCTGACGCCGATGATCACAACTGCGCTGGCCCCGACTGCCAGGAATAACAGGGTATCTTCGATCATGCCGTGGCAAATGCTAAGAAAAATGTTCAGCAGGTAGTTCTCTGCGGCGGGTATTTTCCCCTCTCTCACAGAGCGGATGATCAGCCCCGATCCGTAAACCAGCCCGAAAACGAGGCCGGCGAGGAGGGGAAAGGTGGCGGCCGGGGAGACCCCGAGGAGAGCGGTTAAGGGCCTGAACAGCTTCGCCGATCTTTCCAGGAGGTCGGCCTCGCGGGCGAGCTCCATGACGACCATTAAGGGAATGACGATACAGGCGATCTTCAGCATGCTGTTAATACTGCCGGTAAGGGCTTCTTTGAGAATTGCTTCCATTCGCTACATCACCTTATTCAATAATATTCCCATGATGAAGGCAACGGCAAGTCGCAGTACGGTCACCAGCCAGAAGGGAACCCCCGTTTTCTGGCTGACGGCGCTTTCCATGGGTATGCTGTGGCAGATCAACACCATTGTGGCGATGATGGTTATCTGCTTGGGGCTCAAAGGGAGAGAGTGCACGAGCGGCAAAAGGGCGGCGATGGCTGCGTAGACGTTGACGAACGCCCCCATGATCAGGGCTACGACAGCTTCTCCAGGTACCCCTGCCAGCCCCAGTGCAGGCTGAAAAAAGGAGGCGATCATGGATAAGAAAGGGGTGTTTTTCAGAATGGTAATGACGAAGTAGATCGGGATGATCAATTTCGCCAGATTCCAGGTTGTATCCAGTCCTTCCTGCAACCCTGTGGCAACCGCTTTTTTGATGTTCATCATCATGATCACCTCAGTGCGCAATAAATAAATTATAGCATTAGGTCATAATTTAAAACAGGGGTGAAGATTTTTCCAGGAGGTAGGGGCTGATGAAAGAAGGGTTCTCCCTCTGCGGCCACCACAGGGGTATTGCTTCCGGCCGGAGCCGCTCTAAGTCTCCACTGCCTGCCGGAGAAGTACTGACGCCGGAGTTTTGGATCCGGAAACTGCCCGACCCCGATGGGATTATCCTTAGTGAAGGGGAGATTGCGGCCTATAATCTGGAGGTCAGGAGAAGGCTTTCCGGGATTGTCCTGGATCTTGCGTCGTACCCTGAGGAGATGGCCGGAGAGGAGCTAAAGCGGCTGTTGGAAGAAAGGAAGCAGCCGGACAGGGAGCTTTATCTTGGGGGGCGCCGGCTGGGGGCCTTCTTTTGGGAAGAGCTGTCGCGGGAGATGAACCTGCAGGGGATCAGAGAGGTTAACAGGGTGCACTATGCCTGCACGGTGAGGCCCACCGGCATCAGGGCATTTCCTGCAGCAGCGATGATCACCGAGCGCCCGGAGGAGCGGGAGTTCGATCTCTTTCAGGAAACCGCCCTCGACCCGGCAGAGCCGGTGATCGTCCTGCATGAGAGCGCCGGTGGGGAATGGTTCTTTGTGCAGGCCTCCTTTTCCAGGGGCTGGGTGGCTGCTGCCGACCTGGCCGTTGCCCGCAGCAGGGAGGCCTGGCTTGATTACCTCGAGAGTAAATCCTTTCTGGTGGTTACCGGGAGCAGGTTGAGGCTGGGATACAACCCCTGTTCACCGGAGGTTTCGGAACTGGAGTTTTTGATGGGTTCCCGGATTCCTCTTGCCGCACCGGAAGAGATCCCGGAGGCGGTCGACAACCATTCACCCGCGGGCAACTATGTGGTGAAGCTGCCGGTAAGGGGGAAAAACGGGGAGCTGGCCTTTAAACTCGCCCTCGTGCCCCGGGTTGCTGACGTCTCCGAGGGCTATTTGTCCTATACCCGTGCCGGCATAATCAGGCAGGCCTTTAAGATGCTGGGGGAGCGCTACAGCTGGGGTGGGCGCTTCAATTTGCGGGATTGCTCGGCCTTTGTCAGGGATGTTTACCGCAGTTTTGGGTTTCAATTCCCCCGGAACTCCAGGGAGCAGGAGCTCGTGCCCGGGAAGGGCGTTTTCTTTGCAAATGCCGGTGAGGGAGAGAGGAAACGCCTGCTCGATCGGCTGCTTCCCGGAGCGACCCTGCACATGCCGGGGCATGTGATGCTTTACCTGGGCAGGCACCGGGATGAGTATTACGTGATCCATGCCATCGCCTATTATGGGGACAGGGAAAAGAGGAATCCTGACGGCACCCTGGCGGCGGTTCCCGTCAATGAGATTGCGGTTACTACACTATCCCTGCCCCGGAGGGCCTCAGGCCAGCAGCTCCTGGCAGCCTTGACCCTGGGGAAGCAGATCGAGAGGTAGGAGCACCCCGGTGTTGCCGGTCTCTCAATAAAGCACCGGCCCTCTTTTGCCTGGGGCCGGTGCTTAAGATGTCAGGAGATAGGTCTCTCTTACTCCTCTTTTTGGGCTGCCGTTTCCAGTCGCCCTTCCAGAACCTCTGCCGGGACCTTGCTCTCCACCGGCTGACCCAGGAAGTAAACCGTTAACCCGGTCAGGATAATGGATACAGGCAGGACAATGGCAACGGGGATTCCCAGTCCCACGGGAAGATACCCAAAGACGAGGGTCAACACTCCTACTACCAGGGCATACCACATCTGGGTGTTGACGTGAGCGATGTGATCGCAGGCGGCTCCCATGGAAGAGAGGATGGTTGTGTCCGATATGGGTGAGCAGTGGTCACCGAAGATGGCTCCGGTGAGCACCGCTCCCACGCACATGATGACATATCCGCTCTCGGGATTGATCGCGTAGGCCAGGGGGACGACCAGAGGCATGAGAATTCCCATCGTGCCGTAAGAGGTACCTGTGGCAAAGGAGATCAGAGAACCCAGGACGAAGATCAGAGCCGGCAATGTAAAGGGTGGAATGGCGTCAGAGAGTATCCGGGTCAGATAGATGGCAGTACCCAGTTCTTTGATGACCCCTCCCAGCGACCAGGCCAGAAGGAGAATAACTCCGGTGATGACGAGTGATTTCACTCCTGTAACCCAGGTTTCGATGGCCTCTCCCAGAGTAAAGATCTTTTTGCCCACCCCTATGGCCATGGCCACGATGCCGGCGAAGATGGCCGCCTGGAAGAGGACCACACTGGCGTCAGCGGCTCCGAAGCACTCCCTGATGGCGGTGAAGGAAAGGGGTGCGGTCTGGATGAGGTGGATTAGCTGCTCGTCCTCACCACCCATAATGGCTCCGTGGCCGTTGAAATAAAAACCGAAGAGAGAGCCGAAGATCAGGACGCCGATCGGGATGATGGCATCCCAGATGCTTGTCTTCTGCCCGGGCCGGGGCTCAAGTCCCGTGGCTTCGGTCGACACCATCGGTTTGGCGTTGTCATCAAGCACTTTGCCGGTCTCCCTTGCTCTCCGCTCGGCTTTCAGCATCGGCCCGAAATCCCTCAAGAATAAGGCCATGAAAAGGATGAACGCCAGGATCAGGATGTTGTAAAAGCGGTAGGGAATGCTGGCGCAGAAGATGGCGTAGGAGTTGACTGCTTGTCCGACGGAAGCGTAAGCGTCTTTGATCAGGCTGATCTCGTAGCCGATCCATGTGGAGATGAGAGCGATACCGGCTATCGGGGCTGCCGTGGAGTCTATGATAAATGAGAGCTTTTCCCGGGAAATCCGCAGCCTGTCGGTAACCGGCCGCATGACCGGGCCTACAATGAGGGAGTTGGCGTAGTCGTCGAAGAAAATAAATATTCCCATCAGCCACGTGACGATCTGGGCGCTCCGCGGGCCCTTTGCTCTTCTGGCCAGGGCTTCGGCCACCGCCCTGGCGCCGCCCATTCTCTGAACCAGTGCGATAACACCGCCGATGGCCAGACACTGCAGGACGATACCGGCATTCCAGGGATCGGCCAGAGCATATAAGACCTTGTCCACAAAGAGGAGAAAACCCTTAAATAATGCCTCGAAGACGTTGAAGCCGTTCAGTTCCAGTAAGAAAGTTCCAGAAAAAACGCCTAGAAATAGAGAGGGGACGGTTTCTTTCGTGATAAAGGCCAGGACAATTGCTAAAAGCGGCGGCAGCAGCGTCCAGAACCCATACCTCTGAGCGTTGGCAGCCGCAGGGTCGCTCTCCGCAGCAAAGGCACAGGCAGCGGTGGTCAGTAAAAACAGGAATGTGAAAAAGACGCTCATGAGCAGAATTCTTCTCTTCATATGCTCCTGGTTTCCCGGACACCTCCGGCGCTCTCTGACGAGCGGGCATGGCTGCCGAAACACAGGACTTTCGCCTCCCTTCATGAGAATAATGCTCAGAACAACGCGACGGATTGCTCACTTGCTTTGTGCTCTTTCCGGGAATCCCTCCTTTTGCAGATAATGATAAAGATGGCCGTTTGGGAGGCCATCTTTTTAGCAGATCCTAGATAAAAGCCTTGAGCGTCTCACTCAAGGCTTCTCACGGTAGGTGTGTTCCACTTTGAATGATAGCTCTCCACAATTTGATGATATTTGTGACAGTCCTGCACATATTCTGTGCAGGCCCAGCATACACCCTTAAAGCGTCGGGTGTACACTTCGGCGGCATTTCCTTTCCCTGTGCTTCATCGTGCTTACCTCTGCAGAGGTACTCTTAAATGCCGCGCCTCTATCATCCATATCTATATTTAGTTTTTATGATTTTTCCCGTTCTGTCTTTATTTTGCCCTTATTTGCTCTGTAAGTCAACCGTTTGCAGTTCGTGAATTCTTTTTTTAAGTTCTTAATAGTCTGGAGCGATTACGATTAGTTAACGATCGGTCCACATGAAAAAGGGTATGGCCGACGGCACCGTCCGGCGGAGATTCAGCAGCGGTTTTTAAGAGATCCAATCCCCTATCGTTAATCTAATCCGGCGGGTATTCGCTCGCCTGTTAACAAAGCTGCGCAGAGGCGGTTCAATTCATCCCAGGACCGGACGAAGAAATCGGGTTTCTTCTCTTTGAGCTCTTCTTCAGATGCTATTCCCCAGGCCACGGCGACCGTGGTAACCCCGGCATTTTTCCCCGTCAGGATATCGTAGACGCTGTCACCGATATAGGCGGCTTCTTCAGGAAGCGCCTGCAGGATTTCGAGAGCGACGAGGATGCCGTCCGGGTCCGGTTTCGGCCGCTTGATATCCTCCACCGTGACCACCACCTCCGGGTATCTTTCAAGGCCGGTCAGAGAAAGGCCGTCCTGGGTGGGGCCGCGGCGTTTGGATGTAACCACGCCGATCCGGCAGCCCATTTTTTGCAGGTTGGAGAGGGTTTCTTCCGCCCCGGGGTAGGGTTTGAGCAGCCTTTTTTGATTCTTCCGCTGGAATTCGGCATAGATCTCCAGGAATTCCGCCGCCCGTTCCCCGGCATAAAAGGCGGCCACATCCCTTAAAGGGAGGCCGATGGTTTTCAGCACCTCGCCATTCCCCCAAGGAATTTCCATTTCTTCAAAAACGTGTTGAAAGCTGAGCTTGATCAGGGGAATGGAATCGATCAGGGTGCCGTCCAGGTCAAAGAGGACGGTTGTTATCGGCACTTGCTTGCCTCCTTTCCCTCATCAAGGATTGTCGTTCGTGATCAGAATCTGTTATGATTGAACAGGGTGTTGAAAGTGGATCTCATCAGAATCCAGGGGAGTACATACTACCTTCCGGGTCCTACCAACAGCGGTGTTTATGTCTTCGAGAACAAAGAGTGCCTGCTCATCGATCCCGGAATCAACAACAGCAGGGCAAAGAGGATCGAGGAAGTGCTGACGGCAAACGGCCTGCACTTGAAATACATCATCAACACCCACGCCCACCTTGACCACTGCGGCGGAAATATTTACTTGAAGAAGGCTTATCCCGACTGCCTGGTTTGCGCTTCGGCAAAGGAAAAGATCTTCATGGAAAACCCGTTCCTGCTGGCCGTGATGCTCTATTCGGCCAAACCCCTGCGTGGCCTGGAGCGCAGCCCCCGGCGCTTCCCGGTAGATGTCGTCCTGAAGGAGGGCTCCATCCGGCTTCAGGATCAAACCTTTGAAATAATCCCTCTTGCCGGCCATACCTGGGGGCAGATCGGGGTCATCACTCCCCAGAGGGTTTGTTTTGTCGGGGACTCCGTTTTCGGCCACGGCACCCTCGATAAATACTCCCTCCCCTATCTCTTCGACGTCGAGGAAAGCGTGGAGACCTTAAACTACCTGCGGGAAATCGAAGCCGGCTCTTTTCTGATCGCTCATGACGAACAAGGGATAATTTCCCGGGAGGAAATGGCGTCACTGATTGCCAGAAACCTGGCCAATATAGATAAGTATCTGCAGCAAATCCTCAAGCTTCTCGACCGCCCCTTGAGCAGGGAGGATGTTCTCAAGAAACTGGTGTTAATGAATGACTTAAAGCTGAACCTGATGGAATACCACCTGCTCTTATCAACCGTTTCGGCATTCATAAAGTACCTTAATGACAGGGGTCTGATCACCTATTCGATTGAGGGAGGCAACCTCTTTTATTCCCGATTTTAAAAGGAGAGAACCAATCCTCCGGGCCCGGCATAGGTGCTGATCGTGGGCCCCATTTCATTGATAATGACCTCGGAGGAAGGAAATCTTTTCTTGATCTCTTCTTTTAGAAATTCGGAGTCCGCAAGGTTTTGGCAGTGGGAAATGCCAAAGCGCCGGGAGCAGTTATGCGCGTCCTGAAGCTTTTCAGCTATTCTCTCCAGCAGCCGGTGCAGGGCCTTCTTTCTCCCATGGATTCTTTCCAGCATAACTACCTTCCCTTCTACTCCTGTTAGCAGAACCTTGATGTTCAAAATCTTCGAGAGGGCGCCCTGAAACCTACTCAATCTACCCCCTTTGACGATATTCTCCAGGGTGTAGAGGAGTATGTAAATGTTCATGTTGTTTCTGTAGCGCTTCAGCTCTTCAATAATGCTTTCCCGCGACAGCCTTTTTTCCGCCAGTTCGGCCGCTTTGATAACCTGCAGCCCCTGTCCCAGGGTTGCCGCCTGGCTGTCAAAAACGGCCACATCGCAGCCCGACATCTCCCTGGCCAGGCAAGCGGACTGATAGGTTCCGCTCAGCTTGGAGGAGATGGTAATGCAGATGAGTTCCCCTTTTGGGGCCAGTTCCCGGAAGGCGCTGGCGAAGCTGGCTGCCGCCGGTTGGGAGGTTTGGGGCAGCGTGCTGGAAGAGACCATTTTTTTATTGAATTCCTCCGTCGTAATGTCTATCCCTTCTCTGTATTCTACCCCGTCGATAGTGACGGTAAGAGGTACAATCCGCAGGCGATGCTTTTTGACTAGTTCGTCCGGCAGGTCGGCGGCGCTGTCGGTGATAATTTGAATCAAAGTGTTTCCTTCCTCCTCTTCTGGATTCGTTTTTGTTCTAAAACCGGCATCCAGAGCTATTATACTTGATCCCCTCTGTTTGTTGAAAGCCCCTAAAAAGCGGGGCGGTGTTTCCGGGTAAAATACACTTGATGAAGAAGCTTTTTAACGCCGCAACGGCGATTATACCACGAAGAAAGGGCGGGCGGGTGTTATGTTGAGAGAACCCGTGATTTTAAGACATCCTCTGGCAGAAAGCTGCCTGCGGGTGCTGCGTAGCAGGGAGACCAAAAGCTCCGAATTCCGCAGGGCTTTATTCCGGTTGGGAGTGCTGCTGGCCGTTAAGGCCGCCGAAGGGCTGAATGTAGTGCGGGAGACGGTCATCACGCCTCTCGGTGTGAGGGCATTGTCTTGCTCCGTTGTTGAAGAAAGGCTGCTGCTGGTTCCCATCCTCCGGGCGGGGCTGGGATTTGTCGAAGCTTTTCTTACGCTGCTGCCTGGAGCCGGGGTTGCTCACATCGGGATTGCCCGGGACGAGGATACACTTAAGGCGCGCTCCTACCTGGACGCCGTTCCTGCTGCACCGGATGATTTTGACCATGTCTTTCTGCTCGATCCGATGTTGGCAACGGGAAACAGCAGTGTCCTGGCTTTGGAGATGATCACCGCAAAGGGTTACAGAGAAGAGCAGGTTACTCTCGTCTGTGCCCTGGCGGTGGAGCAGGGCATCAACAGGGTGCGGAAGGAGTTTCCCGGCACTCAGATCGTTGCCGCCTCTGTTGATCCCGGTCTGAATGAAAGGGCCTTTATTGTACCGGGGCTGGGAGACGCCGGTGACCGGCTTTTCCAAGCGGGAAATAATGTTTCTGGAAAGTAACAGTTCGACCGGTTAACAATATTATGAAAAAGAGTTGTTCATTCCCCAAGGAGGTGGTGGCACTGTGGAGCCAATCGGTGATCAACTGGGCATGCATTATCCGGTTGAACCCCTGGATTCCATGTACCCCGAAATATATTACCGCCTCTACCCGATGATCAAGCAGATGTGCGAAATGCACGACAATCCCTCGAATCCCGAATTATACCCCTATCCGTCGCGAGCGGGTGTGGAGCGGATGGCCGACCATATTTACAGAAAGGTTTTGGCGGATCATAGCAGTGATTATCCGGAAAGAGAATATGCCGCCGAGCAGTTGGGAAGGGGAGGGTTGCTGAGGCCGCTGATCCTGATCCTTTTGATCAGGGAACTGCTCAGAAGAAGGGGATCATATTAACGGATGAGGCTGCGGCAAGGTAAGAGGATTACCTGCCGCATATTTTTTGTTATTTTTCTCCACAAGGAAAATGTTTTTGTTATACTATAAGAAGATGTTCTGCAGTAAATTTTAGCTAGAATGGGCGGCTGTTTGGGCCGCCGCTTAAGGCGGCTGTGCCTGGTATCCAGGCGTTGGCCGTGACGATGGAAGTATCGATTATACACGATAAATATACGCTTTGTAAGGGAAAGGAAAATCGGTACCATGGAAGCATTGAGCGATATTGTCGGTCTTTTAAGCGATTTTGTTTGGGGGCCCTGGATGCTGGTCTTACTCGTTGGGACAGGCCTTTTTCTTACTATACGGCTGCGGTTGATGCAATTTTCTACCTTGCCTTACGCACTCCAACTGGCCTTTTCGCCAGCCCGGCAGGACCGCCTCTCCACAGGGGATATTTCCCATTTTCAAGCCCTGATGACCGCACTGGCTGCAACCATCGGCACCGGGAATATCGTGGGTGTGGCCACTGCCGTCGTCATCGGGGGGCCCGGTGCTGTCTTCTGGATGTGGGTGACTGCCCTCGTCGGAATGGCGACTAAGTACAGTGAGGCGGTGCTGGCTGTTAAGTACCGCGTTATCGATGAAAAGGGGGAAATGGCCGGTGGCCCCATGTACTACATCGAGCGCGGCCTGGGCTGGAAGTGGTTGGCCGTTCTGTTCGCCCTCTTTGGTACTGTGGCTTCCTTCGGTATCGGGAACCTGGTGCAGGTAAACTCTGTGGCCGGAGCAGTATACGACACCTTTGGCGTGCCCAACTGGGCTACGGGAATTGTCCTGGCCATTCTGACCGCCCTGGTCGTTCTTGGAGGTATTAAGAGCATCGGGAGAGTCGCCGGTATGCTGGTCCCCTTGATGGCCGTTTTTTACATCCTGGCAGGCCTGTATATCCTGATCACCCATGTTAATCTACTTCCTCAAGCTTTGGGGTTGATCTTTAGCGAGGCTTTCTCTAAAGAGGCGGGATTTGGCGCCCTTTTGGGCACCACAATCCGCTACGGTGTTGCTAGAGGTGTCTTTTCCAATGAGGCCGGTCTGGGTTCGGCCCCGATAGCGGCTGCCGCTGCCAAAACCGATCATCCGTGCCGGCAGGCCCTGGTCTCCATGAGCGGCACCTTTCTGGATACCATTGTTGTTTGCTCGATTACGGGCATTTCCCTGGTCATGGCTGGCCTCTATTCCTCCATTGATCAGGCGCAGGCTGCCGCCCTCACCAGCCGTTCCTTCGAATACTTTCTCCCCGGCTTCGGCAGCCTGATCGTCACGGTAGGACTCATTTTGTTCGCCTACTCCACGGTCTTGGGGTGGTCCTATTACGGGGAGAAGTGCTTCTACTATCTGGTGGGCTACAAGGGGCTGCTCCCCTACCGGCTGATCTTCAGCATCACCGTGTTTTTTGGGGCCGTCTGGCAGCTGTCGCTGGTCTGGAATATCGCCGACGTTTTCAACGGGGCGATGGCGATTCCCAACCTCATCGCTCTCTTGGCCCTCTCAGGGGTCGTTGTCGCCGAGACGAAAGAGTTCATGAAGATCCGTGAGCGGGAGAAGCTTTAGATTTAGCTGATCGGCGTTATCTACCATTTATTGGATTGGAGGTCAAAAATGGAGTACAGAGAACTGGGAAGAACAGGGTACAGGGTCTCTTTAGTAGGGTTTGGAGGGATTCCCATTCAAAGGATTGACGGCGCGGAAGCGAAAAAGGTGGTCGGCCGCGCTCTGGAGCTGGGCATCAATTTCTTCGATACTGCCAGGGGCTACACGGATAGTGAAGAGAAGCTGGGAGTAGCTCTGAAAGAGCACCGGGATAAGGTGATCATTGCCACGAAGTCCATGGCGCGAGACCGGGAAGGGATGGCCGCCGACATCGAGAAGAGCCTGCAGGCCCTGGGTGTGGACTGCATCGACCTCTATCAGATGCACAACATCAAAGACGAGGAGACGCTGGAGAAGGTCCTGAAGCCCGACGGGGCCTTGGCCGCTTTGAAAGAGGCCAGGGATCAGGGGAAGATTAAGCATATCGGAGTTACTGGGCATGTTAAAGAGCTGCTCATTAAGGTCGTGAAAACGGGTGAAGTGGAGACTGTGCAGTTTCCCTTCAATGCAGTCGAAACCAACGGCGTGCGGGAGCTCTTAGATCTGGCGACGGAAACCGGTGTCGGGGCGATCGTTATGAAGCCCCTGGCCGGAGGTGCGTTGAGTAACGCTAACTTTGCCCTGCGATATCTGCTGGAATATCCGGTGTCCACTCTCATTCCCGGAATGGACTCCGTACGGCAGGTAGAAGAGAATGCTGCCGTCGGAAGCAATCCCCTGCCTCTCAGCGCTGCCGAGAGGGAGGAATTGCAGCGCGAGGTGGCCAGCCTGGGGATGCAGTTCTGCAGGAGGTGCGAGTACTGCCTTCCCTGCCAGCAGGGAATCGACATCCCGTCGGTGTTTCTGTTTGAAGGCTACTACACCAGGTACGGATTAAAGGAATGGGCAGTCGAACGCTACCGTGCCTTGAAGGCCAAACCGGAGGATTGCCTCGAATGCGGTGAGTGCGAAGAGAGATGCCCTTACAACCTGCCCATCCGCCGCATGTTAAAGGAAGCGGCGCAGAAGCTCGGTTAGAGATGGCCTGTTAAGGCAGAGCGGCCGCCGCGCTACTCCGTTCTGCTCAGCAGGGCGGTTCTGCTGTTTTAGCTTCCAATAGATATTTTGGGGGATTGTTTATTCCTGGTAATTCTGTAGAATTAAGTTGTGTTGAGGTGAACAGGGAATGGCCCTGACCTGCGGTATTGTCGGGCTGCCTTTGGTCGGCAAAACCACACTTTTTAATGTCCTGACCCAATCCGAAGAGGAAACTTCGACCTTTGCCGGGCGCACCAAGACCAACGCCCGCCTGGCCCGAATCCCTGACGAGCGTCTGGACTTTTTGGCGTCGCTTTATCATCCCCGGAAGGTTACGCCGGCCACCCTGGAGGTGATCGACGTTCCCGGATTAAACCGGGGAGCAGGTGCTGCTTTCCTGGCCGCGGTGCGGGATGTGGATGCCCTGATCCACGTTGTGCGTGCCTTCCGCAACGAAGCAATTCCCCATGTTGATGGGACCCTGAACCCGGTGCGTGACCTGGATACCATCAACGTCGAGTTGTTCCTGGCCGACCTGCAGATGGTAGAGACCCGGCTGGAACGGATTGCTGCTTCCAAGAAAGTTAAGGGGGCGACGCTGGTTGAGCAGGCTGCCCTGCGCCGCTGCCAGGAGGCCCTCGAGGCGGAGAAGCCGCTGCTGGAAGCGGGGCTTACCGAAGAAGAGTGGAAGGCCGTGCGCTCCCTCGGCTTTTTAACCATGAAGCCCATGATCATCGTGGTAAATATCGACGAAGACCAGATGCATCAGGGGCACTTCCCTGGCGAGGCGGAGGTGTGGGAGTACGCCGCGACCAAAGGGATACCGGTGCTCACAATCTGTGCGGCGCTGGAGGCCGAGATCGCCCGGCTCGACGCGGAGGAAAGGGATGTGTTCCTCCGGGAGATGGGGATCGAGGAGCCGGGGATCAACAGGGTTGCCAGAGCAATTTACAGGCATCTTGGCCTGATATCCTTTCTTACTGCCGGAGAGGACGAGGTGCGCGCCTGGACCATCAAGGAGGGGTCCACCGCCCGCATGGCTGCCGGCAAGATCCATACGGATCTGGAAAGAGGTTTTATCCGGGCGGAGGTCGTTAAATTTGAGGACCTGGAAAGGCTCGGTGATATGAACAAAGTCAAAGAAAAGGGTCTGCTCAGGCTGGAGGGAAAGGACTATATCGTTCAGGATGGCGATATTCTGAATATCAGGTTCAATATCTAGTCCTTGCGCCGCTCGCTGGCGGCCTTTTCATTTACCTGGCCCGAAGCGGGAGTTGAAGCCCGGTCAAAGAAGGAATTGGCCGCTTTTGTTAGAACTATTGAAATTTATAAGAGAAATCAAATTATAGGGGGTGAACCTCTCGAGGGTATACAGATGGCGAACGAAAATGTGGAAATCCAGCTCGTTGTTTTTCGGCTAGGAGACGAGGAGTACGGAGTCCCTATTACCCAGGTACAGGAAATCATTCACTTCAGCAAGCCAACCAGAGTACCTAAATCCCCGCCCTTCATTGAGGGGGTCATCAATTTGAGGGGTCGGGTAATTCCCGTCATTGACCTGAAAAAGAGATTTGAGGTGGAGGCCGCGCAGTATACCGAGGAGGCCCGGATCGTCGTCGTGGAAATCCACGGTCACACGGTCGGTTTGATCGTGAGCGAGGTTTCCGAGGTGCTGCGCCTGCCCCAGGCATGCATCGAACCGCCGCCTGCAGTTATTGCCGGGATAACGGCAAATTACCTGCAGGGGGTCGGCAAACTGGAGGACAGGCTGCTGATCCTGCTCGATTTGAACAAGATCCTGACCGCAGAAGAGGAGAATCAGCTGGTGCAGTCGGGAGAAGCGGTTTGATATCATTACCTCCGGCCTTATTTTTTATAGTTCTGTTTGAGTGTTTTCGCTCGACAGAACTTTTTTTTATTCGATTCGGGGGCTCTCCCCTCCGTATGTCAGTTCAGTTCACCGACGATGCTGGCTGATCTGCAATGTAGTGTACTTTTACTTTTGCGAACGGTCTGCTTTGCAGTATACCCAGCAACGATTGCCTGTTTCTCAGGAGTCTGGCCAGCATAAAAACTTCAGTTTTACGAATAATAACCCCGAAAAAACTATTATTCGGGGTGATTTGAATGAATTTTCAGCTGCTTTTTTCTCCAATCAAAATAGGAACTATGGAGGTTGCCAACAGGTTTGTTGTTCCACCCATGGGCACCAACCTGGCTAACCCCGATGGAACGGTAAGCGAAGAATTAATCGCCTATTGGGAAGCCAGAGCGAAGGGCGGCTGGGGGCTGCTGATCGTAGAAATAACAGGAGTAGAGCCTTTAGCCAAAGCTATACCCAATCAATTGGGGCTCTGGGACGATAAATTTATACCCGGTTTCAAAAAACTGGTAGATGCTGTACATCGCTACGGCACCAAAATTGCAGTGCAGATTCACCATGCGGGCCGCCAGACATCCTCTGCTATCTTAGGAGGAGAGCAGCCTGTGGCCCCATCTCCTGTTCCCTGTTTTGTCACCCGGGAAACACCGCGTGAACTGTCTACCGAAGAGGTCTATCAATTGATTGAGAAGTTCGGCGATGCTGCAGCACGCGCCCGGGAAGCAGGGTTTGATGCCATAGAAATTCACGGTGCCCACGGCTATCTGGTGGCTCAGTTTATGTCACAGCACACCAATAAACGGGTAGATGAGTTCGGCGGTTCCCTTTACAACAGGATGAGGTTTCCGGTAGAGGTCATCAGGAATGTGCGCAGAAAGGTTGGGGGCTCATTCCCGATTATCTTCAGGATGAGCGCCGATGAGAAAGTAGTAGATGGGAGGAACATTGAGGAGTCAATAGCAGTTGCCAGTATTGTTGAAGAGGCGGGTGTAAATGCACTGCATATATCGGTCGGTGTTTATGCCAGCATGCCGTATATCGTACCCCCTCCGGATGTGGCTCCGGGCTTTAATTTATCAAATGCCGCTGAAATCAAGAAAGCGGTGTCAGTACCGGTAATAGCTGTTGGCAGAATCAATGACCCCGTCCTGGCCGAACAGGCCATCCGGACGGGCAAAGCAGATCTGCTTGCCTGGGGCAGGCAATCCCTCGCAGACCCGGATCTGCCCAATAAGGTTGCCGCAGGGCGCATCGAGGAGATATCACCCTGTATCTCCTGCAACCAGGGCTGCATCGGCTATATCTTCAACCCCGATAAAATGAAGTGTTCCTGTTTGGTGAACCCCTTCTGCGGTAGAGAATACAAAATGAAAATCGAGCCCGCCGCGCAGTCCAAAAAAGTTGTTATTGTAGGTGGGGGGCCGGGCGGCCTCGAAGCTGCATGGATAGCCGCAGCCCGCGGACATCATGTAGTGCTTTTCGAGAAAGAGCAGTCTCCCGGGGGCCAGTTCAGAGTGGGAGCCATCGCCCCCGCCAAACAGGATTTGACCAAAGCGATTAATTATTACACCTATATGGGTAAAAAGTGCGGGGTTGATTTCAGATTTGGGACTCGGGCTGATGCCGGACAGGTCCTGGCAGAAAAGCCGGATGTCGTCATCGTGGCAACAGGCGGGGAACCGAGCATTCCGGAAATTCCCGGAATCGATAATCCAAAGGTTGTAACTGCTACTGACATACTTTTGGGCAAAAAAGCTGCAGGGAAAAAAGTCTTGATCATCGGTGGTGGATTGGTCGGCAGCGAAACGGCAGACTTTTTGGGTGAACACGGGCACGAAGTGACGATTGTAGAAGCGCTGCCGGAAATTGCGGAAGATGTCCAGGAATCGGTAAAACATTTCCTGCTTCTGCGCTTAAAGAGGCATGAGGTCCGAATTGAGACGAACGCCAAAGTAATCGAGATATTGCAGGATGGTGTTAAGGTCGAAAAAGGCGGCCGGGAAAAGCAGTTGACAGGTTTTGATACCGTCGTAATTGCGGTCGGCGCCAAATCTGTTAACGATTTAAAACCACAACTGGAGGGAAAAGTGCCGGAGCTGTATGTGATAGGTGATGCCTCCAGGCCGAGAAAAGCAATCGATGCCATTGAGGAAGCTGCAAGTCTGGCAATTAAAATATAAATGTTGTTACTTGCCCCTGCTGAAGGAAAGGCTTGCCCTGCTTGGAGCAAAAAAAGCGTTAGCTGAATGAGCCTATCCGCTGCAATCTTAGTGTCCCGGAAGAGTAACTCCGCCCTGTTTTTCCATTGCTCAACAGCGAAACAGTGATATAATTCAGGTGAGGTTGGTCCGAACCGCATGAGCAGGAGAATTTGATGGTGCCGGGTGCCTGCCTCCTCTCGGTGAGAGGCACCTGCATCATATTTTGTCGCGTGTAGTTTCCTACAGGATGTTGGACGCAGAGCAGATAGCAACTTGTAAGTTGCCATAATTTGTGCTAAGGTGAAATCGTGATTTTAGGTATCGGTATCGACGTGATCGAGATTGCCAGGGTGGAAAACGCCCTGGCCAGGTGGCGCCGCCTGCGGGAGCGCCTTTATACCGCTGCGGAGCTCGAATACTGCGCAGGGCGGGGGAGGCCGGGGGCCTCTCTGGCCGCCCGTTTTGCGGCTAAAGAGGCGGCCCGGAAGGCTTTAAGCCCGGTTATGCCCGGTGTGGTGCCCTGGCGGGAAATCGAGGTGGTCATGGACCGGGGGCGGCCGCAGATCGCCCTCAGGGGAAGGGCCGCCCGGCTCGCCAGAGGGTGCGGGGTAGAGAGCCTGCCGGTCAGCCTCACGCACAGCAGGGAATATGCCTGTGCTGTTGTGCTGGTATTGGGAAAGAAGAACGGCAATACTGTTAGAGAAGGTGGGGGATCGGATGAGACTCGTCCAGGCCGATGAGATGCGGGAACTCGACCGGGAGGCCACGCGGCGCTTCGGCATCCCCGGTTTGCTTCTGATGGAAAACGCCGGGCTCAGCATCGTCGATGTGATCCTGAAGCGCTTCTGGGATAATAAGCCGCAGGGGAAAAGGATCCTGATCCTTGCGGGGCCCGGGAATAACGGCGGGGACGGCTTCGTGGTAGGAAGGCACCTTTTTAACAGGGGCGCGGAAGTAAAGATCCTGATCACCGCTCCCCCGGATTCTTACGGCGGTGACGCCGAGGTGAATTTAAAGATCGTCTCTGAGATGGGAATACCCCTGCGGGTTTTGGAGCCGGAACGGCTCCGGGAGGTCGAAGAAATGCTTGCCGGCGCCGACCTCGTTCTCGATGCCCTTTTCGGAACCGGTTTTCGCGGTGTTCCCCGCGAACCGGTGGCTTCGCTGATCAGGCTTGTCAATAAAGCCGGGAAAGCGGTGGTGGCGGTGGACCTGCCGTCAGGTCTGGAGGCGGATACGGGACGCGTCGCCGGAGACTGCGTGCGCGCTCAAGTCACGGTTACCATGGGGATGCCCAAGATCGGGCTTTATCTCGAGCCGGGTGCGCAGTATGCCGGAGAGGTCGTCGTCGGTGATATCTCCTTCCCTCCGGAATTAAAGACGGAAGAAGGAGGAAACTATTACCTGGTCGATGAAGAGATGGTGGCGGCGGCGCTGCCCGAGCGCCTTCCCACCCAGCATAAGGGGGACTTCGGGCACGTGCTGGTGATCGGCGGGACGCGGGGCTATACCGGCGCCGCCGCTCTGGCGAGCAATGCTGCCCTGCGCAGCGGGGCAGGGCTGGTGACGGCAGTTGTGCCTGAAGACCTTTACCCCGTCGCTGCGGCCAAGCTGACCGAAGTGATGACCTTCCCGGCTCCGGGGAAAGACGGAGGGTTTGACGCCGGCGCCTGTGCCGCGCTGATGGGGCTTTTCGGGCGGGCAACCGTCTTGGCCGTCGGCCCCGGCCTTGGGCAGGGGGAGGGAACGGTGTCCTTTCTCCGGGAGCTCCTGGAAAGGACGGACCTGCCCGCGGTTCTCGATGCCGATGCTCTCAACATTCTGGCCCGCGACAGGAGAATTCTTACCGACCCGCTGTTTGCCGAGCGCAGAAAGCGATGGATCCTTACCCCTCACCCGGGGGAGATGGCCCGCCTCTGCGGAACGGGTGTAGGGGAGATTCAGTCCGACCGCATCGGTGTTGCGGTGCGGGCGAGCAGGGAATGGGGAACAACGGTGGTCCTCAAGGGTGCCCGCACGGTTATCGCGGCGCCGGGGAGCCCGGTTTTCATCAATCCCACCGGCAACCCGGGGCTGGCGTCGGGGGGCACCGGAGATGTGCTGGCGGGGTTGGTGGCCGGATTGCTGGCCCAGGGCATAGCCCCTGTTGAAGCCGCTTTTTCCGGAGCCTTTATCCACGGGCTGGCGGCCGACCGCATCGCCCGGCAAAAGGGGATGGCCGGGCTGGTGGCGGGTGACCTGCTGGAAGAGATCCCGGTCGTGCTGGAGCTGCTGGCCCGCCGGAAACGGAGCTGGCGGGGATGAAGCGCCCCGCCTGGATCGAGATCGATTTATCGGTGCTCTGCAGCAATGTGCGGGAGCTGCGCCGGATCACCAACCCCCGGGCGGACGTTATGGCCGTCGTCAAGGCCAACGGCTACGGGCATGGGCTGGAAGAGGTTTCCCGGGCGGCTCTGAAGAGCGGTGCCTCCTGGTTGGGCGTAGCCCTGCTGCAGGAGGCACTGGCATTGCGGGAAAAGGGGATCACCGCTCCTATTCTGGTGCTCGGTTATACCCCGAGGGAATACGCCGAAGATGTCGTCCGAAATGACGTCAGCCAGACGGTGACGGCCTGGGAGGACGCCGTGGCCCTGGCTGCCGCCGCCCGTCGCCTGAGAAAAAGGGCGAAGGTCCATATAAAGATCGATACCGGAATGGGGCGCCTCGGTTTCTATCCGAACCGGGACACCCTGGAGGTGATCTGCCGCCTGGCCCGGCTGCCGGGGCTCGAGGTGGAGGGCATATACACCCATTTTGCGACGGCCGATGAGGAGGATAAGTCCTATACGGAGGAGCAGTTCGCCAGATTTCAGCACCTTCTGAAAGAACTGGCGGCGCGCCAGCTGTTCATCAGGTGGAAACACTGCGCCAACTCCGCTGCTCTTATCGACCTTCCCTTCACCCATCTGGATCTGGTGCGGCCGGGGATCGCCATTTACGGCTATTACCCGTCCTCCCACGTCAGGCATGACCTGATCAGCCTGAAGCCTGTGATGAGCCTGAAGGCGCGCCTGGCCTTCGTTAAGGAGGTCCCTGCAGGGAGCAGAATTAGTTATGGTGGCACCTTTATCACCAGGCAGAGGACGCGCATCGCCACAGTGCCTCTTGGCTACGGGGATGGCTACTCCAGGCTTTTATCCGGCAAGAGCGAGGTTCTCGTCAAGGGGGTGCGCGCTCCTGTCGTCGGGCGGATCTGCATGGATCAGTTGATGGTGGATGTCGGCCATATTCCCGATGTGAAACAGGGTGATGAGGTGGTTCTGCTGGGCAGGCAGGGTGAGGAGGAGATTACCGCCGAGGAACTGGCAAAGAAGCTGGACACCATCACCTATGAAGTGCTGTGTATGCTCAGCGTCAGGCTGCCCCGGATCTACCTGAATGGGTCTGATTCTTGTTGCCGATGCTGATTAAGGATATAATTAACCTCAAGACTGCAGGTGGTGAGTTTCCTTGTGGGAAATCCGGTCCTCCGGCCCGGCGGCTACGGAAAAAGTGGGGTATGCGCTGGGCAGGCTCCTTAAGCCCGGTGATACTGTTTCCCTGGTTGGTGAGCTGGGAGCGGGAAAGACGGTGTTCGTACACGGGGCCGCCGCCGGACTGGACGTAGTGGACACCGTTTCCAGCCCGAGCTTTCTCATCGTCCAGGAATACCGCGGCCGTTTGACGGTTTTTCACTGTGATTTCTACCGCCTGGATTCCTATCAGGAGCTTGAGGATATCGGCTGGGATGATTACTTCAGCAGGGGCGGTGTTATTCTGATCGAATGGGGTAACCGGATTCCGGAAGCGCTTCCGGAGAGCTACCTGGAGGTGGTGATCGATCGCGGCCGGGTGGAGAACGAGCGGTTGCTCCGCTTTATTCCCCATGGCAGCCGTTATGGAGGGCTGGTAAAGGAGTTGGCAGACCGATGCGCGTCCTGGGAATAGAAACCTCTACCCCGCTGGTTTCAGTTGCGGTGGCGGAGGAAGGGGCGGTTCTGGGGGAGTTCGCCCTTACCACGAAACAGGGGCATATGCAGCATCTGCTCCCTCTGATCGACTCTCTGCTCCGGGGACTCGATTGTTCTCTTGAAGAGATAGACGGATACGCAGCAGCGGTCGGCCCAGGGTCTTTTACCTCCTTACGGGTAGGCCTCGCAACCTGCAAGGCGCTTGCCCATGCCACCGGCAAGAACGTGGCGGGAGTCCCCACACTGGATGTCCTGGCTCGCGGGCTTCAGGGCACAAGCGGGCTCATCTGCCCGCTGCTGTGTGCCCGCAGGGATGAGGTGTATACGGCTTTTTACGTCAGTTCAGGTGCAGGTATCAAGCGCCTGAGCGGCTACCTGGCTCTCAGACCGTTAGATCTGGCACAGAGGCTTGGCAGGGAGCTGGTGGCTGGCGTCACCTTCGCAGGGGACGGTGCCCTCGAATACTGGGAGATATTCCGGCAATACCTGGGTGACCGGGCGGCTCTGGCCGATCCCTCCCGGATGTGGCCACGGGCTGAACTGGTTGCAGTGATGGGACTGGAAGTCTTAAAGGAAAAGGGGGGAGAGGACCCGGGAGCGGTACGTGCTCTTTACGTCAAACCACCTGCTGTACGGTGTCAATCAGATGGGAAAGATAGCTGACCGCGTTGCGGTGCGTTATATGGAAAAAGGGGATCTCGATGAGGTGCTCCGGATCGAGCGGAGTTCCTTCCCTGCTCCCTGGACCGAAACGGCTTTTCTTAGTGAACTGGAGAATAAATACGCCCACTACTTTGTGCTCCTGCTGGAGGGGAGAATTATCGGCTACGCCGGCATGTGGATGTTTGCCGGGGAATCTCACGTCACCACCGTTGCCGTTGCCCCTGAGTACCGGTCCTGCGGCTACGGCAGGATGCTCATGAACCTCTTGATCGATTACTCCAGGGAGCATGGGGTTGACACCATGGTTCTCGAGGTGAGGGTATCCAATATTCCTGCCATTAAGCTCTACTCCAGTCTGGGATTTCGGAAGATCGGCATCCGCAGAAACTACTATGCGGAGACGCGGGAAGACGCTTACGTAATGCTGCTCCAACTGCGGGGTTGGGAAAACCGGGAGGAGGATGACCAGGGTGATTATCAGGGGGGTAGTTGACCGAATCGAGGGTGAGCAGGTGGTTGTGCTTCTCGGTGACGAAGGAGTCGTCCTGCACCTGCCGCGCCAATTTATACCTGAAGTCCGAGAGAGCGATCTCCTCAGTTTGGATATCCGGGTGGAGGTGCCTGCTGAGGAGGTTAGGAAGATGTCGCCGAAGAGCCTCCTGGAGCGCCTGGCCTGGCGCCCCGATCGATAATTCCCTCTTAAGACGCACATAATAACCCTAAAAACCCGGAATGGAGGTGGCTTTGGTGCCAGGCGCAGAAAAACTCTCCGTAGAGCGGGGGAAGAAAAAAGCCGGGCGGATTGCCGGGGACTGGCCGGCGGATACCGGCAAGAACCCGGACGACCTGGAGTTCGATCGAGAAGACGAGGATTTGTGATTCTTTCGTTAAGCTTTGGAATTAAGGGAGACAGGAGAATGCCAGACACCTGGGTACTGGGCATCGAAACGAGCTGTGATGAGACTTCAGCCGCCGTTGTCGGGGACGGCCGTGTGATTGCGTCCAGTGTTATATCTTCTCAAATAGCGGTGCACAGGCGGTTCGGGGGGGTCGTTCCCGAGGTCGCCTCGAGGCAGCATCTGGACAGGATCACCTTTGTTGTGGATGAAGCCTTAAAAGAAGCCGGCCTTGGCTTTTCCAGCATCAGCTGTCTGGCCGTCACTGTGGGGCCCGGTTTAATCGGGGCCTTGCTGGTCGGCGTTGCTGCAGCCAAGGCCTATTCTTATGCCTTGAAGATCCCCCTTGTACCGGTGCACCACCTGGAAGCCCACCTTTATGCCAACTTTCTCGCCCATCCGGAGCTGGAACCGCCCTTCGTCTGCCTGGTGGTGTCAGGGGGGCACACCAGCCTTATTCTCCTGCAGGATCACCTGAAGTACCGGCTGCTCGGCGCAACGAGGGATGATGCGGCAGGTGAAGCCTTTGATAAAATTGCCCGTGTGCTTGGGCTTCCTTACCCGGGTGGGCCTGCTTTGGAGGAACTGGCGGCCGCTGGAGACCCCTGTGCAATTCCCTTTCCCAGAGCCTGGCTTGAGGAGGGCAGTACGGATTTTAGCTTCAGCGGCCTTAAGACTGCTGTGATAAATTATCTTAACCGGCTCAGAGAAGAGGGTACCTCTCCTTACCTGCCGGATGTTGCGGCGAGTTTTCAGGCAGCAATTGTGGACGTGCTGGTCGAAAAAGCGCTCCTAGCGGCGAAAAAGGCGGGCGTTGGTAAAGTCGCCCTGGCGGGAGGGGTTGCCTCCAATTCCACTCTGCGGCGGCATTTTGAAAAGAGGGCGGCCGAGGAAGGGCTGGATTTTTATTTCCCGGAGAAGAGGCTTTGCACGGATAATGCGGCAATGGTGGCCTGTGCTGGATATTATCACTATCTGGCAGGCCACAGGGCGTCCCTGTCTCAGGAGGCGTTCGCTCATTATCCTCTGGTGCCTTGTGAATAAAGGTTTAGGAGCAGTCCTGGGCGGGTCCCAGGTGGTAGACATAATAACCTAGGTCCTGTTACTTTTGGGGATAAATGAAAGGGTGCCTTCCGAAAGGCCGCAGAAAAATCCACATAGCTATCCCCATAGCATGTGGATAACTTTGTGGATATGTGGATATTTTCAGCATATTGATTGGCGGGTGGGGTTGTCATGCGACCTGTTCTCATACATCTGGGTAATTTTAATATCTACAGCTACGGTTTTTTTGTTGCTCTGGGAATTATCGTTGCTACCCTTTATTTGATGAACAGGGTGAAGAGGAGGGGGGGATCCCCGGAAACGGTTATCGACCTGGTCCTGGTCACGGTGATATCCGGGGTCATTGGCGCCCGCCTAGCCTATATTTTACTTTATGACCCCCGTTATTATCTGGAACACCCCGGGCGCATTTTCATGCTGCAAGAAGGGGGGCTGGCCTTTTACGGTGCCTTTATTTTGGGATTATTAGCGTCCGTCATTTTCCTGCGCAAGGCGAAAATCCCCGTCCTGGGTTTTCTCGACCTGGTGGCGCCGGCTGTGGCCCTGGGTTATGCGGTAGCCCGCATCGGGTGTTTTTTAAACGGCTGCTGCTACGGTCGACCCACCGACCTACCCTGGGGTGTGGTTTTCCCGGTGGTAGACGGGTTGCGGCGCCACCCCACGCAGCTCTATTCCGTTCTGGCGGGACTCCTGATCTTTGCCTTTCTGGAATGGAAAACCCGCAAGGGTATCCGCTTTCAGGGGCAGATTTTTTCCCTTTTTCTCATTCTTTACGGCCTTTTAAGGGCCGGAATTGAGCTTCTGCGCGAGAACGCCCAGATCACCGGCGGCCCGGCAACGGCATCTCTAGCGGCTTTAGCCCTGGCGGCGGCAGGTGCTGTCTTCTATTTCGTTTTGAAAAGGCTGCCCCGCGAAGGCTGTGCCGCCCGAAGGGGAGGCAGCTAGAATGAACCGGCCGCGGCAGCATGATCATAAGATACCGCGGCGGGAGGATTTCTTATCTGCGAGTGATTAAGGAGCTGTTGCTGTACGGCCGATCGGATGGAGGGAATACCCGGTGCTCGGTGTGCTTTTGACGCAGTCGGTTCGTTATGAAAACATCCTTCCCCTTACCTCAACCTGTAATCTCCGCTGCCTTTTCTGCAGCAATGCCCAAAATCCCCCGGGGGTTGAGGTTTTTTCCATTCCTCCTCTCCCCCTGCCTCTGGTCAGGAGATTGATTCCCCTCTTAAACCCGCACCGCAAGATCATCATCGGGGAGGCCGCTTCCCGGATCAGTGAAGGCGAGCCTCTGACGCATCCGGAGTTTTGGAAGATCATGGAGCTGGTACGCAAATATTATCCGCGCACACCTGTACAGATTACCACGAACGGAAAACTGCTCAACCGTGTCGGGGTCGAACGGCTTTCTGAACTGCAGCCCGTAGTGGTCAACCTTTCGCTGAACAGCGCCACACCATCAGGTAGGCGGATCTTGATGGGTGATGATTCTGGTAGCGTTCTGGCCGCGGCATCCTGGATGGCCGAACTGGGGATGCCCTATCACGGGAGCATTGTCGCCTGCCCGCAACTGGTGGGGTGGGAAGACATCAGAAGAAGCTGGCGTTTTCTCCGGGATAACGGGGCGAGGACGGTGCGCATCTTTCTCCCCGGTTTCACAAGATACGCTCCCCGCTTCCTTCGCTTCCCGCCGCAGGAGATGTACCGCCGGCTACAGGAGTTCGTGGAGGAAGAGGCCGCCCTCTCGGCAACACCCCTCATCATGGAGCCCGCTCCAGTGGGGGGAGATGCAGAACCCTTCAGAGCTGAGGTGGAAGGGGTCATTCCGGGATCGCCTGCCGCCGCTGCTGGTATAAGAAGAGGGGATGTGATAAAGAGGGTGCGCGGTAAGGATGTGCGCTCCCGGGTTGAGGCTTACAGGCTGCTCGAACGGTTGAGGTGCCCCGTCCTCGACATCGAGGGCAGGGGGCGGGTTTCTTTTCGGAAAGGGAGGGGGGAAGCGCCGGGAGTCGTTATGAATTACGACATCGATAGGGATCTGGTCAAAAGGCTTGCCGGTGCGATCGCGAACAACCGGGCCGGGAATGCGCTCTTGCTGGCCTCAGTATGGGGCAGGCCGCGCCTGGAAAGCATCCTTCCGGAGTTGTGCCGTTCCGGGGCGCAGGTGCAGATCCGCGCCGTTCCCAGCGTCATTTTTGGGGGGTCTATCGCCTCTGCGGGGCTCCTTACCCTCTCCGATTTTCGAAGGGCGCTCAACAGGGTTGTCGAGGAGGAGGGCGATGTTTTCGATCTCGTGCTGCTACCCGGTATTGCCTTTGACCGGTGGGGAAGAGACCTCCTCGGGCGCCCCTGGTGGGAACTGCGGCGTTGCACCAGAGGGAAGGTAGATATTGTCACCTGAAAGGCAGGGAAGTGGAAGGCCTTCCCCCTCATTTTTGGGAAAGGCCTTCCTTCGTTAAAGATAATCGATTTGGTTAAGCCGGACTCCTGAATTTTCCGGTGTTGCTACTTGTAGAAGACGTGGTTGCCGATTCTTCTCACGTAGGTGAGGGTGGAGAAGAACTCTCCGTAGGCCTTGTCCGGATTGAAGAAGAAGAGCGCTCCGTCTACCGGGTCCCACCCGGCGATGGCCGCCTCTGCAGCCCGGATGCACATGGGGTCCGGTGTGATGTAGATCGTGCCGTTCATCACCGGTTCGAACTGCCAGGGCTCGTAGATGACCCCGGTAATGGTGTTGGGGAATCTGGGGTCGGCCACCCTGTTGAGCACGACGGCGCCGACGGCGACCTGTCCTTCGAAGATCTCTCCGGCGGCCTCAGCCGTGATCAGCTGGGCGAGCAGGTAGGCCTCCTGCTGCGAGACGCTGTAGCTGCCACGGGAGGGCGGGTTCGTTTGCGTTTGGCCCGACCGGCTTCCCGGAATCAGGATGGTCTGACCCGGGTAGATCTCCGTGGAGTAGAGGCCGTTGGCCGCCATCAGCGCTTCAACCGTTGTACCGTAGGCCCGGGCGATCAGATAGAGGCTGTCCCCATATTGAACGGTGTACGAGGTCCCGGAGGGCGTGCTGCCACCGCCGTTTCCGGGGATGGTGAGAACCTGTCCCGGGTAGATCTCCGTCGTCCGGAGATTGTTGAGAGACATTATCTCCTCCACCGTTGTCCCGTAGGAGACGGCGATCAGGTAAAGGGTATCCCCGCTCTTCACCGTGTATTGAAAAGTGGACCCGCTGCCCGGTGGTACGCTGCTGCCGTCATCCCCCGATTCCGGCAGGGTGAGAACCTGTCCCACTTCGAGATGTGTTGTTTTTAAGTTGTTGAGGGAGATGATGGCATCGACGCTGGTGCCGTGATCCCTGGCGATCAGGTAAAGGGTATCCCCCTTCTTGACGGTGTAGGCTTTTCCGGGTTTGGCTGCCGTCACAGGCGGGAGCAGGATGACCTGCCCTGGGTAGATGCTGTCAGTCTTCAGGTTGTTGAGAGACATCAGGGCGTCGACACTGGTGCCGTGAGCTTTGGCGATCAGGTAAAGGGTATCCCCGCTTTTGACCGTGTACCGGTCGGGGATGACGATGATCTGTTCGGGTTCGATGTAGGTGCCGGAAAGGTTATTGGCCCGCATCAGATCAGATGGGGTGAGTCCGTAATCGCGGGAAATCAGGTAGAGGGTATCGCCTGGCTCGACGATGTGGTAGTCGGCGGCATGTCCGACGCCGGCAAAGGAGAGAACACCCAAACCCAAACCGACTAATGACAACAGCAGCTTGCGCAACGATACTCTCAAAAGCTCTTCCTCCCTTTCTTTGCCTCCGGGGTAAGCTGATGGGTTCGGTTGAAAGGTTGTCCCTACGCTACCGGACTAGCAAGCTTCCGGCAGCGATTCACCCCTGGGCACGCCGTGCAGGCGTTGCCCGAAAACGGTTCCCCCGTACCGCACTTTGCTCCCAGTTTTGTTTTTTTGTGCGGATTCGGCATATTTTTTTGTAATTGTGGCATTGTTTACATAATAAATCAAGCGGTAATATTAACCAGTTAACTGATCGGAAATACTTTGCAGGTTTTTTCATCATTCCAGGAGGTTTTTTCGTTTCCCTGTCGAATAGACTTCTTAAAGAAAATAGGGTTAAGCTCCGAAATTCCCAATAGCTTTCCCGATCTGCTCCCTTGAGCGGGTCGGAAAAGAGGTTGTGAGCGGAAGACTTTATAATGCCCTGCCGTTAACGGAGACGGTTGTTCCCTGTTGTCAGGATGATGATCCTGGCAACAGGTTATTTAAAGCAAAGAGAAGGGAGGGGGATCAGATGTCTGAAGCCTGCTGTGCGGAACCTGCCGGGGATGCCCAGAAGGAAAAGGAACTGCAGCAGCTTTTTGAGAAGTGGCGTGGTGTGAAAGGGGCTCTTATTCCGATCCTGCAGGGAGCACAGAGCATTTACGGATACCTGCCGAAAGAGGTGCTTCTGCGGATAGCCAAGGAGTTGAAGCTGCCTCCAAGCCGGGTATTTGGGGTCGCTACTTTTTATGCCCAGTTTCACCTCAGCCCGCGCGGGCGCAACATTGTCAGGGTTTGTCTTGGTACGGCCTGCCATGTGCGCGGCGGGGCCAGGATTTTTGAGCAGATGCAGAAAGAGCTCGGCGTCGGCAATGGGGAAACGACTCCGGATCTGCGCTTTACGCTGGAGACCGTTGCCTGTTTGGGCTGCTGTGGTTTGTCTCCGGTCATCATGGTCAACGACGATACTCATGGGCGCCTGACTCCGGACAAGTTGAAGGGTATTGTCGAGCGGTATCAATAGTTTTTCAACCTCTTAACTCGCGAAGGGAGGTGAAGACACCAGGTTCCGCCATGATCCTGATGGGGTCGTGGAGGTCGGCGTTTGCCGGTTGAGACCGGGTGCGGCACTATGAAGCTGAAAAGCAGGGAAGAACTGATTAAGTATCGTGAGGAAGCCAAAAAACAGATGCTGGAACGGAGTATGGAGAAGACCAGCATCTTCGTCGGAATGGGAACCTGTGGTATTGCGGCGGGGGCGCGCGAGGTAATGGCGGCGATTCTCGAGGAGGTCAACAAGCGCAACCTGCAGGTTAATGTCATTCAAACGGGCTGTATAGGGATGTGTGAACAGGAACCGCTGGTAGACGTACAGCGGCCCGGAGAGGATCGCATCACCTACAGGAAGGTCAGGCCGTCGGATGTGCCGAGGATCATCGTCGGCCACGTTATGCACGGAAAGATCGTCGAAGACCTGGCAATAGCCCGCTTTGAAGAGATCTAGCGGATTTTCTGAGGAAGGAGGGATTGAGGTGCACTTGGTCAGAGCCCATGTTCTGGTTTGTGGGGGTACGAATTGTACTTCTTCGGGTTCCCAGCAGGTTCGGGAAGCCTTCAAAAGGGAGCTCGAAAAAAACAAACTGGAACAGGAAGTTAAACTTGTTGAGACCGATTGCCACGAATTCTGTGAGACGGGCCCTCTGGTGATCGTTTATCCTGAAGGTACCTTTTACGTCAGGGTGACACCAGAAGATGTTCCGGAAATCGTAAGCGAACACTTGATAAACGGCCGTGTTGTCAAACGCCTGCTTTACAAGGCTCCTGTTGACGAGACCCGAATTCCGACCTACAAGCAGCTGGATTTTTACAAAAAGCAGTGCCGTGTTGCCCTGCGGAACTGCGGCTCAATCGATCCGGAGAAAATTCAGGAGTACATTGCCAGAGGGGGCTATGAATCTTTAGAAAAAGCGATTTTTGAGATGACTCCGGAACAGGTGATCGAAGAGGTTAAGCGTTCCGGGCTGCGCGGCCGTGGAGGTGGTGGTTTCCCCACCGGTTTGAAGTGGGAGTTCTGCCGCCGTTCGCCGGGGGACCTCAAATACCTGATCTGCAATGCCGACGAGGGTGACCCCGGTGCCTTTATGGATCGCAGCGTTCTGGAGGGCGACCCCCACAGCTTGATCGAGGGGATGGCGATTGCCGCCTATGCCATTGGGTGCCGGGAGGGCTACATCTACTGCCGTGCCGAATACCCGCTGGCCATCAAGCGGTTGAAGATCGCCATTGCCCAGGCGGAAGAGCTCGGTTTGCTGGGGGAAAACATCCTGGGAACGGATTTCACCTTCAACCTGCACATCAAAGAAGGGGCCGGAGCGTTTGTTTGCGGCGAGGAAACGGCTCTGATGGCTTCCATCGAGGGCAAGCGGGGGATGCCCCGGGTAAGGCCGCCTTTCCCGGCGCAGCGCGGTTTGTTTAACAAGCCGTCCAACATCAACAACGTGGAGACCTATGCCAATGTGCCGGTGATCATCGCCAGGGGGGCAGATTGGTTCGCCGCCATGGGCACCGAAAAGAGCAAAGGGACCAAGGTGTTCGCCCTGACCGGGAAGGTGAACAACACCGGTCTTGTCGAGGTGCCGATGGGAATTACCTTAAGGGAAATCATCTTCGAAATCGGCGGCGGTATAGTTGGGGGCAAAAAGTATAAGGGTGTCCAGATCGGAGGGCCTTCGGGTGGCTGCATACCTGCCGAACTGATGGATACACCCGTTGACTACGAGTCGCTGATCCAGGCGGGAGCCATGATGGGTTCCGGCGGCCTCGTCGTCATGGACGAGACGACCTGCATGGTCGACCTGGCTCGCTTCTTCCTGAACTTCACTCAGGCTGAGTCCTGCGGGAAGTGTACCCCCTGCCGGGAGGGAACGAAGCGGATGCTGGAGATCCTCACCCGCATCTGCAACGGTGAAGGGGTTCCCGAGGATATCGAGACCCTGGAACGGCTGGGACGGGTGATCAAATCCACTGCCCTCTGCGGTCTCGGAAACACCGCACCCAACCCGGTGCTTTCCACACTGCGTTACTTCCGGCATGAGTACGAAGCCCACATTTTCGACAAACGGTGCCCGGCCCATGTCTGTACCGCACTGCTGGTATTCAGTATTGATGAGGAAAAGTGCATCGGCTGCGGGCGCTGCCTGAGAGCCTGCCCGGTTGGTGCAATTTCCGGCGCAAAGAAAGAGCCCCATAAGATCGATCCTGAGAAGTGCATCAAGTGCGGCACCTGCTTTGAGAAGTGTAATCAGGGCGCCGTTTTACGACTGTAAGGTATCATAGGGGAAAAGGAGTGTGAGAAAAGTGGCTCTTGTTACCGTCACCATTGACGGACAGACGGTACAGGTCCCGGAGGGCACAACGGTATTGGAAGCCGCCCAGTCCATCGGGATTAAAATCCCGGCCTTGTGCCATGACCCGGACCTGACTCCGGTTGGGGCGTGTCGGCTCTGCGTCGTAGAGATAGAAAATATGCGCAATCTCCCCGCTTCCTGTGTGACGACGTGCACCGATGGCATGGTGATAAGGACGAATACACCCCAGATCAGAGAAGCGCGCAAGACAATACTGGAGCTCCTTATTGCCAATCACCCCCTGGATTGCCTGACCTGTGAAAAAAGCGGGGACTGCCTGCTTCAGGAGTATTGCTACGAGTACGGTGTGACCGGGGATATCTTCGGGGGGGAGAAGCACAGCTACCCCCTTGAAGACAGCAACCCCTTTTACATCCGCGACATGAATAAGTGCATCGTTTGCGGCCGTTGCATCCGGGCCTGTGAGGAGATCGTGGGGAGAAGCGTCCTGGATTTTGCCTACCGCGGTTTTAGGACCAAACCGGCACCATTTATGGATACCCCCATGATCGATTCCGACTGCGTTTACTGCGGCAGCTGCGTCGCCGTTTGCCCGGTCGGTGCCCTGACCGAGAAAGGGATGATCGGAAAGGGCCGCAGGTGGGAGGTCCAGAAGGTGAAGACGGTTTGCCCGTACTGCGGCACCGGCTGCACCATTGACCTCAACGTCAAGGACGGCAGGGTTATCGGGGTGACCGGCAACCCTGAAGGGGATGTCAACGGGCGCTTCCTGTGCGTCAAGGGGCGTTTCGGCTATCAGTTCATCCACAGCGAAGACCGTTTGCGAACACCCCTCATCAAGAGGAACGGAAAATTCGAAGAGGCGACGTGGGACGAGGCTATCAACCTCGTTGCTGCCAAGCTGAAAGAGACAAAGGATATGTACGGCCCCGACAGCATAGCTGTTCTCAGTTCGGCCCGCTGCACCAACGAGGAGAACTACCTGTTAAGCAAGTTCACAAGAGCGGTGATCGGTACCAACAACATCGATCACTGCGCCCGCCTCTGACACGCTCCCACAGTCGCCGGTCTGGCGGCAGCTTTCGGGAGCGGAGCGATGACCAACTCTATTAATGAAATAAGCGGAGCCGATTTCATCTTGGCCTGCGGTACCAATACCGCGGAATGCCATCCGGTGATCGGCTACAAGGTCAACAAGGCCGTTCGCAACGGGGCAAAGCTGGTTGTGGTCGATCCCCGGGAGACGGACTTTGCCCTGATGGCGACCGAGCATCTGCAGCTGAAGCCGGGTACCGACATAGCCTTCTTCAACGGGCTGGCCAACGTGATCATCAACGAGAATCTTTGGAACAAGGAGTTTGTCAACAACCGCACTGAAAACTTCGAAGCTCTGAAGGAAACCGTTGCCAAATACACTCCGGAATATGTCGAAGGGATCACGGGAATCCCTGCGGAAAAGATTAAAGAAGTGGCCAGGGCTTACGCCGGAGCCGAACGCGCCACCATCCTTTACACCATGGGTGTGACCCAGCATATCTGTGGAACGCATAACGTCTTTGCGGTGGCCAACCTGGCCATGCTCTGCGGCCAGATCGGCCGGGAGTCGACGGGCGTCAACCCGCTGCGCGGCCAGAACAACGTTCAGGGAGCCTGTGATATGGGAGCCCTTCCCAACGTTCTGACGGGCTACCAGAGCGTTGCCGACCCGGCGGTGCGGGAGAAGTTCGGGAAGGCCTGGAACTGCACCGTCCCCGAGAAAGCGGGCCTTACCGTCGGGGAAATGATGAATGCCGCCGCCCAGGGGGACGTCAAGGCGATGTTCATCATGGGTGAGAACCCCGTTTTGAGCGACGCCGATATCGGCCATGTGGCTGAAGGGCTGGCAAAGCTCGACTTTCTGGTGGTTCAGGACATTTTCCTGACGGAGACCGCCCAGTATGCCGACGTGGTGCTCCCCGCCGCCTGCTTTGCAGAGAAGGACGGTACCTTTACCAACACAGAGCGCCGCGTCCAGCGGGTGCGGAAAGCCGTAGAGCCGCCGGGAGAGGCCCTGGCGGACTGGGAGATCATCTGCAGGCTGGCTAATGCCATGGGTTACCAGATGAGCTACTCATCACCGGCGGATATCATGGACGAGATCGCCGGCCTGACGCCGTCCTACGGAGGCATTTCCTTCTCCCGCCTGGAGCAGAAGGGGATCCAGTGGCCCTGCCCGACGCCGGATCATCCGGGGACGCCGTTCCTGCATGCCGAGAAGTTCAGCCGCGGCCTGGGCAAGTTCCACGCTGTGGAGCACGTTCCGCCGGACGAGCAGCCTGACGAGGAGTATCCCTTTATCCTCAGCACCGGCCGCCGCCTGTACCACTACCATACCGGCACCATGACCAGGAAGGGCGTTCTGAATGACTTCATGCCTGCCGATTACCTGGAGATTAACAGCGCTGATGCCGGACGCCTGGGTATCAATGATGGGGATAAAGTCAAGGTGAAGTCGCGGCGCGGTAGTATAAAGATCACCGCCAAGGTAACGGATACAGTGCCGCCGGGTGTCGTCTTCGCCTCCTTCCACTTTGCGGAGACACCGATAAACAGGCTGACGAACCCGAAATTCGATGCCATTGCTAAGATTCCGGAGCTGAAGGTCTGTGCTGCCAAGGTCTGTGCCGTCAATGTGACCAAATAGCGGTTTGGTCGAAGAACGCCGGTCCCTCCTCGAGGGGCCGGTTTCTTGTTTTTCTTAAAGAGGCCTTTAGGAAAAATGTTTCGGATCATCCCGGCGCTGGCACCTGGCCTGGCTGGAACCCTGCCGACAGTTAGCCGTTAGCACCCGGTCGCCGGCCGCGCTGGAAACTGCTTTCCTTTCCGGCGAGCGGCTCTATCCAGCCTTGTCTTCACCTAGGTAAATGTCGTTCTCTTGCTCTGCTGCGGTGCCAGAAAAGCCGCCCTCCATGCTGCCCATCCCGCTAACAAATACTGCCGGGCATAACCGGAGTCATTCTCCATTAAATTGTTACAAAAAAGGTGGGGTGAGAGGATGATCTACATCAGGAAGAGGTTCTTGTTGTTTCTGACGATATCCGGCGTGCTGGGAGTTTTGCTCTTTGCCATCGGTGCCGAATCGGGGGTGATCGCCGCCGTTTCCAACCGGATTGCCCCCGAAGTTGAGACGAAGAGTTACCGCTATCAGGACGTGCCTTTAAGAATTTCCCTTCCGGCGACCACTGCCGTCACCGAGGACTATTACAGCAGCGGGGAGCTGCTTCTCAACTCTTATCTGCAGGATGATGCCCTCAACTATCGCGGCTATATCCAGATCTGGAGGGTGGCTGACCCGGAAGGCTTTATCAGGCGGAGCAAGATGAACAGCAACTATAACTTTACCTCCTTTGAGCACCGAAAAATAAGCCATCAAAGGTATCAGGGCTTTCTCGTCTCCTGGGCGGCGCAGCTTCAGGACGGCAGGCACGTTTCCGGTCGGGATTACATCCTGCAGAAGAAGGGAGAGAGCAGCCAGTTTCTGCGCATCTCCCTGGTTGCCGAAGGGACGGCCTTCCCGGAGAAATTGAAAGAGGTCGGCGAGAGGATGTTCTCCTCTTTGGCCTGGAATTAGTCGCGAGCGGAAATGGCCGGGGCGGTTTTTGGGAACACCGGAGTTTTCGAGGTGGGCAAGGTGCCGGATTTTTGGGCGAGGGTTTCCGCCGGTGATGCCAGCATTGCTTGATCTTCTTCCAGAGTTAATTAAAATTGTATAGGGAAGCTTGTAGAGGGGGGTTTTCTGCTCATGGGCGCAATCCGTCAAGCACTGCAAACACTACCCGCTCCAGTAGCCTTGATCGGGGCGAAGGATGGGGATAGACACAATATCACCACCGTTGCCTGGATCTGCCAGGAATCAGGGGATCCTCCTCAGGTGATGGTCTCCATTGCACCACAGCGCTTCATTCACGATATGATCGTCAGATCAAGGGAGTTTATGGTCACCGTCATGGGTGAGGGAGATGAAGAGGCCGCCCTTTTCTGCGGGACGAAATCCGGGAGGGATGTGGACAAAGTTAAGGAACTGGGACTCCCCACCGAGCCGGCTGAGGTGATTGGTGTCCCCAGAATTAAGGGCGCCCTCGCCAACCTTGAATGCAGGCTTGTTGACAGCCTGGTTTCCGGCGATCACACCATCTTCGTCGGGAAGGTGGTGGCGGCGACCTTCCTGGAAGGGCGGCGCCCCTTGGTCTGGAGCCGGGGAAAAATGGGATTGCTGTGAATGCATTGTTTATGCTGGATCCCTAAATCTTATATAAAAAGGAGAGTATCCGGTGGAGCAGAGAGTGGAAGATAAATACGCGCGGCGCTGGGATGTCGATTCTTACGACACCATCGCTACAGAAGTTCTGGAAGCTATTCCTTTTGAGTACCCGGGGAGCAAAACCGACGTGGTTTACACCGATCCCGAGTTTACATCGGTATGCCCCTGGACCGGGCTGCCGGATTTTGGAACACTGACGATCACCTATGTGCCTGGAGATAAGCTGGTAGAACTCAAATCTTTGAAGTACTATCTGAATTCCTTTCGCAACGTGGGGATTCTCCAAGAGCATGTTGTAAACAGAGTCAAAGAGGACCTTGTCAAGCTGTTAAACCCCGTCTCTTTGACGGTGGAAGCCGAATTTCGGCCGCGCGGCGGTATCAGCACCTATGTTCGGGCAGATTACCGGCGCGCTTAAACCTCTGTTGTTCGTCATCCCCTGCCTGATGATGCAGTCGATGATGCCTGCCCCCCCGGATTTCCTTAAAAGAAGGGGGAACGCCCTTGAAAATACCGGAGAGGATTATCAGGATTGCCGGTTTTATCCCTAAAGGCACCATTGCTGCCGATATCGGTACGGATCATGCTCTCCTGCCCGTTTTTTTGATTCAAAACGGCATTTGCCCAAAGGTGATCGCCTCCGACCTCTATCCCGGCCCCCTGGAAACGGCGAAGGCCAACGTTCTTCTTTTTGGACTCAATGCGTTAATAGAGATCAGGCAGGGTGACGGTCTGCAGCCGCTGAAGCCGGGAGAGGCTGACGTGATCGTGATTGCCGGGATGGGGGGGGTAAAAATCAAGGATATTCTCGCCGCCTCCCCTGACGTTCTCAAGTCCGCGCGGCGCCTGGTCTTGCAGCCCCAGAGCGCGGCCGGTTGTCTGCGCCGCTGGTTGCTGGAGAATAACTGGTCGCTCGTGGATGAGGATTTGGTTCTGGAAGGCGGGCGATTTTACGTGATTATCGTTGCCGAGCCCCGTCCTTTCGACTCCTCTGATGCCGGGAGTGAGGATGACCAGCTCCTCGAGATCGGGCCGCGTCTGGTGGAGAAAAGGCATCCCCTGCTCGTCCCGTTTCTCCAGGAGAAGATGAAGAATATGGAGAGCGTTTTGAAAGCTCTGCGCTATGCCCGTACGCCCGCAGCCAAGAAGATGCGGCAGGAATGGAAGAAGAAAATTGATTTTATTAAGGGGGTAATTGAAGATGCCGGTTGAATGCCGGACCGTTATCGATTGGATGCAGGAATGGGCGAGGCCCGAGTTCGCCGAGGAGGGTGACCGGATCGGGCTGCTGGTTGGGTCACCGTCACAGAGGGTAAAAAAGCTTCTGGTAACCCTGGAGGTTACGGATGAGGTAATTGCGGAAGCGTCTGCCGTTGGTGCCGATTTGGTCGTTTCCCACCACCCCCTGTTCCGTGATCCCCTAACGTCTCTCAGGGACGATCTTTATCCCGCCTCCCTCGCCTGCAAGCTGGTCAAGGCAGGGATTGCCCTGTTTGCCGCCCATACCAACCTGGACGCAGCTCCGGGGGGAGTCAACGACATCCTGGCGGAGCGCCTGGGTCTGATCGATGTGGAACTGCTGCTGTCTACTCACGAGGAAAAGCTCTACAAGGTTGTCGTTTTTGTTCCCGAGGGGCATGAGGATGAAGTGCGCCGGGCGATGTGTTCCGCAGGCGCAGGGTGGATCGGCAACTATTCCGACTGCACCTTTCAGGTGGCCGGCACGGGTACCTTCCGCCCCCTGGAGGGGACGAGCCCGTTTATCGGTGAGACCGGCAGACTGGAAAAGGTCGGGGAACTGCGGATCGAAACGATCGTCCCCGAAAGGAAGCTGCCTGAGGTCCTGCAGAGGATGATTGCCGTCCATCCCTATGAGGAGGTCGCCTATGATGTTTACCCCCTCAAAAACCGCGGGAAGGAAACCGGCCTGGGGAGGGTGGGCAGGCTTCCTGAAAGAATGACGCTGGCCACCTTTGCGGGGCATGTCAAGAAATGCCTGGAGCTGGACGCCGTCAGGTTCGTAGGGGAACCCGACAAGACCGTCTCCAGGGTTGCCCTCTGCGGGGGGAGCGCCATGGTTCTGCTGCAGCATGCCGTAAGGGCCGGCGCCGACGTCTATGTGACTGGGGACGTCAGGCACCATGGAGCTCTGGAGGCCATGGCCCGAGGGATTGCCCTAGTGGATGCCGGACACTACGGGACGGAACGGGTCGTCGTTCCTGCCATCGCCGGCTATCTCGAAGGCAGGGCTAAGGAGGCCGGCTGTGATCTGGAAGTGGTGATTTCTCGGGTCAAGACCGATCCTTTTCGCCATTTATAACTGAGCTGGTTAACTTATGCCGGCTTTATCTTTGGCAGCTTTTTCCCCCGGCATAAAGCGCTGGGGCGGCCGCTTAGATCTCCGCCGTAAGGAGAGTCAGAACTGCCCCGAATTCCGGATTGTACATGGACTCCTCATAAACTTTTTCTTCCGGGGATGCATCGAGAAACCAGTAAGACGCGGGAACGTATCCGCCGCGGGATGTTTTCTGCGCCGGGGGATCGGAGAGAAGCCCAGCGGCGAAAGAGTGGGGGTGAAGGGTTTCCACAACCGGCCTGTTCCCCTGAAAGGTCTTATCAATGGTCATGCTGCCGGTGTTGACCAGGGTGTATCTTTTGCCGGTATATTCGATCAGGGCGTTTGCCAGGGCGAAGAGGGACACCCGGTATTTTTTGTGCGCTAGCTGCTCCAGCTGCTCAAGGGACGGCCTTTTTTCCAAGATCTCCTTTTCCAGGTGCAGTTTCGGCATCAGCAGGGCTGCAGCGAACCTGTTGGCCTCCATTTCCATGACATCTTCGGTTTTCAGCGATGACGTGCCGTGTCTGCGACAGAAGAAGGCGCTTTTTAGATGCCAGGGGATGATGTGGTGGCCGAGTAGGTGGGCAATTGTGAACCTCTTGCGGATCTCACTCCCGGATTTCTCGTCGAGAAGAATGATGCTGCCTTCGGGAGCTTTAAAAAGAATTCCTTCGTGCTCCAGTCCGGAAGTTTCGATGATTTTGATGCCGAGGCTTTCGGCAATGAATTGGATGTCTACGGGCGGCGCGCTCTGTCCGGTTTGGGACAGCAGGTAATCTGCATATTCTCCCGCGTCATCGAAAACGGGAGCCTCCAGCGATAGGCTCTGGTTGATTAAAAAGTAGGCGAAATTCAGTATTTTAACCCTTTTCTCTTCCGTTAAACACTGCATTGTTTTGATTATGGCCTTGATAGTTGGGTCGCTCGTTAGCTCCCCGGCTTCACTGCTCCCTATCAGATAGTCGGTCGATACTTTCAGTGCTCCGGCCAATTTGATCAAGGCTTCGTAGCTCGGACGCCGCTCACCGGATTCGTACTGGTTGATGGCGGCCGGTCTAAGCCCCGCTTTTTCGGCGAGCTGTGTTTGATTGAGATTCAGTTCTCTCCTCCGCTGCGCTATCCTCCGGCCAATCGACACGACCGATCCTCCTTAACAGTTTGGTTGCCAATATTATAACATATGAAAAAAATGAGCAACAACAATCAAAAAAAGGAAGCGGCTTTGTCTTTTTAAAAATTTTCAAATACTGGTTGACTTGGTATTTAACATATGTTAAAATATAGAACAACAAAATGTTAAACGATAATATATCCGCTGGCTGTCAGCTAGAAAAAACAAGACTACGAGTGATCGTGGTCTTGTTGAATGTGCGCCTGGCATGGGCGTTAACCTGGTGGAGAAGGGCGAAGATCTAGATTTCCCCGCAAGGGGTCTGCCCGCGGGAGGGAGTGGCGAAGCCACGGGGGACTGCGGGAGGGCCGAGACCTTCTCCGGCAAAAAGCGGAGCGGCACCTCGCGGAGACCAGAGTATTTATCTTCGTCAAGCTTGGTGAACCGCCGGATGCGGACCCGCATGTCTGGTGGTGTGAGAGGACGGGGGCTAACCGTCCCCTCCTACTCGATTTCAGTAGCTGTTTAAACCAGGAGTTTTCGGCGATTAACACCTGTGGGTCGGCAGTGCGGTAGTATACGGGAAGACCGGGAGGAAGGCAAGGTACGGTGCTTCTTCCCTGCAACAGGAGGCCTTGCAGCTATTCTTTTATGAAAGGTGGAGCGGTCAGGACATGGAGGGGAGAAAAACACTCATGGAGGATAAGGGCTTGACCCGGCAGAGGGATGAAGGAGGCAAGGAGGACGTGAGGTGCATTTGCAACAGGCTCATCTGTGTGTGCAACGGCAGCACGCTGGAGATCAAGTGCTCCAAGTGCAAGCGGCTGATCCAGATCGAGACCGCTGGAATAATGGGGGTTAAGATCTGCTGAATAGAGTGGTTAAAGCGGGTAACAGGATTAATTTAATAAACTGGAAAGAAGGGAAGAGCCTCACAACTCCACAAAAGCCCAAGCGAGGCAATTGAAGAGGAGGTCGAAGAGCCTCCTTTATCATTGTTTCTATGAAGACGGGAGGAGATGATCCGGGGTCTAGGGTAAGCTACCGAGATCCCCCTTAGGGGAGCCGGCATTCTTTCCTGCGGGGTTCTTTTTTTCTATAAATCCCTAGGGAAGCGGTGCAGTTTGAAGAGGGTGTTTACGTAAGGGAGGACGCAGAAGAGGAGTAGCGGTGAGACGGGAGCGTTTCCCGCAAAAACTCCCCAGCAGCCGAAGGGCCTTCCCTGGCGCAATATTGTGATTACGCCGGCGGTTCGGTAAAGGGGAGATGACCATACTAGGCTATTGCGGTGTGAAGCAGCCCGGGCCGGTGCCTCATTGTTACTCCTTTGCTCTTCGTGAGAAAGGAGCTGATTCAGAACCGGCCCTCCGGCATTCAGCCGAGCAGCATCCTGTCGTTGTCGAACTCCGTTCCTATTTTGCGGTTGAATTGCTCTATCAGCCACTCAACGGTGACTTTTTCTTTATCCTTGCTGTTTAAATCCATGATAATTCTGCCTTCGTGCATCATAATGGTTCTGGTGCCGTATTCAAGGGCGGCCTTGATGTTGTGGGTGATCATGATCGTGCAGAGCTTTTCTTTCTTCACGATTTCGTCGGTCAGTTGCAGGACCTTCTTGGCAGTCGCCGGATCGAGGGCGGCCGTGTGCTCATCGAGCAGCAGCAGCTTCGGTTTGACGATCGTCGCCATGAGCAGGGTAAGGGCCTGACGCTGCCCGCCGGAAAGGCAGCTGACCTTTTCCTTGAGCCTGTCCTCAAGCCCCAGCTCCAGCAGGGCGAGCTTCTCTCTGAAGAGAGCTCTGTCGGCCTTAGTTATTCCGGCTTTCAGATTCTTCGGTTTCCCCTTGGCGTAGGCAATGGCCAGATTCTCTTCTATGGTCATGTCAAAGGCTGTGCCTAGCAAAGGGTCCTGAAAGACCCTCCCGATATATTGGGAGCGCTTATACTCCGGCGTGTAGGTGATGTCCATGCCGTCGAGGAAGATGCGGCCTGAGTCTATTTCGTAAACACCGGCTATACAGTTTATGAGTGTCGACTTTCCCGCTCCATTACCCCCTATGACGGTGACGAACTCACCCTCGTCGAGAAAGAGGCTCAGATTGTCAATGGCGACTTTTTCGTTGATGCTCCCCTTGTTAAAGGTTTTGCAGATGTTTTCAACCCTGAGCATTGCATCTGCCCCCCTGGTAACCAGCGGAGTTGGCCCTTCTGTTTTGGAATGAGAGAACCTTCTGCTTGATTACGGTCATCGACAGGGCAACCGCTACGATCGCTGCCGACACCAGCTTGAGATCTGTTGGCGGCATACCCAGCCACAGGGCGACGGCGATCACCAGCCTGTAGACGATGGCACCGAGCACCACCGCCAGAAGCCTGCGCATCAGCGTTTTCACGCCGAACAGAACTTCGCCGATTATGACCGAGGCAAGTCCGATGATTACCATTCCGATGCCCATGCTCACGTCGGCAAACGTCTGATACTGCGCTATGATGGCTCCTGACAGAGCAACGAGGCCGTTCGACAAGGCAAGCCCTATCAGTATCGTAACATCTGTGTTCACCCCGAGTGCTCTGACCATTTGCTGATTATCCCCTGTTGCTCTCAACACAAAGCCCAACCTCGTTTTCAGGAAAAAGTACAGCAGAAGTACGATCAGGACGAGTATTAGCAAGAGAAACAGCAGCACGGCGTACTGTACCTGCGCAAATTCCTGCAGAAAGCTGAACATCAGAGGCTTGTTTAGGAGAGGGATATTCGGCTTGCCCTCCATAACTTTAAGGTTTATCGAGTAAAGCGCCAGCATCATCAGTATGCCTGAAAGCAGGGGCTGAATTTTGAGCTTAGTCGTCAGCAGTGCGGTGCAGGTGCCGGCAATCCAGCCTGCCAAAAAGGCCACAGCCAGCCCGCTGAAGGGCTGGCCGCTGCAGACCATTACCGCCGACACGGCGGCACCCAATGTGAAACTGCCATCTACCGTCAGGTCGGGTATGTTCAGCGTTCGGAAGGATATGAAAACGCCGAGCGCCATAATCGCATAGATGACGCCGAGTTCCATTGAGCCCTGTAGTGTTGCTGCCAATGATGTTAGCGACATACCGGGTATCGCCTCATTCTATAAACTAAATATATAAATAAACTGCCATGAACATTGGTGCCGCCGCTGGCGGCATGGTGGTCTACTGATAAACTATTTTCCGAAGATCTGTTTTGCTTCCTTGACTATATCATCCGGGAAAGTAATGCCTATCGCCGCAGCCGTTTCCTGATTGAGATAGATGTCCATCTCATCCATTAGCTTGACGGGCATGTCTGCCGGGTTCTTTCCGTTCAAGATCTCGATCGCCATCTTCGCAGTTTCTTCTCCCAGAACCTGATAGTTGATTCCGTAAGTCGCCAGCCCGCCGTCTTTGACCATAGAATCGGCGCCGACGTAGATCGGCTTCTTTGCCCTTTTGGCAACCTGGGCGACGACCGGCATGGCTGAGGCAACGGTGTTGTCAATCGGTGAGAAGAGGATGTCGGCCTTTTCCGCAAGGGACTGAGTCACCTGCTGTACCTCCGAGGTGTTGGTGACCGTGCCCTCGATCACCGTCATTCCGTTCTTGCTCGCGTACTCCTTGAGGTCGTTGATGACCGACACCGAATTGGCTTCTCCAGAATTGTAAAGCGCGCCGATGGTCTTAAAACCGGGTGTGATGCGTTTGGCCAGCTCCATTATCTTCTCTGCGGAAACCGCGTCTGAAGTTCCGGTCACATTGGCACCCGGCCGGTCAAGGCTGGCCACGAGGCCTGAGCTGACGGGATCGGTGCAGGCTGCAAAGAGCACCGGTATCTCCTTCGTTTCACCGGCTGCTGCCTGTGCCGAGGGGGTGGCGATGGCCACGATCAGATCGTATTTATTTCTGGCAAACTTCTGACAGATGCTCTTCAAGTTGGTCTGGTCGCCCTGGGCATTCTGGTAATCGATTTTGATGTTCTTTCCGTCCTGATAACCTTCCTCTGCGAGCTTTTGGATGAACGATTCTCGGATGGTGTTAAGTGAGGGGTGCTCCACGATCTGGACGATGCCGATCGTCTTGACGCCGTCTCCGGTAGTGGACTGGGCATCGTTGGATGCAGCACCCGTCGAATCGCCGTTGCTGCATGAGGTGAAAACTCCGACGCATAAGAAAAGGAGGGATCCCAGCAGAACTGCCTTCAACAGCTTTCTCAGCTCAACTGATTTTGACCTTCTCATCTCGCCTCTTCTCCTCTCTTTTATTTAATAATGTATCGCCTATCACCCGCCCTTATGAAGACGGGTGCAGTCGCCCACCGTTCCTTACATTTATGCTGCCCTTATCCATCCGTTAACGCCGGAAATGCCTTTCCTTTCTTCGCTCCATTGTGGCTGAAAATTCGGCGTTCCCGGTTCTCTTTGGCCGGAAATGCGTTTTTTTTCTCCTCTTGTCACCGGTTTGAAGTGATGGTAGCACAAGAATTGCAGATCTGTCAATGTTTTTAAAGCTTTTTCTTTCTTAAAGCAGGGCATATAAACGAACTCACAATTGGTTTTGGCTCTCCACGATGCGCTGCCCTGTTGTGCCCGCATTTATCTCTTGGCGATCACATTGGCGATTCCCTGAAAAAGAAACAGCCACACCAAAACGATTTCGATATAAAGGCTGCCCAGGCCGATCCGGTGCCAGATTGCTCTGTCGGTCATCTTGCTGAAAACGATCAGCATAAATCCCAGCAGCACGGTGACGAATTGCAGCCGCTCGATGGTCGTTGACCTGGAGTTAGCCGCCCCCATGGCGATGGCCAGTGCCCGCTTCCTCCCGTCGTCTGTGCTGAGGCGGGCGACGCGAATCCTGTCCGTTATGAGCACGCCGATCTGCGGGGCAGCCATGAGGACGATTACTATTGCCGGCAGTAATCCGGTTAGCAGGGCCAGCACACCCGTCCAGATCCCCAGACACCAGTCTGCGATCTGATCCAGATAAGCCCCTTTGCGCGAACACTGGCTGCGCAGCCGCGCCAGCGGGCCGTCGATGAAGTCGGTCAAGATGGCTGCGGTTAAAATCCAGATCTGCGGTGCCAGGGACTTATTAAATAGATATAAAATAAATGCGGATGAAACCAGAATCAGGCGCGTCCCTGTGATGTGATTGGGGCGAACCCAAGTGGGAAGCAGCGCCAGCAGGGGCTTCACGGCATTATCGCGGATCCTTTCCTCTGCGTCTGTAAGCCGCTCTGAGAGGTTCATTCTGGTAACTTCCTTCCGAATCAGCGCCGGTCGTCGGAGCGGTGTTGGCGGTGCTGAAAAGCATTATCAGCCGGCCAGGCGGTTCTCGAGAGGCCTTCTATCGTCCTGTTTATCGATCGGTTTCCACTTCATAATTTATGAATAAAAACCGGTCAGAAGTAACGATAAGCCGTTCTTAAACTTACGGGATCTGTCGCCTTGATGACGAAAGCATAGGATAGAGTCGAAGACCGCCCATCTTGGTTTAAATTCGTCGCATAATTTGGAAATCCTGGTGGGCAAGTCGACCAAAAAGCCCTCTGCCCCTGTAGTATCTCTCCAGAGGGTAATTGTAGTTCTGCTGCTCACGCTGGGCGTAGCTGTTGAACAACTGCTTGAGTGGGGATCCTATGACTGCTGTGCATAGGACTTGTACTTGGCTATGTAGACCTCCTCATGCTTTTGCTGGTCTTGTAGAAGCGTTCTTTCTTTCTGGTTCAACTGATTGGCCATTATACTATGACCTGCCTTGAAAATAGACCGCATACCCTGCCGGCCTACCGCTCGACTCCCGATTCCAGGCCGGACAGGACGACGGCTCGCTTCGGGACAGCTCTGGGATGCTGCGTAACAAGTTGCAAACTGCTTCTGCCAATCGCAGCGTTTAGCCTCGCAGCAAATCCATTCCATCGCAGGTCAAGGGGTGTCTGTACTCGCATCCCGACCTGTCATCCTCGCTTCGCCTGTCCTGTTACCCGCCTTCCATAGGTCGCTCGCAGGTAGACCCGGCGGGGATTTTCATACTCTGTTGGTGCCGCAGGAGCGCGGCGTGAGGGTCTGCCCTGAAAATACGCTTCGGTTTATCCTTGCGCTTGCTCCCGGATCTTTCGGTTTAACCGCCCTAAAACTCGTCGATAGATAAGCAGCCGACCGGCTTTTCGTTTCCCTGCCGCAGAGTCGCCTATCTCGACATCCTGTCTCGATCCGGCTGCCGTTTGCTGCTCCTTCGTCAAGGGCGAGTAACAACCCCCGTCAGGTCGCTGCGCCGGCAAGGATAAACCCTTTTTTCGTTTGAAAAAGTAGAACATCACTATGGTGGTGATAGAAGCCAAAAACCCGGTACTTTTCAAGATTCGGCAGGGTTATAATATCTCCAGACGGATTCAGATGCGAGGTGATGGCTGGTGCTCTTTGACTTTTTGGTGACACCGCGGATTATCTTCGGGCCGGGGAGCAGCGGCCGCCTGGGGGTAGAGGCGAAAAGCTTCGGAAAGAAGCTGCTGCTCTGCATGGGGAAAAAGTCCCTGCAGTCCGGCGGGATGATCGAGAGGGTGGTCGGCCCGCTGAAGGCGGCGGGGTTGGAGGTCGTTTACTTCGGCGGAATCGCTCCGGAGCCGACCCTCTCTGTTGTTGCGGAGGGGCTGCAGATCGCCCGCCGCTACGGAGTGGAGCTGGTCATCGGAGTCGGGGGCGGGAGCGTCATCGATGTGGCCAAGGCGATCGCCGGTCTCTACTTCCAGGAAGGCCGGGTTGAGGATTATTTCACAGGGGCACGAGAGCTGGGAGAAACGGTGCTCCCTTGGATCGCCGTTCCCACCACCGCCGGTAGTGGAGCGGAGGTTACCAGGAACGCCGTGCTCAGCGATCCGGCAAGCGGCCGCAAGCAGAGCATCAGAAACGACTCCTGGACGGCGCGGGTCGCCGTCGTGGATCCTGTTCTGACGATGACCATGCCCCGGCGTTTAACCGCACAAACGGGGATGGATGCCCTGACCCATGCCCTGGAGGCCTATACCTCGCGCTGGGCAACCCCTCTGACTGACTGCCTGGCCCTGGAAGCGGCTGTTCTTATCTGCAGGAATCTTTATTCTGCTTACAGGAAAGGGAGCGACCGGGAGGCGCGCCAGCAGGTGATGTTGGGCAGCCTGATGGCCGGCATGGCCTTGAACAACGCCCGGGCGGGGGCGGTGCATGCCCTTGCTCATCCGGTTGGAATCCGCTACGGGATCCCGCACGGAATGGTCTGCGGGATTCTGCTGCCCTTTGTGATGGAATTCAATTTGACGCATGCAGCGGAGAAGTATGCGCGGCTGGCCCGGGAGTTGGGGATCGTTTCCGGCGATGGCGGTGCTGAGGAGGCGGCCGAGCGCCTGCTGCACTTTGTGCGGGCGCTCAAGCAGCGGCTGGAGCTTCCCGCCAGGCTTGGTGAAGTGGGGCTGGAGGAATCTGACATCCCGGAGCTGGTGGAGGCTGCCCTGGAGTCGGGGTCGCTGGCCGCCAACATTCGCAAGGCCGCCTTTTCCGATCTGGAGGAGATCCTCAAGAAAAACCTCTAAACGACTTTACCTGTGGCAACAGGAGAATAGGGGTGTAAGGTTTTCAGAGGGTTTTTGATTTGTGTTTGGAGCGTGCTTTGCGGCAGGACTCGCGGGCATTGGCTTTCCCCGCTGCAAAAAGAGAGGTTTTTTCTTGCCGGTTAGCAGAAAAAATGGTATGTATTATTGCAGATGTGAAAAGCAGGATGGGAGGATTTTGGTGTGTCACGTCTGATTAAGGATTTGCAGAAGCAGCTGGAGGTTATCCGGAGGGGAGTTGTAGAGATCGTTCCTGAAGATGAGCTGATCCGGAAGCTGAAGCGTTCTCTGGATGAAGACAGGCCGTTGAGGGTCAAGTTGGGGATGGACCCTACCGCTCCGGACATTCACCTGGGGCATACGGTTGTGCTTCACAAGCTGCGGCAGTTCCAGGAGCTGGGCCATGAGGTGGTGCTGATCCTAGGGGATTTCACAGGACGAATCGGAGACCCGACCGGAAGATCGGAAACCCGCGTCCAGCTGACGGAAGAGCAGATTAAGGAGAATGTCGCCACCTACAAGGAGCAGGCGGGGAAAATCCTCGACATGGACCGGACACGAGTTGTTTTCAACAGCACCTGGCTGGCGAAGCTCACCTTTGCTGATGTGGTAACGCTGGCGGCGAAGTACACGGTTGCCCGGATGCTGGAGCGAGACGATTTTGCCCGCCGGTACCAGGAAGGCATCCCCATCGGCATTCACGAGTTTCTCTACCCCTTGATGCAGGGCTACGACTCTGTTGCTCTCAATGCAGATGTTGAGCTGGGGGGGACCGATCAAAAATTCAACCTCTTGGTCGGACGGGATCTGCAAAGGGAATTCGGCCAGGAGCCCCAGGTGGCAATCATGGTGCCGATTTTGGAGGGCCTTGACGGTGTCCAGAAGATGAGCAAGAGCCTGGGGAATTACATTGGAATCTCCGAGCCCCCAAAAGAGATTTACGGGAAGGCAATGTCCCTGCCGGACGAGCTGATCGTTCGTTACTTCGAGCTGGTAACCCCGGTATCTATAGAGGACGTTAGGGAGATTAAAAGCGGCCTGGAAGAGGGGACGCTGCATCCGCGCGATGCCAAGATGCGGCTCGCCCGCGAGCTCGTCAGGATGTTTCACGGCGAAGAAGCTGCTCAGGATGCCGAAAAGGAGTTTGTGGCCGTCTTCCAAAAGGGGGAAATCCCCAGCGATATGCCGGTTGTCGTTCTCGAATCCGAAGAGCTGGGTGATGACGGCGGCATCTGGTTGCCTAAGCTGTTGGCGTTGGCAGGTCTCGTCGAGAGCACTTCTGCGGGTAAAAGGTTTATCGGCCAGGGTGCGGTAAAGATCGATGGGGAGAGGATCGTTGATCCCGAGGCGCGCCTCATCGTCAAGGACGGGATGGTCATCCAGGTCGGCAAAAGAAAATTTGCGCGCATCGCCTTGTAAATTTTGCGGTGAGACACCTTCTCGGTGGCGTAAACATATAATGTAGGGTCCTTTCCCGAGGAGGTGGCAGCGCTGTTTCGACGGGTGCAC